>JAFEAV010000059.1 GCA_018266215.1 Cyanobacteria bacterium SZAS LIN-3 | reverse complement strand
AGCTCGGCTACTGCTCCTTCTATGTAAACATAGTCGGGGACCAGGCCTTCCGGTTCCAGCTGAGACATGATGGCATCGGAGTCGATCGATCCGTTTGGCTCATTGTTGACGAAGTTGATGTGATTCATGCCCGCTGCGGCCACCATATAGTTGGGGTCTGGATTCAGCCGTAAGAATCGAACTTTGTGCGTCAGGAAAAGATTGTAGAGAAAGGCTATGTGCGGGTGGTCGGGCTGCTGCTGATCGTGGTCTGCGGCTGAGCCGAAGATAGTCACCATCAAGTTTGGAAACTCTCTGGCAACGGTCTCCACATAAAGCGAACCGTCGCGGTCAGCAAAAAACTTTTCAGTTTCAGCCTGGGTAGCTATGTTCTTTGGCCAGTAGCCTTTGAAAAGCTCAACTCTCTGGATGGCACCGATGACCTGAGGTGGGAAATACTGTTTGCTCAAGTCCGGATCAAGGGCCGAAGTGAAGGCAAATTCGTTGGATTCTTCCCAGATGCCGTTCATATTCTCGTCGAAAAAGAGCACACCTTTCAGACCGGGGCTGCCCCGTTTGCGTGAGGCAAGTCGGTTCGGATTGCGGTATGAGCTTTCCGCCCAGTAAAGTTTGCGGTAGTCCATCTGGATATTACCGGTGGCCGCGGAACCCTCGCGATAGTGTTTATTGAGATGCAGGTCAGCGGCCGATCCCAGGGCAGGAGGCCAGAACATGGCCCCGACCGGACTTTCATAAAAGACCAACCATTTGACGAAGGACAGCGCTTCGGGATTTTTGCCGAGTACTGCCAGGGCCTGATTGCCGCCGACATCCCAGCCGACTAAACCGATATTATCCGCCTGCACTTTGACCGTGCCTTTGAGCAGGTCGTTGATTGTGCGGCCCTTGTAATCCTGCTTCTGGCCGCCGGCAAAGAGGATAACGTCCTTGAGAGCTTGCAGGGATGTGGCCCCACGGTTATCGAATGTGCCGGCCGAGCCGAACTGAGGCGTGCCACCGCCGGGGAAGGCAAAGCGTACTTCAATTACGCCGACCTGGCTGGCATGCATTTCAAAATTGAGACCGTTAGGGCCTATGCCGCCGGGTATTACAACGGCCACAGGAGCACCGTCTTTATAGCGTGCTTTGTTTGGATAGATGAGGTTTACGGCTACCCCTTCTCCCTTGCATGCTTCCGACGGCACATAGGTGGAGACCGAATGTTCTTTTACCATTGGCGGTATGCGCACGCTGTCGGGTGGGACGTCCGCCAGAGATCCCGAGGCGGCGGAGGCGGCGCAGTCAGACAGGAGAGACAGTGGCAGAGCAAGAGTGAGAGGCACCATATATAGTGCCAGCCACCGCTTTGCGTATGTCTTCCAGCTGATGGTCCCTTTCTCTGATTTGAACATTAGTTTAAAACCGGTTGCAATTTTGCGAAGTCGGCCACGGATTTGAAGTACTGATCAATATTGGCCAGAAGAGCATGACGATTCTGGCGCACCGCTTGTTCCTCGGTATTGACCATGATGTCTTCGAAGAATTTTTCAACGAAAGGCGTCAATGTTCTGAGGAGATCGAGCAGCGATTGATATTCGCCCTCGGTCTTCGGTGCGGTGAAGTGGCCGTCGCGTTCCCAGTTGGAGCGGACCTGCTTCTGGAATGCCTCGTAGAGGCTCTTTTCGACTGCTTCCGTCAACAGCGATTCATTTACAGCCGCCGGTTGTCCGCCTTTGAGTATGTTGGCGATACGCACACCGGCGCGAATCAATTCGGTGGCACCGGGCGAGCCGATCAAATGATCGACTGTGCGGGCGCGCACAACCACATCCTGCAAATCTATCAGCGGATCGCGGCTGGCGAGCACGGCTTCGACGGCTTCGCGACTGAGGTGCATATCCAGCAGTTTGCCCCGGAAGCGTTGCAGGAGCATATCTTGCAAATCAGCATTGATCGCTTCAGTGTTGATCTTTTTGCCGTTACTTACGAGCATCGGCTCGAAGCAGAGAAGCAGTGTATTGATGAGCATCGAGAGATTGACGGGCTGATCGGTCAGACCATCCACGAGGATATCGATCAGACCCTGTGCATTGCGTCGCAGCGAGTAGGGGTCCGAAGATCCCGTCGGTCTTCTGCCCAGAGCAAAAAGTCCAACAACGTGATCGATCTTGTCGAGTACGGCGGCGAGTTGGCCGACCTTATCGGCGGGGATTGTATCGGAGGCACTGCGCGGGCAGTAGTGAGACGCGATAGCTTGAGCTACGTCCAGAGGTTCGCCTTCAGATTCGGCATACCAGCTGCCGACATAACCCTGCAGTTCGGGTAGTTCGCGCACGAGGTTGGTAACCAGGTCGAGCTTCATCAGCTCGGTGGTGCGCTCGAGGCAAACGCTCAATTTTGGATCCAGTTTCAGGCTGTCGGACAAAACTTTGGCCAGATTATTGAGCCGGTCGGTTTTGTCCTGGTAGCTGCCCAGCCCCTCCTGGAAGGTCAGCTTGGCGAGCGCATCGCGGCGGTCTTCCAGTTTTGTTTTGCGATCATCAAAGAAGAAAAATTTTCCGTCGGCAAGTCTGGCGCGCAGCACTCTTTCATTACCCTGTTTGATCTTGGCCTGGGCTTCGGCTCGATCATTGTTGGTGACTGTGATGAAGTGCGGCAGCAGTTTGCGTTTGAAAGCCAGTGAAGCACCATTGCCTGAGCTTGCGCCGGCTTTTTCTTCCAGGGGGAAGTACCGCTGGTGGTGAATCATGATCGTTTCGATCAGTGTTGGCGGCAGGGCCAGGTAGTCGGCTTCGAAGTCACCGACGAGAGCATGCGGCCACTCTGTGAGGAAAGTTACTTCATCCAGAAGCGAAGAACTGAGTTGCGGAGCGACGCCGCCGAGCGACTCGGCCTTGGCCTGCACCTGCGCCAGGATGAGCTCTTTGCGCTTTTTGCTGTCGACCATGACGGAGGCTTTTTTCAGAGCTTCCTCGTAGGAGTCAGCGTCTTTGATTTCCACCGGACCAGGACTCAAGATGCGATGTCCGAAGCTTGTGCGACCGGCTGTGATTTCGGCCACATCAAAAGGCACCACGTCTGCGCCTAATAGTGATACCACCCATCGCAGTGGGCGATTGAATTTGAGATCGCAAGAACCCCAGCGCATGGGTCTTTCGCCCGAGAGTTGCGGAATTATCTTTTCGACAATCTCCGGTAAAACTTCGCCGGCCTTCCGAGCCGGACTTGTTACCTCGGCAATCAAAAATGTCGTGCCGCTCACGTCTTCTTGTTTCAAGTCGGCAACCGTCAAATTATGCTTGGCGGCAAAACCCGTGGCTTGCACTGTCGGTTGACCGTCCGCCGAGAAACTGCTTTTGACCGGTGGGCCCTTGACTCGTTTGACTGTCGCTTCCTGGGTTTGCGCCAGCCCCTTGACCACGGCTGTCAGGCGCCTTGGTGTGGAAAATGAACTAATCGATTCAAATTTCAGATTGGCCTGTTCCAGACCCGATTTCAATAAGTCGACAAGGCGCTCTTCAACCTCCGGGACAAAGCCAGCCGGCAGCTCTTCGACACCAAGTTCCAATAGATAGTTAGCCATCAAATATTTCCACGCGCGTAAACCGACTTATTATTCTTCTATATTGAAAAGCTCTATTATAGAAACTTGCTCATGCACTACAAATGGTGTCAGGGGCTAAAATGCTTGTAAGCCGGTTACATACCGCTTATTATGTGCGTTTATAGGCCCCTGGCAGCAAAGAAAGAATTTGAACATGTCGCGAAACTTTAAGCTAGCTCTTACTATTTTGGTCACGTCAGCCACTCTTACGGCATGTATGGGTGCCAAAAAAGAAGATACGTCTTTGCAACCGCCGCCGGAGCTGGGACCGAAATGGGGCTTCGTAGACCATTCCGGTCGGTTCACTATCAAGCCGCAATTCAGGCGGGCCCTGTCCTTTTCCGAGGGACTGGCGGCAGCGGATTTGTCCGCCCGCTGGGGATATATCGACAATACGGGCAAATTTATTATCGAACGTCAGTTTGAGGACGTCAGCGCCTTTCATAAAGGATTCGCCGGAGTCAAAGTCTTCAACGGTAAGTGGGAGCTGATCGACAAGAACGGCACCCCTGTATCGGCGGCCAAGTTTGATCAGCTGGGGGATTGCGGCCAGGCCAGCAAACCTCTGGAGCCGACCACCATTATTTATTGCCCTTATAAAGATGGTCTCAAGTGGGGATATATGACGCCCCAGGGTGAAACCAAAGTCGCGCCTACTTTCGATAATGTCCTGGCATTCTCCGAAGGCATGGCGGCTGTGAGCAAAGCCGGTAAGTGGACGTATATCGATGCCACCGGCAAGCAGATAAGCGATTTCAAGTTCGACAAAGCTGAACCTTTTAAGGACCGTGTTGCTGAGGCTTATTTCGGTTCGGACTTTGTCATCATCGACGATAACGGCACGATGTCCATGAGCGATCCGCTCAATTCCCGCATGTTCTTCCATGACGGGCTGGGCCTTTCGCTCAAAAAAGGTCGCTACGGATTTATCAATAAAGCCGGTAAGACTGTCATCAAGCGTCGCTTTACCTATGCTGAAGAATTTTCAGAGGGTGCGGCCGTTGTCGGTGTGGCTAACGCCCGACGCGGTTACATTGATGTGAAGGGTCAGTTCGTTATCCCGCCTGTATTTGATGAAGCGCTCACGTTCTCGGAAAAGCTCGCTGCAGTAAAAATCGACCCTCGCTTTGTTGGCGATGACGGCACCATTTCGGCCTCCGAAATCGAAAACGCTCTCAAGATGGACCCACACGCATCGGTGACTGCACCTGCGCCGGAAGCTGGTACCGATACCTCCGCTGGCACCGCAGCCGGCACTGAAGCTGAAACCGGCACAGGAACCGGTACGGGTACGGGAACAGGCACCGAAACCGGAACGGGTACTGGCACTGCAACCGGCACCGGCACCGCAGCTACAACCGGAACTGATGCGGCCCCGGCTAAAGATGCCAAAGCACCAGCCGCCGCCGCCCCAGCCAAGGATGCCGCCCCGGCGAAAGACGCCAAAGCTCCAGCCGCCGCCGCCCCGGCTAAAGACGCCGCTCCGGCGAAGGACGCCAAAGCACCGGCTGCCGCCGTCCCAGCTAAGGATGCCGCTCCGGCTAAGGACGCTAAAGCTAAGTAAGCCGGGCCTCCAGCCTCGAAAAAATTAAAATCTTTCTGCGCCCGTTTAGGATCAGTTGTCACGGGTATTTTAGATTTTAGCTGGTGGTCGGTTAGCTGCCTCTTTTTCGACTATTTGTCATGAGGGCTCCTTCCGCCGGCACTTTTTTAGGGTCAGTCTCTTATTCGACCCCTGCCGTCATAAAAAAGCCTTTCGACCGGTTTATTGCCGATCAGATGCTCTTCCACGATTTGATTGACATCTTCGGGTTTCACATGGGCGTACCAGGTGCTCTCCGGATAAACAACGATTAATGGTCCATTGCCGCACTGATCGAAGCAGCCGGCTTTGTTGATGCGGATCTTGCCCTTCAGGCCACGACTGCTGATCTGTTTGCGCAGCTCGTCGCAAACCTCGACAGCGCCTTCGTTCGGGCATGTTTTGCCGCTGACGCAGACAAAGACGTGTTTCTCAAATACTTCCATTTTGCCGGTTGATTCCATAGTGTTGATTCGCTGAGAGCCATTCTATTGTATTGATTGCTTTACAGCTTTGTTATGGAAAAGCGCCACTGACTTGACGCTGCTGACCATTAACGCGACAATGACCCCTGCGTTAATCCAGCTCCGGCTGGCTTAAACGCTGCTAATAGGCCAAAGACAGTTTGGTTCTGAGCTACCAGCTCAGTTTAATGGTCCAATCGGACCGCCGACTCGAGGTCACAAAACCGACATTGTCGACGTAAGTTCTACTTGCGCTTTGTGATCCCGGCGGAAAAATCCCCTGGGATTTTTTTTATGGGTCTTGCCTGAAAGTAATGATGACAATCCCGAAGGAGGCAACTCCAAGGAGGCAATAGTGCCAACCAAAGAACACAAGGCCGGGGTCGTCTCGGACCTTGAAAAACTCTTTGAAAACGGCAAAGTTGCGATTGTTGCTGATTTGAGCGGCTACACGGTAGCTGAACTCACGCGCTTCAGACGTTCTGTTGATAAGCACAATGCTAGATGCAAAGTGTCCAAGAACACACTTCTGAAAATTGCTACCAGCAATACTGAGTTCAAAGCTATCGACGTAATCGCTAAAGGACCATCCACAGTAGTGGTTGGATATGATGACCCGGCTCAACCTGCCAAAGTAGTTGTCGACTTTATCAAGACAGCTAAAAAAGGCGCCGTCAAAGGCGGCGTTTTTGAAGGCAAAACTTTATCAGCCGATGAAGTAAAAGCGTTGGCCGAGCTTCCGTCCAAGGACGAACTGTTGTCATCCATCATGGGTGGTTTGGATTCCGGCGCCAGAAATATTGCTGGTCTGTTGGAAGCCGTAATCAGAGACGTCGCAGTCCTCGTCGAAGAGGTCGCAAAGAAAAACAATCCAGCTGCATAAGCTGATATCGGTTAATAAGGAGAGATTTAAATGGCTACTATGACTACAGATGCTTTGCTCGAAGCTATCGGTTCACTGACCTTGCTCGAAGCAGCTGATCTGAAGAAGAAAATGGAAGAAAAATTCGGCGTTACCGCTGCTGCTCCGATGGCTTTCGCCCCGGCTGCTGGTGGTGGTGGTGCTGCCGCTGCTGCTGACGAGAAGACTGAATTCGATGTCATCCTCGCTGCTGTTGGCGATAAGAAAATTGAAGTGTTGAAGATCGTTCGCGAAGTCACAGGACTCGGCCTCAAAGAAGCCAAAGACCTCGTAGACGCTGCTCCGAAGCCTCTGAAAGAAAAAGTCAAGAAAGAAGAAGCTGAAGAGATGAAGAAGAAGATCGAAGCAACCGGCGCTAAAGTAGAAATCAAGTAGGGTGTATGATCTAACCGGTACTAACCGGGTTTGATCAAAATATGCGTTGTCCTAGTTGCGGTACACATCACCCACCTCAGTATGAGCAATGCGTCTCATGCGGCCAGGATTTTTACCTGGAGGACAATAGTCTCGCCCCAGCGGCTCCATCACAACTATCCGAAGGGATAGATGGTGGGGCCGCTTCTACTTCTAAAGGTGGGCGTAAGCAAGAAAGATTTGACGTCAAACAGCGGCCGCGGGTGGCTGAATTTGACGACGAGATACTGGACGAGGACAGTGACGGCACTGCCGGCCGCGGTAAGGGCACCGGAAGCGTCACCGGGGATCGTGGCGGCGAGCGTCGGGGCTCTAAGCGCCGTTCTCAGAGTGTAAAACCGGACATCCGGAGCGGCAATCCGGCCACCTCGGCCATATTGTTCGGCGTTGTGGTGCTGATGATTATTGCCGGCGTTGGCATATTTTTCCTGACTAAAGCGCCGGAAGAGGACCGTTTGCTCCGCAAAGGTCTCGATGAACTCAAAAATGGTCAATTTGCCTTTGCCGTGGAGACTCTCAATAAGGCGGCTACTACCGGCAAGCCCAATCCCAAAGTACTCATGGCTCTGGCCCGCGCCTATGTCGGGGTGGACCAGGTGGATAAAGCCTGGAATTGCATCTCCCAGGCCAAACAGCTGGGCAACGGTGTGGCCGAGGATCCGGAACTGGCTTCACAGCTCGCTAAGTACTACAGCATGCACAATCGCTACGACAAAGCAGTGGAGCTTTTGCGGCCCCTGGCCCAGGCTAATGTGCCGGGTAAAAAGGCTGAGCTTGCCGACCTTGATGCTCTCTGGGGTGACGAACAATTGCGCGAAGGCAAACTTACAAGTGCTCTTTCTCTCTGGGAAGAAGTAAAGGACCTGAAGGACGGCTCTCGCTATACCGAAGCCGATAATCGTCTGGCTACTATTTATCAGAGACTGGCCGGCAAACTGATCGACGATAAAAAGGACACTGAGGCGCTGGTTTATTTGAACAAGCTCAATGCCATTGCCGAAAATCCGCGCAACTATGAAACCTGTGCCGATATATACGAGCGCACCGGTCAGCTGGAGCTGGCTATCGATCAGTTGCGCAAAGCACAGAGACTGGCTGCCCATGACGATGCGTTGACGCATAAGCTCTCGGCTCTTCTGACTAAACGCGGTAAAGAGTTGCTCGATAAGGGTGAGCTTGATACCGGATATGGTTACCTGCAACAGGCCCGGTCCGTTGATCCAAACAGCAGTGTAGCCACGGTCACCCTCAAAGGCGTCACTGTCGATGTGCAGGGCGGCATGCCCCACATTGGCGGTCAGGTGTGGAATCCTACCGACCTGCCCATAAACGCTTTGATCATGAAAACGGATCTTGTAGACGTGCAGGGCGACAAAGTACTGTGGACCAAAGAATCCAAAGTCGTTGATGAATATGTGCCTCCGCTTTCTCCCCATGAAGGTAAGCGCGTTGACATCTCGAGCGGCTATGCGGCTCGTTTTGACGGCAGCACGGAGTTTCGCATCTATTTTGACGGCAAGCTCTACAACAGCTATCTGGTCGGCAAAAAGGACAAAGAGCAAAAGGATAAGACTGCCGATACCAAACCCTCCGGCGATGCTACCGTAAAACCAAATGCCGGGCCGGAAGGCAATCCTGCTCAATCACAGTCCGGTACGGGGACGTCAGCGCAGCCGGTAACGCCACCAAATCAGGGCAATAGCTCTGAAGAAAAAACGATGAAAGACCTGGGATTCTAAACAAGCAATGAAAAACGTAGTAAATAGCATCAAAGAGCGGCTCCGTGATGCCGCCGTTAAAACCTATGGCAGCGAACTCGAGGGTATCAGTCCCATTGTCGATGCCGCCAGCAATCCGGCCTTCGGTGACTTCCAGTCCAATCTGGCTCTGACTCTGTCCAAGCAATTGAAACAACCGCCCCGTGCTATTGCTGAACAAATAGTTTCTAAGTTTGACGTGGACGGCATCTGTGATGCACCGACGGTGGCCGGACCGGGCTTTATCAATATCCGTTTGAAAAAAGAGTATCTGGAATCCCAGCTCAATGCCATCAAAAAGGACGAGCGTCTGGGTGTGGCTGTACCGGCCAAACTCAAGACAGTTATTGTGGATATGTCCAGTCCCAACATCGCCAAAGAAATGCATGTCGGCCATCTGCGTTCGACTATCATCGGCGAATCCATCGCCAGGACTTATAAATTTCTCGGTCACAAGGTTCTGAAAATAAATCACGTCGGCGACTGGGGCACTCAATTCGGCATGCTCATTTGCGAGCTGCGTGAGCAATTCCCCAAGGCTCTGACCGAGTCTCAGGCCCTGGATCTGGGCGACCTGGTCACATTTTATAAGCAGGCCAAAAAGCACTTTGATGAAGACGAAGATTTTAAAGCCCGGGCCAGGCAAGAAGTTGTCGCTCTGCAATCGGGCAATGCCGAGACCATTAAAGCCTGGCAGTTGCTCTGTGATCAGTCGCGTAAATCTTTTGAAGAAATTTACGACATGCTCGACATCAGGGATCTCGTTGAGCGTGGTGAATCTTTCTACAATGACAAGCTGGCCGATACCGTTAAGGCTCTGGAAGGAAAAGGTCTGGTCGTCGAAGACCAGGGCGCCAAGTGCATTTTCCTTGACGGCTATTTAAACGAAGAAGGCAAACCGCAGCCTTTGATTGTTCAAAAAACCGATGGCGGTTTTAATTATGCCGCCACCGATCTGGCCGCGATTTCCCATCGCATTAATGTCGATCATGCCGACGAAATTATCTATGTAGTTGACGCCGGACAGTCTCTGCATTTTGAGATGATGATAAAAGCCGCTCGCAAGGCCGGTTGGGTCCCGGAAGATGTTCGCGTGGCGCATGTGCCCTTTGGTGTGGTGCTGGGTGAAGACGGTAAAAAACTAAAAACGCGATCCGGCGAAACTATTCGTTTGAAGGATTTGCTTAGCGAGGCGGTACAACACGCCAGAGAAGATCTGGACGCCCGTCTGGCCGATAAAAACAAGAGCGAAGCCGATGACTGGAAAGATGAAGTCTCTTCTCTGGTCGGTGTTTCCGCTGTTAAGTATGCCGATTTAAGTCTCAATCGCATGACCAATTATGTTTTCAGTTTCAAAAAGATGCTCAGCCTGCAAGGCAACACCGCACCATATATGATGTACGCCTATGTGCGTGTGCGTGGTATCAGTCGTGAAGGCGGCATCGATCTCGATCAACTGGATGATAATGCCCGGGTGCTTCTGTCCGAGCCAAGTGAGCTGGAGCTGGCCAAGCAATTGCTCAAGCTTGATGATGTGCTCGAAGGCGTTATAGAAGAATTTTTGCCCAGCCGTATTTGCGAATATCTCTTTGAGCTGAGCCAGAAATTCAATCAGTTTTACGAGGCCTGTCCGGTGCTCAGTGCCGCTGAGCCTGTGCGCACATCCCGGCTTATTCTCTGTGACATGACCGCTCGAACGATCAAACTGGGTCTGTCCCTTCTGGGTATTCCGGTCCTGGATCGCATGTAGGTCGGCTGCCTTCGCTCGGCGTCACAATCGTTATTTGGCCATGGCCGGATCAAAGGCGGATATCTTTACTCCCCCGGCCATGCCTTTCTTTAATGCAATCTCGGCCGCCGAGATCAGGACGCCGGGATGTTCGCAGGTCTCGGGTATGGCTGCTACTCCGGCATAGACCGTCAGAGGGGCTCCCGGGTTGCGCACTGCGCTTTTCTCGGCCACCATGTCACTGAGTCTCTGCGCGCAATTAAGGGCTTCGGACAATTCGGAGGCGGCCAGCAATACGGCTATTTGACTCTTCAGGCCGCAGACATAGTCCAGCTTGCGCATTTGACTGGTAAGAAGCTGTCCCACCCAGGCCATTGTGTGGCCGTCCGGCCGGGCGCTGCCTAATCTGGGATCGAGCAGGACCAGGGCAAAGCTTGTCTTTGTCCGCTGATATCGCACGAGTTCCTGGGATAGAAACCAGTAGAAGGCACCGGGCGGAAACATGCTTGTGTCAGGATCGATAAGCTTCTGATAAAACTGGTAATAGCTTGCCTGGTCAAAATCCGCCGGTCTGATCAGGCCATCGGCTGATACTCTTGGCTTTTCCGGCTCCTTCGGGGCGCCGGCTCTGGAAGCTCTTCCCGAGAGGATCAGAAGAATTTCTTCCCGGTTTGGCGTTTCGCGCACCCAGACTAGAGGCGCTCCCTCTTCCTCTCCGGCAAAAAGATACCAGCGCGGCACATTGCGTTTGGAGGACGAGTAGCTGATGGCCAGTACAAAGTGTCCTCCTCCCAGGCCTTCGAAGGGCTGGGCGATGATGTCTTCCCTGGCTTGTTGGGCCTTGTGCATGAGATTGCCGAGAACAGGCAGATCCGGAACACTATCCAGTTTTGGCAGGCTGACGCGATTCATTCGGAGATTCCAAAAAACTCAACAGATTATATGCCGAAATCTCAAAGTTGGGGCGAAAGTAGTAATATGTCTGTGTTAACAGCGGCAAGAGCTGCCGTTTGAATTTTGAGTAATATCTGGTTCAGCGCCGACACACACTTCGGTCACAGGCGGATTATCGATTACTGTGATCGTCCTTTTGCGTCGGTTGCCGCAATGGACAATGAGCTTATAGAAAACTGGAATGAGGCTGTGGCGGCTGATGACCACATCTATTTCCTTGGTGATTTTTCCCTGGATTTTAAGCGAGTGAGGCAGGTCTTGCCCCTGCTCCGTGGCGTAAAGCACCTGGTGGCCGGCAACCATGATCTCTGCCATTCAAGCAATGCCGGCAGCGGGGCTTATCTGGAGAAATACCGGCAGCTGGGTTTTGTCGATATTTGCGAATCAACACGCATTGATATAGCCGGTCAGTCGGTACTGTGCTGCCACCTGCCCTTTTTTGATCTGGACGATCCCGATACCCGTTTGCCCGAGTACAAGCCGGAAGACGATGGCGGCTGGCTGCTTCATGGACATGTGCATCAGCGCTGGAAGATCAAGGAGAAACAGATTAACGTCGGAGTGGACGTCTGGGATTATTGCCCGGTCTCGGTTGAGACTATTGCCCGGATTATTGCCGAGGGCGATTGAGCCCGATTATTTGTGGGCTTTTGCGTTTGACTCAAGTAAGCTCTGCTGCGCGTTCCAGAGACCGGCACCGGCGGCTGCGCCTTCTGCAAGCGCTTTTGTAAAAGGTGTGGGTTTGAACAGTTCGTGGTGTTGTACCGGCTCGTTGGCGTGGGGCTGGAGCATGGTCAGTGCCTTCAAAAGTCCCGATGTAAAACCGTTGTCCTGATGCTCAGCCTTTTGGGGAGCGGCCGCCTTATCTACCGTGATATGCAGGCCGGGTAGATGGTCGCTGGTGGGTGACTTCTCGGCGCTGCCCTGCCTGGTTTCGTTCATGGATTTGTTTTGTGGTAGGTCATGCATGATCTGCGAATAGAGGGTGTCTGAAGTGCTCTGTTCTTGCTTGATTTCGTGATGTTTAGGTTCGATAAAGCGATGATCACTCATGATTCAACCCTGCCTGCTTGGTAAAGTAAATTGGCCAACCGCTGCCGATGAAACCAATTTAGTACCGTGAAATGTTGAATGAGTGATGGAGCTGTGACGAAACAGTGACGACCTAGTACTGCGCCTTGATCCCCTTGAGCTGCGCCCCGTATTTCCAGGTCTGGACGAGCACCTGGTGGGCGACACTGGCCATATAGCCGCTCACACCCTCCTTGTCCGCCGCCAGTCCGGTGCTGTCTACCAGGGCGCTGTCCAGGACTTTGCCCTGAGCCAGTTGCTCTTCCATCATCGTGGCCCAGCGGTTGGCGTAGTTGAGGATGGCAGTGCCAAACCGCGTCTTGCCGTTCGTATCGATGAAGGTCGACCACTGGCCACTGTCACCGACGGACATCGTGGTTTTTTCGAGGGTAAATGGGTCGACCGCCGGTCTTGTATAGCCGCCCCTCGGTGTTGTCGGCTCGCCTCTGGTCAGGCCGATACCGGCGCCCCTTTCGGCGGCCAGCCAGGCGCCCGTAAGCTCCGAGCCGGCGAAACTACCGGCCAGACCAGCCAGAGCCAGAGCGGTGCCCGCACCGAGCCCTTGTACGTCCTGATGTGCCTGCGCGATCTCATTTTGAGAATGCCCGTCTTCGCTGGCGACGATTGATATGTCGTGAAGCCACTGGCCGCCGTGCTCGTATAGCTGGTAACCTGCATAGGCAGCGCCTCCGATACCGACTGCAAGCGCTACCGGTGCGGACAGGGTGCCGACTACACCGATGCCGACGCCGACGGCGGCAGCTTCCAGTACCTGCAGCGGGTGCTGTGTCACCTCCTTATAGGCGCCCACGGCCAGGTCCTCCGCGACATGCAGGGCACCGCTGAACCAGTTGCTGTCGTGTGGCCTGGCAGGTGCGCCTGTAATCTCTACTTTTGGCAGCACGCTATCAGCCGTATCTGACTTCTCTCCCTGGCTGTGTCCCCCTGTCCAAGGTTGCTCCGTCTGCTGTTCATGCTTCGGCGATGGTAGCTCCAGGGCTACTTGCATCGAGTCATGCTCTACAGGAGTCCTGCTTTCGCTAAAATATGGGCTTGAATCTCTCATACCAATACTCCCCAATTCGGCTTGTGGCTTGCTGCCCAAGGGCTGTGAAGACAACGTCCGGCTTTGTGGGGAGTGCCTGGACAAATGTGTCTATTCTCGGCCGGATCTTTCTGGACAAAAATTTCGGTTTCAGCTTACTTTGACGCCGCTATTGATTTCATCCGATATCACCGCACCGTCCTTGACCCGCACTATGCGTCTGGCGTGGGCGGCTATCTCGGCGTCGTGGGTGACGAGTACTACCGTCATGCCGCCTGCGACAAGATCGTCTATGAGCTTCATTATGTCGGCGGCGGTGTAACTATCGAGGGCACCGGTCGGTTCGTCGGCCAGGAGGATCTTGGGCTTGTTGGCCAGGGCCCGGGCAATGGACACGCGCTGCTGCTGTCCACCGGAGAGCTGGGTCGGTTTGTGACCCATGCGATCACCCAGGCCCACCAGCTTCAGTACTTCCTCGCCGCGACTGATGCGCTGCGACTTGGGCATGCCGGCATAGGTCAGGGGCAGCACCACATTTTGCAGTGCCGTCATCTGCGGCAATAGATTGAACTGTTGAAAGATAAATCCAATCGCCTGGTTTCGCACCACCGCCAGTTCGTCTTCGCTCAGTCCCTGTACTGCCTGCGAGTCGAGAATATATTCGCCGCTAGTCGGCTTATCCAGACAGCCGATGATGTGCATCATGGTTGATTTGCCGGAGCCGGAGGTGCCCATGATGGCGACATATTCTCCCTGCTCAATGGAGAGAGTCACTCCTTTTAAGGCGTGCACCGGTTCGGAGCCCAGGATGAAAGTCTTGGTGATGTCTTTGAATTCTATCAGGGCCATTACTCGGCCCTCAGGGCTGTAATAGGATCCAGTCTTGCAGCCTGCCGGGCCGGATAAATGCCAAAAAATAATCCGATGGCGATAGAGACAAAAAATGAAAGCAGCACCGATAGTGGTGTCACTTCGGTGGTCCATTTCGCCAGATTGCCGACAAGGGCCGCACCCAGGAGGCCGACTAAAATGCCTATCACACCGCCGGCCAGAGACAGCACCATGGCCTCGATAATAAACTGCGCCATGATCTGATAGTAACGGGCGCCAATCGCTTTGCGTATGCCTATTTCTCTGGTGCGCTCGGTGACCGAGACGAGCATGATGTTCATGATGCCGATGCCGCCGACCAGAAGTGAAATGCCGGCGGTTGTGCCCAGCAAGAGGGTGAAGAC
Source organism: Cyanobacteria bacterium SZAS LIN-3 (assembly GCA_018266215.1). GTDB lineage: Bacteria > Cyanobacteriota > Vampirovibrionia > Obscuribacterales > Obscuribacteraceae > REEB67. Next base: position 22,600 of record JAFEAV010000059.1, on the reverse strand, counting down.
TTCGGTTACCGACTGGGCCGCCTGCATTATTTCCACCTGGGTGCGGATGATGAAATCATCGCCGATTGGCGGCATGCACTTGTGCCTCTGGCGCAGGACATTTGTGATTTGAAATTCCGCCTGACTGACGTCGTCTTCATCTTTGGCCTGGACGAGGATGTTTTTCACTATTCTTCCGGTGGCCGCGTTTGAGCCAAAGAGAGTGTTATAGCCCGTTGTAAGCGGCAGGAAGACCTGGTCGTCGTTATCGTTGTAGGGTGTCATGCCCTTGTGTTCCATGACACCAAGGACTGTGAATAACTCACCGCGTATGAGAATCGATTTGCCGATAGGATCTTCGTCTTCACCAAAGATATTGGCTAAGACAGTATCCCCCAGAACGCACACCCGGGCGTAGCTGTCACAATCGGCCTGGGTAAAGAAGCGGCCCTTGATCGGATGAAAATTGCGAATGTCGCAGTAGGCCGGCTCGGTGGCGACAATCTGAGTGGAAGTGTTCATACCGGCATGCTGCACCTGAAACATAGAATTATAGACAGCAGCCACGTCGGCCACCGCCGGGCAGATGGTGCCTATGGCTACGGCGTCCGCGTAGGTCAGGGTGGCGGCACTGCCCTGCCCCAGTGAAACACTGGAGGGGCTGACCGAGCCTGGTCGGACATAGATCAGGTTGGAACCGAGCGACTGGATTTGTTTCTGCGTCTCCAGTTTTGCTCCCTGACCGATGGCCAGGAGCACTATTACCGAAGCAATACCGATGATGATGCCCAGGACGGTGAGCATGCTGCGCATACGGTTGTCCAGAATACCCTGCCAGGCGATGGCGACAAGCTCGGTAAAACCCATGCGGGGCTCCTTTTAGTGGCCGAGATTGCGCGGGATGGGCACACTCGTGCCACCGCTACCGCCACCACGGCCGCCGCGTCTGCCGCCATCGGGACCCTTGCCGCCCATCTGACCGGAGATGCCGCCGTCGCCGTAACCCTGCTGCTCAAGGCCTTCTTTTGAGAGACCGACAAAGACAAGATCGCCTTCGGCCAGGCCGCGTAATATTACTGTTTTGGTCCCGGTGGTGGGACCGGTCTTGACCGGCTTGAAGGTCGGATTACCGTCTTTTTCGGGGATCAGCACACCGGTTTTACCGTGGCGCGAAACAATACAGACAGTCGGCACCAGAAGTGAATTTTCCATGCGGCCGGCGACGAAACGTGCGCTGACATTCATGCCGGCCAGAAGTTTGTCTTTAGGATCGTCATCGATTGATGTATGCACTTCAAATGTAGTGACGTTTTGCGTCACCACCGCCTCCGGTGCTATCTGGGTGACGTGTCCATGGAAGGGGCGCTCGGGGAAAGCGTTGGAGAGGATTTCCACAGCCTGGCCGATTTCGATTTTGCCGATGTCGGTTTCGGCCACCTGGGCTACCATTTCCAGCTTGCCGGCCAGGGCCACTATCGAGCTCGATGTGGCTGAAGTTGTGGCGGCCGATGTGGTCGGGGTGACTATCGCTCCGGCGTCGGCATATTTTTGAGTGATCACGCCGGCAAACGGCGCGCGGATGGTCATGTCATTTTCCTGGCTGAGAAGGGTGTCCAGGCTGCCCTTGGCCTGCACCACCGCATGCTCCGCCTGGGCGATATCTTCGGCCCGGCTGCCCAGGCGGCTCAGTTCGAGTTGCTGGTGGGCGGCCGCTTCCTCCGAGCGACTCTGCTCCAGGGCCGCTTCTGCGGCGGCCAGTTCTCTTCTGGCGGCATCCAGCTGAGCGCGGGTGACTTTGGCCTGGGTCTCGGCATTGAGGCGGTCCTGATCCGAGGCGGCTCCCTGACTCTCCAGGTAAAGTTGACGTGTGGCCAGGGTGTCGTCGCGCAGCGATGTCTGTGTGGCCGATTCGATTTGTGCTTTCAATCGGATGGTGTTTTGCACCGCCTGTCGCACAACATCCCGGGCCCGGCGCTCCTGCAGCTGGGCGATGGCTACCTCCTGGGGGCGATTGCCGTGCTGTAGCTTGAGATAAGTGTCCTGCATCATCAGGTAGGTGCCGCGGGCCGATTCGATCTGACCCTTGAGATTACTGTCGTCCATCAGCGCCAGGATCTGACCTTCCTGGACGACGTCGCCCTGCTTGACGAGCAGTTTTTTTATCAAGCCGGTAACTTTGGGACTGACTTTTATTTCGTTAACCGGCTTGATTGTGCCGGTGGCCTCGATGCGCACATCGATGGCACCGCGCTCGACTTTGACCGTATTCTTGTGCCAGTCTTTGTTGGCGTTGTTGAAAAAGATAAAGTAGACGGCGGCTCCAGCGGCCGCAATAATCAGGACCAGCACCGCTATTACGAGGGCTTTGTTCCGGCCCTTGCTGGCCGGTGATACTTTGGCTGTGAAACTCTGCGTGGGGGTGGTCATGGTCACATATTAGCGCCTGGGGATGATAAAAGACGCAGGATTGGCAAGGGTTCGGCCACGGTTTTTATATTTAAAGTATCTTACTCGCAAATGTTGAACTGTTTGCCCACCTTCGTCGTCTAATAAGCCTGGGGCCTTCAGGTTTTGCCGATTTTGGAAAGAATGGAAAGTCAGTGTCTGAAACAATGTAAGCGCAATGCCCGTCCGCGTTTGCTTGGCTGGTCTCTGATTTTGGCCGTGCTGAGCGGTGGTCCTGTCGGCGCGCAGTCGCAGTCATCTGCCCTCGATTCTGCTTTACAAGTGCCGGCTCAACTGCCCGCGGACTATAATGAGCGGCTCAAGGATTTCAAGCCCAAACAACTGCCGCCGGAACAGGCCACCGATCACAATTTGAATAAGGTGCTCGATCTCGGCCCCTTGCGTCAGTCGGCTTTGATCACGGTGGACGGCACCCGGCCCATTCGCCTGGAGGCCAGTTACAACGAGCCGCTTTCGCTGGCCGATGTGCTCGATGCCACCATCAGCCACAGCCTGCCAATACGCATCTCGCAGGAGAGTCTCAATTTTCAACGTCTGCAATTTGGCGCACAGGTTGTGGATGTTCTTCCAAACTTTTCCACCGGTTTCAGTGTCGGCCAGGCCAAGATCAATACAGTCACCACGGCCTACAATCGCATTTTCTCAACCAGTCTGCGCTATCCGGTCTTTCAGGGTGGGGCGGTTGTCTATTCCATACTGTCGCAATATTACAGACAAAAGGGCTGGACCTCATCTTATCGTGCCACCATTAATGATGCTCTTCTGGATGTCTATCAGAAATACACTAATCTGGTGCTCAATAATGCCATCATGCAGATCAGAGCCAGAGCTGTGGCTATTTCGGAATCGCAGCTGGCCCTCAATAATGCCGTCTATAAATCAGGCAACGGTACGCAGTTTGCCATTATGCAGTCGCGCACGCAACTGGCCGCCGACAGACAGGCCCTGCTGGCACAGCAGGTGCTGGTGCGGCAGTCGGCCATGGCCCTGGCTTTTGCCCTGGATATGCCGATGTCGATTAACATAGTGCCGGATCAAGATCTGGTAATTGAGGACAATTTATTTGGCGGCAATCTTTCAATAAAAGATCTGCTCGATCGCACCATGGAGTGTCGTCCCGAGTTGCGCCAATATGAATGTTTCCGCCTGGCGGCCGCTCGCAATGTGCAGGTCTCGGCCTCCGGTCTCTATCCCAACGTGTCGCTTTTTACTACCTATACGCACTCGGTGGCAAGCGTCTTTCCCCCGGGTAATACCGGCGCCCTCAACGGTCTGGCCAATGCCACAATCAATGCATCGCTTTTCGGCACCGGACTGGCCTCCAATACGGCCCTCAATCAAACCGCCAGTTTCAGCCCGACGGGCAACAATCTGGGTAACAGTGGCGCTAATACTACCGCCACTGTGGTGGCCGGAAGCGGCGGTAATCCCATTGCCACGACCCAGTCCGGCAGCCTTGTGACTTCGGGGGCGGTGGCTCCTTCTTTTGCCTCAGGCAGTAATGCCTTTGCCGCAGGCGGCTCCAATATCAACGGCAGCAATACCGCCGGAGCCGGTGTCTTCCCCGGCCTCTTCAATACTTTTCAGTCCGGCCTATCCCTGGCCTGGAGCCTGCCCAATGTGGGTGCCGGCACCGTGGCCAGTATCGCCGCATCGCGCGCCCTGGCCCGGCAGGCCATGGTGCAGGCCAATCAGGAATTGCTCCTGGTGGTAGAACAGGTGCGCGGTGCTTATCTCAATACGATAGCTACCCGCGAACAAATCGATACCGCAGCTAAAGGCGTGGCCTCAACCGGGGAGGCCCTGCGTCTTGCCAGTTTAAGACTGTCGACCGGATTGGGCTCCAATCTGGAATTGATTCAGGCCCAGCGCGACTATATCGCCGCCCTTATTACCCAGGCCCAGGCAATCATTGCTTCCAACCAGGCCCAGGTGCAACTATTGCACGACACCGGGCTTATCTCCCGTGAGACAATTTTGCATGGCTATCAGCCGGCGACATTCACACAGAAAAAACCTAAGAAGAAGTGGTGGCAAAAAATTTAGTCTTTATATGATCAATAGCATTACACTGTCGGCGCTTAAAAAGATTGGAAGTCTGCTTCTTGTCTCATTCTTTGTCGCTTCACCGGTGGGTGCGCAGTCGCCAAATCTACCTCCCGATTACCGTGAGAGACTGAAAGATTTCAAACCCTTCGTTTTGCCGCCCGAGCCCGCTAACGATCACAATCTCAACAGGACTCTCGATCTGGGTCCCCTGCGTCAGTCCACCCTGATACCACTGAGCAATACCAGCCCCATTAAGCTGGAAGCCAGTTACAGTGAGCCGCTCAGTTTGCGTGAGGCCATAAATTATGCCATGGCCAACAGTCTGCCTATCAAAATCGCGCGCGAGAGTTATGTCTATCAGCGCTTTCAATTTGTCGGACAGGCCCTCGATGTGCTGCCTAATTTTTCTATGGGCTACAATCTCACCGATTCGAAAATCAGGCCCAATTCCACCTCCTTCTCCCGTGTCTTTCAACCCTCTGTGCGCTATCCGGTCTTTACCGGAGGCAATGTACTTTATACGGCGCTTGCCCAGTATTACAGGCAGAAGGGCTGGGGCGAGTCGTACAAAGTCTCCATCAACGACGCATTGCTTGACGTTTATTTGAAGTACACAAATCTCTCTTTGAATAACGCACTGTTGCAGATCCGGGCCAAGTCGGTCGCCATATCGGAGACCCAGCTGGCGCTCAACAATACTCTCTATCAGTCCGGTAACGGTACGCAGTTTGCCATCATGCAATCACGTGCGCAATTAGCCGCGGATAAACAGGCACTGCTAACACAGCAGGTGGCGGTGCGCCAGGCGGCTATGGCTCTGGCTTTTGCTCTCAACTTCCCCATGGCCGTCAATCTTGTCCCGCGCGATGAGGGTCTGACCGAACAGTCATTGATCGATCACAGGATTGCCATCGAAGATCTCCTTGATCTGGCCCTCAAGTACCGACCGGATCTCAGGCAGTATGAGCTTTTCCGCCTCTCGGCGGCGCGCAACGTGCAGACCGCCGCTTCGGCGCTTTATCCGCAGGCTTCTTTTTCCACCAGCTATACTCATTCCACTACTGATATTTTTCCCCCGCGAGTGTCCGCCGGCGGCAACGGCAACATCGCCGGAGCCGGGGTTTTTGGCGGATTGTTCAATACTTTTCAGGCCGGCTTTGGTGTCAGCTGGTCCCTGCCCAATATGGGCGCGACCTATATTTTTAACGTCGTGTCGGCCCGGGCACTCTCCCGGCAAGCGGCTCTGCAGGCCAATCAGGAACTCTTGCTCGTGAGTGAGCAGGTGCGTTCGGCCTATCTTACAGCCATAACCGCTCGCGAACAGATTGACGCTGCTGCCTATGGTGTGGCATCAGCGGCAGAGGCACTGCGTCTTGCTAACTTGCGTTTGCAGTCTGGCCTGGGAACCAACCTGGAATTGATCCAGGCGCAGCGTGATTACATCACGGCCCTGACCAGTCAAGCCCAGGCTATCACCGCGTCTAATCAGGCTCAGGCACAGCTTCTTCATGATATGGGCGTGATCAGTCCCGAGACGATAGTGAGTGGCTATCGCCGGCGCTAAAGCATTGCGCGAGCTTTAGATCGATAGAGTCAAGGTCGCCTGGTCGGCGCGGTCATAGTAGGATGAAACCGGCAGCACAATGGCATTTAGCGGTGTCTTTGTCTGGTCGAAATTAAAGTAAATCACCCCTGAAGTCGAGTCTCCGGGCCAGAGTACGCGCTTGCCGAAGCGTCTGAATTGATCCTGCCGTCTCTGCTCGTCCAGTCCGTAGCGGCCGCCGTTGGCTGCTACAACCGGCTCCGAGCCCTGCTTTTGATCGCGCAGGGTCTGGGCCCAGCCCATTGTCACAGTAGCTGAGGCGGTAGCTTTCAGGTCGGTGGTAAAGCGTTTGCCGAAACTTTTTGATTGTTCCGGCAGCACCGACAGCTCGGCCAATTGGTCTAGGGAAATGCATTTGATGTTGCTGCCCGGGACAGAACTTCCCAGTGCGGCGTCCCCGTCAAATATCAGGGGGCGATCGCTGTTGTTCTGCACCGAGATGAGCAGGCCCTGAAATTTTCCGCGGGGATTATTGTTCGATTCTATTTTTGCCGTTACTCGACCGCCCTCACTCAGTACCTGGGTCAGCGGCTGCGGTACTGTTACCGGATGAGCGCCGGGCGTGATAAGCAGGCCCTTATCGAGTTGCGGATAAACGCGCAGACTGGCATTACCGCTCTGGGTCAGTCCGCGCAGGGGCAAATTTTCGGGTGAGGGCATGCCTTCGGCGGTAGCGGATGGCTGCGCCCAGGCGGGAGCCAGACCGGCAACACCGGCCACGAACAATGGCAACAGCTGGGTGAAATTCTTGATCATGGCCTCATGGCTACAGGGCTTAATTTTACCCGTGCGCGCATGAGAATCTTAGCAAAACGAGGAGGCAAAATTAAGGGGCAAACATCTTACCGTCTCAGATCTAGCCGTTGTATACCCGGTCGCCGCCCTGCACTTCTGACACCGAGGCAAATTCCTGGGCCCGGTGCATGAGATCAACTTCGTCTCTGGCATGGGTGGGGAAGGAAACCACTCCCACCGAAACGGTCACCCGCAGATGGCGCAGTTCGTTGTTAACCGGCTCGGCGCGCATGCGCTCACGTACACGCTCGGCCACGATCATGGCCCTCGATGAATAGGTCTCGGGGAAGATCACGCCGATGCGCATGCCTTCCGCTCTGCCTGATATATCAACGTCGCGCACGCAGTGTTCAACGATGCGTGCCGCCGCCTTCATCACGTCGTCTACGATCATCTGGCCATACTGGCGCTTGAGCGAGCTTATATTGTCTACGGACATGACCATCAGCGACAGTGGTCGCTTGTAGCGTTTGGCGCGTCTGAGCTCATATTCGAGTTTGCGCAAAAATGTGCGCTGGTTGAAAATGCCTGTGACCGGATCGCGAAGGGAGGCTTTTTCCATCTCCTCCAGTTCGTCTTCACTCAGTTGCTTGCGCTGCCTGTCGGAAACTTCCTTGTGCTGGGTTTCCTTAAACTTCTGCCTGTCAAAGCGAGTCTCCAGAACCATGCGATTAAATTTGTTCTCGCGAGCGAAGGCCCAGCCTTCATCTACGTCGTACTTTCTGCCGCTCATATCTAACCGTGTCTTTCAACTCACCGGGAAATGACAAAACTGAGTGAATATCACTCTCTTACCTGGATTGTGCCCAAATTCTCAGGGATAAAACATAAACCGGTCAAAAGGTCTGGGAAACCTAATGAATGGATTTTTCTTCGACGTCGCCGGCAATGGATGTGGCGCTTTCTTTCAGGTCAAAATAGCTGTGTACAGCTTTGTTTACCTGCTCCAGGCTGACTTTTTCGATGCGCTCGGCAAAACTGTCGAGATAGGACAGATCGATGCCGACCTGCTCATATTCGGTCAGTCGGCGGGCGATGGCCTTGAGGCTGCGCAGGCTGACCTGGTAAACCCCGGCTATATGGGACTTTTCAGCCTTGACCTCGGCCGCGGTCACCCCGCCTTTGACGAAATTGTCGACAATGCCGTGCACTGCCTTGAGGGCGGGATTAACGTTTTCGGGATTGACTGATAAATCTATGGCCCAGGGTGAATAGGGGTAGCTGGCGTCGGATATGCGCGATGAAATGCCGTAGGTCAGACCCAGGCGGTCGCGGACGGGGGCCAGGCGGCAGGCGAAGGTGTCGTAGCCCAAAATTGCATTGCCGATATAGGCGGGCAGGTATTCTTTATCTTTCAAGCTGAGTTTGCAGGGACGGCCGATGGCTATCTCCACGCTGGCCTTATCCGGCAGGCGGTTGACCATGCGCGCCCCGCGGGACTGGGCCACAACCGATTCGTCTATGGAGATCGGCTCGCGGGCAGTGTCGCCCTGCCAGCCGCCAAAATATTTCTCCAGGCAGGCTTTTGCTACCTCGGGCTCAAAATCACCGATGATGGCCATCGTCATATTGGCCGGGACAAAATGTTTCTTGTGGTAGGCGATGATTTCGTCGCGGCTGATTGTTTTTAACTGGCTCAGCTGTTCTTCAAAGGTGGGCGGGTAAAAGACACAGCCGGGCTTGTACAGGCTGCGCATCAGGGCCAGTCCGGAGACCTCGGATGTATCGCTCATTTTGTCGTGTATCTGCGACTCGATGATATTTTTTGTCAGGGCCAGGTCAGATTCGGCCAGACGAGGTTCCTGCAATTCTTTAGATACCAACTCCAGAATGCGGGGCATATCTTCCGAGATTACTTCTGTGTCGAATTCCTGGAAATAAGTACCGTTGCTGAAATCCAGCGATGTGCCAAGTTCATCCAGTTGTCTGCCCACTTCTTCTTTGGTCAGGTCTTTGGTGCCGCAGCTGAGCAGATCGGCCAGCACCTCCGGTAGTGGCGCCTTGCTCTTGTCGGCAAAATAATCGCCGCTGCGAAGTTTGCCCGATATGGCTACCGTGCCGCGCAATTTGGAGTTGGGACTGGCCTTGGGCAGTCGGCCCAGTAAGACCGTCATGCCGTTCTTCAGGCGATAGCGCTCAATGCGCGAGACCCAGGACGTGCCTGAATTTGTCGCAGCTTTTGATGCCGGCTGCGTCGCCGGTCCGGATTCGCTTTGTACAGGAGCCGGACTGGTGGCTGTGCTTGTATCGGTATCGTTCTCCTCTTTGCCCGGCTTGACAGCTTCTGCGTAGTCGGAAGCCAGCAAGGGAGTGGTTTTTAGCTCGTAACCTTTTGGCAGATAGTAGCCGACGGTGCGATTGCTTGATTTGAAAAAGTCGGCGGCAAGCTTCTCGGCGACGGCGGCATTGACCTGGTTGATTTCACGCGGATAAGCGGCCCACCATTGCCAGTCGGCAACGGCGATGCCCTCGGTGACCGATTGCACAAGCCCCATCGTGTCTGAAAGTGAAAGGCGGAAACGCTTGGTCAGGGCCGATTTTGCCAGGGCCAGCTCGCGGGCGGTGACCGGCGCTTTGGTGAGCTTTTCCAGTTCGGAATTAATCGCCGCTTCCACGGCGCGCGGATCTTTTTCCGGAGCGACCGTGGCTTCTACTATGAAGAGACCGGGATCGCGCAGGGTGAAATTGAAGGCATTAACTTCAGAGCAGAGGCCGGTTTCGACCAGGCGTTTGTAGAGTCTCGAGCTTTTACGACTGTCGCCGCCGAGTACCGCCGCTAAGACATCGAGGGGAAAAGTAGCGGGGTTTTTGCCTTCCGGAATATGGAAGGCCACCCAGACACGCGGTTGTTCTTTGCCGCGACTGACGATAAAACGACGCTCGCCTTCCTGCGGCGGCTCCTTTGTATAGACGGCCGGATAAGGTCCGGGCGCTTTAGGAATGGAGGCAAAATATTTTTCCACCAGGGGTAAAATTTTGGCCTTGTCGAAGTCTCCGGCGATGACCAGTGTGGCATTATCGGGATAGTAAAAGTCGCGATAAAACTGACGCAACCTGGCAGTGGGGACGCCTTCAACGTCGGAGCGCCAGCCGATCACCGGATGATGATAAGGATGCTCACGGAAGGCGGTGGCAAAAGTTTGTGTTTCCAGAAGCGAATTCGGTTCGTCTTCACCGCGCTCCAGTTCGTTGCGTACAACCGTCATTTCGGCTTTGCGATCACTGTCGCGCAGGAGCAAATTGCGCAGCCTGTCGGATTCAATTTCCAGGCAGAGTTCAACTGCGTCTTTAGGCACCACTTCGTAGTAATTGGTGCGGTCGTAGGATGTGGTGGCATTGTTGACGCCGCCCACTTTTTTAAGAACGTCGTCGATGCCGGTTTTGTTGAGCGGATCGTGTTTTCTGGTGCCCTTGAACATCATGTGTTCAAGGAAGTGCGTTGAGCCTGTATAGCCGACTGCTTCATTGCGCGAGCCGACCCGGAAAACCATATTAACGGTGACAACGGGAGTTGTCTTTCTGGCCGCCAGGAGAATGGTCAAACCATTGGGCAGACGGTATTCCTCAATGCCCAGGTCCTGGTTGGCGGCGATAAACTTAGGAGCGGAAAGCGGTGCCACCGCCTTTGAACAGGCTGATGGCACCGCTTGCGTCACCGGTATTATGGCTATTAGAGTGAGGGCAAAAGCCCGGCAGATTTTCTTCAATTCTGTTGTAGCCATGATACCTTTTGTTGGAGCTTACTTAGCTGCCGGTTCGGTGGTTGTGGTGGTGGTGCTGGTGGATTCAGTCTTTGTTTCCTTGGCTTTCTTCTCACCTTTGCCGGTCATTTTTTGGAAACCTTTTTTGGTTTCGGCGCCCATTTTTTCAACACCGTGACCCATACCCTTGATCACTTTTTCGGTGCCGTGAACGACACCCATGGTGCCTTTCTTGGTTTCGGCGCCGACTTTTTCCAGACCATGGCCGATACCTTTGCCTACTTTTTCAACACCATGAACGGTGCCTGCGCCCATTTTTTCAGCGCCTTCGGTGATGGCATTGCCTTTTTTTGTGGTGGTCGTCGTGGTTTTGGTCGTTGATTCTGTAGAAGCAGCTTCATCGGCCAGTACTGCCAGCGGCGAAAGCGAGAAAGTGAGTGCAAGAGCGGTGGTAATGGCGATATTCTTCATTCTAAAATGATCCTCAAATTACTGGAGAGCAAGCAAACTATACTCTCCTTTTGGAACTTAGTTCAATGTCCCTTTGCAACCGGGGCTCAGCCTGTTTACGCTTTTGAGGTTTTTGTCATGCCCATCAATTCCAGAAATTTTGGCCGCGCAGCAAGATTGTCAAGCTCGGCTTTTCTTGCGCTGAGCATCGTGCTTTGCTCAGCCACTTCGGGTTTGACCCTTGCCGGTAGCAAAGGGGCGGCTGTGAAAAAAGTTGCTCCCGCTGCCGCCATTAGCCTGGAAAATCCAGTGTCCGCCGCCGATCTGGATGAGGCGGTAAAAATCCTCTCAGACTACATAAAAATCGACACCACGAACCCTCCTGGTAACGAAAAGCTAGGTGCTGTCTATCTTGCGGATATATTGAAAAAGAACGGCATCGAAGCGCAGGTGATTGATGTCCCGGATCCCCGTCCCGATGGCGGCAATCGCGCCGCTGTAATCGGCCGACTGAAGGGTAGTGGTGCCAAGAAGGCTGTGATCTTGCTCAATCATATAGACGTGGTGCCGGCCAGGGCCGCTGACTGGAAGTACCCTCCTTTTGGCGGTGAAGTGCATGACGGTGAGATCTGGGGCCGCGGCACCCTGGATATGAAAGGTATGGGCATCATGGAACTTGCCGCCATGCTGGCGCTCAAAAAGAACGGCGCAAAACTCGATCGCGACATCATTTTTGTCGCCACCCCCGATGAAGAAATTGGTGGCAACTACGGTGCCAAATGGATAGCCGAAAACAAAAAGGATCTGATCGGTGATGCCGAGTTTCTCGTCAACGAAGGTTATCCCATTGATGCCTACGCCGGCGGCAAACCCAAGTACTGGGGCGTGGACGTGGCTGAAAAATCAATTCTCTGGCTGGCTCTGACAGCTAAGGGCGTGGCCGGACATGCCTCGATGCCGCTGGCCGATTCGGCCAATAATCGCTTGATCCAGGCTCTGTCCAAAATCGCCGCCAATCCTCCGAAGATGACGGTCCTGCCCGCAGTAAAAACGTTTTTCACCTCTATTGCCGACACCGAGTCTTCGCCGCTGAAGGAGCTCTATAAAAATATCGACCAGTCGGTTAAGGATTCAAAAAACGAGGCCGAGCTCAAAAAAGATCTGCTCAAGTCGTCCATGCTGGCTAATACGGTTTCTATTACCGTGCTCAAAGCCGGCTATAAGACCAATGTTATTCCCGCCGAATCCTACGCCGAGCTGGATTGTCGCCTCCTGCCCGGAGTCACACCCGAGCAATTTATCGCCGAAGTGAAGAAGACGATTGGCGATCCCAGCATCGAGGTCAAATCGATCGAATGGGAGAAGGCCGATCCTTCGCCTTTTGACAGTGCCTTCGTCAAAGCGATTGAAAAAACCAATGCCATGGAGAAAAACGGCGGACCGGTAGTACCGGTGGTGGTGCCCTGGTTTACCGATTCACACTGGTTCAGAGAACTCGGCATCAAGGCCTATGGCTTTGAACCCGTTGAATGTGACCCTGAGCATATGGCCACGATGCACGGCAAAGACGAAAGGATCCCAGTATCGGTATTTAAGCAGGGCATCGTGCGCATGTACCGCATCCTGTCCAACGTCTCACAACTCTAAGAGTTCTCGTCGAGCTCCCCGGGGGCAAGCACTTCGCTTGGTCTGACAAGGCGGCAAAGGTCATCACAGAGCTTTGTCTGCCCATGGATTGAGACTTCAAATTCCAGCTCCTGATAATGGGAATGCAGGAGCAGCCAGCGGCAACTCTCCCCCATCAGCCCCAGGTAGGCGGCACCGCCTGTGGGGGCGGGCTCGGTTTCGAAGCTGGCCAGAGGGACTTCGCTGTAGTCGGCTTTGTCTTCAAAGCGTGCCCTGCGCACCCAGAGCAGATCGCTTCTCTGTCCAGTAAGTGCGGATTCGTCGCCGTCGATGACATAAAACCAGCTGGCACTTTCGTGGCCGGTCAGTTGTCCCAGCCTGCGCAAAAGTTCGCTGTAGCGGTTCTTACCGGGTGGTGCCCAGAAACTTATCTCTTCTTCCACGCCGTTTATCAGGGACGCAATAAATGATCCGCGCATTCGCGCTCTATATAATGTGGCGACGGCATCGAAACAAAGCGGAGCAAATCGTCCGTCCTCGGTCAGCAATTTGTTCAGAATGTGCTCTTGCATTTTTTTACTCTATTTCAGCGATTTGACCGGTGCTCGGATCGCGATAGATCCAGTGCAGCCCAGGCACAAGACTTTTGAGCACATGTCTCTGGTCGGGAGCCCAGCCGTCGGCGCTCAGTCTGACGACATTGCACCGGCTTAATTGAGCCAGCACTTTGGTATCAGCCGGAACAAATGAGCAGTAATGTAAATCTATGGTGGTGCTTGCTGGCAATTTTGCCAGTATGGCAATAGCTCCCTTATCAAAAGCTTTATCCCGCAGTTCCAGATACTGTAGATTTGTGCAGCCGAGAATATTACTCAGGCCTGATGCCTTGATTGAACCTTTCATGATCAGGGCACGCAGAGCTCGGGAATTTTTCAGTGCGGTAAAAATGTATTCCGGTTCCAGCACCAGAGTCAGATCAAGAATTTTGAGATTTTGCATGAAGGGTTGTCTGGCCAGATTTTTGCCGGAGAGATCGCTTGTGCGCACAACCAGTTGATCTAGACCCCTGTGCATGCCCAGGGCGTCCAGTGCTTCGGCGGTGACGGGACAATCGAATAACTGAGCGTAGTGAAGCCGCCTCCATCCCGCAGTAGCTTTGATCAGGCCGACGACTCCAGTGGCATGTCTGGCCAGATCAACTTCGGAGGCGTAAAGATCCAGTCCTCCGTCCGAGTCAATGCGCAGCCCGGCAAATTCATTGGGGCCGACTTTCTTCAGTACATCCGGATTGTCCCAGATGTCTCGATTGGAAGAATGTTTGACTATCAAAAATATGTCGGCATCAAGCGGTACTGTGACATCACCCACCGCTGGTCGGCGTATATCGTCGTGGCTGTCGAGATCGCAGGACATCATTCGCGGCCCTGCAAACCAGGACAGGGTGCCAATTGAAGTAGAGGGGCAGTGGATTGTGCGTGTGCCCTTACGCTTATCAATCGTGCTGGTAATAGGGCCAATGCAGCTGAGCTTGCGTGCGGCTGTGATTGAGCGTTTTTGACTGGCTATAGTATTGGTACTGTCGTTGATTTCTTTGAGTGGGATAAGCTCATCTCCGGACACTACTCGGGCCCTTGGCGGCCTCTGCGCCGCACGCATACAGAGAAATACGGCTGCAATCAGTATCACTATAGCCGCCGCAGCAGCCGAACCGGTAAGGAAGAATTTTCGCTCAGGATTTTCATATCCATGACCAGACTTTTTACCAATCTCCTGTAATTGATCTTCGATCGAACTGCGGAAGCCTTCTGCACCAAGTGCGCCAACGGCTTTGTTTTGCTGCAGCCTATCCAGATCGTGGCGCACCTGGTCCATTGTTTGATAGCGATCGGCCGGCCGTTTCATCAGCATCTTGGCCACCACGCTCTCCAGTTCGGCGGTCCAGGGCCGATTTGATGATTCACTCAGGGATGGGGTCGGGGCGTTTTGATGCATTAGAACGGTAGCCAGGGCAGTCTCCCCGACAAATGGCGGCCTGCCGCAGATGGCTTCAAAAAGAGTGCATCCCAGTGAATATATGTCGGCTCTTTCATCGACCTGTGCGCCGAGGCACTGTTCCGGACTCATATAATACGGCGAGCCGAATATTTCTCCGGTGCTCGTTTGACTTTGCTCGCGCAGCTGATTTGCCCCGGTAAGTTTGGCTATGCCGAAATCAACGATTTTGGCCCGACGACCGGATCCGCCCTCATCGACAAGAATAATATTGCCCGGTTTTACGTCGCGATGAATGATGCCGCGATTGTGCGCGTAACCAAATCCGGAGCATAATTGTATAAAAATATCCAGAATCTCGTCGCGCGTGAAACGCTCTTTGCCGGCGATGTAACTGGCCAGACTGCGGCCATTGAGAAGGTCCATGACATAGTAGGGACAGTCCCCGCCATCGACTCCCATGTTGTAGATTTTGACTATGTTGACGTGGTCAAGCATAGCGATCGCCTTGCCTTCTGATTGGAAACGCTGCCATGTCGTTTCATTTATCTGATCCGGGGCCAGTATCTTTAAGGCGTAGTCTTTGCCGATGATCAAGTGCTCGGCGCGGAAGACATAGCCCATGCCTCCTCTGTCGATCAGCTCCTTTAGCTTGTAGTTGTCGCCAATTATGTCGCCTGTCTTGAGTTCGCGATTGCTTCTACCGCCACCGGATAAGGTGACGATGGTTTCTTCCTGTTGATCATCTTTTTGGCGATCTTGATCAGACATCTTCCAGGTCCGCTGGCTTCAAGGCCTGGCCCTCTCTCAGCAGTCTCCTGGCCGAGCGTCCCAATACGGACTTGATGTTCTGGAAGCATTCGCTTTTGGCCACCATGCGGATATCCATATGCACTGAGCCGAGCACAATGATTGAGCCGGCGCGGATGTCTCTGGTGGCGCACACGACATTGATGCGTTCGAGTTCCACTTCAAAGCTCGGCAGTGCCACCAGACGCATCTGTGTGCAATTGGCGCATTGCGGGCCGGAGTAGGGCTTGTGACAGGTTTTACAAATTAGTTGTTCCAGTGGTGCGGTTGGCTGTGCTGCTGCCGGCACGCCACCCCATCCGCTGATCTCAGAGATATCAAACTGTTTGCCCTGGCGCACATAAATTGCTTCCATGTTTTTCATCGTCCAGCGCGTGTGCGGATGATTGGAGCCATAGGCAATCAAATGGATCAAGAGAGCCTGTTTGAGGCTGTCTTCTGCTTCCTTGAGTTTGTTTTGAAAGGCCTGGGCGCTGGACAGTTTGTTTAAGACACTGGCCAGCTCGGGATGCTCGATGCCCAGTACTTCAATCTGCTTGTTGAGACATTCGTTAAAGATCTGCTCTGCGTCTGAGAACTTGCCGAGCTTTAAGTACAAATCGCCGAGATAGTCCATGCACAGCGCGACTTTTAGAAGCGACTGAGTTTTTGCCGCTTCCTCCATGGCTTCCCACATGAAGTTTTCGGCCCTGGCATAATCACCTTTCAGAGCTGCGTTTTCAGCGCAGATCTTAAATAGTTCCCAGTTCTCCGGCACTCAGTGTCTCTCCCGGTCGTCGCCTGCAACTAGTCTAGCGAATAAGCAGGCAGAAAACCAACTCGGTTGCCAGGCCGTTTTCTGGAGTCCTATTTCCCGTCCAGATGCAGCACCGGCAGGCCCGAGGATTTTTCCACAGAACCGCCAGGGAAGGCATAGGCGCGGTAGTATTCGCCGCCGGTCGAGAATTTGCGCTGGCGCGAAACGCCGCAATATTCAACTTTATCAGTCTCAATGGTGTGCGTATTTGCGTTCATTGTCACCGTTTCTTTGAGTCCGGCAGCCTTATCCTCGAGTACAAGTTTGGTCGGCCAGCCGTCAGCCTGATGCACCTCGGCCGTCACGCCATTGGCAAAAGTGCTTTTGCCCACGGCTTTGCCTTCGCTATCGAGGTCCTTAGCCAGGTCGTAATAATCTTCATTAGATTGATACTTGTTGCCCACCCGACGAAAGAGATCGCTCTGCGTATGCTGGTCAATAAGATTTACGAGAGGCTCAAAAGCGGTAACGGGCGTATCTTTTGTCCAGGGCCTGGGCGGTTTGGCCAGGTCAAACTCGGCCTGGCAGCTATTGGGTTTGTCCGTCATGCTTTGCTCCTGACTGCTCTCAATGGCATTATGATCAGCTCCCCCGGGCTTGGCCATGGGAGATTTCGCATTCTAAACGTGAGCTTGACGCCTTACGTGGTGTAAACCGCAGGCGGGCTCAGCCGCGGATGGACTTTGCTCGGGCGCTCAGTTTCTTTGCTTCGGCGCCGCGGTTGGCTTTGCTCAGCGCGTAGGCGTAACTGTCGAGCAAATTAGCCAGTGAAGCGCTTTGCGGTCCGTTTATGCCTTCTTGAATTTTAAGGGCACGGCTGTAATACGGCACGGATTCCGCATAGCGTCCCTGTTTGACCAGCAGGGCTGCCAGATTGGAGCACATGTCCGCCTGACTGCGAGAGCCCTTAGCCGAACCACCCTTGTCTACATCAAGCACTTTGCGATAGAGCGTTTCGGCTTCGCCGAGCTTGCCCGATGAGGTCAGTACCTGGGCCAGGCAATCAAGGCGAATGAGCGTTTCCGCTCGTTCCGGCCCCAGGGTTTTGACACTTATTTCGTAGGCGTTTCGCAGCAGAGGCTCGGCGCGAGTGGTTTTGCCCTCGGCCAGATAGAGTTTGCCCAGGTTTTCCAGGGACGAGGCCAGGGCCGCGTGCTCTGGGGTAAGTGTGCGCTGTCTCAGGGCCAGAGCCGATTTGTACAATCTTTCGGCCTGGTGGCGACTGTGGGCGGTGGTTATATCCTTGATTGAATTGGCCACGCCATCAAGCAAAATAGCAATCTCCTGGCACTGGTCCTTTGTTTCTTTCAGGGTGGCTTCTTCCGCCTCTTTCATTACCCTGGCGGTTTTTTCCAGCTTTTTGTGCTGCTGGTAGAAACTCTGCAACTTGGCGAAACTATTGCTTACTTCGGCCAGCTCCCGCGATTGCGCCTCGCCGTAGTCGGCCAGTTTGTCGACTATGACCATGGCTTTGTCGCGTTTACCAAGGTTTAGATAGAGCTGGCAGAGTTTGACTTGATTAGCGATTGTAACTTTGTCGTGGGCTCCGAGGACATATTCTCTGACTTTGAGCGATTTTTCGAGAAATGACTCGGCTTTGGCAAATTGTCCCCGGCCGCTGTAAAGCATGCCCAGGTTGGCCAGACTGTCGGCCAGATACTGGGATTTTTCCGCATCGGTGGCACCCTTGAGCTGATCCAGGGCGGCCAGGAAGTTTTTTTCGGCTGGGCCCCAGCTCTGGCTGTCGTAGGCACGCTGGCCGGTGCGGGTGAAAACAGTCCACTGCTCTTGATCGAAGCTCCAGGCGGGGGCGGGCGCCATCAACAGAAGCAGTGCCGCCAGACTGCCGCAGGTTTTTATGCTGGAATTCAAGTGCTTGTTGATGGTCTTCATACCTGGCTGCCAAGATCAAATTTTACCTTCCATTTAGGTAATCGAGCCCTGTCTAATGTATCTTTTACTCTCTTGTTAGATTCAGAGGTCCACATGGTCAATTCAGTAGATACGAAAAGCAGCGGCGTTCCCACCAAGGTTGGTGAAGTCAAGGAGGTCGCCGAATATAGACTGGATAACGGCCTGAGGGTGCTGATTTCGGAAAATCACAGCGCGCCGGTGGCCACCTTGCTGGTCGTCTACCGGGTCGGCAGCCGCAACGAAGGCGTTGGTTTCACCGGCTCAACCCATTTCCTGGAGCATATGCTCTTCAAGGGCACCGAGGAACACAATAACGATAAAGGCAACGGCATGGACGATCTGCTCACCCAGATCGGCGCTCACTGGAATGCCACCACCTGGTTTGATCGGACCAGTTACTACGAAGTGGTGCCCAATGATTTTCTCGAACTGTGCATTGAGCTGGAAGCCGATCGCATGCGCAATCTTCGCCTGCGTCAGGAAGACCGCGACTCGGAGATGAGTGTGGTGCGCAATGAACTCGAGCGCGGCGAAAACCATCCGGAAGAAGCACTGGAAAAGGAATTGTACGCCATCGCCTTCCGCGAGCATCCCTATCATCATCCGACCATCGGCTGGCGTTCGGACGTTGAAGGTGTGCCTATGGATCGTCTGCGGCAGTTTTACGATACCTTTTACTGGCCCGATAATGCCACTGTAATTGCCCTGGGTGACTTTGCCACCGCTGATGCGCTCAGTATGATCAATCATCACTTCGGCAAGATTCCCCGGGCGCCTCAGCCCATTCCCACTGTTTATACGACTGAGCCGCCGCAGGAAGGCGAGCGTCGGTTTGAAGTCAATCGTGCCGGTGACATGCCCCGGGTCTGGATTGGCTACCATGTGCCCGAAGCGACACATGCCGACAATCATGCCATAGCCGCCATGCGTCAACTTCTGGGCAGCACCTATGAGCGTTCCAGTCGTCTCTACAAACGATTGATCGATACTTCGCTGGCCAATGAAGTTTTTGCCCGCCACGATGATCTGCGCGATCCCGGATTGTTCATTGTCGGTGCCACCATAAATCCTGGTGTGGATTTGCAGAGAGTGGAAAAAGAGCTGCTTGAAGAAATTGAAAGACTGTCTCTGGAAGCGGCTTCTGATGCTGAGCTCAAACGCATCAAGAGTTCCAACGCCAAGGGTACTATTCTCTCCAAGGCCGACCCTTCCAGCCTGGCCTTTATGCTGGGTGAAGCCGAGTCAAAAGCCGATTGGAAATGGCTGATGGAGTATGACGATAAATTTGATGCCGTCAGCAAGGAAGACATCATGCGCGTGGCGGGGACCTATTTCTCCAAACGCAATCGCACGGTGGGCTATTTCCTACCCAAAGACGATGGTGATGTTTGCTCCGATGATGACGAGATGGATTTTGATCCTGATTCCCAGGATTTTGATGATGAGATTGTCAACGAAGAAATGGAAGCTCCAGCACCCGCCGGCAAATCAGGTGATGGGATGGAGCCGCTCTACAGCCCTGCGGAAATTAAGTCCTTCCTGGAACTGAAGCCGATACCGGTGACGGTGACTTTTAAAAACAAGGCCACCAGCACTTATGTATCCAAAGTACGCAAAGAAATGCTGCCCAACGGCATGACCATTTTGCTTATGCAAAACCCCGGTACGGAGTCGGTTGCCCTCAGTTTAAACATGAAGGCCGGTCGCTATTTCAGTTATCAGATGCCGGGCTCCCCCGCCGAGCTGGTTGGTGATTTGCTCCCCACCGGCTCCAGGCACTATGACAAAACAAAGATTGCAGAAATGCTCGAGGAGATGGGCTGTCCCGGCGGCCTGGAATTCTTTGTCGACAATTATCGGATTGGTGTCGGTGCTCAGCTGGTGGTAAGCGATCTGCCCGAGTATCTTGATCTTCTCAACGATGTTGTGCGCAATCCACTGCTTGCCGACGATGAGCTGGCCAAGATCAAAGTTGAATGGGCCTCGCGCTTCCTCGAATCTAAAATGAATACGCGCTCGATGGCCTGGAACAAATTGCGTCAGGCTCTGTATCCTGTCGGACATCCTTTTTATGACAAGGGATTTGATGAGCAGGCAAAAGAACTGGAGGGAATAACCAGCGAGACATTGCATGCGGTGCACAAGAAACATTTCTCGCCTGCCAACACGATTATCACCCTGGTGGGAGATATTGACCTGGAGCAATCACTCAAACTGATCGCTGACAGATTTGGTGACTGGAAGGGTGAGAAGGCTCCGCTTATCGAGATAGCCGACGTAGGCTTGCCCGCCGCCGCCTCTCGTCTGGATGTTTTCCTGCCGGAGAAGGCCAGCGTCGACATCGTCATGGCCCATCCCTGTCAGTTGAAACGTTCCGCTGAGGACTTCTACGCCGCTCGCATCGGCAACGCCGCTCTCGGACAGGACACCATCACCTCGCGCCTGGGCCAGGTCGTACGCGACAAGGCCGGCTTGACTTATGGTATTTACTCCAGTTTCTCCGACACCGCTTTTGGTGGCGCTCCCTGGACCGTTTCTTTATCGAGCAATCCTAAAAATGTCGATCGGGCTCTGCAACTTATTGATGTCACCCTTTCCGACTATCTATCTAAAGGTATCTCCAAAGAAGATCTGGCCAAGGAGAGCGGCCGCGCCCTCGGCTCCTTTAAGGTAGGCCTGGCCTCTTCCATGGGTATTGCCCGGGTGCTGACCGAATTTGAATTTTTGGGTCTTGGTGCCGAGGAGCTGGATAGAATTCAAGAGCGTTATATGACACTGACCAAAGAAAAAGTTGATCAGGCGATGAAACTGTACTTCCATCCTGAAAAATCTATCACCGTGGTTAGTGGCACGCTTGTCAAGAGATAGGCTAAAAGCCTCAAGATCCGCAGAACTATTAAGTAGCAAGCTTAATTCCGAAGATTAAGCGTATACAATTTTGCCCACCTGAGATAACATTAAGACCTCGACAACCGGTTCAGGGCCAATGGTCAGGACCAGAGTCTCAAAAGCTAAAGCACGAGGTTTTATGCAAAGTATTTCTACTCCGAGCTTTCATGTCGTTCCGGCACCAGTCAGCGAAGCTGTTGAGACCGATCACGGCGTTCTGCATCTGGAAAAGCTCCTCAACAAAATTTTTGGCGACGAGCTGGATAAAGCGCTCGCCGGGGATGCGGACTATTCTCAATCACAGTCCCACAATCAATCTAATTTGATCGAATTTCCCCTGATTCAGGAGCTTGTCTCCCTGGAGCATGAGACCGTCAATCTGGCCGAAACACTGGATTTTTCACCCGAGGCTTTTGCTATCGGCGATCCGGTACTTGAGACCGATCTGACCAGATTTACACCGAGCATCATCGAAGGCGATGACTTTGACGGCAGTCACTACCAGGCGGTCATAGACGCTCAGGCCGAGCAGCTGTCCACTCTCAGAGCCGAGCTCAAACAAAGAGATTTATTGATTCAGGCGCAAACTCTTGAGATGGCATCTAAAGATGATCAGCTCAAATATATGCCGGATCTTTTCAGCAAGGCCCTCGAACTTTCCAACGTTCAAGCCGCCAATGAAGCTCTCAGTGTTGATTTGAAAGTTGAGCAGATGGTCAACGAAGAAATCAACTGCGAACTCATTGCTGCAATGCAGGAGCTGGACGTATTTCACAATCATCCAGTTGTAAAATTCGCCCGCTTCCTCGGTCTTATGAGCTAATAGACCGTTCGTTTTGAGGCTTTATTTAATACTAAAAGCTACGACCAGCGGCCTTGTTGCCGCTGGTTTTTCTTTTAAATGCTCTAAAATTCTAGTCAGGCAGTTTGTGATCTCAAGTGGTGGTGAGCCGATTGTTGTCAAGCTTGAGCGAAAGCTGGAGGTTAGCGGTGTCTGGAAAGAATTTGGTCCGTCATTTATCGAAAGGCAGTTTTCTCACTGCCGCACTTTCGTTTTCACTCGTCAGTCCCTTTGCCCATCCGGCTCTAGCGGCAATCAGCATTACGGACAGCGATGTCGTTAATGCCATTGAAAAGGCCAAAATTTTGGCTCCGACTATTCGTCTCAATGCCAAAGTCGGTGCCGACGAAGTAATCATCGCCACCTACAAAAATCCCAAGGCTGCCGACAAAGATTGCAAAATCGAGGCGGTCTTTATAGCAAAGACGGTTATGGATCTGGCTCCCGGTGAAGTGCCGCGAGTTACTGTTTATTTCTACAGTTCAACCAGCTTGAGCAATTATAAAGAAGTGACGGTCACCGCTGGTGATGTCAAAGCTTTTGCCTCCGGTTCACTTTCGCAGGATGAATTGATGGCTTCGGTAAAAGTGACCGAAGGGACAATCTCCGACCCCAAACGCCGCCTGGAAGAGTATATGTCTGAGGCCGGCAGCAGACGTCGCAATAAAATTACGACCGTCATCAAAGGT
>JAFEAV010000058.1 GCA_018266215.1 Cyanobacteria bacterium SZAS LIN-3 | reverse complement strand
CTTCTTCCGGAGATTCTTCGGCTTCCGGCCCCAAGCAGATTGCCACTGGTAATGGTGGCGCGACCAAAAAGAAGGTCAAATTTGTATTTGCCGGTAAAAGCCAGCGCGACATCGCTACGACTAAAGTTTCCGGCGGGCTCTCGGTGGAGCGGGTGGCTTTTGTCCCCAGCGGCGCTCTCCCTCCCGAAAATCGCTTCGCCTTGACCGGTGAAGGCGGCTATCTGGTTGTGCCCGATGCCCGCAGTACCGAAGGCGCCGTACCGCTGGTCGGCCTCAACGGCAAGCTCTACCGCGGTTCCCTGCTCCTTCGCCCGAGCGTCAGCACAAACGCCGACGGCAGCGAGAAGAGCACGGCTATCGCCGTCATCAACATAGTGCGCATTGAAGATTATTTACTCTCGGTGGTACCATCCGAGGTGCCCAGCTCCTGGCCTCAGGAAGCGCTCAAGGCCCAGGCCATAGCAGCCAGATCCTATGTAGTGGCCAATCTCGGTAAACACAGAGCCGATGGCTATGACGTTAAGGACACGGTCGAGGACCAGGTCTACCGCGGTGTCGCCTCGGAAAACAATGAAACCAATGTCGCCTGTGCCGCCACCACCGGCCTGGTGCTCAAGCAAAATGCCCAGGTCATTTCGGCCTTTTTCCACAGCACCAGCGGTGGTAGTACTGAGCTTCCCGAAAATGTCTGGGGCAAGCCCCTGCCTTATCTCAAGTCGGTCGTGGACTTTGACGATGCCGCCCCGCTCTTTACCTGGAACCGCACCTTCACCGTGGCCCAGCTCAATAAACTACTGGGCATGGACGCCGCCGATCAGCTGAGCGGCCTGCTTGTGGTCGGTCGCCATAAGAGCAATTCGCAAAGGGTCAAGCACATGATCGCCGTGGGCTCGAGCAGCGCCAGGGTCCTGACCGGCACTGAATTGCGTAGGCTTCTTAACCTTCCCAGCACCCAGTTTAGTGTCTTACAGTCAGACGGGGCTTATGTCTTCAGTGGTCGGGGATTCGGTCACGGCCTGGGACTGTCGCAGTGGGGAGCCAAAGCGCTTGCCGACAAGGGTTATAATGCAGGACAGATTCTCTCGTATTACTATAAAGATGTCACGATAGAATCTATGGGTGAGTCGATCGGGACTAACGGCTCTATTTAGGTCCCTGCTTGGGCCCCATCTGGAGTTCCC
The DNA here is from genome assembly GCA_018266215.1 of Cyanobacteria bacterium SZAS LIN-3. Taxonomy (GTDB): domain Bacteria; phylum Cyanobacteriota; class Vampirovibrionia; order Obscuribacterales; family Obscuribacteraceae; genus REEB67. Next base: position 36,871 of record JAFEAV010000058.1, on the reverse strand, counting down.
TTCGCTCATTTGAGCCAGCTGAGGATTCAGGTTTGCCGGAAAAAGCCTTCGCCATATTCACGATGCTGGCGATTTTGAGCATCTTAATCATCGTTCATGAGTGCGGGCACTTCCTTCTGGCACGGCTTTTCGGCTTCCAGACCCCGGTTTTCGGCTTCGGTCTGCCCTTCGGCCCCTATGTCTCCATCGGTCGCCGCTGGAAGACCGAGTTTCGCATCTATGCCATGGTCCTGGGCGGTTTTGTCGCCATCCCCGAACTCGGCGATGAGTCCAATGTCTCCGAAGAAGTCTTCGGTCTGAAACTGGAGCCCTTCAAGAAATTCCCCATCTGGCAGCGCATGATCGTCGCTTTCGCCGGTGTCGGATTCAATATTCTTTTTGCTTACCTGGTGATGCTTGTCATGCTCTACAGCATCGGCAAGCCAATACCGGGAGCCATGGTCACTGCCCTGCCTTCGGAGACGACCATCGCCGCCAGGGCCGGCGTCCTGCCCAAAGACGAGCTGGTGTCAATCAATGACACCCCCATGACCAGCCCCGAAGACGTGGTTGCCTACCTCGGCGGCCGCAAGAACACCCCCGTCGTGCTGCACATGGTGCGGGCGGGCAAGCCCCTGGATCTGCCCATGACCACAAACGACGAAGGTCGCGTCGGCATGCAGCTGGGCGGCACAGAGAAGACAAAGTATGAAAAGGTCGAGGGTTCGCCCCTGCAGATGGCCGGTATGGCCGCCGGGGAGCTCTCCAGCAAGACCTGGGGCATGATGCAGGCCATGGGCGGCATGTTTGCCAACCTTGTGCCCAAACCCCAGCCCAAGGGCGCTCCACCTAAGGCCCAGCCGGGTATTCAGGATTTTCACGGGGTCCTGGCCGTTATTAAGATAGGCGCCGACATCGCCCAGCAGGACTGGCGGCAGCTCTATATGTTCACGATTCTGATTTCGATGGACCTGGCCATAGTCAATTTGCTGCCCTGGCCCGCCCTCGATGGCGGCCATCTGGCCTTCATGACGATTGAGGCCATCCGCCGCAGGCCCATGGAAGAAAAATTCCAGGGTGAAATAGTCAAATGGGGCTTCCTCAGTCTCCTGGCTTTGATGGTGGTGGTGATGGTCAATGACGTGACCGCGCTCGTCACCGGCAAACTCGATATGAAGTCCGATAAGGACAAAGAAAAGGGTGCGGCGACCCAGACTGTGGCGCCCGCTGCAAAGGATACCCCCGCTCCGGAAACCAAATAACAGGACCTGTCATTATGCCAAGCTATGATTATCGTTGCCAGGAATGTCGTGAACCTTTCACCGTCGAGCGCTCGATGAGCGACAGCTCGGAGACCAGTTGCACGGCCTGTGGCTCAAGCAATGTCTCGCGCATCTGGAATATGTTTATCCGCTCCGGCGGCACCACCCCCGATGTCGGTCAGGGCTCGGCCAGGAAAGCATCTTCTTCATCCGGCGGCCACAGCTGTGGCTCGTGCAGTTCTCATTCCTGCGGCACCTGCTGAAGGTGATCAAGGTCCGGTTCACACTCCTCTGCTTGCTTATGGCACTGGGCTGTGTTTTGCCGGCTGTGGCGGCGCCTGACGGTTATTGTCTTAAAATCCAATCGGCCCTGGGTGGCGTCAATGAAGCGCTGATGACCCCTAAGGGGCTGCGTTTCTACAATGCAGTGGGCGGCTATACGTTGGTTTGCAAGGCCCCCGACTGGACCGTTTATGCATTCCGTGACAAGACCAGAGAAATTGCCCATTGTTCCAGCAAAGAATTTGTTCAGACCATGCGCGGAGTGATAGGCACGGCTGCCTCACTGGATTTTTCCAAAAAGCCCAGGGTGCGTCCGGTGAAATTTTCTCGTCTGGGCGTGGGTGGCTGGGACTACATTTATCCCGGCAGCCGCAGACCGGGCGAACTTTTCCAGACGGCTGAAGCGGTCGACACCACCCAGGTTGTAGTGCGCACAATGGATCTGGGCCTGCCGGCGCCGATCTCGGATGTTATCTCGGCTGTGGTCTGTATGCCGGTTTTACCGGGCTGCCTGTACCAGTGTCTGGAATATCAGGTGGGAGGCAATGTGGCCTGGGTTGTGCGCGGCGTTTCAATCGAGCGGCGCGACATCACCGACAGTACCTTTACCCTGCCCAGAGGTTACACGGATAAGGGCAAATTGCAGCGCTATTTTCTTTTTAAAGAGGCCGGCGGTGCCATAGAAGCAATCTTCGAAGGTCTGGAACCGGCGCGCTCCGAGCGCAAAAAAATTAGGCGCTAGAATCAGCAGACTTCGCCGGCGCTGGCGCCTTCTTTTTTCAGAAGCTTATAGAGCAGCTCCTCTTCGTCCTTGGGCAATAAAAATGCCTCGGACGCATTGGGAAACTCTTTGCTTTTGACGTCCTCGGCATACTTGCCGATGGCGTCTTCGCAGACCTGAGACAGCTCGGCATAGCGGCGCACGAAGCGCGGCAGGAAGTCGGTAAATTTGCCCAGCAGGTCGTCGGTAACAAGTATCTGACCGTCGCAGGCATTGCCGGCGCCGATGCCGATTGTCGGTATTTTGACTCTTTCGGTCACTATCTTGGCGACGATGGTTGGCACCATCTCCAGTACCACGGCAAAACAACCGGCCATTTCCAGGGCCCTGGTGTCGTCTATAAGCTTGATTGCATCCTCGGCCGAGCGTCCCTGCACCCGCGCTCCGCCCAGGCCGTGTATGGCCTGCGGTGTGTAGCCCAGATGGCCCATTACCGGGATACCCATGCCCACCAGCCTTTCGATTATCTCCAGATTGAGGCGGGTTGCTCCTTCCAGTTTGACGGCGTGGGCCTGAGCTTCTTTGACGAAACGACCGGCGTTCATGATGGCCTGGGTGATGTCTACCTGGTAGCTCATGAAAGGCAGGTCGGCTACGACCATAGCCGTGCTCACACCGCGGGTGACGGCTCTGGTGTGGTGTAGCATCTCATCCATAGTGACAGCATGGGTGGTGCGGTGGCCCAGTGCCACCATGGCCAGGCTGTCGCCTACCAGGATCACGTCTACCCCCGCTCTGTCCAGGATTTTCGCCATGGAGTAATCGTAGGCCGTGAGGGCGACTATCTTTCGCCCGTCCTTTTTGTACTTCTGTAGTGTCAGTGTGGAAACTGCCTTACTCATTTATTCACCTTCAGTGCGTGCCTTCCTGGGCCCTCACCCGGGCGTCTTCCTGCTGCAGGGAGACTATGTGTTTGGGATCATAGGGATACTTGCCGGCCAGATCATGAAATCGTTTGTACCAGGCTCCAGCTTCAGCTCGTCTGTTGAGCCCTTCTAGAACATAGGCCATGTTGTAATAGAGTCCATCGTATTTTGGTTTTAAATCCAGTGCTCTCTGGTACATGGGAATGGCCTGTTCAAGCTGATCTTGAGCCTCATAGATCAAACCCAGATTTTGACAGGGGATGAAATTTTTCGGGTCCATTTCGGAGGCCCTGGTAAAAGTTTGCGTTGCCGCTTGCAGATTGCCCTCTTCCGTTTCCGAAATACCCTGGGCGATAGTCGACTTTACCACGGCCGGATCGGCTGCGTTCTTGTCTCTGCGACCGCCATTTCTAGCCATTCGTGAGACTTCGGACATGTGTTTCTTGATGGGGGCGTTGTTGGCCGTGAGCGAAGCCACTTCATTCCATGAGGCAATGGCATCGTCGTAATTTTCAGTCAGCTCCTCGCACTTGGCCTGGAGTTCCTTCAACTTCTTGCGCTCCAGCGTTGGATATTTCTTGGCCTCGGCCAGCATGGGATTGATCTTCTGCGCTACTTTTACTTCAAAGAGGGCGCGGTTAGGATCGCCGCGCAAATAGCGCAGGCGGCCAAGCTCATAGTGGGCCGCGGCCAGCTGAGTGTCCGCCATCAGGGCCTTGCGCAACTCAGTTTCGCCTTCATCGAGGTCGCCGTTGCAGCAATAAATGTAACCGAGATGGTAGTGAATCATGGGATTGTCCGGCACAAGGCGCTCGGCCGCCAGCAGCTTGTCTAAACTCTCGGAGATTTCTCCCGAGTCGCCGCGTTCAAATTTTTGGAAGAGGACCAGTCCCAGATCCCGCTGGGCATCAAAATAATTAGGATCGATGGCCACTGCCTGGCGGTACTGCTGTACTGCCCCATCGAGGTCGGCCTGGGCCTGGAGAATGGAGCCCAGGTTGTAATAGGCTTTGGCATAGCGCGGATTGAGTCGGATGCATTCTTTAAATTGCTTCTTCGCTTCTTCCGGTTCGCCTTTTTTGTTGAGAAAAATACCGTAGTTGTTGTGGCATTCAACAAAGTTGTAATCGAGGGTAAGAGCCGCTCTAAATTGAATATTGGCGTTGTAAGTATCGCCCATTTCAGAATAGGCCAGAGCACAGAGATGGGGAATGTTTTTATTGCGCGGATCGCCTTTTGCCGCCATCTTGCAGCATTCAATGCATGACTGATAATTTTTCATGGCGAAAAATTGTAGAGCTTTTGAGTAAAGCGGGCCGGCCTGAGCTGCGGCCTGTTCCCAGCTTGGCACCTGGGCTGTCGCCGGACTGATCAAAGCCGGGGCCAGAAGAGCTGCGCTGCCTGCGGCCAGGCTCACCAGTGTGAGGCACCTTGCCGCACGGGACTTGAATGTTAAAGACGCCAGGTCGGCAAAACGCCTCTTTTGCACCTGTTTATTCTCCGCCGGACTACCTGAAGAAATTCAGTGAAAGTTGCTTCTCATGATATCAACTTTACGCTTTTTCAGTTGTCTTTCCTCTTTTCTACACCGGCGCCAATCGTTGCCGAAGCCGATGCCGCAGAAATTGGCACCGCCCTCTGTCCCAGCCAGTCGTTCAATCCCCGGCTGCGGGTCAAAACCTGGCTTGTGCTCAGTGCCAGATCATCGGCAAACTGGCTTGTGGTAGCCCGGAACGATCTGGGCGAAGTCAGGGGGACAGTGTGCCGGACGCTGACCTTGAGCGGATCGACGTGGGGATCGTGGTCTTGATAAAGTGCGCGCAAATAGTCGGACATTTTGTTCACCGCGGTGTTTGCCTGTACCGCGTCCATGCCTATTTCTGGTGAAACCAGGCGGGAAGCTGCCGGCAATCCGGCGCCAAAAACCTGAATGATGCTGTACTGCGAAACATCAAACGGTATTTCGGCGGGCTTCTTATTTTTTACGACCGCGTCCACGATCAAGTCGGCGAGATTATCCATTTTTGCAAGATTTTGTGGCAGGTCGGGCAAAATATCGGCGAAGGTGCGGCCCTGCAGTGCCGTCAGGGGGGTGTGCAGCTGGGCATCGATCAGATGCGGGATGACGTCTTCCATATCTTTGCGCGGGACGGTTATCGTTTTGGCCGGATTGTCCATATTTCTAAAGACATAGTCGCCCGGGCCGCTGGCTTCGGCGGCGTAGCGATCGAGGGCATCGGCATAATCAAGCACCCGCGTGTCTCCATTGGCCCTGGCGCGCATGGTGGCAGCGACAATTTTCGGTCGCATGGCATCAATTGCATGTAGCTGGAAGCCAAAGGGATTGTCCGGCCCTTTGAATTTCGCCGCTGTCTGGCCAAAATTGTCGAGCACGCCGCCGCGCACCGACTGCAAGAGCACGCCCAGTGCACCTCCCGTGTTGTGGCCGGTCCAGGCCGCTCCCCAGATGTCGGCTGTGTTTTCTTCGGCCTGCGCCTTGTAGATGGCCTCAATCAATTTCTGCTTGGACATGTAGCCGTGATCGGGCACAAATATTTGTTCATTGGCCCTGCTGCCCAGACCCCGGGTGATGGCGCGGTTTATCACTTCATCGCGAATGGACTGGTCAAATTTGAGGATGCCGCCGTATTGATCATGTCCCAGCTCGTGTTGATAAATGCCGCTGGCGGTGACACTTCTGGTGTCGATCATCTGGCGCGGATAGAGCACATGATCAAGATTCCAGGCCTGGTCGACCTGCTTTATCGTATGCGGCCCGTAGCCGCCGTCATGGGAGATAGAGAACAGCGCCGGATTTTTGGAGCGCAAAACATTGTCCGGATTGATGCCCGCTTTGACCATGTTGCGCACCAGTGCCGTGTGCGTTTCGCGCGCCACAAGATCCATTTGATATTTGAGTGAGGCGGTAGCTGAAAGTCCGGCGGAAATATGTTGCACCGCAGCCATGGAAAAGCGTGAGAAATTAGGCAAAACCGCCTTGAGATCCTCTTCGGTCTTGATCTGACTGGCGATGCGCATCATCTGGTTGCGCGGCAAAATATAGCCCGGGTCCATTGTTTTGTAGGAGGGGGTGATCGCAGCATGCACCGGACCGACCCATTTTTCTTTGGCGTCTTCCACCAGGATGCGCTCATTTGTCCAGGCTTTCATAGCGTCGCGGTTCATATCGGCGAGCTTGCTGTAGTTTGCTACGTTGACTTCTCGTTCGGCCTTGTTGCTGTAGGTCCGCTTGCCGCTCAGCTCTAAACCCGTTGGTGTGCGCAGGTCGGCGATCTGGCTTATATCTACGGCCGCGACTGTGTGAGGGTGCTGGTCATGGGAAAATTTAAGTTTGGTTTTGATCTGCTCCAGGTCAATGTCACCCTCGGCTGCTTTCTGCCTCGCCAGGGCTCTTTCGGCCAGTTTGTCCGAGGTCCAGTTGCTCGCTCTGGCCAGAGGTGCCAGCACAAACTGGGTAGGAGCGGAAATATATTTGGCGTCGAGATCTATTTTTAGCTTTTCAAATTGCGCGTATCTGGCCTGCCCCAGGCCGGCGTTCAGGGCTGAACCTGTTAGCTTCTCGGCGCGCAGACCGATTTTGGCGCCGAAGTAGGAGTCCCAGGCGAAGGCACCAAGACCGTCGCCGATACCACGGGCGGCACTGTGTACCTCGTCGATATTTTTCGCTTTGCCTGCGTCTTCCCAGCCTTTCAGCAACGGTTGGGCCGCGTCTCGCACCATGTAATAGCCCATTACCGCCGATACAATCGCCTTGCCCGCCCCGCTTTGCGGCAGGAGCACGCGCAGGCCCACGCCTATCGACGCTGCAACGGCGCCTTTCTCCAGTAGTTCTACCGGATGAGAGACGTCATGCACCACGGCCTTGACCGCACCTGGTACGGCATAACCAAGCCCTTCTCCGAATGCAAGGGCTCGGCGGAAGGCGGCGCTTTCTTCTATTTTATTGTCGATAAGGTTCGAGTCGGCTTTATCAAAAGTCGGCATGAAGCCCCCGCCTTACGGCATAATATGAGACCTGGATCGACGCTGGAGTATCTTTTGCTGGCTATTCAGTTTGGTGGCTATGCGGTTTTTTTAGCTTTTCCGTACACTGCGGCCTATTTAATTACTGTCTCTCAGCGCCTCTGAGCACCTCCTTTTTGGTCTTATCCAGGGACGTCAAATCAGTTATCGACGTATTTAGCTTTTTGCGGGCATCATCGTTCTGACCGACAATGACTGTCTTGGGCGTCAGATCGATTGATGCAATTGATTGAGCGGTGATGGCGTTTCTGTAGTTGTTGTCTACGGCTACCACTCCTACCCGGGCTGTGTATGATGTGGATTTGGAGGCCAGCCAGTCGCCCAGTTGGGGCGTGCGGGCCAGGACCTGTCCGGTGTTGTGGACTATATCGCGGCCTGCCATGCTCGATCCCGAGATGAAGGATTTGGGCGAAGTCAGACGAATTGTTTGCAGCGCCGAGGGCTTTAATGGGTCAACGTGCGGGTCATTACCGTGGTAGAGACCACGCAGGTAGTCGGACATGTGGTTGACTGCGGTATTGGCTTCGGTGGCATCCATGCCCTTGGCCACCAGTCGGGAAGCCGCCGGCAGACCGGCACCGAATACCTGGATGATGCTGTATTGCGAGACATCGAACGGTATTTCGCTGGGCTTTTTCTTCTTGGCGATGGCGTCGACCATGAGGTCTGCCAGGATGTCCATCTTGGCCATGTTGGCCGGCAGGTCCGGCAGGATCTCGGCAAAGGAGTGGCCCTGCAGTGCCGAAAGCTTGGTGTTGAGCTGAGCGTCTATAAGGTGCGGTACGACATCCTCCATGTCTCTACGCGGGATAGTGACGGTTTCGCCCGGATTGTCCATATTGGCGAAGACGTAGTCGCCCGGCTTGCTGGCCTCATCAGCGTAGCGCTCGAGGGCGTTGGCGTATTCGATTACTTTAGCGTCACCGTTGGCGCGGGCCTTCATCACCGCGGCTACGATCTTGGGTCTGAGTGCGTCAAAGGCATGTACTTCAAATCCGAACGGATTGTCATCGGCCTTGAATTCAGCACCGAAGACGTTTCTTGTTTCCAGCTGACCGCCCTTTCTCAGGGATTGCAGCAGGAGACCAAGAGCGCCGCCGGAGTTGTGGCCTGTCCAGGCCGCGCCCCAGATGTCGGCTGTATTTTCGTCGGCCTGAGCCTTGAATATCGCTTCGATCAATTCTTGCTTCGTGACGTCTCCTACGCCCGGCATGTGGATTTTTTCGGTTGCGCGGCTGCCCAGTCCTTTGGCTACGGCATCGGTGATTACCTGTTCACGGATTGATTCGTCAAATTTGAGGATGCCGCCGTACTGGTCATGTCCCAGCTCGTGGCCATAGATACCGCTGGCGGTGGTGCTTCTTGTGTCCACCATGTTGCGCGGATAGAGCACGTGGTCAACGTTCCAGACATTGTCTATCTGTCGCATCGTGTGCGGACCGGCGCCGCCGTCGTGCGATATCGAGAAGACCGCGGGATTCTTGGAGCGCAGCACGACATCGGGATCGATGCCCGATTTCTTCATGTTTCGCACAAGCTCGGAGTGTGTTTCCAGAGCCATCAGGTCCAGTTGATACTTCCAGGCGGCGGTATTGGATAGACCGTCGGAGATGTGCTGGGTGGCGGCCATGGAGAAGCGCGAGAAGAGCGGCATCACATACTTGAGGTCTTCTTCGCTGGCTATCTGGCTGGCTATCTGCATCATCTGGTTGCGCGGCAGGATGTAACCGGGATCCATCTTTTTGTATTCCGGTGTGATTGCAGCCTGCACGGGGCCGGCAAATCTTTCCTTGGCGTCTTCAATCAGGACACGCTTGTCTGTCCATGCGTCCATCATGGTCTTGTTCATGGCGGCCAGTTTGGCGTAGTTTTCGGCGTTTACTTCCTGTTCGCCTTTGGTGACATATGGTTTCTTGGGCGGAGTCGTGCCACCACCACCGGTTTTATCGGTGGCTCCGGCCGGTGTGCCGGCTGTGGCGTCTCCGGTTGGGGGCTTGGCGTGATCGCCGCCCGGGGCCGGGCCCTGAGACGGTTTGTCAAAACCGCTGGGCTGTCCGCTCACATCGTTCGGTCCCATAATGGCTTTCATCGGGCTGTTGGCGGCCTCACCGGCGGTGCCGGAGGCGGTTATGCCCTGCTTGGTCAGCGCTTCCGAAATCACCGCATCAGCCTGGCTTACGCGGTTGCCCGGGTATTCCATGACATTTTGACCGAGGATAGTCCCCACTTCGTGCGAGGCAATCTTGCGCGGATCAAGGCCCTGCTCTAGCAGGTCGAGGGTCTGGCTGAAGCCCAGGCGATTGCCGTCGGCTCCTTCAACCCCTTTGAGATGCATATCGACGGCCTTCACATGGGCGATATTTTGCGCTTCTACTTCGGCAAATTTGTGTTTCACTTCCTGGAAGGCAATCTGCGGCTCGTCGGATTTGCGGACCATCTTTTCAGAAGCCCAGCCGGAAGCTCTGGCCAGAGGCGACAGCACCGCTTCCATCGGCCTGCTGATGAACCTGGCGTCCATATCTACTTTGAATTTTTCAAAAGCTGAGAATCTGGCCGTGCCGAGAACGCCATCCATGGCTTTTCCAGTCAGATTTTCCGCTTTCAGGCCTACTTTTGAACCGACATAAGCATCCCAGGCAAAAGCTCCAAGACCGTCACCTATGTGCTGTGCAGCCTTATTTACCTGCTCCAGATTGGTTGCCTTGCCCGACTCTTCCCAGCCGTTTACAACCGGATGGAGGGCGTCTTTGACCATGTAAATGCCCATGATCGTACCGACAATAGCTTTACCTGCACCGGTTTTCGGCAGCAACACCCGCATGCCCATACCGATTGTGGCCGCCATGCCAACCTTTTCCAACAGATCCATCGGATGGGTCAAATCATGGGTGGCCGCCTTGATGGCGCCTGGGACCGCGTATCCGAGCCCTTCTCCAAACGCCACTGTACGTCTCAAGGTTGCGCTTTCAGCCAGCGACTTATCCAGAGCACTGCCCTCGGTATTCTCCGCAAGGTGATTGCTCAGATTGTCTTTTGGTTGGGCGGACGGTCTGGCGGTAAGTGCTTGCACTTCGGCCAGGGCGTTGCTCATTTCTGGATTGAATTGCGGAGTGGGGGTGCTTGGGGTGTCGAGGGCCGGTTTTGCGTCAACCATTAGTTATCTCCAGTTTCCTTTGTGCGCCGACTTGAGTCCTATAGATAGGTCCGGGGGTGTCCGGGTCTATTCAATTCAGGTTCCAAGTGAGTCAAAGCCGTCCCTTGAGAGATAGTTCTCTGGGACTTGGTTTTGTTGGACTCGCCGGTTATGTAAAGAGATTAATAGAGAAAGTAGTTCATGTCACGCGTATTTCGGGGCTCCAACTACGTAATAACCCCCCTGTAAATTTGCCCTTTCGTGACATTTGGACCAAGTTTTATCTTTGCCCACGTTTAAAACGTTATTCCTGGGAAACCAAGGTAAAGATTGCTCTTCAGGATTTTGTCAGGCCGCTTGAATTTTGATCCTGACCAAGTAAATTAGATGACTCGTATCAATTCATTTATTAGTAGTTGGGGATTAGAAATGAGCACATTAGCTGACCAGGTGGCCATAGTCACCGGCTCCGGCCGGGGCATCGGCCGCGCCATTGCCGAAAGTCTCGTCAAAGAAGGCGCCAAGGTCGTAATTAGCGATATCAATGAAGAACTTTGCGCCCAGACCACCAGGGAAATCGAAGCCGCCGGCGGCCAGGCCCTTGGCATTGCCTGCAATGTAACCAACAGCGAAAGCGTGGCCAAAATGGTTGAGGCGGTAGTCGCCAAGTGGGGCCGCATCGATATTCTCGTAAACAATGCCGGCATAACCCGCGACGCCTTGTTTATGCGTATGTCCGAAGACCAGTGGCAGGCGGTCATCGACACCAACCTGACATCGGCCTTCAAAGTGACCCAGCCGGTCCTCAAGGTCATGAGCAAGCAGCGCTCCGGCCGCATCATCAACATTGCCAGCACGACGGGCGTGCACGGCAACTTTGGCCAGGTTAACTATGCCGCCGCCAAAGCCGGTCTGATTGGCTTTACAAAGACCGTGGCTCTTGAATACGCCTCGCGCAACATAACTTCCAACGCCGTCGCTCCCGGCTTCATCGACACCGCGATGACCCAGGCTCTTGGTGAGGAAATTATAAGCAAGTTCGTTGAAAAGATACCTTTGAAGCGCATGGGAACACCAGATGACATCGCCAAGGCGGTCGTATTCTTCGCCGGGCCGGGCTCATACGTGACCGGACAGGTGATGGAAGTAAACGGCGGTCTATACACTTAATTAGCCCGGAATAAAAATGGGATCCTTTACACAAATCGTTGTTAGTTTTTTGGACGTGATATTCTAGTCAGCCTTGGCACACATTGGTGTCCAGACTAGTTTTACGTGCAGTTTTTGAGGGGAATAGATACTCATGGAAGAGAAGGAAGCCTTCGAGAGAGTTAAGAAGGTAGCCGTGGCTCAACTTAACGTCAATGGCGATGAAGTGACCATGGAAGCGAGCTTCACTAAAGATCTTGGTGCTGACTCACTAGACACAGTAGAACTTGTTATGGCTCTGGAAGAAGAGTTTGGAATGGAAATTCCTGACGAAGACGCCGAAAAGATCACTACTGTCGGTGAAGCCGTCAAGTATATTGCTGGCCATCTCTAGGACTGGCTTGGACTTGTTCCATAAGCTAAGTGCCCGGGCTCAGCCATAGTGTTGTTTCCAAAGTGGGCCCTCCAAAAGAGCGGGCCCACTTTGGACTGATTTTTAGATAGAGGCCACCGGCTCAGCCGGCAGAAGAAAGAGACAATGACAAAAGAGCGTGTTGTCATCACCGGGATCGGGCCGATTTGTTCGGTCGGTACCGGCAAAGAGCAATTTTGGGAAGGTATAGTCAGCGGCCGCTCCGGGGTCAATCTGGTGCGCCGCATACCCGAGCATCTCAGACCTTCATGCAAAATTGCCGCTGAAATGTATGACTTTGATCCGACGCTCTATATGGAGCCGAAGTGGGTCAAACGAGCAGATCGCTTCATCCATTTTGCCATCGCCGCCAGCAGATTAGCCCTGGAAGACTCCAAGCTTGATCTGTCGAAGTGTGATGGTGAGCGGGTCGGCACCGCCGTCGGTTCCGCCGCCGGTGGATTCCAAGTCATTGAAGACCAGTACGGAGTCCTGATGCAAAAGGGCCCCGACCGCTGCTCGCCTTTCACCGTACCGTCTCTGATCGTTAATATGGCCGCCGGATGGGTCTCCATGATTCACGGTGCCAAGGGACCGAACACATGCAGCGTCACTGCCTGTGCCACTTCCGCCAATAGCATTGGTGATGCCTATCGCATCATCGAACGCGGCGAGGCCGATGTCATGTTTGCCGGCGGATCGGAAGCCCCGATTGCAGCCCTGGTCATGGCGGGATTTGCCTCTGCTCGTACGCTCTCAACCCGCAATGAATTCCCCGAAAAGGCCAGCAGCCCGTTCGACATCAAACGCGACGGCTTTGTCATGGGTGAAGGCGGCGCGGTTTTGATTATGGAATCACTGCCCCATGCCCTGGCTCGCGGCGCAAAAATTTACGCTGAGATTACGGGCTTTGGTAGCACCGGTGATGCCTACGATATCGTTCAGCCTCGCGCCGACGGCGATGGCGCCGGTCGCGCCATGACCATTGCATTGAAGCAATCCAATATTCAGCCTGAAGAAATGGATTACATCAATGCCCACGGCACTTCCACTCCGCTGGGAGACAAGGCCGAAACAGCGGCAATCAAGCGGGTCTTCGGTGAGCACGCTACATCGCACAAGCTGGCGGTGAGCTCGACCAAATCCATGACCGGTCACCTCCTGGGCGCCGCCGGCGCTATTGAAGCGGCTGTCGCCATCATGGCTATCGAGCGCAACGTTTTGCCGCCGACAATAAACTTAGAAGATCCCGATCCCGAGTGCGATCTCAACTACGTGCCCAATAAGGCCATTCATAACGCCAAAGTGGACATAGTTATGTCCAACAGCTTCGGCTTCGGTGGTCACAATTGCTCGCTCGTTTTCAAACGATTTAAAGCCTGACGAATTTATAGATAGTAACGCCCAATGAGTAAAATTGCCCCTGGCAAATCAATCGCCGAACTCACAACCCTGCTTCAAAGCAAGCAAGTGTCGGCGAGTGAGATAACCCAGGCCTACTTTGAACAGATCAATCAGTTTGAAAAAGACATCAACGCTTTCATAACGCCGATGGCCGACCAGGCCATGGCCCAGGCCAGGCAAATTGATGCCGACATTGCCGCCGGCAAAACCACCGGACCGCTCGCCGGTGTGCCGGTCGCGGTCAAAGACAATATCTGCGTGCAGGGCGTAAAAACTTCCTGCGGCAGCAAAATACTCGGTGATTTTTCCTCGCAATACGAAGCCACCGCCATTCAAAATCTCAGAGCCGCCGGCGCGGTCATAGTCGGCAAGACCAATCTCGACGAATTCGCCATGGGTTCGTCGACTGAGCATTCGGCCTTTAAGCGCACCAAAAACCCTTTTGATTTAGATTGCGTACCTGGTGGCAGTTCCGGGGGATCGGCCGCGGCTGTTGCCGCCGGTTTTGCCGTGACGGCCCTGGGCTCCGATACGGGTGGCTCCATTCGTCAACCCGCGGCTTTTTGCGGTGTGGTCGGTATGAAGCCCACCTACGGTATGGTTTCGCGCTTCGGTCTGGTTGCTTTTGCCTCCAGTCTCGATCAAATCGGTCCTTTCGCTCGTAATGTTGAGGACTGCGCCATGACACTGGCGGCGGTATCAGGCCATGATCCAAAAGATTCAACATCGCTGCCCAACCCTTACCGCGACAACAATCCCAAAAATTATCCCCAGTTGACCTTCGACTTTGTGCGCAATCTGGTTAAAGAAAGCCCGGAAGAGCATCTCAAAGGTTTGAGAATTGGAGTCATAAAAGAACTCGTCGGTGAAGGCATAGAGCCCGATGTACGCGATTCAATTTTGGAAGCGGCCAAACTTTTGACCAGGCTTGGTGCAACGGTGGATGAGATTTCACTGCCACACTCCAAGTATGCTCTGCCTGTGTACTACATTCTGGCCACTGCCGAGGCCTCGGCCAATCTCTCGCGCTTTGACGGCGTGCGCTACGGCCTGCGCGACAAGGAAGCTGCCGATATCCTGTCGATGTACCAGAATACTCGCCATGAAGGTTTTGGTAGCGAAGTAAAAAGACGCATCATGCTTGGCACCTATGCCCTTAGCTCCGGCTACTACGACGCTTATTACAAAAAAGCTCAGCAGGTAAGAAGGCTCATCACCCAGGACTTTACCGGTGTTTTTGCCAATTATGACCTGGTGCTTTCTCCGACTGCGCCGAGCTGTGCTTTCAAGATCGGCGAAAAAACCGATGATCCTCTGCAAATGTATCTTGGTGATATCGCCACAATCCCGGCCAATCTGGCGGGTCTGCCCGGCATTTCCCTCCCCTCCGGTCTGGGCACAGCAAAAATGCCCGTGGGCCTGCAACTGCTGGGCTCGCCGGTCTCCGACTCGCTCGTCGTTAAGGCCGCTTACGCACTCGAAAAAGCGCTTAATCTTGACCTGCGCCCTCCCTATTTAAAAGAGCCGGCCTGTAAAAATTAGTGTTAGTTAGAGCAGACGCTCTTCCCGGGCGTTACACTGAGAAGTCAGTATGTGAGGATGATGGAATGTCGAAGTTAGATGCACGCCGCTGGTCAAACTTAATAGTTACCCTCTCGCTTGTCTGCGGAGCCGCCCCGGCGCTGGCCCAGTCAGCCTCAAGTCAGGTCAATGACTTCTTTGGCTCAAATCTCCCTAATCAACAGCTCAAATCTCCGGATGACAGCAGCACCACCAAGGCTGCCAGTCCCTCCTCCGGTCTTGTGCCCGCACCCACTTCCAATGGTGCTTCTCCGACTGATTTCACCGCTGACGAAAAGCGCGTCCAGAAAAAAATAAAAGAAATGGACAAGCACATCAGAGGCCTGATCGAAAAAGGCGATCGCATGATGAAAGACGGTCAGGCCAGAAAAGACGACAAAATGTTCAAGAAGGGCAAAATCCTCAAGGACATCGGGGAAAAACAGCTTGCCGAACGCAAAGCACTGGCTGAGCAGCAGGCAGAATCTATGAAAGCAGAGAAAGAAAAAGCCGATGGCACTTAAAGCGAATCTCTCCCAGGCAATCGGCGGCACACCGCTGGTCCGACTCAATCGTTTGACCCAGGGTCTTGATACAACGATACTGATCAAAGTCGAATCAATGAATCCGCTGGGCTCAGTCAAGGACCGCATTGGTGCGGCAATGGTGAGCGATGCTGAAGAAAGAGGCCTGATCAAGCCCGGCGAGAGTACGCTTATTGAGCCCACCTCCGGTAATACCGGTATCGCTCTGGCCTTCGTTGCCGCAGCGCGTGGTTATAAAATTATCCTGGTCATGCCCGAGACAATGTCCGTCGAGCGGCGCAAAATGCTGGCCGCGCTCGGTGCCGAGCTTGTGCTCACACCTGGCCCCGAGGGCATGAAAGGTGCGATTGCTAAGGCCGAAGCTCTGGTAGCTTCAACGCCCAAAGCCTATATGTTGCAGCAATTTTCCAATCCTGCCAATCCCAAGATCCACCGCGAAACGACAGCCGAGGAAATCTGGAAAGATACCGAAGGCAATGTGGACATATTTATCGCCGGTGTAGGCACCGGCGGCACCATATCCGGTGTTGGTCGGGTGCTCAAAGAACGCAATCCCGATGTGAAAATTATCGCCGTCGAGCCGAAAGACAGTCCGGTTATCACTCAGACCAGGGCCGGTGAACCGGTTAAGCCTGGTCCCCACAAAATACAGGGTATTGGTGCGGGATTTGTGCCTAAAAATTGCGACCTCGATGTCATCGATGAAGTGATTCAGGTAAGCAATGAAGAAGCATTTGCCATGGGCAGACGTTTGCCTAAGGAAGAAGGCATACTTGCTGGTATCAGCAGTGGTGCTAATGTCCAGGCCGCTCTCTGGGTTGCTGCGCGTCCGGAAAATAAAGGCAAAACGATTGTGACGGTGGCCTGCAGCACCGGCGAGAGATATTTATCTACGCCGATGTTTGATCTGGGTTAGGACGGACTAGAACAGGGCGACCTCCTTGTCGAAGTATTCGGGCAAGTCGGTGTAGGTATCGTTAGATACCCATATGTAGCCGTTACCGCGATCCCTGGCTAATTTTTCGGCGGCGGCGAGATCTGCTTCCGTTACGCCGGTGACGATGGCTGCAAATCTATCCGTTGAGTAATCTGACTGCCAGGCTTCGGGGCCATTTTGTTTGTAGCCCGCCTGGTCACCTTTGAGGTTGTGGTACCACTTGTATTTTGTCTCCCAGGTCGTCTGTACGTCGATTGAATTCATAAGATCCTGATTTGGTGCACCCGCTCCGTTCATGACGACCATGCCGCCCTTTGCGTGAACGTAATCACCAATTGCTTTGTAGTAGGCTTCTACTTTAGGGTCGTGGCTGTATCCACCGCTCCCGCTTATATTTGCTGCGCTCTCGTCCAGAAATATACCTTTGATGCCTGGATTGTTTTTGTACCATTTGTCAATTTCTGCTTTTACGTCTTCGATAGGCTTATGCGCCGCATGAACGGCTACATAGCCAACCGGTTTCAGACCTTTTTCCACCGCTCGATTGACCACCGAGTCTACGTTTTTGTCGTATTGTCCTGGACCGTTGCCGTTATTAGTGATGATGATGCTGCCTTCCGGTGCTTTAGTAAGTATCTTTTCCCATTCGGGCTGGTGCTTGTAGCCAGGTGGGAAGTAAGCCGGAATGATCATCTTCGGCGAATGATTGTCGGTCGGCGGCTTGGGCCCGGAGTCTACCGGAGGTTTCGGTCCGCTATCTATTGGAGGTTTCGGTCCTGAGTCGGTGGGAGGATTGCTTTTGCCACCAGGCTGATCATTTTGCAGTAATTCTCTTTCTATGCGCAGGAGCTGCAGCTCTAACTGCAAGATTTGCGTCTCCAGTTTCAATATTTCAAGTTGAGATGTAGTGTCTTTTTCCTGCGGCGTACACTGGTTTTTTGAATAGGGATCATCAAAGTGCATAAAGCCGTTGTGGACTGCCTCGGCCGCCCTTGTGACATGCTTGCCGTCTGGGCCGCTAAGTGTCCTGGTATCGGAAAAATCCGGCAAAATCTGGCAGTGGTTCTGCGGGCTTCGATCGCTACCGGTGGCCTCACAGCGTTCAATTGACATTAGTAACCTCCTCATCCACTGTGCTTTTTGCAGTGTACGGTCGAGTTGAGAATGTCCCTATGCTATGGAACGATCGTGTCAGATTCGTGATTTGTTCGTGGCTGTTGTGTGGCACAGCCGGCGCGTCAGGATTCATATAACGTCGATTTATGACGCGCGCGAACTCATTCTTTGTTCTGTGCTTCGGCCTCTTCTTCTAGTTGTTTCAGGTGGCTGTTTATGCCAGGGAAGACAAAAGTGAGGCAATGCCAGAAGCCATCCAGGCAGGCACAGAAAAAGAGCCCACCGGCAAAAAGATAGGGAAAGTTCGCGACACTAAAAGTGAACTTTGTCGGCATACCTGCAACCAGGAGCGCTGTTGTAAGGATTGGAGCAATGAGTGGTAGTGCTGCCTTAAAAGAGCCCGCCTTCTTCCTTCTTTCTAAAACAATAGCCAGCAGCCAGGCACTGTCGGCTACAGCGCAAAAGGACCAGATGAGGCTTTCGCTCGTCCATGTGCCGTGGGACGCGATCAGGGCTGTGGTGGTAAAGGCTACCCCTAGAGTCATAAAGCCCAGCGAAAATCTGGCGATCGGCCGGATTATGGCTGGATAGAGATCTGACTTAAGAGATTGTTTTACCGGCAGGACCATTTATCAATCATAGACTACTTCAGCTCCGGATGAAGCTGCAGATCAACAAGCTCCGAATGTCGGACTATCTTTGCGCTGCATTCCTGTTCATCCCGGACAGAGAGCAGCAGGCGATGGAGATCATCGACTGAATTGAGGGCGCTACCGTTGAACTCAACCAGTGCATCTCCTTCGCGTAGCCCGGCTTTTGCCGCGGGCGAGTTTTTCTCGACGCCTATGATCAGGATCGCACCGCTGTTTTCGATTTGATGGAAGCGCCTCAACCTCGTGGAGAGGTCTATGTTTTGTGCCGCCACTCCGATCCATCCGCGCCGCACAAAACCATCGCGTATGAGTGCGACAGCGACGAATTTAGCCGTGTTTATCGGCACCGCCAGGCAGATACCCTGGGCCGGCAATATAACGGCCGTGTTGACCCCTATAACCTGCCCTCGACTGTTAACGAGCGGGCCACCGGAGTTGCCGGGGTTGAGCGCGGCATCGGTCTGGATGACATTGTCTATTAGACGCCCCGATTCGGCTCTCAGCGACCGTCCAAGGGCGCTTACGATACCTGCCGTGACGGTATTCTGAAATCCGAAGGGGTTGCCGATGGCGACAACTAGCTGCCCCGGCGATAGTTGGGCTGAATCGCCGAGCACGGCCGGGGCGATGTTTGGTGCCCAGATTTGAATGACAGCCAGATCCGAGTGTTCGTCCTCGCCAATCAGTCTTGCCGGGACCTGCCGGCCGTCGGACAGCGTGACTGATAATTCTGTGGCGCCATGGACGACATGGCTGTTGGTGAAGATGTAGCCGTCTGGAGTGAAGAGAAAGCCTGAACCGCTGCCGCCGCGCTCCTGTCCATTGCGGGCCTTTGACTTGACCTGGATGAAGACAACTGACGGTCCGACGGTTTGCAGCGCACCCATGACGGTGCGCGAATAGGCGTCAAGCGCCTCGCCCTCGTCCGGGTGGGTATTTGGGGTGAGTTCCTGAGCGGGATGCATGATATGGCCTCTGGTTACGTGAAGTCTCAAATTGTGGGTGGTCCCCAAACCACAATTTTCAGCGTAGCTCAGTTTTCTGATTTTCCGGGTGATTTTTGAAATTGGCGGCAAAACCAGCCTTTGATTTTGGCTAGAACAGCTTCTTGTTGTCCTCACCTTTTGCTTTGATCAAATCTTCTGCCGCTTCTTTCTTCCGGCCCATCAGCTCATAGAGCTCAGCTCGTTCCTTGTATAGCCTGGATGAGGGCTCTTCTTTAATGGCGGTCGAATAATCGTCCAGTGCTTCTTTGTACTGTTTCAGTTTCACATGCAGTTTAGCGCGCTTGGCATACGCCTCATCATCAGAGGGATTCTTTTTGATCAGACCGGTCAATTCGACGATCGCTTCCTGCCTTTTCCCTGCGCGGTCCAGGCAATCAACCAGCTGCTGTACTGTGTTGTCGTTACTTCTGATCTTGATTGACTCTCTCCACATCTGAATGGCTTCCGGCAGCCTGTTTGTGTTCTCCAGCAGTGTGGCCTTATATCGGTAGTAACTGTCCGTCTTGCCTGAATATTTCGCGCGCTCATCGCAGTATTTGACCGCAGCATCGTACTCTTTTAAGTTGGAGTGGGCGACGATCAGCTGACGCAGAGCCAGGTCCTTGTCCGGCTTTTTGGCATCGAGTGCTTTGTGCGCATAGACAATTGCTGTTTTGTAGTCGCCCTGTAGATTGTAGAACTCTGCCCAGACGCGGTAAACAACGCCGCTATCAGGATCAAGTTTGAGTGCCTTCTGAAGCTCGCTTTTTATAGTGGCGGCTAACTTGGCTGTTTCATATGGATCATCCATGTAGGTTTTGGCCAGCAGCGCATGCATGGTGCCGGTGGCGCTGGGCTTACTGCATGCCGGTATGAGAACCTTCTGGGCATCTTCCATGTGCTCTGTTTCAACCAGATGTGCAGCCAGACCTTCCACGTCCTGCGATGAATACATGCGGCGATAGCCAGATGCTTCCAGCTGTGAGTTTGCACACTGCACTATCAGCAGTGCCGCGACCAGGCCAGTTCGATGAATAAGCTTTTGCATTCTTACCTGATCGTGCTTTCGGCAGTGTAATTGGATTATCTGGCATAAATAGTGTTACGTCCAGTCCGACGATCGGTTGACCGGCCCCCTTACCCAACCAGCGGCACAGTAAAAATAAAGGTCGAGCCCTGTCCCGGATCGCCTTCCACCCAGATCTTGCCGCCGTGCTGTTCCACTAGAGCTTTACAAATCGCCAGCCCGAGACCGCTGCCGTCTTTGACCTGGCCGAGGTTTTCCTTGACCTGTCTGTAGCGGTCAAATACCTGACTCTTCATGGCGTTTGGTATGCCCGGCCCCTGGTCGTTCACAGCCACCATGGCCATTTTACGGTCGAGTGAGGGGCGCACGCTGATTTGTACCTGGCTGCCTACGGGTGAATATTTCATGGCGTTGGCGAGCATATTGGTTACAACCTGCTCCAGCCTCTGTGAGTCGCCGCGCACTATCAGTGGGTGTACATCGGTTCTGACGACTATTTGATTTTTGTGGGCCAGGCCCTGTGTCAGCTCAATGGCGCGCTGGGCAATGACCCCAAGATTGCAATTTTCGATGTCTAATTCCAACCGGCCCGATTCCAGCCGGTCGAGATCGAGAAGATCCTTTGTCAGTCGCAATATCTGATTGCAACTCAAAGACATAGCCTCTATCAGGGATGTGCCCTTGGGTGAGAGTCTGCCTCTTTCACTTTCTTTGAGCAACTCCAGCGATACCTGAATTGTCGTCAGCGGTGTGCGCAGGTCGTGATTGACCATGACGACTACTTCTTCTTTTAGGCGCTCGGCCTGCTTGCGCACCGTCATATCGTGGATGACGCAAAATAGTGTGTCTTCTTGCTCAGCCCAGTAGGCCGACCAGAGTGTGTCGAGGCTGCCACCGCTTTTGGTGCGCATACGTACTTCCAGAGTGCCGGTCTCCTTGCCTTCCTGCACCTTGCCAAAGTACTCCAGGGCTTTGCTGGCATCCTCATCAACTATCAACTCCATGACCTGAATGCCGGCCGTCTCTTCCACGGTCACACCCAGCATTTTTTCGATCGCCGGGTTGACCGATACGAACCGTCCGTTATTGTCAAAGGAGCAAATTACGTCCTGAGCGTTTTCTACAATGGCGCGTTCTTTTTCAGCAGCTTGTTGCAGCGATGCCGCCATGTCGTGAAACGTTCTGTCCAGCACTGCGATTTCATCGCTGCCCTCGATCGGAGGATTAAGAGGTCGGTTGCTGGCCAGGCGATAAGCATTGTCGGACATCACTTCCAATCTTTCGGTGATATTGGTGATGATGTATTTCGCCAGAGCCAGTATGGAAAAAATTGTCATGGCCAGAGAGGCGAAAAGCAAGGTCCTGAGCTGCGAGCGGAAGGCCGCTTGTTTTTCGGGGTTGGCTTCAACAATGGCCTGTTCTTGGTCGGCAATCTCTCGCAGTAGCTTGAATATATCGACGGTGGAGAAATGCCGCATCTGAATCCACAGGGGTATTCTGCCCGATTCTCCTGCGTCACCTGTGCGTCTGTAGTCATCTTTCAGGGCAGCAAAGATGCTGGCCGCACCGGTCAGGGCTTTTTCCGCTTTCAATACTTGCGCGTGCTGGACCGGGTTGTCCTGAGTCAGCTGCTTCAGTCGGGCAAATTGCACCGCCCCTTTTTTCAGGGCCTCGGTCAGTCGGTCTGAGCTCTTTTCACCTTCTTTGAGCAACTGGCCGCCGTCAAAGGAGGTCATGATGATGTAGATTTCAGTGCTGAGATTATTTACTATCAGTGCAAGATTTTGCGCGCGATAGGCCTTGCGGTTT
The DNA here is from genome assembly GCA_018266215.1 of Cyanobacteria bacterium SZAS LIN-3. GTDB lineage: Bacteria > Cyanobacteriota > Vampirovibrionia > Obscuribacterales > Obscuribacteraceae > REEB67. The sequence goes on along the minus strand of JAFEAV010000058.1, from coordinate 14,926 downwards.
TGTTCTTCCGTAGCAAATTGCAGGTAGGCCAGGGCGGAAATAAATATCAGCTGAAAGGCGAGCAAAATCGCCAGGAAGAACAATACTTTTTGCGAAAGGGACAATCTTGTCAGCATCAGTCTATATTACGATAAAACACTCCCAAATCCGGTGAGGTCTTATTTTGCGACCTGCTCAGTTCAAACTATTTTGTGCCGCACTCGGTGTTGCCGGCTGGATATTTTCATGTCATGCAGGTATGGCTGTTGACGAGTCAGAGCTGCGCCGGGCGGCTGTTGAGGTGGGCTTGAAATCCGAAGATCCTTCGGCCGGATTTGACCTGCTGGCGCAGGATCCGCACCGGTCGGTGGCCCTTCTGGTGGCAGAGTTGCACCCCATTGCCAGGCGTACCTATTTTGAGGGCAAAAAACCGACCGGGGAAAGGCATGTGGTGGGTTGTCTCCGGGCATTGCGATACATCACCGGGCGCACATTCGTCGCCGCCACCGGGTCTGCACTGAGCGCCGATGAAAAACAATTTCTCGATTTTGACCAGGACATGCACGACAGCAACCCCAGCCACAAACTGCACTTCTTCGGGGTCTGGATGTCACGCAATGCCGATTTTGTCGCACCGACCGATGTGCAAAAGGCCATTATCAAAAGCTGGCGGCGTTTCCAAGAAACTGACGGTCGGACCTTCAACTATAAACCGCGTTCCAGCGCCGCCAATTGCATCGATGACTGGTTCTGGTACGGCTGAGCTAGTGCCCGATCTTGCCGGCAAAAATGAGCGGCGAACTGCCGGGAGCCAGCTGATAGCTGTCGACCCGGGCCAGGAAGCCGCGCAATGATTTGTCGTAGAGATTTTCGTCGCCGATGCCCACCGATGTGTGCCCGGAGTTGGGCATGGGCACAGAGGTAATCAGCGGCATACCCTCGCGGGCCAGGGTCAGGCCGTGTTCGGGCGGTACTGTGCCGTCGTGCAAGGGGGTTATGACCAGCACCGGCGGGTGTTTGCCTTTGAGATAGGCAAGGTTGTCATAACGAGGCTCGGGGAAAAGCTGCGAGGGATAAATCTTCAGCAGAGGGAACCACCATTTTGCAACGTCCTCGGCGCGGGTGTAGGCGGAGTCCAGAATTATCGCCTTGGGTTCGCGCACGCGGGCCACTTCGCAGCTGACGCCGGTGCCCATGGACATGCCGTAAAGAACAATCTGGTTGGTGTTGTAACCGAGATCGTTTTTGACAAAATCGAAGGCGGCGACACCGTCGCGGGCAAGGCTTGTGTATCTGGGTTCGCCCTCACTCACTCCATAGCCTTCGTAATCGTAGATAAAGACCGAGTGTTTCGCCTCAAGCATGTGCGCTATTTGCGTGATGCGGTGCAAGTGTGTGAGACTGCCGCCGTTGCCGTGACTGATCAAAATGATGTCTTTTGCTTTTGGATGATTGTAGTAGGCACCACTGAGTTGATAGGTCTTGCCCTCTGCCTTTACCGGGAAGGTCAATTGCTCGCAGGGAACGCCCGAAAATTCGTGCGCTGCCACCCAGTAATTTTCGCGCACAGGCCAGGTGGCAAGTTTGTCGACAAGTGGGGTATTGAGTATCGGGCAGAAAAATAAAAAGGTAGGTAGGCCAAAAATTATGACCGACCAGACGAATGTGGCAAAGCTGACCTCGGCCATCGACCGCCAGAATCTCCTGCGGGAACTGTCTATCAACGGGCGCACCTCAGGTCTTGCTAATTTCAGTGGGTGGATTCAATGATGCGAAGAAGCTGTCTATTGCTCGGGAAAATGTCTCACAGTCTTCCGGAGCCATGCCTCCATGGCCGCTGTGTTGCAGCAAGACCAGTGTCGTGGGAGAGGATGCCAGTTTGTTTAAGGTCAGGGCGTGTTCTTGCGGAATCATCCGGTCCTCTTTACTGTGAACAATTAGTAGTGGCGCATGTGGTGCCTGGACAAAGGCGGTGTTGTCGTAATAGGGCTGTGGATATAAAAAAGTCGGGTAGACCTTCATGAAGGCTACGACCTGCTTGGCCCAGCGTTCGACGGATGTGTATGAGCTGTCGAGTATAACGGCTTTGCATGGCCGTTTTGCGGCTATTTCACCCGTAACGCCGCCGCCCATGGAGATGCCGTAAAGCACCACTTGTGATGGCGTGTAGTGCAGCTGTTTCACCACATAATCGTAGGCGGCCAGGCCGTCGCTCAGGAGTCCTGCGTATGTCGCCTTGCCCTCGGAGGAGCCGTAGCCCGCATAGTCATAGAGGAAGAGTGAATGACCCTGACGGAAAAAGGTCTGCATGCGATAGTCATTGGCGACAAAGGCAACACTGCCGCCCTTGCCGTGCGAGACCATGATTATGTCCCGGGCTTTCTCGTTGACGAAGAGCAGGCCCGAAAGTCGCACCTTCTTATGGTCTGCTCTCTCGGTCTCAAACCAGCAAACCTGCCCCTTCTTGCCCAGGAGAGCATAGGCCCTGGGCGGTCCCGGCGGCGCCTTGATCGGCTGGCAGGCGGTGGCGTCTACCAGGTCCATTTGATTGCACGGCGCCAGGGCAAGATAGAGGGCGAAGACACCCGTGCATAGCGTGGCGATTAAAAACGTGAACAGCCGCCGTCTGCGAGCGCGCGCGTCCACGCCAAGATTTGAGTGCTCTTCTGTCACACGTCTACCCCAGCCCGGTAGATCCGTTATATCGCCGGGTGGCGCACTACGGGGGGCAAAACCAACAATTGCCAAACTGTTGATTGGGCATGGATTTTCTTAACGTGTTTTGGCGAGAGCCCGCTGGCTATGGCAGGGGCAGTACAAAGTCACCATTGGCGGGCAGATTGGCCAGCATCTTCGCGGCGGCCGCGGTTTCGGAAGGCAGAAGGCGTCCGGTATTACCAGCCAGGAATGAGCTGAGCGATTCGCCGGGGGCCAGCCAGCCCATGAGCTGACCGTTGGTGCTGTCCTGGACTGGTTTCATGCCCTGGGTGACCGCATAGGGCACGGCCGCCGTGGCCCAGCTGCCAAAGGCTGAAACCCACGCTGGAACTGCATTGGGGTCGGAGCCGCTGACATTGGCGCCGGAGGTGATGTTGGAGTTTGATGTATTGGTGGCCAGGCTTGACCGTGCCAGGGCTCCGGCAGCTGCCTGCAGAAGATTGAGCTGGGTGGCTTCAATCATTTGATTGTTATTGCCGTTACGGGCTCCGGACCAACCCCATTCACCCGGCGGGGCGAGGAATTCGTCGGCGCCCCAGGCGTCCGGCATGAAGCTGCCGTGGCCGGTGGTGAGACCGGCGTCGCGCTGGCCGAAGATACCGGCGTTGATACGGTTTTCTTTGGTGAAGCTATCAATAGGCGGGATGTCGATATCGCCTTCGTCGCCGTAGATGGCGTCGGCGGCTCCCCCGGCCTGGGTGACGAAACTGTCGAGGGTGACGGGCGGCAGAGCCCCGCGTCGATTACCGTTGGCGTTCGGCATGAAGAGATTTTGAGCCTGGGCGCCCAGCTGATTGATGATGCTTCCCTGAGCATAGCTCGGGGCCGCAAAGCTCAAAAGAGCAAATGCCGCAACTAGAGTCTTGATGAGCTTCATAAGTTTTGCTCCTGCCCCGACGAGGGCAATGTACAAAAAACGATGATAGTAAAGGCCTTGTCCCCAAGCATCTATATGCCCCGGCTGACCCAAAGCGGTCGCCTTTTGCGGAATAAAGGTGAGTAGATACTAAGCTTTATATTTAAGCTTGTCAATAGGGTCTTATCTGGCCTCGGGCTCAGATTCGGGCACCGGCTGCCTTAAATTCGCCAGGACAGCTATAAAGATATCCACCAGGAAAGGATCCCATTGCTTGCCCGCCCCATCTTTTAGCGCTTGAATGGCCTGGGTGGGGGTGAGAGCCGTGCGATAGGGACGGTCCGAAATCATGGCGTGGTAGCTGTCGACAATCGAGACTATGCGAGCCGGCAGGGGAATCTCCTCGCCTTTCAGTCCGCGGGGATAGCCCAGTCCATCCCAGCGCTCATGGTGGTTTTCCATGATTTCACAGATTTCTTTCAGGGCCCGCACCGGACGCAGAAGGTCAGCGCCCAGCATCGGGTGCTGGTTTATCAGGTTGCGCTCGTCCTGGGTAAAAAATCCTTCTTTGGCCAGAAGCTCGGTGGGCAGGCGCAGGGTGCCTACATCATGCAGCAGGCCCGCAAGTCGAATCTGCTCAATTTGTGTGCCGGAAAGCCCCATTACTTTGGCCAGCAACTCGGACATGCGGGCTACTTCCAGATGGTGTTGCTTGTTGTAATCCGAGCGCGAATACAGGCTCTGGGCCAGAGTCTTGACCATCTCTACCACTTCAGGCACCAGTTCTTCCCGGGTCTGGGCATCCGCTGATACCGTCGGCGGTTCAAAGGACTGGAGACGATTGTCTTCGGTCTTGGCCTTGGCTTCATCCAGCACAACCTGTTGGTCTCTGGGGGCGGCCGATTCTTTGTTGGCGATGAGATTGCGGTCAAAATTGAGGTCGCTGGCGGTGTGCACCTGGTTGCGGCCCAGTCGTTTGGAAAGGTACAGGGCTTTGTCGGCCAGCTCCAGTAAGTGGTGCTGATCCATGGCGTGCTCGGGGAAAGTAGCGATACCAAGACTGGCCGTAACCGTCAGCGATATGCTCTCGTGTTTGATCACTTCCTGCGCCAGGCTCTTGCGGATACGTTCGGCCACCACATGGGCGCCTTCTTTGTTTACTTCCGGCAGTACAACAAGGAATTCCTCACCGCCATATCTGATCGGTAAGTCAACGTCACGGCAATTGCTCTTGATCAGACGTGCCACCGCTTTCAGTACCGTGTCGCCGACGGGATGGCCAAAATTGTCGTTGATTTGTTTGAAATGGTCGACGTCGATCATAACCACAGCCAGACTGCGGCCATAGCGTTCGGCCATACGCAATTGTTCTGTCAGCTTTTCCTGGCCGGTGCGGTGGTTGAATAGCTGGGTCAAACCATCAGTGGTGGCTTGTCTCTGTACTCTGGCATAAAGTCTGGCATTGGTGACGCCGGAGGCCACCTGGTCGGCGACCGATTTCAAAAATCCTTCGTTGATGCGATTCCAATTGGCCTGTATCTGCCCGCGATAACCGGTCAAAATGCCGAGCAGCTTTTCGTTGTAATAAACAGGCAGGATGAAGAGCGAAAGTATGTTGTACCCGGAAAGCACTTCCTGCCGGAACGGCTCCAGTCGCTTGTCGTTGCTGACGTCGTTGACTATAAGTGTCTGGTCGATATTGAAATTTTTGGAGAAAAGATCGAGCATTTTTAAGTCGCGATCAAATTCAATCACTTTGTATATGTCGTCGCTGGCGAATTCCAGACGGATGGCATCGTCTGGCTCTTCGTCCGAGGGCAGGACGATAAAGCAGCAGTCCAGGCTGAACCAGCCGGAAAGTTCTTCCAGCATCTCGCCCAGATTTTCCTTGATGGCAAAGGAGCTTCTAATGGTGTTGCTGATGCGGTGCAGGAGCGAGTCCTGATTGCTTTTGATTTCGGAATCGCGACGCAATTGCTCAAGCATGTTGTTGCGCTGCACTTGCGATTGTCTGTCCTGGGACAGCTGTTCGTGTGCTGTTTCCAGCTTCTGTGCGTAATCTTCCAGCAGTTGCAATTGCACCGCCAGTTCCTTTTCGGTGCGCAGATGGCGAATGGATGATTGCACCCGAGCCAGGAGTTCGGCGTCGAAACAACTGTCGGAGAGACAGTCGTCGGCTCCTACCTGCAGACCTTCGACCCGGGCAGTGGGATTGGTGTCGGGGGTGACAATCAAGACAGGTACTTGCTTCCATTGAGGCGATTCTTTGATGACTTTGCAAAAGCCAAAGCCCGAAGTGCCGGAGAGATTGCTGTCGACGATGATCATGTCGATGCGCTGGGTGGAGAGAAGCTCCAGTGATTTTTCTTCCGAATCGGACTCCAGCACCCGGTAACGCTCGGACAAAATACGCGAGAAGCGGCGGCGAATAACGCGATTGGAGTGCAGGATCAAAACCTGTTCGCGCTCGTGCAGGTCCTGGCGATGCTCGGGGGCGACTTTGTCGGCCAGGGTAGGCAGAGGCTCGTGGAAGCCGTCTTGAAATACCTGGGAGCGCGAAGCCAGTTGCTCGCCCATGGATCGCAGATTGCTTATGTCCTGGTTGGAGATTTCGCGCGATGAGTCAAAGCTGATTATGCGCAAAAGACCGATAACGTGGCTTTGCTGATTGGTGTGGTCATCGAGTACTGGAATGATGACGTAGGGGAATTCTTCCGTCTCGACGGCATCTCCAGGATTGAGAGAGGCACCATTGTCCTTGCCTTTGATAAAAGCGCGACCTACCCAGGGCTTCTGAGTCTGCTTAACCTTTTGCGCCGTCAGAGTGTTTGCCACCGCCAGTGGTTGTTTGTTTTCATCTATGAGATCGGCTGCAAATTTGCGTGCCGACAGAAGCTCCTCGTCGGGAGAGGCCGAGAAATAGTGGAGATTGATTATTTCGTGACCGGAGACGACGTCAACAAAGCCAAAATCAAAACCGAGCACCTGACAGATGTGTTTCTCTACCGCGTCCAGAGTTTTTTCTCTGCTGGGCGTTCGGGGCGACTCTGGAAAAATGTGTTCGGTGCCGCTCACAGGCTTCCTTAAAACAAAACGGACGAAACTTCAGCGCTACTTAGAAGAATTTGCGCCACCACCACTGGAACATCAGGATTGTCCACAACTCCTTCCGTCTATCGACCTTCTGACTCATGTGCTCCGCTAACAAGTTGTTGATGTATACCCAGTTGAATATACCCTGGCGCTTGATGAAAGACTCACTCAAAAGCTCATCAACAACCGGTCTGAACTCCTGGCGGATCCATTTGCCGACCGGGATGCCGAAACCTTTCTTGGGACGCTTCATGATGTAGTCGGGAAGGTAAGGCGATACGGCCTTTTTCAGCAGATACTTGGTGGTCGTGCCGCGGACTTTTAGAGCCGGTGGCATTTTGAGCGCGAACTCCACCAATGGATAGGCGAGGAAGGGCAGGCGCACTTCCAGCGACGCGGCCATGGAGGCGCGGTCCGACTTGACCAGGAGGTCGTCGGGCAGGTAGGTCGTCATATCCAGGCGCATGATGTTGTTGACCACATCGTTGATGGCATTGCGGTTGAAGCCGCCCTGGTGGCCATTGCCGTTGCTCTTACCGTTTCGGTATACGAGTGGCAAACTATCAAAGAGCGACTCTTCATTGGTGTCGGTGGCCAGAGCCCGGTACTCTTTGTTGAGCAGATGCTCCTGCTCGGAGAGTTTAATCGAGCCCATCCAGCGCAGGTGACGGCGCACCGGCGGCAGACCGGCGGCGCTGATGAAGCGTTTGACCTTAAAATCCAGGCTCAAATTGTTCAGCGAAACCGGCAGTCCGTTCAGCGCCGGCTCAAGCATCTGCTCGCGCAGGGCCGAAGGCATGAGCTGCCACATCGGCGCAAACTTGTGGGCGTAATAGGTGGGATAGCCGCCAAACAATTCGTCTCCGCCTTCCCCGGCCAGGGCTACGGTGACGTGGCGACGCGTCATTTTTGAGAGGAAATAGGTGGGCACGATAGAGGCGTCGGCGAGCGGTTCATCGAGGATGCCCCAGAGTTCGTTCAGGGTCTCGAAGGCCAGATCGGGCGAGAATGTCACCACTTCGTGGTCGGAGCCAATGTGCTTGGCCACGGCCAGGGCGTGGATGGACTCGTCGAAGGACGGATCGTCGAAGCCAATGGAGAAGGTTTTGATCGGGTCCGATTTCAGCTGCGCGGCAAAGGCGGCGATACAGGACGAATCGATACCGCCGGAGAGGAAGACGCCGAGAGGCACTTCCGAAATCAGGCGCAGCTCGGTCGAGCGCTTGAGCAGACGCACCACTTCAGACGCGGCTTCGTCTTCGGACATGTCCTCGGTCTTGATCGAGGGCAGCCAGTATCTGTCAACTTTTACCTGGCCTTTTTCCACGAGCATAAAGTGCGCCGGTGGCAGCTTGTTGATGTCTTTGAACATTGACTGCGGATTGGGCACATACTCAAGGGCCATGTACTTTTGCATGGCGGAAATGTCGAGGGCGCGCGTCGCTTTGGGGTGGCTCAAAATGCCTTTGATTTCAGAACTGAAGATCAGAGTGCCATCAAAAACGCCCCAGTGCAGCGGTTTTTCACCCATTCTGTCGCGGGCGATAAAGAGTCTTTCTTTCTTGGTGTCGTAAATGGCAAAGGCAAACATGCCCTCTAAAAACTGCAGACACTCCACTCCATACTCTTCGTAGAGGTGGACGATGGTCTCGGTGTCCGACTTGGTTACGAGCGTGTGCCCGAGACCCAGGACCCGCTCCTGCAGCTCCTGGAAGTTGTAAATCTCGCCGTTGAAGACGATCCAGATGCTGCCGTCTTCGTTGGTGATTGGTTGTTGACCGCCGGAGACGTCGATGATCGCCAGTCGCGTCATGCCGAGCGCGGCTGCACCGACCAGCTTCATACCCTCTTCGTCCGGACCTCGGTGGGCAATGCTGTCACACATGGCCGGGAGGTGGTCGTGCTTGGGAGCGAGATGCTCACCGTTTAAATTGAGATAGCCTACAATGCCGCACATCTGCAAAATACCTGATAATGTGTTGGTCGAATTTTTTCCGAACCACTCAATTGTCGCGTATTTAGCGACTTCCGGCATTAATCAAAGATTTTTTGGTAATCATTTACCGCGTGTATATATGACAGATAGCCTGCCTCCGTCCTTCTTTGCAAGACCAACCGTGGAAGTCGCCCGCGCCCTGCTCGGTCAAAACCTGGTCAGGCGCTTGTCCGACGGCCGCCTGTCCCAGCACCGTATCGTCGAAGTCGAGGCCTACACTCAAGATGACCCCGCCTCCCACGCCTTTCGTGGACCGTCAAAGCGCTCGGCCATTATGTTTGGGCCTCCCGGACATGCCTACGTATATTTCATTTACGGAATGTATCATTGCCTGAACGCCGTCACTGAGCTGGATGGCGTCGCCGGGGCGGTTTTGATCCGTGGCGTCCAGGGCGAAAATCTGGATGGTCCGGGCAAACTCTGCCGCGGCCTGCAAATTGACTTGAGCCACAACGGGCTGGCCCTTTTCGACAGCGCTTCGCCGCTCTATATTGCTCCCGGCAAGACCGTGGCCGAGAGCGATATCCTGGCCACCGCCAGAATTGGTATCTCTAAAGCACAGGATCGCCTGTGGCGTTATATTGTCAAAAGTGATGCAAACCGACGGCAAATCAGAACTAAATAGAGCCAGGCTTTACCTGCTCATATCGTTTGTGTGGATGGCGGTGATTTTTGCCTTCTCACACCAGGCGTATAGCGGACGCATAACCGAAGCATATCTGGGTGAGAGCGCCAATGTGCCGGTGCGAAAACTGGGGCATGTGACCGAGTTTGGGGTGCTGGCCTGGCTCTACCTGCGCACAATGCTGGCTTTTGCCGCCGCCCGGGGAGCTTCGCTCAAGCCCCGGCTGGCCTATATTCTGGCCTTCGGCCTGGCTTTTGCCTATGCCTGTCTGGACGAATGGCATCAGGCCTTCGTCCCCGGGCGCAGCTCAAGCTTCTATGACGTGCTCGTAGATTCTACGGGCATGGTCATCGCACTGGTTGTTACTGCAATTGTTACTGCTCGGGCGAAGAAGAAAGGTCCTTCTGCTCAGACACAATAAATTTGCCGTCTGCCTGATCCTTTGAAACGGTCAGTCTGATGTGCAGCGGCAGATTTTTGGCGCCGGCGTTGGCCAGGACCTGACCTGTCACATCCACCTGATAGACCCCATCGCCCAGAGGTACGGCTGTGGCGTTGGAGACGATCACTTCTTGGTCCTGGGGAATGGCCCGCAATTGAGCGCGGGTCAGAGGAAAGCCTGTCTCTATCCAGTATTTTTGCGCCAGTTCCGGCGTCATCTGCGCCATAGCCTGGACCTGGGCCTGACGATAGGAGTCCTTCTTGAAGGTCAGCATCTTCAGGACGAAGGATTTGGAGAAATCTTCAATGCCGGCCGAGGGCGAAACAGCCACAGGGGCGACTTCTGCGCTTTTGTGGGAGGCGAAGGGTTTATAGCTGAGAAACGCCACTGCTGACAGTACCAGCACACCGACTATGGCTATTGCGCCAGCCGCCATGGCAAATTGTCGGGGTTTCACCTGCAGGTCGGCGATAGCTGCTTGAAATTTATGGAAGGGATCGCCCGAGGCGGCGCCAAGGAAAGTCCTGGGCGGGTTGTGCTTCTTGCGCTTGTTTGCCAGCTCGGGGAAGTCGCGTTCGATGAAGAGATCCAGTTCGGCGTTTTCGGGCTCGGCTTTTTGCTCCGGACCCATAAGGTCGTCCAGATAAGCGTCACGGGCCCTGCCGACAAGCATTTTGTCGCGCTCGGTCAGGGCCATGGGCGAAAGCTCGCCCAGCAAATTGATCAATCTTTTGACTTCGTCCGGGGCCAGGGCAATAGAGCTGGAAGGCGGAGTACCTACCCGGCGACGTACTGCCAGATCTACCCGACCATCATTACCCGATCCCTTGACAACAACGAGGAATCCCGACTGTGTCTCGAGGGCGAATTCCAGATCCGAGTCTGTACCGCTGTGATTGAGCTGACCGCTAGGTTTCATAGGGACCTTCTTAGAATGCAAAAGGGTTGCCAGTTATTCTTGGCAATGTATCCAATGAGTGTAAAGCAAAAGGCCCGAGCAGTGCCCGGGCCTTTTATTTTTTTTAGAGATACTCGCGCAGTCTGGAAGATCTTCCCGGCTGTCTGAGCTTTCTCAGAGCTTTGAACTCTATCTGCCTTACGCGTTCGCGGGTTACGGCAAACAGTTGGCCAACTTCTTCAAGGGTGCGCTGGCGGCCATCATCGAGGCCGAAACGCAGCCGCAACACATCGCGCTCACGAGGAGTGAGTTCGTTCAGCATCTTTGCCAGGTCCTGGCGCAGAAGCTCATGTGTAACAGTTGTTTCGGGACGATCGGTCTCAGCGTCTTCGATGAAGTCTCCCAGACGGGAATCTTCTTCTTTACCGATTGGAGTTTCCAGAGAGATTGGCTCTTTGGCGGCTTTGATGATCTCATGCAGCTTGACGATAGAGACGTCCATTGATTTGGCCAGCTCTTGTTCGGTGGGCTTGCGGTTGAGTTCCTGTGCCAGTTGGCGGGTTACCTTTTTGAGCTTGTTGATGGTCTCAACCATGTGTACAGGTACGCGGATTGTGCGCGACTTGTCGGCGAGAGCACGGGTGATGGCCTGACGAATCCACCATGTGGCGTATGTGGAGAATTTGTATCCACGCTCATGGTCGAACTTTTCGGAGGCGCGAATGAGACCCAGGTTGCCTTCTTGAATCAGATCCAGGAATGAAAGGCCGCGGCCGATGTACTTCTTAGCGATGGACACGACCAAACGCAGGTTGGCTTGCACCAGCTTACGTTTTGCCATCATGTCGCCCTGAAGGATTTTGCGGGCCAGTTCAATTTCTTCGTCTGGTTTGAGTAGTTGGATGCGGCCGATTTCTCTCAGATATAAACGTACGGAATCTTCGGTGGCGATTTCACGTGTTGAGGGGAGCTCAACAGGCTCATCATCGTCATCCATGTCGTTTTCTTCATCGTCAAGGATTGTGAACGCGTCAGTCTCGTCAATAAGATCGAGTTCTTCCAGTTCGTTTCTTTTTGCCATGTTCTCGTCTTCGATAAGGACGGGATTGGCGATACGGTCGGTATCCGGGGACTTACTTTTAGCCATTAAGACTCCTCGTGAGATTGCTCTTATTCTTCTTCTAGCTTCGAGTGGTTAAGCGGCTAACTGTCCATTCACATCCAGGCTTTTATAACTTGGTGTCCCCGTTAGGACCATTTTGTTTGAATGTGGGAGTGAGCTAGCGGCGTTGTTTGCGGTGTTGCTTCGTGGATTTATCGTATGCTCGGGTTTGCGAAATCAAGGGGGTTGTATACATTTCCATAACATTTCGCTTCAACTTCATTGCAGAAGCGTCATATACAAGGAATGAGAGTGCCTACCCCTGAGCCCGCAAACGTCCCAGCATGGCCATAACTTGGCAACACTGTAACTACACTATAAGTGCGTATCTGGGATCGTGCTCACTTTGTAACGTCAGATTTAAGAAAAGCGCAAAGCAGCAAAAAGCTCAACTAGCTTGATTTTCGCAATTGCGCAGCTCTTTCATGTAAGAGTTTTAATTGATCTCGCAGCTCGGCCGCGATCTCGAAATCCAGCGCCCTGGCTGCGTCTTTCATATCCTTCTCGACCTTTTTAATAGCCGATCGTATATCTCTTTCGGACAGTTCAATCAGCTCTTCATCGGCAGCTTGGTCTCGTTTCTTCGAGCGTGAAGAAGGTGAGCGCAACTTTTCCTCTGCCTGTGATTCCTTGCCCCGCAAGGATTCCAGCAGAATATTGCCGTGCTCTTTGACGATGGTGGTGGGGGTAATACCGTATTTAGTATTATGGGCCAACTGTATATCTCGACGACGGTTGGTCTCGCTGATGGCCGTGAGCATTGAATCGGTCATCTTGTCGGCGTAAAGAATTACCTTGCCCTCGGAGTTACGAGCGGCCCGTCCAATTGTTTGGATTAGCGATCGCGCCGCCCGCAGGAAGCCTTCTTTGTCCGCTTCCATGATGGCTACCAGAGTCACTTCCGGCAGGTCCAGACCTTCTCTGAGCAGATTGACCCCGACCAGCACGTCAAATTTGCCGGTACGCAGATCGCGCAACAACTCGATGCGCTCCAGTGCCTTGATGTCCGAATGCAGCCATTTGACCCGGATGCCGAGCTCGGACAGGTACTCGGTCAGGTCCTCGGCCATGCGTTTGGTCAAAGTGGTGACCAGTACTCTTTCATTTTTGCGCGAACGGTCTTTAATTTCACCGATGAGATCGTCTATCTGGCCCTGAATCGGTCGCACTTCCACTACGGGATCGACCAGGCCAGTGGGGCGAATGATTTGCTCCACTACCTGCGAGGAGACGGACAATTCCCAGTCGCCGGGTGTGGCGGAGACGAAGATGATGCGACCAACTCGATCAAAAAACTCTTCCGGCATCAGCGGCCGGTTGTCGCGGGCCGCGGGCAATCTGAAGCCGTAGTCGATAAGCGTATCTTTGCGCGAGCGGTCGCCGTGATACATGCCTCTTAATTGCGGAACCGTGACGTGTGATTCGTCCAGGAAGGTGATGAAACCGTCCCTGCCGTACTTGCGTACGAAATAATCGATCAGAGTTTTGGGCGGCTCGCCGGGCTGGCGGCCTTCGAGAATACGCGAGTAATTTTCGATGCCGTTGCAGTAGCCCACTTCCTTGAGCATCTCGATATCGAAGCGGGTGCGTTGTTTCAGCCTCTGAGCTTCGACCAGTTTGCCCTGACTCATCAGTTCACCGATGCGCTCTTCCAACTCCAGTTCGATTTGAGCAATCGAAACTTCGATCTCGTCCTCATCGGCAACATAGTGTTTGGCGGGATAGATTTTGACCTGGGTCGGGAGCTCTTCAATCTCGCCTGTGACCGGGTTTACGATAGATATGCGTTCGATTTCATCGCCGAAAAATTCGACTTTCATCACCCTATCTTCATATGATGGGAAAATCTCGACAATTTCACCGCGGGCGCGAAACTTGGTGCGCTCCACGACCATGTCGTTGCGGCCGTAATGTATGCCCACCAGGCGTTTCAGGAGTTCCTGGCGGTCTATTTCCATACCCACGCTGAGGTCGATGGCGGCCGAGAGATAGCGCTCGGGTACGCCGAGACCGTAGATTGTCGATACGGATCCGACGACGACAACGTCGTCTCTTTCCCACAGCGAACGCGTCGTAGAGTGGCGCAGGCGGTCGATTTCATCGTTGATGCTGGCTTCTTTTTCGATGAAAGTGTCGGTCGACGGGATGTAGGATTCGGGCTGATAGTAGTCGTAATAAGAGATGAAGTACTCGACGGCGTTCTTGGGGAAGAACTCCTTCATTTCATTGCACAGCTGGGCGGCCAGGGTTTTGTTGTGGGCCAGGACCAGCGCCGGCATCTTGGTCTCGGCAATGACCTGGGCCATAGTCATGGTTTTGCCCGAGCCGGTGACGCCCAGGAGAGTTTGAAAGCGCCGCTCTTCGCTGGTGCTGCTCTCAATGCCGGCTTTTAGCTGTGCGATGGCCTTGGGCTGATCGCCAGCCGGTTGGAATGGTGATACGACTTCAAATTCTGGCATTTAGCTGGGCCTTTTAAGCCCCGTCGGTCTTGGCTTCCGGGTTGGCTGGTGTTGCTGCGGTCTGGGCCAGTGTCGGGGCCGGCTGCGGAGCCTCGGCGGTGATGGCCGGTTTGGCCGGGTCAGTCTTTACTGCGGTAGAGATTTCTTCGCTGGCGTCATGCATCGAGCGTTTGAAATTGCCGATGGCTTTGCCTACCGACTGACCAAGCTCGGGCAGTTTTTTTGGTCCAAAAAGGAGAAGAGCTACGCCAAAGACCATGGCGACTTCAATAGGACTGCTGAGCATGACTTTCTTCCTCGAGAGCTGTGTTTCCACATACTAAAGATACTAACACAAGGCCCGCCCTATCCAGGCTGTGGCGCTCATTTTTTGGCCTTCGGGGGTTACCTTCAGTCTTTATCCAGGAAGTGAAAAGACTTTGGTAAAAATTTGATCACACGGGAGGGCCTACTTCGTTGACTTCTTCTTGGCGGGTGTTGCTTTGGCTGGGGCTGAAGTCTTCTGAGCGTTGACCTTCGTTCCTTCTTCAGCTTTTGTCGTGCCGCTCGCTGCGCCATCGGGCTTAGCTGCGCCATCCGGCTTAGCTGTGCCATCCGGTTTAGGAGCTTCAGTTGCACCGTTGGTGTAGTCGACTATCACGCCATTGAGCTTCTCTTTATAGATTTTGCCCTTGGTGCGATCGGCAAGCTCGGCTACT
>JAFEAV010000057.1 GCA_018266215.1 Cyanobacteria bacterium SZAS LIN-3 | reverse complement strand
TTAGAAGCAAAGATGTCACTTAGCTAGTGGCCTGAATTTTGGGGACCAGCTTCGAAAGCCGAAAAGTTCGCGGTATCAGCCCAACCAGTCCCCGATGTTTTAACCGCTCCTACGACTGAGCAATTATCTTTTATGGAAGGAAGTTGGGTATGCAAAGACGGCAGCGTAAATATCGAGGAATATTGGGCGCGAGAGAATTCGCGCAAACTTTATTGCATTCGCATACTCAGGTCGGAAAAGGACCTCCCGAAGCAGGAGATATTCCAAATTTGCGACCTGTACCGTGGCACGAATATTTCGGGAATTCAGTTGGATAACTTTCACAAGGCCACAGGAATCAACTGGGTTGGTTGTATTGCCATGGAGCCTGGCGAATTGGCGAATCTCTCATTGAGGCGGCGAGAGGGTGGCGCACAAAGTGAGCCGTATAGTGAAGTCCAATCATATAGGAAGCTTACAGACAACACAGTGCAGGTCACATTGAAGTTTTTTGGGCGTAGAGAGGATTCGTCATATATTCTGACAAGAATCCAGACTCGAAGGTGAACTGGAACAGGGTGCCAGCTTACTAGCTGCTCAAATAATCAGTAAGGCACGGGGCCAGAAAAAACCGGGCCTCGTACAGGACGAGGACGACCTCCCATCTGCTGACCTGCACCTTTTTGTTGTTCTGAAGAAGATCAGGGATGTGTATAAGAGCGCACGGGCCGCCGATAGCACCTTGTTTTCGGATTCGATAATGATCATTATGATTCTGGCCCGGTCGTGCTGAGGACTGTTAGTCTCGAACAGTGGACAAACTGTGTTTTTGCTGTGAAAACTGGTGATGGCTTAGCTAGTATTGAAATATTGACGAACATGGTGATCAGATGCGACCTGAAAACAGTTGTCGGAAAATTGCTTGTTATGTGGTTGTTTTACTGCTCGCGGCACACACTGGTTGCTTTGTAGGAGGGGATGCCTACTATGTCGCTTTTAACTCGCTTGGGGCGTTGATTTCTGAATATGGTCTAAATTGGCACCAAAGGATGCACGAACTATGCGACCCTAGACTGTCTTTTCATACTTTGATTTTTGTTGTTCTTTTCTGCCATGCCCCTGTTGTGACGGCATTCCTGGCTGCTAGTGGGGCAAGCGTGATGATTTCCGCGACCCTTCGCAATTGGATATGGTGCCCTATTTCGGTTTTTTGCTCATGTGCGTGTCTGCAATTCATTGCGCTTAATGCATGGAGAGTTTAGACTATTTGGGAAAGCGGTCCGTAGTGCTGTTTTGCATGGATGCGAAACACAGTCCGTACCATTTTTTGATTGAAGAGGTTTATCAATGAGTTCTCTCATCATCCGGCATCCTTGGATTTTCGTGAGCCTCGCTTTTGTACCTTTCATTGTCCTTGCGGTGGTCACAGTTGTCGGTCTTTATCGACTAAAAAATACAGAAAGTTCAATCACCGGAGGAGGATTACCCAACTTCTCAATTTTGTTGTGCTCGTTCTGTGCGCCTCTGTATGCATTGATAGTAGGTTTTGTCATCGCAATTCCTGTTTCCTTACTGTTGGAAATAAATTCAGATCATTTTCTTGTGATTTTATTCCATCGTTACCTTGCTGGGTTTATAGGAGCTTGGATGGTAACTTTCACTTACTTATGCTACTTCTTTTTTTCCATGTGCTTGGATGCGTTCAAGCTTTCTGGCGTTAGTTTAATGGAAGCGGTCATGAGATTGATAAATGTGACAGTTGTTCAGTTTCCGAAGTCGATCGGATTGGCCATCCTTATAAGCTTCGGATGTTTTGCGGCAGTGGCGTTGGTTGGAGAAGGAGGCCGTTATGCTTGGCTATTCCTGGACGTCCTGAGCTATGCACGGAAATTGCAATAAGTAAAATATACAGGTAAACTGTACAGATTCCTGTAGATTCTGCTATGCTCAAATGATGACTAAGAAATCTGACCTTCCTGATATTGAAACGGCGTCTTTCCTTGCTGCCCAGCTTCGGAGCGTCTTTCGCAGGCTGAAGCGGCAGTTGCGTGAACATGGAGGTCCAAGGGACCTGACCCCATCCCAGATCTCCGTTCTGCTAAGGCTTGAAGCATATGGTCCTGATACGGTGTCGAGTTTAGCCCGAGCGGAAGGTGTTCGACCCCAATCAATGAGTTCCACCATCGCAGCGCTGCAAGATGCTGATCTTGTAACAGGCATGCCTGATTCGAGCGATGGCAGGAAGACTCTAATGGTACTCAGCAAAAAGTGCGAGAAACTCCTTTGCGAGGTCCGGGCCGCACGGCATGATTGCCTGACCAGGGCAATCATGCAAAAGCTCTCTGCGCAAGAGCAACAGCAGCTCGGCCAGGCCCTGGAGTTGCTTAATCGCCTTGCTGACGATGGTTCTTTGGACTAAAGAGGAGACGCGTAATGCCAGTGACAGCTATCGATCCTGTGACAGCGCTGATCGTAATCGATTTGCAAAAGGGAATCATGGCGATGGGCGGCCACCAGGGCTTTGCACCAGTAGTTGAAAAAACTCGTCTTTTGTTGCAAATTTTTCGAAGCCGCCACTTGCCTGTGATTCTCGTAAACGTTGATGGTAAGCCGTCTGGACGCACAGAACAAAGCCGCAACCTTAAAGATTTACCTGCTGACTGGACCGAACTGATACTCGAACTCAATCAGCAGCCTTCCGATCATCTTGTCACCAAGCGGACTGCCGGAGCTTTTAGCAATACTGATCTGGAACGGTATTTGAAAGAGAGGGAAGTTACCCAGGTAGTAATTGTGGGAATCGCAACTAGCATGGGGGTAGAATCGACAGGCCGTCAGGCTTACGAGCTCGGTTTTAACGTCACCATGGCCACTGATGCCATGGCCGATTTGCTGCCTGAGTGTCACACAAATAGCATCAGCAGAATATTCCCGCGAATTGCTGAAACCGGCACAACTGCGGAAATAATTGCTTTGGTCGAAAGCAGCATCAAACCACATGCAGGAGCAACCCATGCAAATAGTTAGTTACGTATCCTATTTTTTTGGTGGTGCATTTCTTACAAATGCCGTCCCACATTTTGTCTCTGGCCTTATGGGACAACCGTTTCAGAGTCCTTTTGCCAAACCTCCTGGCCAGGGACTTTCGACCTCCACTGTCAATGTACTGTGGGGATTTTTCAACTTTGCTGTTGGCTATCTACTTGTTTGTCGTGTTGGCACGTTTGATTTACGCTCTACCGATCAAGTAGTCGCTCTGGGCTTTGGTGCCCTCCTTATGAGCGTTCTGACGGCGCGCCTGTTTGGTCGTTTCCACGGCGGCAATTCTCCGGGCGGATCATGAAAAGAATTGCGGCAATCGAAATATCAAGGCCGCAAAATAACCGCATCATGAACGATTCTGCGACGGGTACTTTCCGTGCCTTGTTTTGTTTCAACTATCGGATATGGGCAGTAGGCGCTCTGATTTCCAACATTGGAACATGGATTCAACGCGTTGCCCAAGATTGGTTTGTGCTCACGTGCCTGACAAATCACGACGCCACTATTCTGGGAATTATAATGGGCTTACAGTTTGCTCCCCAACTGCTCTTATTGCCGTGGGCTGGTCCCGCGGCGGACCGGTTCAACCAGCGCAAACTGCTCATGTTTACACAGGCAACGATGGGCATTCTAGCAATGATGCTGGGCATACTTACCCTCGCAGGGGCCACCCGACTCTGGCACATGTATCTGTTTGCATTTTTGTTTGGTTGCGCCTCTGCCATTGATTCCCCAGTACGACAGACTTTTGTTGCGGAACTCGTGGGAGACGAACATCTGTCCAACGCAGTTGCGCTTAATTCATCATCTTTCAATATTGCTCGGATGGTTGGGCCGGCAGTAGCCGGTTTGCTTATTGCAAAGGTGGGAATTGGTTCGGCGTTCTTGCTCAATGGCATCTCTTTCATCGCGGTCCTGATTTCGATGGTTTTTTTGCGCGTCTCTGAGCTACATTCAAATGCCCGTGCCCGCAATAAAGCCGATGGATTCATGAAAGGCGTCCAGTACGTGCGGGACCGCGCAGATCTAACATCCATCATGATCATGTTGTTTCTTATCGGCACGTTCGGATTGAACTTCCCGCTCTTTATCTCGACGATGGCGATTAAAGTGTTTCACTCCGACGCACAAGGATTTGGACTACTTTCTTCGCTATCGGAGGTGGGTACGCTTTCGGGAGCTTTGCTTGCTGCTAGCCGGAAGAAACCGCGATTCGGCTCTATAGTAGCCGGCGCTGTTGTTTTCGGTATTGGATGTACCCTTGCTGCTCTCTCTCCCGGTTATTGGTGGTTTGCGGGTTCCCTGGTTTTGATTGGTATTGGCGCTTTAACTTTCACGAACTCCGCCATCTGCATACTGCAACTCACTTCAGAATCTGGTGTGCGTGGCCGAGTGATGGCACTTGGGCTGGCTGTTGCACTCGGAGGTACGGCAATAGGTGCACCTATTGTCGGCTGGATAGCCAACCAATATGGACCTCGCTGGGCCCTTGTAGTTGGTGCCATAGCGGGCTTTGCTGCGGCAATTGTTGGTATTGCGTTCTTGAAGCAGCCTTCAGAACGCGCATCTGATTTCGGACAATGATTTTGAGCCCGGGGTCAGTCAACAGCGCCATAGACAGCTCTCAAAAGAACTTCCCTGTCGGTTATGCCTGTCGACACGGCAAGGTCCAGGACGAGCAAGGTAATGGCGTCGCTTATGACGTTACCGCTAAATCTGTCGGGGCTGCGCCGATGGCATTCAATCGTGATACCACATCGGCAGAAAGTTTGAGCGACGCTGCTTGAATATTCTCACGCAAGTGATTGCGGGAACTCGTGCCTGGAATAAGCAGAATGTTGGAGGATCTCTGTAGGAGCCAAGCCAGTGCTACTTGCATTGGAGTTGCATTCAGTTCCGCCGCGATTTGATTGAGTGTTTCAAGCTGCAGTGGCACGAAACCGCCGAGAGGGAAGTAGGGAACGTATGCAATATTTTGCTTGGCTAGATCGTCGACAAGTGTATCGTCTGTGCGCTTTGCCAGGTTATATAAATTTTGCACGCACACAATATCGGTAAGTTTCTGCGCATCAACGATTTGTTTTGCGGTTACGGTGCTTAATCCAATATGTTTGATCAGTCCCTGCTTCTTCAAATCTACTAGAACGCCAAGCTGTTCTAGTAGCGGTTCTTCAACCGGGTTGGTAAGCCCACCCATGCGCAGATTGACGACATCGATCGCTTCTATTTTTAGATTACGAAGGTTGTCGTGGATGCCGGCAACGATTTCATCTTTCGCCATCGCCCGAATCCATGATTTGTCATCGCCTCGCCGCGCCCCTATTTTGCTCACGATTACCAGATCTTTGGGATAGGGGTGCAGGGCCTTCCGGATAATTTGATTGGTGATATGAGGTCCATAGTAGTCGCTTGTATCTATATGATTGATGCCAAGCTCGATCGCTTCCTTTAGGACCGCAATCGCTTCGCCCATATCGCGAGGCGGTCCGAAAATTTCTGGACCGGACAATTGCATGGCGCCGTATCCCATTCTTTTGATAGTCAGGTTTGTGCCCGGCAACCTGTATGTGCCACCCAATTCAGTCATTTGAAATTCTCCTGGTTACAACTTACAAATTTTGTTAGTTGTAAGATTGTTGCATGCCACTTACAAAGTATGCATTTTGTAAGTTATAATTAACGAGTTACGACCTTAGGTGGCAAAATCTCGATAGCGATGCCGAAAACAGGGCTTACATCCGAGCAGATAAAAGTACGGGCGGTTGATCTGACTATTTCCCGCATGCGCAAGTTTGGATTTGAGAAGGTGCGGCTTAGCGAAATTGCTAAAGATCTTGGTGTCAGCCATGCGGCGCTTTACAGTCATTTCTCAGATAAAGCTGCATTATTCGATGCTGTCAGCGCGCGTTGGCTCAAGGAACTCGACGGCAAACTCGAGGGAATATGCGACCACCCTGACCTTGAACCAACGGCAAGAATTACAAAATGGTTCTTAGAACTGCATCGTGCCAAGTGCATCAAAATTTGCAACGACCCAGAGCTTTTCAAAGCTTTCAATTATTCAGCGCAAATTGAAAAGCCATTCGTGCAGAGCCACCTCAGAAATATGGATCGACAGTTGCAACGGCTCGCCGGTGAGGCTGTGAAAATGGGAGAGATGAAGGGCGATACAGCTGTCATTGCAAAGATGTTATTCGAAGCGACAATCGCATTTCACCACCCGGTATTGGTGGCATTGCACATAAATGAAGATCGCGAGCCACTGCTTAAGAGAGTGCTTAAAACTTTATTCGACGGGCTGAAATAGCGCGCCGGAGTCGCAGTTAGTTCCAATTCGTATTCAAATCGAAGGCAAAGTCTTTAAGCAACAAATGTTTCGGTATGGATTTCTCCCCTCCTGCCAAAATACTGAACACGGCATCCTTCCAGCTGTACCCAGTATCCAACACAGCCGGCAGTCATCGTTTTGCGAACAAAATCAAGGTAACTGTGTTCGCCTCGCTGGCTTTCACCCACCGCTGCAGCGACATTTTCTGCTGAAAAATCCGCTGCTGTCTCATGTGCTCCGTGGGGCAAGCTCACAACATGTGATTGGCCATTTGTCAGATAATACGTATTTTCTTGCCGGGAATAGTCCGCATGATAGCGCTCTACGCCAATGCTTTTCAAAATTCTCAGAACATCAGGGAAAGTCATAGTGCCTGCAAGGGAACCGCGAACGCACTCTTCCATCTTTTCGGCCATATCATCGGTGATTACGTCCATACACTCGCTCCTTGTCGAAATACAGGGGCCTTGCGAAATTTTGCTCATTCTGTTGGCACCTTTTTCCACCCATGTGTCGTGACAATTTCCTTGAGAAGCAGCACTACTTTCTTCTTTTGTTTGGTAGAGAGATGTCCAAAAAATTCGATGTCATTCTTGTCGGCGAGTCGCGCAAGCTTGGGAACTAGAGTCCGACCGGTTCTGGTTAGTTCAATCGTTTGATAACGACCGTCAGCATTTGGCGAAATTGTTTTGCTCTGCTTTTTTTCTACTAGACCTTTCGAAACGAGTCGATCAACTAGTTTAGACACCGCACCTCGAGTCAATGCCAATCGTTCCGCTAATTGGCTTGGATTAACAGAGGAATGATCGAACATTTCCCTGAGTACGACCCATTCAGCAATCGTTACGCCTTCGGATTCGACCTTTGTTGAAAAAGCCTGAGAAGCATGATTCGATACAAATCTAAGCCAATAGCCTAGATGGTCTTCCAGGCTGCTGATGCTTTTATTCATGTTCGTCCCGTATTAGTTGCCTAGGAAACTATAACATGATTTTCCAAAGAGCGACCTGCTTTCTTGCGGCCGGCGTGCCGGCAGAAACTGAAGTTGTCCGGCTTGCTTCAATGGTTTGGCCGTAAGCTTCTAATAAGCGCTCCCAAATCGCCCGGGCCTGGCCACCTTGTCCGGTAGTTCAGGCGAAGACATGTACTTACCTCACCGGTTTCCTTGGGGGCAGCCCCATGCTGCGAGTGAGTCCGTCCAACTTGCATCGACTGAAAAGGTTCAAGGCTTGACCGTTGATCTGGGCGTGGCAAAAACTTCAAGCTGCGCTCCGTAACTTTTGTCCAGCGGGCGATCTAAAATTAGATGAGCATATATAAATATTCGCGATTGCAGGGGCAAATACTGCGACCGGCTTAGCGGTCGATTGGCCTCAATGCCGCTTTACGCATTTGTTGGCAGCTATTTGTGGTCTGAATTGTTCAGATTGCGTCTTATCGGGGATGTGGACGAATTCTCAAGGCCCGTTTATTGTTGTCATGCACTATTGCTTGCGGGTGTTTTGGGAAACGCCCGAGTATTTGTACACGAGGAAATTGTTGATGAAAATTGCCAGTCGCGTTAGAGCCTTGTTGGCGGCAGAATTACTGATCGGTTCTATTGCGCCCGGGGTCCTGGCAATTGACGGCACTCCTTCCAGCTGGGGAAGCAATTTTCATACGTCCGCAGCAAATCAGGCTTTATCTACTTTCGTTCACCACAGCAGTGCACCGGCAGTATTGCCCATCAACATGAGTGGCACCAGCGCGCAGGCCGCGGCTCATGCATACACAAATCAGGCTGTAGCCGGTTGGACCTCACATCAGGCCGTGCTAAATCATGCTCACCCGGGCAACGCCTCATCGCAAGCCAACGCTCTCGATCTTTCGTCCATCGTAGCCGGGATATTGCTTAAAGGTGACGTTCTCGGCCCCGGACAGTCGGCAACTATTGACCTTGGTGGTAACAGTCGTACATTTTTTGCCGGGGACAAGGTCACGGCCGCTGAATATCTCGCCATCGAACAGGTATCGTCCGGCTCTGCTCAAAGCCTTCAGCTCAGCGCATCGGGTGCGGCGCGCGGTGGAAATTTCAATCTCAATCTAATCGGCCAGTCTACATCAAAACTCGTCATTCCCGCGGGAGTTACGGGTCTAGACTATTTCTCGACAAACAGCACATTGGGCGTGAACGGCAACATTGTGGTGTATGGATCGCTCTATGGGCTTTCAACCAGCAGCGATACAACCAGCGGGACCATTTTTGCCAAAAATATCACCAACCATTATGGTGGCATTATATCGACGGAGCTCCCCTCTTCTCTTGCCGGCACGATTAGCGGTGCCATCAGCAATGTCGATCTTACTCTCAGTGCGACAAACAATATCACCAATTCTGGTACCATGAGCAGCAGCGGGGCCCTTACCCTCGTGGCCGGGGGCGCGATTGCCAACACCGCCACCCAAGCTGGTCTGTCTGCAATCAGTGCCCAGGGCAATGTCACTCTGATTTCGGGCAGCGGTAATTTTCAAAACTCCGGTATTATCAGCTCGGCTGTCGGCAACATCAATATTGCAGCTATGAACGCTGCCACCAATATCAACATAGACGCTATAGGCGGTTCTTTTGTCGCCACCGCTGGTGATATCAATGTGCGCGACGCTCTGAGCGGTCCGGCTCGAGACATCACCCTGAGCGGGGGCGATTACACTTCGCACAATCTCAATCTTTTCGCCGAGGGCGGCGAGATCGCAGCCAGTGTGGGTAAAGTTTCGGGACACCTAAATACTCTGGCCGACATCGAGCATTTCACCGCCTCAACCGAGCTTCTCACATTAGGCAACAATTGCCTGACGGGTGATCCGACCTTCGTAAACACAGCAGTTGGCGGTGGCATTGTTATAGATGGCGTGAACACCTTTACCGAAAACGTCGCGATTTTAGCCAATGGCGACATCACCACAACGAACGCCGCTCAGATCAAGGCTAATGGCGCAAACGTCACCATCATTGCTGGCGCAAGGACAGCGACCACCGGCAAAACGACAACAAAAGTCGGCACCAATCCCGCTGATCAAAAAGTCACCGTTACCCTTGACCAGTCGGTCAGCAACGGTGGCAGTATATTGTTTGACACAGGCGCTGCCGCAACGGTCATTGACACCAGCACCGGCAACGGACAGGGCAGTGCCGGCAGTGTCATGTTGGTGGCTATGGCCAGCAGTGGAGGAAGCGGCGGAAAGGTTCTGTTAGGGACTAACAGTATCGATACCAGAGCAAACGGCATCGGACCCGGCCACAACGGCGGGAACGTGACTATCATTGCCGGTGCCAATCCCGGCACTAAAACCGACACTATAACTGTTGGAGCGATTACCGCTTCCCCAGGATTATTGGATCGTGGCGGAAACAACAGCTACGAGCCTCAAAAAGGCGGAGCCATACTTATAGCTACGCAACAGCCGCAATCTTCAAATGCCGACAAAACCATAGTATTCGACACTAAGGGCAACTATACAGGCATCATCACGCCAAACGGCAAATCTATCAATAATGCGTCCATTGTAGTCAATGGCGATTTAAATACCTCCGGCGGCACCAACGCCCATAGCCCTGTCGGTTTCACAGGGGATGCCAGCTCTGCCAACTCAATCACGATCATTGCTGGTGCCGATGTCACCACCAAAAACATTTTCGCCTTCGGCGGTGGCGGCGCTGGGGGCAATCAGGGTCTGGCCGATGACCCGGGTAAAGGCGGAAATGGCGCCAAAATTGAAATCAGCTCCCTTACCGGAAATATTTCCATCGCCGGTACGGTCAGCAGTGCAGGCGGTGGCGGCGGCGGCGGCACGGGCAGAAATCAAAATGGTAAGGGTGGTCCGGATCCCGGCACAGCCGGTGCAAAGGGCGGTACGGGCGCCGATATTTCGATAGTTTCGCCGGGCGGTTCAATCGCCGTCACTGGCGGAGTTTATGCAGCAGATGGGGGCGATGGCGGCAGTGGTGGTAACCCGAGCACGCTATTTGGCGGCGGCGGCGGTGGAGGTGGCAGCTACGGTGCCGGCGGCGGCGGTGGGGCTGATTCACTCCAGGGCGGCGGCGGCGGTGGTGGTGGAATCTTCGGCGGTGGCGGCGGTGGTACCGCCGGGGGCGACGGCGCCAACGGCTATGGCGGTGGTGCCGGCTTTGGTGGAGGCTCAAGCGGCACAGCGGGCGTTGGAGGCAAAGGCTTCGGCAACAATCTCAATAATGGTGGCGCGGGCGGCACTATTGGTCTGGGCGGGACGGGAGCCGGCACGTCGGTATTCAAAGCTCCGGGTGGTACAGGCGGCAGCGCCAGCGGTGGCAAGACAACTGTAGCCATCAAAGCTGGAAGTGGTGGTGTTACTGTCGGCGACGTTTTCGGCGGTAGCGTATCTATCAATGCCACCGGAGCGAAGGACCTGAGCGTGGGTTCAGTCACAGGCCCAACCAGCGTCTCTCTGACAGCTGTTGACGGCAATATCTTGCAGGGGGCCGGTAAGACCTTCTCCAGTGGAAACTTGACCTTGTTTACCGGTAAAGGCACAATCGGTACGATTCTTTCGCCTATCTCCATAGCTACCGGTTTGTTATCGGTATCGACCGGCACTACTGGTGGTACTGCCAGTGTGGTCCTCAACGATAGCCAAGCGGTCACCATCGAAACCGGCCAAGCTATAGGCGGTCAATTTATTCTGACCGCCGGTGGAAATATTGGCACAAAAGCGGGGACGACACTCACCGCTACTGCTGTAACACTGGATAGTTCCGGTTTTGTCAGAGTCACCACTCAAACCAGTTTGATTGCCACGACTTCTATTCAGGATACTGTTATCAACAACACTGGTAGTCTGTCGGTCGACAAGTCAACCAGTAGTTTCAGCCCATACGAGTTGCACAATTCCAACGGTAATAAAGCCGGGGACAATGCGACAGTCACCATCCTCGACAATATTACGACGACTGGCTCCGGCGGCAAAATCACAATCGACATCAAAACCGCTCCCGGTCAAAAGGGCGGCATTGTCACCAGCAAACCGGTCGTATTGACCGCGAATAAGATTGTTATATCGGATACGAGTGCCGATGACATAGCCAGCAATGCCAATCCACTGGGCATAGCTTCGGGCGTTAATGTTGTTGTCTGTGATCTTCAAGTCAACTCTAAAGGCAGTGCTTTTATCGCCAGTACCGGTGCCGTAACTGTTCATGACTCTACTTTTGGTTCCAAGAACAACAAAGCTTCATTCTTCACAATCACAACCACGCCGGATGCCGCGGGCAAGGGCCAGGTAATCATAGGCAAGGCCGGCATTACCGGCCTCTCCAGCGGACCTGCAAGTCCAAGTACGATTACTTTGAACGGCAGTAACAAAGTAAATCTGGGCGGCATTGGTTTAGGCACTAATGCCGGTGACCTTGTCGCTGACAGAATATTTTTATCGGACAACTCTGTGGGCGGCACCAGCACTATCGGAACGCCAACGGCTCCAATTAAAATCAACGCCACGTTTTTGCATGCTGAAACTCAGTCCGACGTCTATGTCAAAAACAGCAACAACACCAATCTTGATCTGGACACTGTCAATCTGGCAGTGGGCAGCAGATTTTCGGTGCAGAGCGCGGGCAATATCGATACCGGCGGCAAGTTTGGCACGGTGACCTCCGGAACAATTTTGCTTGACGTACCGGCGGGCAAATCCATAGGCACAAAGGCTAATCCGGCTCTGATCTCTGGTCAAGACATTACACTCAACGGTGGCGTTGACGTATACGCCAAAAACACCACCACCACGGCAATCAATCTGACAAATTTCACACTGGACAAGACTACGATAGTCAACCAGGCCTCCGGTACCTATTCGATGATTGCGCCGACGGCTACGACATTTAGCGTACTGCAGGGGCTGAAAGCGGCCGATGTTGTAATTGATTCCACCAATTTTTCCAATCCGACTAACGGAGCAATTACCGCCACAAAATCGATTTCAATCACAAGTTCAGGCGCCAATCCGCTCACAATAAATCTACCTCTAAGCGCGCCGAACATTACTCTTCAGGCAGACACCGGTGCCATTTCGCAGACCACCACGGGCTCAATAAAAGCGAGCAAACTTCTCACTCTCATTATCACCGACACCGGGGTCGTGGGAAATGTGAATCTGACAAATGCTTCTAACGATGTTCTCGGTCTCAGTACAAAAGTCTCGGGCGCTAATCTGATCTCTTTTTCTGACGTGAAAGACGTCGTGTTGAGCTCGATTGTCGGAGACAAACAAAGCCTGAAAATCGACTACAACGGCACCATTTCCACGTCGGTCCCGTTTACCGTCAATTTGGTCGACTTCACACCGATCAAAACAAACGTCAACGGATCAATCAAGATTGGTGCCCCTATCACAACGACGCAACAGTCGACTCTTATAGTCAGTGGCACAGGCTCGATAGAATCGGCCGGACTGATCAGCACGGGCAACTGGGTCCTGACCGCGCAGGGCACAGGCAGCATCAAACTCAATGGCCCGACAACCGGCAACCAGGTTACATTGACCACCAATGGCGGCAACATCATTCAATCCGCTACGGCTCCTGTCAATTCCAAGGCACCCCTCACCCTGTTCTTAAATGCGGCGGGCACTGCTGATCTGAGTAAGGCACCCGGCGACTTTTCCAATATGGACGATACGGTCGTCGGCAAAGGAGTCGTCAAAGTCTCATCCCTGTCACCTCTCGGTTTGACACTGGGCACGATCACAGGCACTGCCCATTTGTTGACGGCTACCGCTGCTCAAACAATTGTGGCCAATACACTCAATGTGGCTGAACTGTCGCTGACTTCCAATGGACCGGGCGGAATCGGCGGTCCCAGCGTTACAACATCGGCATCGAAAATATCGGTCAATGCCACCTCCGCCAATGCCAACGCCACAGTTATTTCCACTAATCCTGCCGGTGCCCTGATCCACAACTCCTCTGCCGGTGCTACCTTGAGCATATCGACGGCCGGACCGGCAACGATCTCGGATTTGAGCGGTACAACAATTACTGTGACATCCGCAGCCGGAGTGCAGGAACAGGGCAATATCGGGACAAAACTCAGTAATGTGACTCTTACTGCCGGCGGCACCGGCAGCATAACCAGACTGAGAGTAATCGATAAGATTGTCGGCGCTTCCGTGACGTTGAATACATCAGGCGGAGCTATCGGTGGTCCTGCAGCTGTGGCTACAATAGGTGTGGAAACATCGAATTTGTCGGTCAATACCACCAGCGTCGGCACTGGTGGCATCTTCATCCTCAATAGCAGTAAAGACCCGCTCACCGTAGCCAATGCGACGTCCAATCAGGGCTTTAATCTGTACAGCTATGGACCTGTTACCGTCAATTCCATAACCGCCGGCAGTGACGTCAATGCCTCGACAAATTCGATCACCGTCGGTGCACGCTCCGGAGCGCTGGTTGTAAATCCTGCATCAGCACTGGTGGCAACCGGCGGCAGCGTTTTATTGCAAAATGACGATACCAAGGGCGGCACCATCAATATCGGCACCGGCTCGACGATCACGGGTTCATCCACCGTGGCCGGCGTTGGTACGGTGACGATAAACATCGGACCAACAGCCAATAAGTTTGTTGGTACGACACCTGACAATGTCACCGTCAACAATACCGCGCCAGGTGTCACTTACTTTGGTAAGAACGGCATCACAGCCCTGGGTCCGGTCA
Source organism: Cyanobacteria bacterium SZAS LIN-3 (assembly GCA_018266215.1). Classification (GTDB taxonomy): domain Bacteria; phylum Cyanobacteriota; class Vampirovibrionia; order Obscuribacterales; family Obscuribacteraceae; genus REEB67. Next base: position 26,052 of record JAFEAV010000057.1, on the reverse strand, counting down.
ATACAATTAATGCCAATAAGCGTGACGTGATTTTTGATACCGACGACAAAGCTGCTAATTCCATCACTCTTGGTGGCGGCGTGATAATTACGGCTGATCCGCCGGAAGGCCTTGCCGATTTGCCGGCGGCCAGGGCGATAGCACCGGCTTTTACCGCCAGTGATATTGCGCCCGCAACTCAAGCGGTCGGCGCCGTCCAGTCGTCTGCTGTAAACAGTCAGTTTATACTGCCCACCATAGCGCCGGCTCAGAGCTTCGCCACAGTAATCGCCGGTCTGAGCGGCAATATGCTGGATAGCCTGGCGTCATCTTCTGGCGGCCTGCAGGCGCAGGCTCGCACTCTCTACTGTGGTATCGGTGCGTTTTCTCAGCCGGGCAATGTGCAATATGGTCTGATCAATGCCAACGTACATACAGCTTGCGATTCCGCTGAGGCGTCAATAAATTCCGGCGGCACGCTGTATATGCCTGACCGGGACATGGTTGTGAAGACAACTTTTGGAGATGTCAAAATTGCCGCTCATTCCATGGCTCTTGTCATGGCCTTCAACCACGGCATTGCCGTTTACGACCTGGATGATACGCATCACCAGTCGGTCGTAGTGGAAGTTGGCGGCCGCAAGATCGCACTTGCTCCCGGTAAACATTTGTTTGTCACCGGCAATCAGTACGAATCCTTCGAGGAAATAAATCCTTCGGCTGTGATTCCCTACAAAGGTGTAACTAAAACAGCGATCAACGATAGTTTGGCCGCTTTCAGTGCTGATTTCCATCTGCCTGCGGCGCTTTATACAATTGTGCCGTTGCGCAATATGTTGGCGTCGACTGATGCCGGACACAAATCCAGGACGTCCCACTTGCTCAAGACTGCAGCCATCATGCTCCAACTCGGCAATTACGCCTCAGGCTACAGGACTTATACGAGACCGAGACTGACCGCTATGCGCTAATGTAATTAAAAAAGCTGCTTCGTTGCCATAAATGTTTTCTGTCGTGCGGCGTCATTCCTGCTCAAACGGGGATTTCCCCCACTGAAGACGGGAATGCGCCTTGCCGAACCAGCTGACCCGGCGCATAATGCCTGAACGAAAATTTATTTTTGGCGGCTCAGCTACCTGCTGAGTTTCAGTTTGCTTTGCGTAGGTTTGCGCCGGCTGCTTTTTGTGGCCAGGCCTGCATCTTCGCGCAAGGCCGTAATTGCAGTTTTTTGAGAGTCACAGTCGAGGTCCTTTTTATGAACACTACAGAACAGCTACCAGTCGAATCGCAAATCGATCAATCACCACCCGTTGCGTCTTTTGAAAGTGTAGAACTCACCGAAATTAAGATCAGCGGTTTTGATGGTGACACGCGTTCTGTTTGGAAGGAGCCATCGCTCTATCTCTCAATCGCCGTTATTGTCGTTGCGGCGTCCGTTTGCGTGGGCAATTCCGCCGTCATATTCTGGGTATCGGTTCTTTCAATGTCGGCCCTGGCGATAATTTTTCATATCCTCGCAGAGAAATTTCTCTTCCGGTCCAAGAAGGAGTTTTCTCAGTTCGCGGCGCCATTCGAAGGTGTCTTCGTTCTTACCTTCGGGGCAATCCTTCCGGGGCTGGGGCTTCTCTCATATGGTGTTTATTCTTGCGTGAGCGCGACGCACGTAAATATCGGCGAAGAAATAGGCAAAATTGCTTTGCTGCTGGTGGTGCCATGCTTCAACTTCCTGGTCTGGGCTTCAATGAGGCGAGGTTATCTGGTGCGACCTCGCCTGGTAGGCTTGATGAACGGACTGGCCCTTGGACTTTCTGCCTGCTGGACCGCAGTTCTGCTTAAGTCAGTTTTTTTCGCGCACGGAGATGTGGCCTGCAAATTTGGATGGATGCTGCTATTGTGCACCGCCCCCTTTCTGCTTTTTTCATCTATTTGTCTTTGCCTCGACCTGGCGCATAAGACCGAGCCGAACATCAAGCGCATTACAAGTACCTTCGCCATCCTTGGGGCGCTTTTGTCGTGTCTTTTTGTGAGTGCTCCGATGCTGCGAGCGTTTTTCATGCAGTCGTTAATCACGGATGCGCGGCAGAGCACCAGTGCCAGGCAGTCTGGTGCCATCGAATTGCTGCGTTCTATGGCTACAGACGAAGACTTGCTTCCATCCAAAAATCCGGTCAGCGGTTTTGCACTGGGAGCCTTGTTGATTCCGGACCGTGGCCTGAGCAGCGACAATGATGTCGACAAAAATCTCTATTTCAAAATCACCGGCCGTGCCCTTTCGAATTATGTCGGCACAACATCAAATGGTAATGAAGACAGCAATCGCCTGGTTGGGGGCAAATTTCCGGGCCTGGCTCTGTCCAAATCCCAGATATCCGGAATTATTGACGCCGCCACTCTGTCGAGCTCCATTGACTGGACCTTCAATTTTCACAACTCAAACTCGTACTCACAAGAGGCCAAAGGCGAAATCTGCTTGCCGGATAAGGCCGTGATATCGCGGGTGACGCTCTGGATCAATGGTGAGCCCAGAGAAGGTGCCTTTGCGCCCACAGGGAAAGTTCAGCAGGCTTATGAATCAGTCGTTAGTCGCAAGAGGGATCCGCTGCTCGTTACATCGAGTGGGCCCAACAGAGTACTTTTTCAATGTTTCCCCGTGCCCGCCAACGGCGAAGTAAAAATCCGACTCGGTTTCAAGGTGCCGCTGCAAACCAGGGATGGCAAAAGCTGTTCGATGGAATTGCCGAAATTGCTGAGTACCAACTTTGCCCAACCTAAGCGCGTGCGGGTGAGCCTCAGCTCTCCCGATGTAATCAGTGCAGATTTGCCCGGACTAGTTGGCGGGAAAAGCGGCAGTCTGAATGAGCTCAACGGAATAATCAAGACTCATAGCGGCGGCGGGCAACTTGATACGTTGCGTGTAGCGCGCACAACGTCGACGAAGGAATTTGCCGCGCCCGATTGGTTTTCAAATGGACGCCGTTTCATTGTCACCCGCCTAATGGAAAAGACCGTCTCCGCGCCCAACCGCGTGTTTGTCGTCCTGGATTCTTCTGCCTCGCTCAAGCCCTTTGCTGCGAGTGTGCGGGAGGCCCTTGCGAAAATCCCAGATCGTTTTAAACCGAGTGTTTACTTCGCCACAGAGCCGGTGCCTGCTTCCGACAAGGAGTCCGCGATTGCAGCTGAGCCGCTGGCGCAGGTCCTTCCGTCTCTCAAACCCGAGTCATTCACTGGTGGTAAGGATAATACTCAATTGCTGCGTGAGGCTCTTGAGGCATCGGCTGAGCAACCGGGCAGTGCTGTGCTCTGGATTCATGGGCCTCAACCGAGCGCTCCGGATCTGACCGATACTGGAGCACTGGATATAGTGCATCCGGTCTCATTGTATGATCTTCAAATTGCAGCGGGCCCAGATTCGATACTTCCGGCTCTCAAGAGACTGGTCGGCTCGGAGCTGGTTTCATGGGAGACGGTTGCTCATAAGTCTCCGGTCGAAGATATCAACGCTGTTGTTGCCGGCTGGCAAGGTGCAGACAAGAGTTTTGTGGTGGAGAGGAAGCTTGTAAATTCCAAGCCTGCCGTGCCTACCTCTGCAGACCCGACAACTTCGGCTCAGTTGACTTCGCTCTGGGCGAATGAAGAGGTCACAAGACTTTTGTCGCGTGATCTGCAGCCGCAGGCGCAGGAGTTGGCATCCACGTATCGTCTGATTACGCCGGTGACAGGAGCTGTCGTATTGGAAAATAGCAAGGACTATGCCGCTAATCATCTTGATGGCGGAGCGTTCCGTGATGATCCGACAAGTGCCGCTAATCCAAATGGTAGTGGACTTGTTGGAGTGCCGGTTGATCCTCGTTATGGGCAATCTAGTGAAGTTGGTCAACTCGCTGACTACGGATATGATAGGGCCCGAGATACTGCTCGCATGCTGACCGCTGCTTCATTGCTTCTGGCAATAGTGGTCAGCCTGGCGTTCCTCCGTGGGCGCAAGGCGGTAGGGCGGTCTGATGTCGCCAAGGCTGTTGCCCTGGTGTTCGTTGTTCCGATCATCGTCCATATGATGGGTACTTTTGCCGTCAACAACTTTGGCGGACTGGGGGGTGGGCTGTAGGTGTCCCATCAAGATTTAATGCTGTATGAATTGAACTAGAGTCAGAGCCCAGCCGTCTATATCGAAGCGACTACGGCCAGCTCGATTTTATTAGCTTGACTGATATTATTAGTTGAGCTAATATTGTATTAGCCGGCCTTTTGTGAGGTGCGGGCTTGCGTATTGTTGGTACTGAGATAATCCATACTTTTGCTCTTAAGCATGCGAGAGAACGCGCTGCTTTGAAGTCTTGGGCGGAGAGAACGGAGAGTATTAATTGGAACAATCGAACAGAACTTCAAAAGACGCATCCTTCGGCCGATTTTCATGCGAAGAAAAATCGGTACATCTTCGACATAGGCTCACAGTCCCGTCTGATAGCACAGATAAATTTTCAGGCACACCTTGTTATTGTGTGTGAAATTCTCAAACACGATGAATATAAGTTGTGGTCACGCAGGATTTGATCGAAGGAAAGAACAGACAATGAAGGCGACAAAACGGAACAATTTAAAGACTTTCCAGCCGGGAGCAGATTACATGAAGTGGTTTGCCCGATTTCCGCTGCGGCGAATAACAAGCAAAGAACAGAACGAAGCCGCCTTAAAGGTCGTTCGAAATATGTCGGCAAGGGAGAGCTTGTCTCCCGATGCACTTGAATATTTAAATCTGCTTACAGAGCAAATTGAAAATTTTGAGAAGAGAAGTTATAGCCTGGGAGCGAAACTTTCTACTACCGAGCATCTTAAAATCATGATGAAGGAGCACGGGTTAAACCAGTCAGGCTTGGCCGAAAAGTTAGGAGTAACACAGTCCAACATTGCGCACATACTTGGTGGCCGGCAGCGATTGACCACTGAGCAAATTGAATTATTGTCTAGGATCTTTCACGTATCGCCGGCAATATTTTTTGAAAATGTTCCCGTAACGACAATGGACGGTGCTCGTAGTGTTTTCGAAACACGTGCTCAATGGAATACTCAGATTAAGGAGCTGAAGGAGCAGGCACGGAATCTGGTGCAGCAAATCGTTGCTCTAGAGGAAGCTTCATGCCAAAGCCCACTCTTGAAGTCCGGCAAAAAAGGCTAACGTCGGCAAGTTACAGTAGTTTTCCCACTGAAGTCCGGGCACCTGAAGTGCCTTATCTTGCCACGTCATAGGATTTAATGTATGGTTTCCCTCAGGCTATTGGCGGGGGTAATTGATGGACGGAATTATTGCCATCCTCGGTTTTTGGCTTTGCATTTTGACGCTGATTGTGCGCAAGCCAATCATGAAAATGATTGAGCAAAAACAGATGACCGGGGGCGACGCCGCTAAATTCGAGGAGCGCTGCCAGAAGCTGGAGAAATGTGTTTCGGATGTCAGCGGGGAACTCATACGGGTAGCCAAAGAGCTTGATGAAATCCGCAATTCATCGGATTTTTCATACAAATTGCTTTTGCAGCAGCAGGCGAATCTTGTTGCTGCCAGCACGAAAGCGCAGGCGGAGAAAAACAGTGCTGCCATCGCGGCCGGTGGCAACGAAGAGCCTCTACTGCTGACGACAACTGCTCCGCAACCGGAAGATTTCGGCAAACTCACAAACGAGCATACAATACGTTTCGAGCGTGTGCTGGCCAGCTCAAAAGAGCAAGTATGGAAGCATTTTACCGAGTCTAACTTGGTTGGCGAGTGGCTGGCCGAAGGTAAGATTGAAACTCAGTTTGGTGGTGAAGTATCGCTCAATTTTGCCCCGGGTCGCAACCCCAGTGGCGCTGAGGGCAGCGGTCGTGTTACTGGTTTGGTCAGTCGAGCGGAGGAGGGCAAGTCCCTCTGTCTCTCATGGAACGACGAGAGCAACGGAATAACTTCGCTGCTTTCAATCGATTTTTCGGAGGAAGGCGATAAGACCAAGGTCGTCCTGACTCACAGCCGTTTGCCGCAAGACCGTATCCATCATTTTATGGCTTGCTGGCACACCTTTCTCGATACCTTGTCGGCCAAGCTGCGCAACATAACGCCGCCGGATTTCAATAAGCGCTTCCGTGAAGTGATTCAGGTCTATCTCATCCTGGTGGCCACTGTTCTGGCTGCCAACCCGGCGCTGGCTGAGAGCGCAAGCAACACCTACAAGATAGTGACCAGTGAAAAAGCGCGACTGATGACCAAATACGATAATCTCTGGCGCGAGGTGGACAGCAAGCAGCGTGAGATGGACGCACTCAAGCGCAACAATCCGCCCGACGCCAATAAAGAACTCGACTATCTCGACAAACAGCTCAAGGACAAGTATCGGGATATCAAAGAAATCGAGTTCGAAATTAAGGACCTGGACGCTGCTGTGCGTTAGCGGGCTGCTAATGTTGCAATTTCGAACTAGTCGCATCCGAAACTTGTCCCTGATAGGACACGAAATAATCATTGGCGTGGGCACCGGACGGTTTCTAAAAAGCCCGAGAAGGTATCAACACATGACAACATGTGAATAGTTTTAGCATCTGGAGTAGCCCCCACCCCTGGGGCGTTGGCGTCTTTGGGCCGGTCAAATCTAAGCCCCTGAAATTGAAGATCCGGGTCCGACAGATATAAAATAGCTTGCGCATGTTTCAGACCGATTAATATCGGATTTTGCGGCACGCGAAAATAGTAGGATCCGATTATCAGGCGTCGATGAAATGAAAAAGATTGGCATGGTATCAGTAGTGGTGGCAGCATCGATTTTTTGCTGCGCCTCGCTTAGCGTTGAAGCCAAAGGAGATGCGCCCGCCTCGAAGGCGAGCTCTCCGGAGACTAAAGGCGTTGCCCGCGGCTCTTGCCAGGAAATCATCGTCAATGCCAAGCCGGAGGCGGTTTATAACGCTATCCTTAAAATGCGCGATGATAGTCAGGACACCGTAAAGGAACTCTCCCGCAAAGCAAATCGATGCGTGCTGGAAGAGAAATTCCCCGGACTGCCTGTAGTTGGTGATGCGAAGTGTGTTTATGAAGAGGTCTACACGCCTTTCAGTCGCATCGAATATTCGATGGTTCGCTCCGACAGATTTAAGGCCTTCGAAGGACGTTGGTTGATCGTTCCGACTGAGGACGGCAATTCAACGAGACTGTCACTTTCATCGTATGTGGATGTTGATATTCCCGTGCCCTTTGCCAAACAGATATGCAAGCTGCAGACCAGCCACGGTGTCAAAGAGCGTCTTCATGAGGTGAAATCCACCTGCGAAAAGAATCAACTGGCACAGTCGAAGTCGCGGTCGGTGGTTCAGTAAACGGCCCGCGTGAAACTAAATAAACAGGTAGCCCAGACACTGGTCAAACTGTTCCTGTAAGTAATTCAAATCCAGTTCACCGTCTGCGGCAATGACTACGATTCGGGAATTCGGCTCGCTCTGATTCCAGCCGCCACCATCCGAAAACGAAACGCGCTTGCCCACTACCTGCAGGATTGTTCTCCTGTCTGGCGCCTCTACCGTGTTGAGAATGCCCTTGCAGCGGTAGATGTTCACCGGCAGTTTAGCGACAACTTGTTCCAGTGCTCCCAGTGAAAGTGCTGAGCGCGTTTCATAGGACCATGTTTTAAATTTCCAAGCCGAGTGATTGTGTTGTTCGGGCAAAGCGGCTTCTGACGCCGGGCCAAAGCGTCCCGCCCCTAAAAGTACTTCCAGTGGCACATCGCATTGCGTCGTCTTTATCACCCGGTGACGACGAAAATTTTCGAACATCCAGGCTTCAATTTTCTCGACTTGCTCTTCATCCACAAGATCAACTTTGTTTATAAGGACCAGGTCTGATGCGGCGATTTGCAGTTGCTTGAGCTGTTTGTGATCGGGCGTTTCGAAAAATTGCTCGGCATCGAGAACACAAATGATGGTATCAAGTTTTACTTTGGGATCATTGCGATCAATCGAAAATGCAATGGCAATGCCGGCCGGATCGGCTATCCCGCTAGCTTCCAGAATGATGTATTCCGGTGGCTGGGATAAATCAATCAAACCCTCAATAGCAGAAGTCAGATCGTCGCGTATGGAGCAGCAGACGCAGCCATTGGCCAGACTGATTATGTTTTCGTCAACGCTGACTATGAGGTCGGCATCGATGTTGATTGCGCCAAAGTCGTTAATCAGCACGGCGATGCGCAGGCCGTGTTCGCCCGTTAAGATCCGTTTTAGCAGCGTTGATTTACCGGCGCCAAGAAAGCCGGTTAAAACTGCAAGCGGGATTGGAGCGCTCGACGGCCTGCGGTCATCCATACCAACTAATCGGGTATCTCCGGCTCCACAAGCCTGGCCAGGTTGAGCAGCGATTCCTGCCAGCCCAGGTAACACGCTTCGACCGGTATCAGATCAGGGATGCCTTCCTGGACGACAGTCAGTTCGGTACCAACTTTCACTGCTTTCAAGGTAACCGTCACCTGCATTTCTCCCGGCAGGTTTGGGTCATCAAATTTATCGGTGTAGCGCAGGCGCTCGTTCGGCACCAGCTCCAGGTAGTCCCCGCCAAAGGAGTGACTTGAGCCTGTGGTGAAATTCGTAAAGGACATCTTGAATGTGCCGCCGACCCTGGCGTCCATTTGATGAACCTTACCGGTAAAACCGTTGGGCGGCAGCCATCTGGCCATCGCATCGGGCTCAAGGAAGGCGCGATAAACTTTTTCGGGTTTGGTCACCAGAACGCGGTGCAGGCGGACAGTATTACCTGATGTCATGAATACCTCTGAAGTTTGGCGAACCGGTCTAAAGCGTATGAGCATACCAATAAAGCTGCCCTGACAGTGGATTACGCGCTGCTTGCTTTCATTTCGAAACTTGAAGTGATTTGCTCCCCCTGCTCTTTGAAATCTTGACAGGATGCGCTCTGGCGGGCAATTATGGACCCTTTGCAAGAGGAGTGGTCCATGAGTGCGGGCGGAGCGTCAGGCGGGAAATCGACTGGAGTGGCTTTTGAACAGCCTCCGGTCCCGTTAACTGCACCGGCTGCTAAATTGCCGGTCGCCATTCCTGCGCGGTCATATGCGATGCTTTTCGCCGCCCAGTTGGCTATTGGTGCCGCCGCCATCTTTGCTCGCTACGCCCTCCATGGTACCGGCCCGATTGGTGTGGCAACGCTCAGACTGAGTATTGCCGCCTTGCCGATGCTTTTTCTCAGTCGTCGTATCGGCAAGGACCGGACGATTGCCCTCCACGACGAGCTTGTGCTGGCTTCGGCTGGTCTGGCTCTGGCCCTGCATTTCACCACCTGGATTGCCTCCTTGCAGTACACCTCGGTGGCTGTTTCGACCTTGCTGGTTTGCACTACACCGCTCTGGACGACGATCTACGACATAGTATTTCTAAAGCAAAGGAAGTCCGCGGGCTTCTGGCTTGCTCTTCTTGCCAGTGCTGTCGGCACGGCGCTGGTCAGCACGGCCTCGGGGGGAGTGGGCAGCAGCAGTGGGCAGGCCCTCCTCGGAGCGGGGCTTGCTCTTGTGGGTGCCGTCGCCATGGCCGGCTATCTGATTGCGGTCAGGCCTGTCACAAGTAGCTATCCCACAGTGATGATCGTCGGTCGGACTTATTCATGGGCGGCCTTGATACTACTGGTGATGATGCCTGTGGTGCATGAGCCTTTTCCCCAGGCTGACCCCATATCGTGGGGCGGCATCATCGCCATGGCCGTCATATCGCAAATGCTGGGACATACCGGCATCAATGCTTCCTTGCGCTGGTTTTCCTCCACCACTGTGGCGCTCTCCACTCTGCTTGAGCCGGTTTTTGCGGCTGTGCTTGCGGCGGCAATCTTCAACGAAAACCTCCCCATGCAGTCCCTCGTCGGCTGCGCGGTAATAATGATCTCGCTGGTTTTTGTTTTAAAGAGTAAGTCTGCTTAACTGCAAACGATACTATTCTGAAAATTCTACGTCACGCAGACTGGTATCAAATGAAATGTGATTTCTGCCGATGGCTACAATACGATTGGCCACGATTGCTCCTGCGAACGAGCAATGTAAGGGGATTTCAACACTAGCATTGGGAGCGTATACTAGTGCCTGTATGTTGTTTAGTCGCAGTTTACGACTGCCGCTGTACCATATTTGGAAATCGACGGGCCGATAGTTGCCGATGCCGATGGGGCGAACTTCGAGAGCCTGGGAGTTGTCGCCCTTGTCCTCAATGAAAAATCGTGTGCGCCCTTGAACCATCGACCCGTATGAAAGCGGCGGAATCTGACTGGATACGTAGTCGCCTGCTTGTAGCTGCTGCGCACCGCCCCCGCCTGATTGACCGTATTGCGGTGGCCATTTGATAGTGCCGTCTACAGGAGCTTTCAGGCATTTAGGGAAAGGTGTAACTAGATTTGGTGCTGGCCTCAGTCGACATGGATATACAGGATTGGTCTGATTTTCCTGCATCGCGGGCAGGACCTTACCGTAGATGGTGCCGCTGAATCGTAAGTCTCCATCGTGATGAGTAGTACCCAGGCAGCAGATGCTCGCTTCGGTATGCCCGGGACCCATTAGTGCGGGGCCTATTCCCGGCTGTTCCGCTGAATTATACGAGTTGATTTGCACATCTGTTCCAAGGCGGATCTCCTCCCGAGCAAGAAGGCCGTATTCAATCTTGATCGGACCGGTAGCGGGCGCCTGTACTTGAAGTTTTCCCTTTATGGCATTTGATTCTTTCGTCTGCCCGAGTCGAGTCAGGAGATCCGCGCGATTCTTGCGTATTGTCTCGGTCGAGTGACCGGCCAGTGCTTCGACCGCCAGGACCTTTTGGTAGAGTTTATTGGATTCGTCTGTGCGACCCATGGCCAGGTATAGATCTGAAAGCTTTATACGCCACTCATTACTGTTGGCGTCGGCAGTGCATGTTGAGGAGGCTTCTACCCGCCTCCTCAGCAAGTTCTCTGCTTTTGCAAGAGAGCCTGAGGTGATGTAGCCACTAACCAGTTCTTCAATACTGGGGTCGAATACCTTCACTACGCAGTTTCCGCCCAGGGCGAGCAGGGTGGTAATGATTTTCTCTCTATCATTATTAAGTCCCATTCTTTTGTAGTCGTCCGCAAGGCCCAGAAATCCGCTGGCTGAGTTGTCGTTTATAAGGCCGTGAGCCATTTGTTCGGCTTGATGCCAGGCGTTGTCTGCTTTTTGCCTCATGCCGTGACGCAAATAGAACATTGCCAGGTCTATCTGCCAAGTTATGCGGCTTGAGGTGTCGGTGTCGGGCTCGAGAGAAACGGCTCGGATTCGCGCTTTTTCGGCCTCGTTTAAATCGTTTGCGATTTCGCAGGCTTCAGCGTAGTAAATCAAGGGCATAGTCAGGCTTGGATCATTGTCGCCCCGCACTGAGGCACGAGTGTCGATGACTTTTCGCCATTCTTCCATGGAACTCCACTTTGACCTTAAGGCGTTGCTATGCGCAGTGAGGATGTCGTTGATTGTGGAATCCAGTTCGTTCGCAGGGGCAATCTTGTTGCGCTCGCTGGACTGCATGAGCTGGGTGAATCGCGAATCAAAATCCTCTGGCTTGGAATAATCGGCAGCGTATCTACCAATCGCGGAATAAAGCTCGGGGGCGTCCTGTTCCAGGGCTGGCGACTTGGTGAATAGATCGAATGCCTCTTCAAACAGTTCGTCGGCTCTGGAATTATCTTTCATCATCCGATAGCCACCCGCCAACTCAATGACCTTGCGACAGTATGTCGTTGGGTCCGCGCTCCTGTTCGACCTGGCGTTTTCGAAGTCGCTGAGACTTCTGTTGAAGGTCGCCCGCATTATTTCCATGGACTGGAGGTGTGCTGGATTTAGCCAGGCGTTTAATTCCTGTATCTGCCTTTTGAGGCCCAGCTGGTCGCTGCCCAGGGCCAGGCCAATTACAAGCAATAGCAATGCCAGTGCCAAAAAAGCCTTCGGCTTCCGTTCCCTGGTCTGTTCCGATAGTATTTTTGAGTCTTGCTGATCCACAGGTCTTAAGGAAGGGCAATTAGAAATAAGAAGGCACATATCTACGATAACAGACTCGGTTAAGGCCAATAGTCTTCTGCTGGTTGTATCTACGGACAGCTGTCTGACGGTGTTCAATTTGGATGGCTGCAGGCGGGCTGCCCTGGCCCCGCCGCGTTGATCATTCCAAAGGAGGATGAAAATTATCCTTTCTGTATCTAATATTGTGATGGCCGCATAGAGTCTTAACAAGAAAAGGGGACAGATCATGGCCAGGAAGGGAAAGAACAGTTTCATACGCATGATTGCGGAGAACATCTTTCACAGCTCTGAGAAAGATCGCCTCAAGACGATGATCGAAACTGGTTCGAGGCGTGAGACTCACGGGCACCCCGACTTTCTCAGCATGGCGCATCAGGAAACCGGCAGCGAACACACGCATGCCGCGGAGCACCATGGTGCTAAATACTGGAACTATTACTATGAGGGCGAATCGCCCTATGCCGTTTTGCGCGGCGATCCCATTCCGCAGCACGAAAGCCAGACTCTGGGGAAAAACGACGAGCAATGGAATCAGATGCTCGACCCCGACAGTGCTGCCCGACCAATAGATACGATGGGAAATCCAAGATTAGATTACAGTGAACAGATTAGTTCTGAGAAGCTCTGGATCAATCACATGTGTGTTGCCGATGTGGCCATGCGAGACGGCGACTATACCCTGGCTCAGCATCATCTGCTGCTGGCTAAAACTGAAGCCGAACGCTGGGGCAAAGATAACGAAAGGCTGCTCGAAACTGAGCGCTGCCTGGAGAGTGTTGCCGCCCGGATTAAAGTAGAAGCAAGCTGATTTTCCAATCCTCACACATTCAACACATCCAGGGCATATTCTGGCTGCATTGAAATCCATACCCCGGCGGGAATATGCGGTGAGCGCCATGAAAATATCGTATTTGCAGTCAGTGGCCGCTATGCTTTCTCTTTCAGTATGTGTGCTGGCACAGCCGCCTGCGCAGGCCCGGGGTGGCCACGGCGGTCATAGCGGCGGTCATGCCGGAGGTGGAAGGGTCGCAGCGAGTGGAGCCCGCGCCGTTTCGGTCGGCCGTGGAGCTGGCTTCGGTGGCTCCCGTCTTTTAGCCCGGATGGGATTTGGCAGAGGTCGGAGCCGGCGCGGATATTATGGCGGCAACTACGGGCCTACTCCGGAGCAGGTCCAGTCCGAGACCTTTGCTGAGCGACAGGGTGAAAATCCTTATGCCGGGGTGCCGCAGCATGTTAACGTCAGCGACTACGTCAAGACCTATTGACCCTTCGACCAGCTGAATTTTACCTGTCTCGGCGCGTCATTTTGAATTGCAATCATCGAACAATGCAGCCTGTCCAGTACATTGACGCAGGTTGAGCCGGCGCGTGCATCAGGGTGACGATTTGCTCCGCGAGCACCGGTTACGACAAGTTCCGATTCCCATTCGTTGGCCAATTTAACCAGGGCATCGACCGGCGAAACTTCTGTAATAACGTCGGCTTCAACCATGTTGTAGCCGTATTTTTTTGCCACATCCTGGGCCTGCACTTTCAGTTGCGCGGCAATTTCGCGCAGATGTTGCGCCTCTTTTATAAATAGCGATCCTGAGCTAAACCAGTTGGTGCGGATATCCTGGTGGGCTGCTGCCGCTACCGTTACTACGCGAAATTCGGTGCTGGGATGCCACTGCTGTTCCATTACCCAGTTGATTGCGCACTCGGATTCAGGTGACAGGTCAGTTGCTATCAAGATACGTTTCGGCGGCAGTGTCACAATCGATTTGATTTCTTCACTGGAAACTACATCTTTCTTCAGAAAGAGCTCTCTAAGATGCTTTGAACGAACAGTCTCCATCGAGCATGGCGCGTCTCTCAGCACCGCCGAGGCGACGCTGCCCAGCGCGCAGCGGCTAGCCAGCTCCAGATCATGGGACCCTATAACAATGTAGTCGGCCTGCCAGTCGTATGCGACTTCACCTATCTTTTTGGTAACGTTGCCGAATTCAAGCCTGGAAGAAACGTTTTTATTTACCTCGGCGAAACGTTCAGTAAGCTCGCTCAGCCAGAGATTCATCTGATATTTATAGCCCTCTTGCTCGGATTCGAGGACTTCTTTATGAAACTCCAGGCCCGGGTCAAGAAGATTGCCGAAGTCTTCCACTACCTTGCAAAGTAAAAACTCCGTGTCTGGTTCCCAGGCACGCGCCAGCACGGAATGAATAGCAGCTTCGCTGCATTCTTGATTGTCAACGGGTATAAGAATCCTTGCCGCCACCACTTCAGTTCCCTGAGACTCTCTGACAGCTAAATATAGCATGAAAGCGTGACCGTGACTCAACTTTGATTGCTTGTTGGACTATTGTATCCATTTTTAGTATCACGCGTAGTGGCAGATCTATTTGCGCCACTGATTGACGCCACCGGATGGGGGATGTCAGGGTTTTGAAGACGTGCCATCATTAAATTGGTATCCTACGTCATGGCCTTGTGCTCGGTCGCAGGCTTGATTGTTCTCTGGCGGTGATAGAGGTGGGGCCAATACAAATAACCGAACTGCTATCCAGGGATACCAATTTCAGGGACATTCGTCATTTGCATACCGGGCGGACGCATGTTCTTTACACTGCTGTTGATCCCGCTGACGATTCTCTGGTCGTCTTCAAAGGCTTGCTGCGAGACAGTCACGAGTCGCCCGCCTTTGAGAAGTTGCGGCATGAGTTCAAACTCCTTGATGGCCTTAGCCTTCCGGGTGTGGTTAAGGTTCGGTCGCTTGAGCTCAATGGCCGTAATCCTTTGTTGTGTATGGACTACCGCGGCCCAAACACTCTCGCGGACCTGATTGAATCTTCTCCGCTGTCCTTGAATCGCTTTCTGCCATTGGCTTTGCGGCTGGCTCGTGCCGTAGCCGCGCTGCATGATCGCGGCATAGTGCATCTCAATCTCAATCCCGGAAACATCGTTCTGGATTCCAATTTCAACGAACCGACCATAGTCGATTTCGGTGCCGCTGCGGACCTGTCAAGGGTGGGGCAGAGTACCGTTTCTCTGATAAGGCCGATGAGACCCGAGGGTGATCTGCTTTATATTTCGCCCGAGCAGACGGGACGCATGAACTGCCCGGTAGACTACCGTTCGGATTTGTACAGTCTGGGTGTGATCTTCTACGAACTTTTAACGGGTAAGACCCCCTTTTTGCATGAAGATGCCCTGGCTATATTGCATGCTCACCTGACTCTGACTCCTCGGCCTCCAAAGGACCTGAATGCCGCAATTCCGGTATCTCTGTCGCAGCTGGTCCTCAAACTTCTGGCTAAGTCCCCTGAAGAACGTTACAACAGCGCTGTTGGCCTCGTTCACGATCTTTTACAAATTGAGAAGCACGATGAAGATACTTCAGACTTCAGTCTCGGGACGCAGGATCTGCCTAAGGGTCTGGCAACAAACGGCAAATTGTATGGCAGAGAAAAGGAGACCAGGAGGCTGGCCCACGCATATACAAAAATGATGGAGGATGGTCATGCCCGGCTCGTGCTGGTGAGCGGATATTCGGGCGTCGGCAAGACCTCTCTGGTGCGCAGTCTCTATGAGCCGCTGGTGCGAGAACGAGGCTTTTGCCTGGCCGGAAAGTTTGACCAGTTGAAGCGAGACATTCCGTATTCGACCCTGGCCCAGGCCTTTCAGGAACTCGTGCAATATCTTCTGACGGAGTCCGAGGAAGAGACAATCTACTGGAAAAATAAACTGATTCAAGAGGTGGGTCCTGGACTTGCTCTTGTTGCGCGTTTGTTGCCGCAGATTGAACTTCTTACCGGTACCCTTCCATATAGCGCTCCCGTGGGAGCCGCTGACGAGCGCATCAGGTTTCAAGCGGCCATTAAGCAATTTATCAAGGTTTTTGCGCAGAGTTCGCATCCACTGGTTCTTTTTCTGGATGATTTACAGTGGGCTGACAGCGATAGCCTGCAGATCTTGCACGGCTTGTTGAGTGATTCCCAGGGACTCAATCTCTTGTTGATAGGGGCTTACCGTGATAATGAGGTCAAGCATGAAGATTTGCTTCGAGCGATCATGCCGACGTCGGGAGACAATGTCGGCCAGGTCGAGCACATTGTTTTGCGGCCGCTCAAGCGTAAAGATTTAAACCTGCTTGTATCGGATATTTTGCGCTCGGATGAGAGTATGACGCACTCGCTAACTGATTTGATCTTTGAGAAAACTCTGGGTAATCCTTTTTTTGTCATCCAATTTTTGCAGATACTTTTTGCCGAGCAACTGCTTCAATTTGATCAGGATAAGAGCTGCTGGACCTATGATCTGGACGCGATCAAAGGGCGCAATTATTCCGATAATATCGTTGAGCTTTTGCTCAAGCGATTGATGAAGCTGCCGGACTCTAGCCGATCGCTGCTTGAGACGGCGGCCTGCCTCGGTAATAGCGGCAGCCTTGGGCTGCTGTCGCTATTGAGTGCCAAGACTGAAGATGAAGTCGAATCTGATCTGCAGGAAGCTGTAAATGCCGGTCTGATTTCCACCAGATCCGAGCACTACAAATTTTTGCATGATCGCATTCAGCAAGCCGCTTATGCTCTCATACCGCCTGCAAACAGAATTTCGGAGCATTTGCGCATAGGAAGAATCCTCATCAATCAGAGCACCGAGCAATCTATTGAGGCCGATCTTTTTGAGATAGTCAGTCAATGGAATCTAGGTTCTTCTTTGATTGAAAGTGCCGCGGAAAAAGTCGAGCTGGCCCGTTTGAATTTGCGGGCCGGCAGCAAAGCCATTAGAAATACTGCTTATATCTCGGCTATGCAATATTTGCATGCCGGCCTGTCGCTGCTGGATTCTTCTGAAGCTGCCGACCGGAGTGCGCTGGTCTTTGACTTGAAACTTGCTCTGGCTGAATGCCTCTGGTTGAGCGGCAGTCTGACGGAATCTGCCGACCAGTGTCAAAAATTGTTGGCGTCCAGCGAAGGGCATCGAGAAAGAGCTGTTGTCTACCGTCTGCTGGCCGAACTGGCCGTGTGCGCGGGGGATCTGGTGGCGTCGGCCGGGCACGCCCTTCGAGGGCTTGAACTGCTGGGTATTACAGCCAGTCTTCATCCCGAACGCGAAGAAGTGATGCTCGAATATGAAGCTATCTGGGCCAAGATTGGTGACCGGTCAATTGATTCCCTGCACGAGCTTCCGCTTCTCACGCAGCCGGACATGCTTGCTGCGATGGATATCTTGCAGTCGCTGTACAGCTCAAGCATGATCCTTGACCGTAATCTATTTTTCTGGGTTGGTTACAAAATAGTCAACATAAGTCTGCAGTACGGACTCTGTAATGCTTCCGTGGTTGGTTTTGCTCAGTTCAGTTTGATCCTTCCGCGGGTCTTCGGTCGCTTTGAAGAGGCCAGGGCTTTTGATGATCTCTGCCGCAGGCTCGTTAAAGAACGCGGTCTGGATGGGTATCTCCCCCGAGCGGAGTTCCTCGCCAGTTTGACTGCCTTCTGGACGCAGGACATCAAGGTGACCCAGGAGAAATTGACTGCGGCCCGTGAGACGGCGCGAAAAACTAGAGACGTCTATTTTGCCGAATTATGCGGTGGCCATCTGACTGTTAATTCGTATTTTCTCGGCACTCCTATCCCCGAGCTCATGGCTGATATTGAGGCGAATATGAGCCAGATTGCTAAGGGTGCGAGCAGTCCCCTTGAGGTGCTGCGTCTGTTCGATTGCACGTCCCAGCGACTGAAGGCCGAGCCGGGTCAATTTAGCGAATCGGAACTGGCCGATAGGGAGGCCGAATACGGCCGGAATTTGCAAGAAAATAACACTCTTCTTGCCGGTCTGTTTTTTGTTGTTGTCCTGCAGACTAACTATATTTGCGGCAACTTCCAGGCTGCGGTTGAGTTCGGTAAAAAGGCCGAACCGCTGCTCTGGGCGCATATAACTTTTTGCGGTGAGTGCGAATACTGGTTCTATTACGCTCTGGCTCTGGCTTCCGATTTTGATCGTATTAGCGATGATCCGACTCTGCTGCAGGAGTATCTGGAGACTATCGAACGGCACGTAGGGCAATTAAAAGAGTGGAGTGGCTATCTGCCGTCATTCTTTTATAAACGTTACGCGCTGGTGGCAGCGGAATTCGCCCGCCTCAAGGGCGAGGAGCTTGAGGCACAGCGGCTGTATGAAGAAGCTGTCACCGCCGCTCGCAAGGGTGGATATTTGCATATTGAGGCTATTGCTCTGGAGCTGGCCGGGCGCTATTTCCTGCAACGGGGCTATGGCACCGCAGGTGATGCGTATCTAAGGGAAGCCAGGGAGTGCTATGCAAGATGGGGTGCTGACGGCAAGGCTGCTCAACTGGCTAAACTTTCAGGAGACCATCGAGAGCCGCGCGTAAAACCTCAACAGCTAGATATGATGACTCTCTTGAAAGCTGCGCAGGCGATTTCGAAAGAAATCGCTCTCGACAAATTGATGCAGACACTGATGCTTGTGGTGCTCGAGGCGGCCGGCGCACAGACAAGTGTTTTGCTTTTGCAAATCGACGATGAATTTGTAATTTGCGCCCAGGGGCATTCGCAACCTTCAGGACTGGAGCAATCCGATGCCGTTCCCGTTGGTGTGGATCTGCGTCGGCTCAAGGCGGACGATTTAGAAATATTGCCGCAGACGGTCATAAATTATGTGCGACGCACGCAAGAAACCGTTGTTATCGCTGAAGCGTCCCGGGATAACGTATTTGGCAAGGACCCTCATTTTGCTTTTGCCGGCACGCGTTCGGCGCTATGTTTGCCTATCATCAAGCAAAATAAGACCATCGCCATGCTTTATCTTGAAAATAATCTCGCCCCGCGAGTTTTTACCCCGGATCGGATCGATTTGCTGCAGCTGCTTTCGTCTCAAATTGTCACATCGCTGGAAAATGTCATGCTCTTCGAGTCTCTCCGCGCTCTCAATCTTGAGCTGGAGGAGCGGGTTAATGCGCGCACTGTGGAGTTAGGCGCGGCGAAGGAAGCGGCTGAGGCAGCCAATCGAGCAAAAAGCGAATTCGTCGCCAATTTGAGCCATGAGATCCGCACCCCTATGAATGCCGTCATTGGTATGAGCGATCTGCTCGGTCGCGGCGACCTGAAAAAAGAGCAGCGGGATCTGGTCTTTAACATTCAAAATTCGGCCGAGTGTCTGCTTGGATTGATTAACGATATTCTTGATTTTTCTAAGATTGAGGCCGGGAAACTGGAGTTGTCGTGCGATGAGTTCAGCTTGCCGCTGCTGGTCGAAAACAGCATCGAACTGGTTGCCGAGAATGCCAGAAAGCAGGGTATTTCACTTACCAGTCTTGTACCTCTGGAACTGCCTGAGTTTTTAATTGGTGACAGTATCAAGATTCGTCAGATACTGCTTAATCTGCTCAGCAATGCCACCAAATTTACCAGGTTTGGTGAAGTGGCCCTGAAGGTGTCCGCGGAAATACATGGGCGCAAAGCTATGGTGCACTTTGCTGTTGTAGATACCGGTATCGGTCTCAGCGAGGGTGCTATGGCGCGGCTGTTCCAGCCATTTTCGCAGGCGGACAGTTCAATAACACGTAAGTTTGGCGGCACCGGATTGGGGCTGTCAATTTCCAAGCGTCTGGCCGAATTGATGGGTGGGACAATTACCGTCAGCAGCAAGGAAGGGTATGGATCCACATTTACCCTTTCAATACCGCTTGTGGTGCCGTCAACTCCGGATAAGGCTGCCAGGGTGCCGCCTCTTTTGCGTAATACCAGGATACTTATTGTGAGCGGTCCTTCCTCAGCCGGCGAAATTATCTCAACCTACACCCGCTACTGGGGAGTGCGGACTTTTACTGTTGACTCGGTCACCGATGCCATCGTGCATCTGCGCCGGGCCATGGTTGACGACAATATGTTTGACTGGGTTGTGATTGACGAAAACGAGCGCGAGCAATTGATCAAGCTTGCCGATAGAATTGAAAGCGAGCTGGCCGGATGTCGCACTAAAATGATTTTGTCCGGTATCGAGTCATTAGCCGAATCAGAGTCGGCGCTTGCATCGGACTCTCGCCGCACGTATCTTCCCAAGCCATTCAGCGCCAATCAACTCTATAACGTTCTGATCAGTGATGTGAAAGATTTTTGTGCGCGTTCCGATTTTTCGGCAGCTAAGCCAGTTCTGAAATTGACCGAGCGTTTGCGTGTGCTGGTGGCTGAAGATCAGGCTGTTAATCAAAAGTTGGCGCTGCTGCAGTTGCGCGAGCTTGAATGCGACGCCGTGGCTGTGAACAATGGTCGCGAGGCAGTGGAGGCGCTTGAAAGAGAACACTTTGACCTGGTTCTGATGGACTGTCAGATGCCGGAGATGGATGGATTTCAGGCGACGCGCGCAATCCGTAAGAGCGAGCCAAGCGATCGACATGTACCAATTATTGCGATGACTGCGCAAGCCATGGCTGGTGACAGGGAAGATTGCCTGGATGCCGGTATGGATGATTACATAAGCAAGCCTGTGACCTTGAAGAAGCTGAGTGAAGCGCTACAGCGTGTGATACAAGGGTCGCCGGTGAGCACCGCAAAGCCGAAGGGGCGGCCGCTTGTGGAATTTTCTTCGGACAGCATATTTGACAGGGAGCAGTATCGCTCAAAGATGGCCGAGTGGTCGCAATCACTGGATTTTGATTCGGCCACCGAATTGATGGAGAGCTGTATCGATGGTATTCGTGTCGTTCTGCAGGAGCTGGAAAAGGACGTCGCCGCCGGTGACTTGACCGTCTGCAGGGCCACGGCCCACCGGCTGAAAGGTCTTTGCCTTCACTTGTACGGCGATGAGACGACCAATGTCAGCATTCTGATCGAAGACGCGCTTCTTCGAGGCGACTGGGACTCTGCTACCGCAAATATCAGTCGACTGAAGGCTGGATTCAATGAGTTTTGCGAGTGGCGCCGTAAGGGCTGAACCCTATCCTGCTATTTTGCCAGGCTGATGGCACCCGTCATCGGCACGCCCAGTGCATTGAGTTTGCGTTTGATTTCAGGCATGGCTGCCCGGGCGGCCGCGATACCGGCTTCGATACCACGTTTGCCGTCTGATTTCTTGAAGGAAACAAGACTGATACCGGTTGTATCGGGGTGGATCAAGATGTCCGCTTTTTCGCTGCTCGGTCCGTCAAAGGCGTTCAGTTGAATTCTCAGGGCCTGGCGTGCCATGGAACCCAGGGCGCGGAAATCTTTGATTGGTCTTTCTTTTAGATATTCGTCGATGTTGACGGCGATGACAAAGTCGGCACCCATTTCACGGGCGTGGCTGACCGGGACGTTGTTGATGACTCCGCCGTCGCAGTAGAGGTGATCGTCGATTTCTACAGGTTTGCGCAGCTCCGGTACGGCTGTGCTGGCCACCAGAGCAACACCAAGATTGCCTTTGGTCAGTCGGCAGCTTTTACCGCTTACGACATCGGTCACGACTGCGGCGTAGGGGATTTTGAATTCTTCGATTTTCTTGGAGCCTACAGCTTTGTTGGCGAAGTTGCGGAATTTCCAGCCGTAGTAGAGACCGTCATAGGGTTTGTAGCCGAGGACTCTGAGAGTCAGCGCCGTTGGTTCGAGAAACAGGCGCAAGATTGGCATAGGCGCAAATTCTTTTGTGAAAGTATTCTTTTCAAATACCTGGGCGATGTCTTCCATCGGCACACCGGCGGCATAGAAACCACCCACCACCGAACCGATACTTGTGCCGGCAATCAGGTCAATTGGAATATTTTCCTCAAGTAAAACTTTGAGAACGCCCACATGAGCCGCTCCGCGCGAACCTCCTCCACCAAGGGCCAGGCCTATCTTCGGTCGTGCCGATACGTCCTGGATGGCGAAAACGCTGGCCATAGCAAGGGAAAGAAGGGTCGCAACAGTTTTGCGCATTTGTCGATTCCTCATAGTGCTCCATCAGAATAACCGATAGACTGACCTGGCACCTGAGTTTCCGTTGATGTAAAGTGATTGCTTCAGGCTTTAGTTTGAGGCATCTTCAGCACCACAACCGTGCATGGTGCGGCATCGACTATCTCGTCGGCAACACTGCCAAACCACAGTCTGCTGAAGCCGTGGCGCGCATGACTGGGCACTATAGCTTCGTCTGCGCCGTGCTTCTTGCAGGCGTCGGCGATAACCTGGGCCACTTCGCCTTCGGAAATTTCGGAGGTGGCTGTGATATTCAGCGTCGCCTTCAGGCTTGCAGTCAGGTGTTCCAGTATGGTTTTTTCTTCGGCTTTTTCTATTGCCACGTTATCGGGAATGCCCGGTGTCGAGACGTCGGCGAAACCAGGAACGATCACGTGTACGAGGTGCACCTGGGTGTCACTGCCGTATTTTCTTGCTGTAAGTTCTGCCAGAGCGCTTTTTGCGCTGTCTTCACCATCGATTGCCACGACGATTTTCATGATTTTTCCCCTATCGCAAACAGAACCAGATAATACATGATCCACACTGAAGATGCCCTGTATCCTGACATCGATTAGTATCCATCGAGCAATAGCGCCAGACTCGCTTCGAATTGTTTTGCCGGATCAACGGTGTGCAAAAGCTTCCAATCACGCTTTTCCTGTTCGGAGAGATCGGCAGTCGCTATCGAGTCCGGTGATGCTGCGCAATATTTTGTCAGTCCCGCTTGCCAGAAGGGAAATCCGTGCAAAAGAATCAGCACTGAGTGGTAGCATGCCAGCGCTTCTTTGTCGGAAAGCCCTCCCTGTCGCAGGGCCTCCAGTACTTTGGACATAAGTACAACTGCTGCTTTTGGCTTTGTTGGTCTGCTCATGCAGAGAGCAAATACAGCAGGTTTCTCGATGGACAGATTGGCCACTGACCTGGCGACGTTCGTGACCTGTTTCTTCCAGTTGCCTTTCTGTTCATCCGGTGTAATTTCCGCCAGCGCAGACTCGGCCATGGCGTCCAGCAATTGTTCACGATCGGGGAAATGGTTGTAGATGGCCATTGCCGCTACCCCCAGTTCGCTGCCGAGGCGGCGCATGCTGAGTGTTTCCACTCCGCCCGACTCTACTATTTTAAAGGCGGCCTTGAGGATGACCTCCTTCGATAGACCTTTGCGCACACCTCTTGTCACATCCACCTCTCTGGGCTATTGACGAAATTATAACTTACGGTGTAAATTTACACCGTACATTATGAGGAAGCAAAATGCGCTGGGCTATTGTGACGGGAAGTTCGACTGGGATTGGAGAAGCGATTGTTCTGCGCCTGTTGCAGGAGAAGGTAAACGTCATAGCCGGCATACGCAAGCCGGAGGACGCACAGAAGCTGAAGGAAAAAGCGCAGAACTATTCGGCACAGCTTGTCACCGTTGAACTGGATGTCACCAGCGACGAGCAAATCCAGGCGGCTTTTGAAAAGACCAGAGAGTTGCTCGCCGGCGAGGGCCTCTGGGCGCTGGTCAATAATGCCGGGATCGTCGTAGCCGGTCCTGTGGAAACTCTCAGTCGCGACGATTGGCGCCGCCAGTTTGAGGTCAATTTTTTTGGTATGACCGAAATGAGTCGGGTGTTCCTTCCCCTTCTCCGGCAGGGAGTTGCTTCTCTGGGCGGTGGTGTGCCCCGCATCATGCTCGTCAGCTCTATCGGTGGGCGCGTGCCGCAACCGATGATTTCCGCCTATACATGCAGTAAATTTGCCACCACCGCACTTGGTGACAGTCTCCGCCTTGAACTGAAAGGGCAGGGCATTGGTGTGACTGTTCTGGAGCCCGGCGCAATAGCAACAGCCATTTGGGGCAAGGGGCAGCAGCAGTCCACTGAATTTACCCCCGATCATCCTGCGCGCAGACATTACAGTCGTGAAATTGATGGATTGATAAAGCTCACGAACAAAACAGCAGCCGCAGCCATCAGCTCGGGGGAAGCTGCGGAAACGGCAGTACGGGCGCTGTTGAAAGAAAAGGCACCGGCGAGGGTGCTTGTCGGTAACGATGCGAAAATGGCAGCTGTCTTGAGACAGATTATGCCTCTGGCATGGTTCGACAGGCTGCTGATGAAGGAGTTTGGAATCGACCCTTCAAGTCGGTGATTGTCCCCAGCCTATCTGCTTACCGCGTCCCGTCGCCGCCGATATAGTGAAGCACCATCTCCTGCCAATAAGGCCAGTCGTGCGCAAAACCGTCCCAGGTGTGAAAGGCGTGCGGTACTTCTTTGTCCTTCAGCGCCTCGGACAAAAGTTGGTTGCCTTCATGGAGCGGATCGGTGGCACCCATGGGGAAAATTAGCTCGACGTTTTTGAGTTTGTCCAGGCGCTTTGTATCGGCTGCTTTGATGAACGGTACCGGATTGCATTCGGTGATACTGTCGTCGTTGTAATCGTTTATCCAGCTGAATATATTGTATGGTCCGCTCATCTGCGCAAAATCATAGGGGCCGCTCATGGCCACGCAGCGGTTGAAGCTCTCCGGAAATCTGAAAGTGATATTGGCTGCGTGATAGGCTCCCATACTTGCACCCAGGGCAATTACAAAGTCATTGTCGTTCAATTTTTTAGTGAAGGGCAGGACTTCATCGATCACATATTTATGATAGGCCAGATGGCGCGCCGCTTTGTCCCGGGGGTGAGCGTCGGTGTTCCACCAGCTTTCAAAATCGACACTGTCGACACAAAATACCTGGAGCCATCCCTGGTCGATGTGGTGCTCGAGAGTCTTGATCATCTCGCGATTTTCCCAGTCATAGAATCGGCCGCAGGATGTGGGGAAGACAATCACACGAGCTCCGCCATGGCCGAAAACTAGGAGCTCCATCTCACGAT
The DNA here is from genome assembly GCA_018266215.1 of Cyanobacteria bacterium SZAS LIN-3. GTDB lineage: Bacteria > Cyanobacteriota > Vampirovibrionia > Obscuribacterales > Obscuribacteraceae > REEB67. Next base: position 1,274 of record JAFEAV010000057.1, on the reverse strand, counting down.
CGAGACTGGTGCTGTGCCACTTGTGATATTGTCTGTTCATTTTGCTTCCGTTTTGATCAGTGTATTGGCCGAGAATTCTCGGCTATTATTGATCAAATCCGGCAATTATTAAACTTCATCGCCGTGCGCGAAGGTTGGTCTGATTCTCCAAAGTTTGTGCGATCGCGGCGCAATTGCTGACTTCTATTGTCGCAGTGGCTGTCACTTTCCGGCGATCAGGTGTATGCGAGCCGGCAAGCATTTTGCTTCGCTCTTCGATGGCCTCGACTTTTACAATTATTGGCTCGCGCAGTGCAGTTTGTCCGGACTTGTAAATAAGAGTAATCTTGACCGAGTCCGCCAGCAGTTTTTGCCTTTGCCAGAAGTGCAGCAAACCAACGCTTGAGTTGTAGGCGTTGAGCGCATCTTGTGTTGGATTTATCAGATGGCCTTCGCTGTTTATGCCTGTGCCGTTGGCTTCGACTGCACCGCACAGCGCGCTCAATAAGGTGCTCTGCGCTTCGATGCAGGCCTGGTATTCATCAACAAGGGCTTGCCGTTTGTGATCGTCGCGACCGAAATCAGCCCGGATCATATCCTGTCTGACGCTGCCGAAGATTGTGTTTATGCCTATGACGAATGGTGTCTTTTCGCGTTCTCCGTCGGCGGTGTCTGAGCCCGGAGGGCGGAGATCGGTCAGACCAACGATGCCAAATCTGGGATGATAGATGACCAGAGAGGACAAGTCGCGGGCTACGGCCTGGGCCGCCGCTTCCATTGGTTTGCCGGCGTCTTCTTCCGGCCCTCGTTCAGTAATGATTATGACCAGTACAACGACAATGCTCAGGATTAAAAGTACCGCTAGAGAATAAAAGCGACTGCGCCGGGACTGCGCATTCTCGAAGGACAATTTGATTTCCTCGGGGTTGGAGAGTTGCAAAGTGTGGGGCAACACTTTGTTATTCAACCGAGAAATCGTTAAGCGATTCGGTCCCTTTTGTAGGGATGCTAAAGGAAGCGTAAGCGCCCCTTAACAATAGCTCTTGCGCCGACAGCTAGAGCTCTTTTAAATGTATGCGTGCGGTCGTAAGTCTGGGATCGGTGGCGGCGCAGAGTTTTATGAAAAGCGCCAGCTCCAGTTTGGCTCCATCACGGTCACCGAGCTTTTCCATGCAGCGGCTGATCAGGTAGTGCACTTCGGGATTATCCGGGGTCAGTCTGGCGGCCGCTTGATAGGCCGGCAGCGCATTTCTGGCATCGCCCTGAATCATCAAGGCCGAGCCCAGATTTAACTG
>JAFEAV010000056.1 GCA_018266215.1 Cyanobacteria bacterium SZAS LIN-3 | reverse complement strand
GTCTTAGCAAGGTCAACAGCCAGTTTGGGGGCAGCGGCCAGGTGCAGGTAGGTGAAGAGTAGCTGTCCTTTTTTCAAAAGTGCTACTTCTTGAGCCTGAGGCTCCTTAACTTTGAGGACCAGGTCCGACTCGCCGAAAACGGAAGCGGCATCAGGAAGGATTTTCGCGCCGACTGCTTTGTATTCGTCGTCGGTCATGCCAGAGCCTACGCCGGCATTCTTTTCGATGTATACGGTGTGGCCGTCATCGACCAGCGTTTTTACGCCGGCCAAGGTGATGGCAACGCGATACTCGTTGTCTTTGATCTCTTTCGGTACTCCAACCTTAGCCAAGGCCCAGCCCTCCAATAAACTAACTACGTCAATTCCGCCGATGTGGCGCGACTGGCAAATTTTAGCCTGCCTATATGTCATTGCCATATGCTCTTGATAGATGTTTTAGATTTGAGCCCCCTTTGGCTCTATGGAAGGGTCGTTTGACGCTCTTGAGAACGCGGGGGTGGGATTTCAGCTAAACCGATATCGGTTTACGCGAGACATCCCAAGAGGCATTTGGTCGGCTATGCTTTTGGCTGGCGCAGTTGCCTTGCCCTCAGGGGTAATTTTCCGCGCTCGGCCGAATATTTAGGTGGAGTCTTACATTAGTAGGTAGATAAATGAGCGATATCGTCATAGTAAATGGAGCAAGAACGGCTTTTGGAGCGTACGGCGGAGGTCTGGCCACTCAGACTGCGACTGACCTGGCTGTCGCCGCAACACGTGGAGCGATATCGCGCTCAAAAATCGATCCCGCACTCATCGATTCTGTCGTAATGGGTAATGTAATTCAGTCCAGCAAAGACGCCATATATCTGGCTCGCCACGTCGCCTTGCGCAATGGACTGAAGGTCGAAACACCCGGCTTGATCTTGAATCTTCTCTGCGGCTCTGGTGTTTATGCCGTTGCCACGGCCGAAATGCAAATTCATGCCGGTATGGCAAATTATGTTATCGCCGGCGGATCTGATTCTTTATCGATGACGCCTTATGTGGCCTGGACCAATCGTTGGGGCAATAAGATGGGCCATGTTCAGCTCTGGGACGGTCTCGATATCAGAGACACCTATTGCAACGCTTCGATGGGTGAAACTGCGGAGAATCTGCAAGACCGTCATAACATTTCTCGCCAGGCACAGGACGAGTTTGCCCTGCGCAGTCAGAAATTAGCCAAGGCAGCGCAGGACGCCGGGGTGTTTTCTGCGGAGATCGAGCCCATCGAATTGCCCGGCAAAAAAGGGCCGACGGTCATCGATAAGGATGAACACATGCGCCCGGACACCACAATCGAAGGCCTGGCAAAATTGAAACCGGCATTTAGAAAAGATGGTACGGTAACCGCTGGAAATGCCTGCGGTATCGTAGATGGTGCTGCGGCTTTGCTTGTAACAACCGATAAGCTGGCAGAAAAGCAAAATCTGAAGCCTCTGGCTCGTGTGGTTTCCTGGGCCGTAGTCGGCGTTCCGCCGGAGATAATGGGGATTGGTCCCGTGCCGGCCGTGCCTCTCGCTCTGGAAAAAGCGAAACTCAGAATGGAAGACATTGATCTCTTTGAATTGAACGAGGCATTCGCGGCGCAGTATCTGGCTTGCGAGAAGGAACTCAAACTCGATCAGAGCAAAGTGAATGTCAATGGTGGTGCGATTGCCCTGGGCCATCCTTTCGGGGCCACCGGTGCGCGAATGCTATTGACGATTGCCCTGGAGTTGCATCGACGCAAGGCCCGATATGGTTGTGTCAGCGCTTGCATCGGCGGCGGCATGGGGATTGCAATGATTATTGAGCGGCTGTAAATCGAATTTTTTTGATTTTCATTGAACTAATTTTTGACCGTGCGCAACAGCCCTGGCGAAAGTACCTGCGGCGCCAGGTCCGAAAGTTTGACCGGCTCCACGGAAGCGAAGCCGATGTCAATGAGCAGGTCTGCACTGGCTTTCTCGATCCCCGGGCGGTGCGCTGCCATCATTGCGGCGGTGCGAAAATTGTCCGCGATTGGGGCGAGCGAGTCGGTCAATGTCTGAGCTGCGGGAAAAAAGTTCACTATACAGCCGGCACGTTCTTCCATAAAAAGCGAAACCTGCGGTGCTGGCTGCTATGCGCCTGGTTGTTCGAACAAGGCATAGTCTTCAATCCATCGCAGTTCCATCAGGTGGCGGGAATCGCGTATTCGACAGCCTGGACGATTTTTAAGAAAATTTCTCTGGCTGTGCAGTATTTCTTGGATGGGCAGGAAGGCGCTATCGATGTGGACTCCGCACATTTTATTCAGCTCTTTTCCCGACGTAGCTTATTGACGCCTGCAGGAGCTCATCCGAGCGTCGAGCAAGAAAATATTGAGGAGTCTTCGGTTCGTCCTGGCACCGCTGGTGGTGCTGCTCCGTCGCCCGTAGTGGTGGGGATCTTAACTGTCCCCTGCTCTTTGCCGCCAATGGAAAAGCAGGTGCTCAACCTGATTTCGGACGCGGCAACGCCGTTCGATGTACTGCAGCTGCAATCTGGTTTGCAAACCTCTGAACTGGCCATGGCTCTGTTAAATCTTGAACTGGAAGACCTGATTCAACGCGAATCGTCCGGTGCTTACATCCTCACTGTCCCACGTGCCGCGCGCTCTGGCCGGAGACGCGTGCAGCAAGCCAGGCCGGCGCAGTTCAGCGGCAACCCATCTGCTCCTCTGAGCGGTGCGCAATTGCAGGAAAAGCTGGCAGAATGCGTCGAGTCTTTGCGGCTGAACCACCAGGGCTTTTCCAGAAAATATTTGCAGATTCACATTGCCAGCTACTGGTGCCAGTTCGTCCGGTCGTGCACGTCGGGCGATTCAAGCGCTTCGAGTTTTTCAGTAAAAGAGGCCTGCATGCAAGCGCCGGAAATAACGGATGATGATATCCGCAATTACGTCACGCCTTTCAAAGTCAAACTTATGGCTGCTTGAGTGGATCAAGCAAGCCCTTTCGACCCCGGTACAAAGGTAGAGCTATTTCTGGTTCCAGTACGTGACGTACTTGTTCGTACGAACGGCCTTAGGGTCCTGATAACCCTCTTTCGCTTTCACATATTTATCAGCCGAATCTGCTTCAACCAGTTTTTCGGTGGCATCTTCGCTGGTGGCTGCGGTCTGATTGCTGCTCTGATATTGAATCTCAGGCAGAATTGACGGCGAGTAAGCCGGCGGCGGCGGTACAAAATAGCTGTGAGCGCGTCTGGTCTTGGTGGTTTGTTTGCCCTTAGCCAGGGCGGCGCCATCACAGACGGGCAGAGTAACTAAGGCAAGAGCAGCCATGAAACAAATCTGTTTAGCGGCGCTCGTGTTCACCAGGTTTAAAATGGCCATGCAGTCCCCCAAAACTCCTGTATGGTCGATTTCTCGGCCTTAACGAGACTATCCAGTCTCCAAGAGTGTGCAACTTCCTGAATCATACCACCCGGCAAAATATATCAAACCGGGTATTCAGGCGATATCGAATAAAATTATTGGTTAAACCACTTGTGCTGGCGCGGGTGGCGGATTTCACCCTGCGGTCCCAGGTTCTTGGCATCCTCTGGGTCCCATGTTGCTACAGCCTGGCCCCACCAGGCTTTACCATCGACGATTGTGGCATCTGTAGTACGGGCCTTGCGTTTTCCGCCCGGGTTTTTTTGAAAGTCAATTTCAGCTGTTTTTGCATTCTGCAACTGCTGTTTCAGGGCTTCTTTCGCTTTTTCCAACCGGGCCTGCTCCATCAATATCTGTATTTTGGTTTCGCCGCTGTTGTTTTTTGCAGAGTCCGTCGGCTCTTCTCTTGTATAACAAGCCAGGCGCTCCAGGTCCTGCGTCCAGGGATTCACTCTGGCGGCCGAGTCTGTTGAATCTTGATTGGTAAGGGCTTGCTGGTCTTTGAAGCAGGCAAATTTCCCGGGCAACAGGCCGAGAAACAGCTCGCGTACACGCTCTATAAAGATCATTTTGTTCGCTCCGAAGCTCAAATGGAGAACCGTCTTTCCTGACGTATTCCCAAGCCCGTGTGGCGGTAACGGTAGCTGGATCTTCGTTAAGTTCGTTTAAGCGATCGCTAGTCAATACTCTAGCTAGCCAGCTCCACTCCTTGCATGGCCGCCAGCACGAGCTGCGGAACGGCCTGTTCAGTCTTTGGGAGGTCTAGACGCAGTTGATATTCACCTGGTGGCTCAAAACAATGAATGCAGCGTGCTTCATATTGGGCGTCACCGACGAGTATGGTCTCCTGTGATTGAACCAGGCGCTGAGTGCGGCAGGCAAAATCTGATCCGCATTTGCGGCAAACGGCAAGCAGTTTATCCACTCTATCGGCCATGGCCAACAGGACCGGCACGGGACCAAACGGTTTGCCACGATAGTCGAGATCCAGGCCAGAGGCAATGATTTTCTTTTTCTGGCGAAGCAGGTTTTGAACAACGTCTACAATGTCATCTTCGAAAAATTGGCATTCGTCCAGACCAATGACCACTGCGTGGGAGGAGTACTTTAAAATTTCATCGGCGCTGTCGACGACGATGGCCTGGGAGGCCAAACCATTTCGAGATTCGACGCAATTGGGCTTCGAACGGGTATCGGTAGCTGGTCTCACGATTATTGTTGGCAGATATGCCAATCGCGCGCGTTCGATTCTCCGGATCAGTTCACTGGATTTGCCGGCGCTCATGCAGCCAACAATCATTTCAAAACGATATCCGCTAAACATCTTTAGACTTGTCTCCAAAATGCAGTAATGACGCCCGAGCAAGGCGGTTGGCGCAAAGTGTATGTGAAATGCCGTTTCTTCTTTTTGAAAGATGCCAGGCGGTATCTATGGTAACCAAATTTGAACCGATCTAAAGATCAAATCGGTTTCATAATCGGTCTTCTGGACCGGAATTAATATGCCGGAATCCGGTTTATATCGATTGTTTATGCGCTCGGATCTGGTGCGCGCTGGTATCGCCTGTGGTGCCAGCGCGCTGGATTCAACAGGCTTATGCCAGTACGGCGCCTAGTAGATATTCTTGATTGAAATATTTGATCGCCTGGCTGAGATTGCAGAATGCCTCTACTGCCGCCTGAGCGGCCAGAGCCTGAGCAAAGGTTCGCTCGCCAACATGGACTATTGGCTCTCTAATTGCCGTAGCGGCCGCAAAATCGAGGGCCAGGACCGATATGGCATTGAGCTGGAGGCTTGCCAGCACAGGGGTGCTGCTCTTGACCGCATTTAATGAACTCAAGCCCAGCGCCAGTCTCATTAGTTCGTTGGCAAGGTCTCGCACGAAGGAGGAGGCACTGAGAAGATCTGCGGCCGCGGCCTGGGTGTGGCTGCCGAGTCCGGCTTCCTCTCCCGCGCGGATCTTAAACCCAGTCAAATTAGTCAGTTCTTGCAGAACACGGAGCCGCAATTCTTTGTTCGGAGACTTAACCGATATCTCTAGAAGTCTGTCTTCGACCAGGTGCAAACGTTGCAAATGTCGGCCAGCGGCGTTCCCAAAGGCATTGAAATCTCGCGCCAGCGCCAGATCTGTCGTACTTTCCAGCCCGCGCGAGCGGAGCGTTTTTTCAAATTCCAGTGATTTGCGGCGAAGCAGTCTTTCCAGGTCAAGGAGAGCCTGGGCCATTTCGCGCGCAGCCATGAGCAAAGCAAGTTTGGTTCCAGCCATGAAGCTGTCTTCTTTGAGCAGGCCGTCTGGCAGCTGGCTTTCCATCAAACTATGCGAACCAGCGGATGCGGAAAGGGGAGAATCGCCGGCCGGTACCAAGCTCGGCAGGTTGCCGATGATTTCAAGGGCTCGGCGTTCAACGACTTCTTCAAGGTTGTCCAGCAGCGCCTGACCATCGGCTGAGCTCGTGGGGGTGACAACAAATTCATTTCGCCACTGGCCACTCAGGATTTCGTCGCATACCTGGGCCTTGATGCGGCTGAAAGTCGGTTCATCCAGAGCCTTTTCGCGGTCGACCTTGAGCCTGGCTTTGTAAAGCGTGCTCAGGCCCTCTATTAGATAAGGATGGAAATATTGTCGACCCCGGAATGTTGGATCTTGCCTGCGTCCGGCCACCCACCGCGCGGTACGGGGGCCCCAGTAGGCGCCGACCGGGACTTCGATTTCCCCAAGCGCATCGCGCTCCCAGCGGGTTTCAAGTTTTTTGCTGCTCACTTTACAGCTCCCGGAAGTAGCGCTCGTCATGCTCCGCCTGTGGATACGTCAGAAATAGCACTAGCATTGTACAGATTTAGCGGAGTTGCAAAATACAATTTTTTCCAAGACTACTCAGTTGGTCGAGCCGCCGACTGTCTTTGTTGAATCTCTTTTAACGTACGTGCGGCCAGTTCCATGGCAGCAGGATTGACACTGCCTGTGGTGACATACTTCGTCCGAAAACTGGTCAGGTCCTTGTCCGGGGGGCGGCTGTATCCGCCGTTTTGCGCGGCGCTAATAAAGTCATTCAAGTCTTGTTTGGCCGGTATATAGTCGTCTTTACCCGCCAGAGCCAGGCCGTGCAAAAGGATGGCATTGATGTCCTGGCCGCCGTTTCGCTGGTACGTCTTCAAGGCGACAATGGCTTCGTCAAAATTGCCGCTTTCGATCAGGCATTTTGCCAGACCCAGGTAGGGCGCGGGACATTTGGGATCGATGATTGTTGCGCGTTGAAAGTCAAAAGTCGGCTCTTTCAAATAGCCGCCGCGAATCAGGGCATTTCCAAGATTGTGTCTCATTTCTGCCGAATCCATGCCAATCGACTTGGCCAGGTCCAGGCAACTTACATATTCCGCCACAGCTTCTTTGTTTCGACCCATGGTTGCCAGAGTCGTAGCCAACCAGAAATGAACTGACAGGTTGTTTGGGCGCTGGTCCCTGAAGCGGTAAAAAGCCCGCAGCGCCTCATCATATTGTTGAGCCTCAAAGGCGGCTCTGCCGGCCTTGAGGTCTGTTACGTCGATTCCTTTTGTGGCTTGTGCCTGAGCTTCCGTCGGAGCGCCCTGGCATAAAAGGGATAATGTCAGGAAAAAACATAAACCGATATCGGCAAAGAAATTTTTGCCGAACCGTGCGCGACAATCAAATTGGATAGGAATCAATGGCTGCTTTGAGGCGACCTTTGTCAATTGGACCATAACAGCGATTGTATCGGATCAGGGCTGTGAGATTGTTTTTCTGAGAGTCTTCAAGATGCATCACTTCCGTTACAACGCCAACCAGCGCAATATAGTTTTCCAGTTCCACTTGACCGACCAGTTTGAGCGAGAAGGCTGCCAGGCAATCTTTTATATACTCCAGTCCGGAACCGGCGAATTTGGCCTTCTCAAAACCGGCCGCCGATAGTTTGTCCTGATCCTGCCCGGCAGATAGAAGGCTCATACTTTCGAGCTTGCTCAGTTGTTCATGCGCCACCACGGAAACAGCGAAAACGCCGCTCTCGATAATGGCGCGTCCCGTGCGGCTCTTCTTCAGCACACCGCTGGACAGGGCAAGCGGCTCCAGCTGGGCGTAGGAGACCGTGCTTATCATGGCCAGTGTCTTTTCGGTCGGTTTATCAAATGTCGTCACGACTGTCACCGGCGAGGAAATCAGCATCGCCGCTGCCATAGCTTCGGAATAGCGCAATTCAGTCACAGTCGATTCCTCTCTCTACCAGCTTCTTGTCGTGTTTTTGCCTATTGTTGTTTCTGGTCCATGGCCTCAAACGTCGAAAATAGAGGGGCTACAAACAAAGATTTTCCTGGACGCAATGTCGGTCCGTTGGCCCGCGGCGTCAAATCTGTGATGCGCCCGCTGACGGCTCCATCCACAGTGGGATCCAGGGTTTTGCCCTTTATATGCTCGGCAATGAGGTCCACTTGAGAAAATTTCAGTGGTTTCACGCCCAGCTCCTGGTGTACTTCGTCGATAGTTTTGTCGCCGAACATTTTGAATTTGGTCCACTTGTCCAGCGGATGAAAGCGAGCGGCGACCTTGTAGGTCTTGGTGGGATCGACTGGTTCAAACTTACCGGCAGCGTTCTTGATTTGCAAATCGACGATGCGCTGGCCCCCGCCATCGGGCGTTAGAGCCGGTTTGCTGGCGTCATAGCTGTATTTAAGGCGGTCGCTTACCTGGACGAAGTTGCCGGGTTCGTCGACGAGCACCTCCCGCTGATGCATGAACAGACTCTTGACCTGATCCATCAAGCCCGGTCTGGGTTCGGCTATCCGTTCGCGCACGCCATATTCGATGGCGTTTTTGAGTTGGGCTCCCGTCAGGTTCATGAGGGCCAGTTCGGTCTTTTCACCTTCAATGTTGCCTGCATTCATCACAATATTGGCCAGGTCCAGTCTGGAGAGCTCCACATTGGCCGGTATACCCGAGCGTATGCCGCCGGAATGCACCAGCACCACATCTGGTGCTTCGTCTCCCAGTCTCGTTTTTAAGCCGCTGTACAGAGCGTCAGTGTAGAGGTTGGCAATCGGAGTTTCTCTGTTTCTGCTGTTGGCCACGCTGTATGGTTTTACCGCCCGGCTGTCATAGGTTTCACTTTTGAGGGCATTAATCGCTCCCAGATTTTCGTCGAGGAATTTCCGGATGCCTGGATCTTCGGGCAGGTCGGCGCTGACTTGATGCAGTTTGGAACTTGTCTGATATCGGACAGAGTGTCCCTCCGGGGCTATCGCCTGGTTCAACTCGCCTAACCAGTTGCCGGAATGGCCGGCTTGAACTATGGGAATCTCAAATCCGGCGGGATTTTTGTACGCTAAGAACGGTAGCTGACCTGTGAGCGTGCCGCTGGATTTTGCGCTGCCCACCCAGTAGGGACGCGGCAGGGCGTCGTGCGAGTGCGCGCCAATAATGGCCGAGACTCGAACATTGTTGTCAATCAGTCCCTGCGCCAGTTTTATGTCTTCGCCCAGGCCCAGATGCGAGTGAATCTGGAAAATCGTAACGCCTTCTGCTTTCATTTTTTCGATAGCGGCGACCGCTGTAGTTAGCGGATCCCGATATCCGATGTGTCCCAGTGCGCCCTCCTCTGTGGTCAGGCCGATAGTTCCCAGTTTCGTTTGGCCCCAGGAGGTGTTGATTTCCCGCACCGCATATGGTTTCAGGATGCGGGCGTAATTCGGGTATGCGGAAACATCAAGATTGGCGCTTATAAGCGAGACATCCGGATGCTCAGCTAATACCGGTTCCATCATCGCCGGATATCTGGGCACATCGAATTTGCCGCCCGGAGCGTCATAGGGATGATTTCCCGGCACGATTTCTTTGGCGCCCATTTTCATAAGAGCCCGGTTTTCGATTTCACCGCCCCTGGTGAAAGCAAAATTGACACGTCCTGATTCGATATCGCCCGGCACTACAAATCGCGAGTCTACGTTCATCGCCGCCGAGTTCTGCATCCTGGCGTCGAGTAGGGTCTTCAGCCTGGGCAGTTGCTCAGTGTTGCTGTGGAAATCATTAATGTGGTAGGTGTCCAGGCGGTAGACATTTTTCTCAGGGTTGAGCATCGCGCGGGTTTTGCCGATGACCTCTTGATGGCGACCAACCAGGGTACCCCCTAAGCCGAGCACGCCCCCGAAGGCGCCTCCCTTAAGAATGTCGGAGCCGACCTCCAGGCCTGTATTCGTTAAGCCGGTGAGAGGGTCTTTGCTTATTTCCTGCCAGTTATCGGCTAAGCGATGGGGAGCACTCCAGATACCGGCGCCGGTTGCGCCCCCAACTAAGCCTCGGCTCATGTTGGTCTGGAAGCCCCACCGCAGGGATTCCTTGGCCATCATTTTGCCGGCATCAAAGGCTGTGGACTCTGCTACGTTCGCTCCTAAAACACCTTTACCGATATCGGTAAAGATTTTGGACGCCGCCCGCCCTTCGGCGACGCTGGCACCAATGCCGGCTAGGGCGTCGACACCACCCCACAGCAGATCTTTAGCCGATAACGTTCTGTCTTTTTCGTCGAGCAGCAAGTGTTCGCCCGCGCCCTTCAGGCCGTATTTTGTGACCGCTCCAGCACCCAGGGCCAGCGGAACTGTCAGGGCTTTGGCATAGTTGTGAGTGGCATAGGCCGTAGCTACAGACAAAACCACGGTTCCCACCACGCCTGCTGAAAGACTGGATACGAACTCTGTCGCGCCTTCCTTTAGAGCTACGTGCTCGTCCCTGGGCTGCTCCGTCGCCATGGCGCCAGCGGTCGAAATCTTGGGATGGCTTGCTAGAGCAAGGATTTCATTCAGCTGGCCCTGCGCCGAGAGGTCGGAAACGCCCGCCTTGCCGGAAAACTTGCCTGCGTCGCTAATGTGAGTTTCTGCCCCCAAGATTTTCCCCTTGTTAACTGCTTGTCCCACATTAGGCTATGTATTTAATTTTGATAAGGTAGAGGGGTAGGATCTACTGCGTAGATTCCCCAGTTATGGCCAGGAAAATTTATCTTCGATGAGCGATGTGGGCAAAAGCCAGTGTTTGCGATTGATTGACGGCTTGGAAAGCGAATGCTGCCGCTGCCGTCAGGGGCTATGTCTCAGACAGCAAGTGCTGAATTTGGCTCTGGGGGCAGAGCATGACCTGCTCTGTCTTACTTGTCTGGCGGCCGACAATGCAAAAACCGGTCAGGAATTGTTGACGGATCTCGGACCCTATGTGGTTTCGCGTGAGTGTTTTGGGCGCGAGTGGAAAAAATATCAAAGCAAGGCCGATTGCCCCAATCCGGGTGGATGTCTGCCCGAAACCTGTTTTTCCTTCACGTAAAACTTCCAAAATTTGGATAACCTGTTGTGATGCACAAACTGGATCTGCGCGGCGTTGCCTGCCCAATGAACTTTGTTAAAACGAAACTCAGACTGGACAAGCTTGAGCCCGGTGAATTGCTTGAGGTGACGCTTGACCTGGGCGAGCCCTACGAAAGTGTGTCTGAAAGTGTTCAGGCCGACGGGCACACGATAGAAGGCTCCGAGGCCGGTCCGGATGGTTTTGCGACTGTGGTGATTCGTAAAAATGGGGCTCCGTCGATTTGACAAGAACGTGGCGGGAGCGGTACAAAGCCGCTAGTGTGGAGGTTGTCAGTTAAGGTGTCTTTAATGACCAAGCTTGGTTTGAATGCCGTTATTTTATTCGGGTTGATCGCTCAGCCGGCATACGCGGCTGAAGGCGGGGCCGCCGTGGGCGCTCGTCGGGTTGTACGCACCGCTGAATCCGAAGCCAACGAGCGCTACACCGCTGCCGAGTTGGCGCAGATGAAAAGCCAGGCTGACGCGGAGCCTTCGGATCATAAGCTTCGCTATGATTACGCCGAAGCGCTGAAGAAGGCCGGTCGTCTCAAAGACGCCGCGCGCGAATATCTCGCCGTGACTGAGCTGGAGCCTGGTCTTTACCACGCCTATCACCAGCTTGCCCTTTGCACCGGTGAAAAGCCTTTGCTCGACGAAGCCATCGCCCGCCTCAATTTTCTCAAGGAAGAAAAGCCCAAGGATTTAATGCTGCGCGTTGCTCTTTCCGAGCTTTACGAGAAGCGGGGCGAGTATTACCAGGCTTCGCGCGTTCTTGTGGACATCATTTACCTAAATGCGGTGCCTGAGAAATATCTGACAAAGATCAACAACCGCGTGCGTTTCTTGCAGTCGAAGGTGAAGGACAGTCAGGCCCTGGATAAGGTTTCGGGCGGTGATGCAACCGAAGATGCCGGACCTGCGCCTCTGCCGGAAGCTACTCTCAATCGCGACCTGTCGATTTCCAAAGTCAAGGAACCGCGAGTAATGCAAGGATTTGGTCATGCCACGCTTTTGCCGTAATTGGCCAGTTTCTCAACCGATATCGCTTGATGTTTTTGCCCTGAGCCTCTTACTTTCGCTGGCGGTAATGTCGCTGTCCTCGTGTTCTTCACGCGTGGATACCAATACCGAGCGCCTCGGCACTGTTACCTCCGGGGCCGGTGGTAACAAGATTGGCAACGACAAAGTTGCTGTCATACCTCAGGGCAGTTTAAGTGGCGGCGGCTCAGGCGTTCATGAAGGTGACATGGCGACGATGGAAGTGGTTTCCAATGGTTGCCTCAAAGCCTGGCGAATGGCCTGCAACGGTGATGAAAAGGGTTCCATCGCTGCGCTGGAAGATCTGGACAAGCATTATCCCGGCGTTTTGACGATTCAGATGATGGAAGGCCAGGTCTATGAGCATTTTGGGCGTAAGAAAGAAGCTATAGAGCATTACAGAAAAGCTCTCAGTGGCAATGAGTTCAGCAGCTTTCATGGTTTCAAGTTGGCCGAGGCCATGAGAAAGAACGGCGATTATAAGGGTGCTGAATCTTACTATCGAAAGGTTCTGGCTAAAGCGCCGGAGTTTGGAGCGGCCAGTCTTGGTCTGGCGAAATGCTTGCTGGTTGCCGATAAGCAGAGCACCGAAGCGCGTACCTTGCTCAGCCAGGCCGCCGGCGATCAGCTCACCGCTAAAGAGGCGCAGGCCTTGCTTGATACTCTGGAACCCGGAGCTAAAGCCGGCAATTAGCGAGTAACCGACTGGTAAGTAGCTGGCTCGAAAGGGTACTAGGCGTCAACTAATCCGATATCGGTTGATGATATTTAGGGCTTTCGCTGTCCTCATTCTCGTCGTACAATTAAGTTGCAAAAAGCGGCAACATTAGCCGTTTTTCACTTGCTGGAGGGGCGTCATGGTCAAAGAAGCGGCTGAAATTGAGAAGATGAATTCAGGTCTTGCCGAAGAAATTTCGATAGATGGTTTCGACTATGTCGAATTTTTCGTTGGCAATGCTCTGCAAGCCTGTTATTACTACCATCGCGGTTTTGGCTTCGATGTGGTGGGATATAGAGGTCTGGAGACCGGCGATCGTGACACTGTTTCTTATGTCCTCAAGCAGGACCACGTCAATATAGTATTGACCAGCCCTCTGCGTGCCGACAACGAAATCAATGACCATCTCGCCAAACACGGTGACGGCGTCAAAAATGTCGGCCTGCGCACGCGCGACTGCGTCAAGGCGTACGAGACTGCCATTGCCCGTGGTGCCAAAAGCATTTATGCTCCTAAGACCGTCGAGGATGAAAATGGCGTTTATAAATCTGCCGCCATTTCAACTTACGGCGACACGATTCACACCTTCGTAGAGCGCGGCGAATACAAAGGTTTGGCCCCCGGATTTAAGCCCGTAACCGGCAAAGACGGTCGCGGTCTTGGACTGGTATCGATTGACCATATTGTCGGCAACGTGGAAGTCGATAATCTGGCCAAGTGGGTCGATTTCTACAAGAATATTTTCGGATTTCACGTCTATCAATATTTCGATCCCGAAGATATCTCGACCAAATATTCTGCCCTTGTCTCGAAAGTTATGGCTAATAAGAGCGGCAGCATCAAGCTTCCAATCAACGAGCCTTACGAAATGGGCCTGCGCAAATCGCAGATCAGTGAATACCTTGATTTCTACAATGCGCCCGGTGTGCAGCACATAGCTGTCACCACCCGCGATATCATCGCCACTGTTAAGGAAATGAGAGCGAGGGGCATTGAGTTTCTGGGCACGCCGGCGGCTTATTACGCTACGCTCTCGGAGCGAGTTGGTAAGATTGACGAAGATATGGCTGCTTTGCAAGCCCTGGGCATTCTGGTCGACAAGGATGATGATGGCTATCTGCTGCAAATTTTCACCAAGCCTGTCCAGGACAGACCGACCCTATTCTTTGAAATAATTCAGCGGAAGGGCTGTAAGGGATTCGGCAAAGGCAATTTCCAGGCTCTTTTTGAATCAATAGAAAGAGAGCAGGAAAATAGAGGCAATCTCTAAGCTAAATCCTGGCTATATAAGGCAACGGTCTGAAAAGGCCGGGCATGCTGCCGCCGTTCTGGAGAAACTAATCGAGCCTGAGTTTTCGGAACTGGCTGAACAGTCGATTGCTTTCTTGCAATCTCCTCAAACCGATATCGGTTTGTCTCTCGACCCTTACTGGCCGAAATGGGACGGACCCTGGTGGCATGCGCTTTTGCTTTACGAACTGGGGCTGGCGTCGCGCATTCCCCGGTCTTTCTTGCAAACCTACGCGGAGCTGGTTGATAAGCATTATCTGCATTTCTTCCCTTTTCGCCTGGATGAGATTCCCGCACACCTTGACCCGGTTGCAAACGTTGCCTGTCATTGTTTTTTGGGCACCTATGTCCAGGTAGCTTCGGCTGCTGCAATCGATGTACACGAGATTTCCCCCTGGATACGGGAGTGGTTTTTTAGATACCAGACCGATGACGGGGGACTTAATTGTGACGAGTCGGTCTACTCTAAAGCTCGCTCCACCGGTTCGGTGACTTCGACGATTGCGGTTTTGGAGGCGGTTTTGCTGGAGAGCCCGGGCGCCTCCGATTTTATTGACCGGGCTATGCGATATCTGCTTGACCGACGCTTGTTTCGCCGCCTGTCCACAGGCGAGACGATCGATCAGGCCTGGCTCAGGCCGGCTTTTCCCTGCTTCTATCAGTACGACGTCATGCGCGGGCTGGCTCTCGTTGCCACCTACAGTTTGACGATGAACCGGCCAATTGAGATGGTTCAAATTTCGGAGGCCCTGGAAATTGTTGACGCTTGCCTGCAGGAGAGCGGGTTTATCCAGGGGGGCAGTCATTGCCTGGGCGCCCGCACGCGCGTGCCGCAGGGCCCGGGTCTGGCCTTGTTAACCAACCAGTTAGCAAAGCGCCCGCCCCTTCCGCGGGGGCTGATAATTCTCCCCCCGGGCGACAAACATTGATATCAAGAATCTTAAATCTCCGGCAGGTAAATACTTATCTGGATATAGTGGTACCTTTGTTATCTCTGTTACCTCCAACATTTCAGAGCTTCGAGTTTTAAAGATGGGATATGCAATCTGGTTTGTCTGAAGCGACGCAGGAAGAACAATCTGGTTTCCGGAAGTGGTTTTTAGCCGGTAGCAAGGCCGGCGACAACTCCGTGCAGCACAAAGATGCCTGGTACAGGGTCATGTGCCTGACCGGTGTTGATTATTTCTCGACCCTGGGCTATCAGCCCGGTATTGCCTTCCTGGCCGCCGGCATTTTGTCGCCTATCGCCACCTTGATTCTCGTCCTGGTCACCCTTGCCGGCGCGCTGCCAACCTATTGCATTGTCGCCCGCGAAAGTCCCAACGGTCAGGGCAGCGTGGCCATGCTCGAGCGTATGCTTCCCGGCTGGCAGGGTAAGGTGCTTGTGCTTCTGCTCCTGGGATTTGCCGCCACCGCCTTTATCATCACCATTACACTGTCGGCGGCAGACGCAACCGCGCACATCGTTGAAAATCCCATCTTCGGCGATACTTTGAAGGGGCAGCGGGTTAGCGTCACCCTGGTTTTGCTCTCGCTCCTGGGCGGGCTTTTTCTCAAGGGATTCCGCGAGGCCATCGGCCTGTCCTTTTTTATTGTCGCCGTTTACCTGGCGCTTTCGGCCGGCATCCTGGTTGATGGGATGTATCAGCTCTTTTTGCACCCACCTCTCATTACCAGCTGGAAGACTGAAATATTCCGCGAGTATCAGTCCCTGCCCATGATGTTCGGCGTGTCGATGCTGCTCTTTCCCAAACTGGCCCTGGGATTGTCCGGTTTTGAGACCGGTGTGGCCGTTATGCCGCTGGTTCGCGGCTACGACACCGATACGGTGGAAAAGCCCGAGGGCCGCATCAAGAACGCCCGCCTCCTGCTCATTACCGCTGCTGCGATCATGAGTGTGTTCCTCGTCATTTCCAGTATTGTCACTACTCTGCTCATTCCCGCCGCGTACTTTCAGGAAGGCGGACCGGCCAATGGCCGCGCTCTGGCCTATCTGGCCCACACAAATATCGGGCCGGTTTTTGGCACCGTATATGATATCAGTACGATTCTAATTCTCTGGTTTGCCGGGGCTTCGGCGATTGCAGGTTTGCTCAGCCTGGTGCCCAAATATCTGCCGCGCTACGGCATGGCGCCCTCCTGGTCGGCCGCTGTTCGCCCGCTGGTGGTCTTTTTCACATCGGTCGCTTTTGCCGTGACGATAATGTTCAAGGCCGACGTCGACGCCCAGGCCGCTGCCTATGCTACCGGGGTGTTGGTCTTGATCACATCGGCCGCCATTGCCGCCACGATCAGTGTCTGGAAGCACTCGGTGTTGACTCGCTTTTATTTCTGCTTTATCAGTTTTGTCTTCCTCTATACGTCCTTTGCCAATATGTCCGAGCGCCCCGAAGGTGTGCAAATCGCCCTCTTCTTCATTACCGTAATCCTGATTGCTTCTGTCACGTCGCGGGCCATTCGCTCGACCGAATTGCGGGTCGATGAAGTGCGCTTCGACGCCAAGGCCGAGGAGTTTATCGACTACGCCCTGCATCATCACTGGGGCGAAATCCGCATCCTGCCGCACCGCAGCGGGATGTACGATTTCCGTCAAAAGGTCGAGCGCTCCCGGCGCATTCACAGTATTCAGGAAGCGGAAGGCGATTTCATCATTCTGGAAGTCGACCTGACCGACTCCTCCGAGTTTTCGCATGATCTGCTCGAGGTGCGGGGAGAAGAGCAGGACGGACACAAGATTTTTCGCTGTTCATCGCCGGCGGTGCCCAATGCCATCGCTGCCATCTTGCTCAATTTGCGTGATCGAACCGGTCAGACGCCGCACGTTTACTTTGCCTGGACCGATGGGCATCCGATTGCGTACACCCTTAAATATATCTTCCTGGGCGAGGGCGAAACCGCCATGGTCACCCGTGAAATTTTGCGTTCGGTAGAGCTGAGTGAGCACAAAAGGCCGGTGGTTCATGTCGGCTAATAGTAAATCGCGAAATTACATGTTGAAACTCTGGAGCAAAAGCGATGCAGTGTAAAAAAGAAGGCTGCGAAGGAAAATTGAAAGACGGCATCTGCCAGGTTTGCGGTGCCATGCCTGAGGGCGAAAGCGGCGATGCGTATCCCGGTTATCCGGGCTATCCCGGCTCCCTCAGCAGGCAGAGCGCCACTGCCAACATGCGGCAGATTATGGAAAGTCAGACACCGGCTTGCAAGGCCGATCTGCTGGAAGCTGCGCAAAAATTTGAATCGATGATGCCGGATGATTTTGCCTCCTGGCGCATGCAGGCAAACCTCTTGCTCACCGCTATAAAACAGCTTGAGCTGCGGCAAATGGAGCCGGATGAAACGACAAATTTGATGGGTATTCCGCTGACTGAAGTCAACCTGAGACACGCCTGTGAAAAAGCCCTGCGCAATTGCGCTCACTTTGCCCAGACCTTCGAAGACCGAGTCGCACTGATTGACGAGGCCAATAGCGTGAGGCAGACAACATGGTTCTAAAAGGAGTTGCACTATGAACAGGTCCATGGGTCCTGTTAAACAACTGATCCGCGCCGCCCTGAGGGACGTCACACCGATAAGGCTGTGGCTCTTGTTTGGTTCGGTGGCTCTGGGCTTCCTGTTGTTTTGTGTGATTTCGGTGATTACCGTCCAGCAACACTTGCATGCCCTCAAGACTGTCGGGTCCGACGCCGCGCCTTCCGTTATCGCCGCTCATCAAATCAAGATCGGACTTGCCGCCATGGATGGTGCCCTGGCCGATGAGCTGATGAGCATTCCCGGGCAGAGACCGGCTCTTGCTCTGGCTGGAGACTTTGAGCACAATCGTCTCGATGTCTGTCACGAACTGGTTGTGGCGGCGAAAAATATTACTTACGGACACAAAGAACAGGGACCGATTGAAAGCATTCAAGCCGGTCTCGGGGCATTTTTGATGCAGGCTCAGGCGGCGCGTGATTTTCATCAGAGCGGCAAAGAGGCCGATGCCCTGCTTGCTTACAGAGCTGCCTGGTCGACTCTGAAAGATAAGATACTGCCGAGTGCTGATGATTTGAATAAGGCCAACTCCGATGTACTGGAAGAAACATATGGTCGTGAGCGCTCGGCTTCAGCGCTTTCCCGCGGCCTGGTTCTGGTACTGGGGATGGTGCTGGTCTGTCTTTTGTTTTACGTTCATATATACGTCAGCGTTCATTTTCACCGGCGCCTGAACCTGCCGATCATTTTTACGATGATCATTCTGGCGATATTTTTGCGCTATCTGACCACCGCCCTTTCAGAAAGCAGCGCCGGTCTGACCCGCGCCAAGGAATACGCCTACGACAGCGTTCAGGCCCTGCTCGACGCGCGCTCCAGTGCTTACCTGGCCGATGCGGCGCTGAGCCGCTGCTTGCTCGATCATGAGAATATGCCGGCCAATCAGCAGGCGTGCCAGGAAAATCTTGACCGCATCGCCGCTTTCCCGGACGACAGAATGGGCCCGGTCCTGCTCGTCGCCGCCGCCAAAGAGTTGCAACTGGGGCGCAAACCCAATCTTCAGGGACTGAGCGGCGCTCTGGCCAAGGAGCTAGCCAATGTGCGCTTCGAGGGTGAACGCGAAGGGGCGATCGATTCCTTCGAAACTTTCCTCGTCTATAAAGACCGTTGCGGCCAGGAGCGCAAACTCATGACCGAGGGCAATGACGTGGATGCGAGGTCGCTGGGCCTTGGTTATGATCCGCACGGGACAAATATGGCCTTCAGTCGCTTCGATGATGCCCTGGTGCGCACTATGCGCATCAACAACACCGAACTGGAACAATCGGTGCGCAAAGCCCGCCATGCCCTGCAATGGCTGGTGCCGGGATCAATTATTCTATCGATCCTTCTTGTGATCGCCACCTATCTCGGCCTGCGCCCGCGCATTCAGGAATATCAGGCGGATTCATTCCTGCATCGGAAAAATCTGCGCAAATAGATGGCAAGGGTCTGGGTGCTTGCGCGAAGCATCTGTTGCTTTAAACAACAACCGATATCGGTTGTTAGTTGAGCGTTTTCTCCCCGCCCACCGCCATGGACAGTTCCAGCAGCATGCGCTTCATTTTCCTGACTTCGCCGGCCAGCTGTTGCAGCATGTCCTGCCGGGCGCTGAGAGTATCTATTGAAAGCCCATCCTTCTGGCTCACTGCCGCCGTTATGCTGTCCAGCAGTTTTACGTTTTTGGTATTGGTAAAGCTCGGTATGTTCTGGTCCGATACCCAGCGATCTATGAGCTGTTGTTTGCGGCTTTTGGCCACCGGAGAATCCGGCGGAACGGCGTTCAGGAAGGCCGTGATTGTTTCCGGGTAATCAACCTCAGGCGATATCGGATAACCGAACAACTTTGCCAGCATATTCGGCTCGTTCTCGGACCGGGATTTTTTGCCGTTGTACTGATGCATAGCCCAGAGGGAGAAAAATGACGGCACAATACCAGCCAGGACACTAACCGTTCCAGACGGGATTGAGTAGTTAGGTGCTTTATACGTGGGAATCGCCAGGCCTTCGCCGACCGCCCAGAGTACGCCGTTGGTATAAAAACTGGCGGCGTTCGACCGGGCAACAGCTTTGTCGCGACGGGCAATCATGGCGGAAAGGATTTCGCCGTAGAGATTGCGTTCGGCGTCGATTTCAGCAAGCACAAACTCAATTTGCAGGTTGGTTTGTTCGATGATCTGGCGCGCTTCCATCTGCGCTTCGGTGTAATCCTGGCGCAAGGCCAGATTCTCCAGGGTTGGTGTCGCGCCCTTGATCTGGCTTACTTTCGCCCGCAGTGTTTGCAGTTTTTGTAAAACCGGCGTCAGGCCAATCAGATTGGCAACCTGCTTACTGTTGGCTGACATTGAGTCACTGGTCAGATTGATTCCGGTCTTAAGAATCTGGGTCGGGACAGCGGTTGTATTGGCCGCCGGGTCTTGACATTGCGCCGGCAAAATCGTGGCCGGTATGGCTGTGGTGGCTGTTATAAGGCAGAGGCTCAGGGACCAGGCCAGACTGAAACGTTTGAAACTCTTGAGTGGCATTGACTGACCCTGGACGACCGGCCAATAGATTATCAAGTTTCCGTCAAGGTTTGATGAGGCAATTCTTCGCTGAACCGGTTTGGGTTTGGGCTTCCCGCGTTTCTAACCTGAACCGATATCCGATACGAGTTTCCGTATGAATGAACCTGGGCCGCTCCGGCCGCGTTTCGACCTTGGTCCGGAGATTGGCCATGTGCACCCGCAGGGTATGCGTATCGTTGCAGTAGGCGGGTCCCCAGACTTCCGTCAGGAGCTGTTTGTGGGTCAGCACGCGATCTACATTCATGGTCATGTAGCGCAGCAGATCATATTCTTTTGGGGTGAGGTGCACTTCTTCGCCGCCGATGCAAACTTTTCGCTTGCGAAAGTCTATGTGCAGGTTGTCCAGTTCGAAACTGGCCTCCGGCTGCGCCTCTTCTGAACCGCTTCTTCGCAGAACCGCGCGCATGCGGGCCATCAGTTCCTGCAGGCCGAAAGGTTTGACCAGATAGTCATCTGCGCCCAGGTCCAGGGCTTTGATTTTGTCTTCTTCGCTTTTGCGAACGGAGGAAACGATAATTGGCGTTTTGCTCCAGGTTCTGATTTCTTTGCAGACCTCAAAGCCGGTCAGGCCGGGCATGGCGAGATCGAGAATGATAATATCCGGCTTGTGCAAAGTCGCCATACCGAGGCCTTCTTCGCCGGTTTGGGCGGTGATGATTTGATAGTTGTTGCGCTCCAGGCCTGTTTCAAGCGCTCGGAGAATTTGCGTCTCGTCATCGATGATCAAAACTTTCGTCATTGCATGCTGCCTTGTTGTTCCGCGCCGACAGTGGGAAGGGGAAGCGTTATCCTGAATACACAGCCGCCCGTTTCTCGATTGTACGCCGATAATGTTCCTTTGTGCGCCTCCACCAGTCCTTTGGAAAGAGCCAGTCCTAAACCCATCCCGGGGATTGCGGTTTCTTTGACGGCGCTGCCTCTGAAAAATGGCGCGAATACAAGGGATTCTTCGCTGGCTAATAAGCCGGAACCGCGGTCTTTTACCTCTATAAAAAACTTATCGCCCTGGACGGATGTTTCCAGCTCTACCTGCGCCTCCTGCGGCGAGTACTTGAGTGCGTTCTCCAGCAAATTTCGCAGGACCTGGGCCATCAAAACGCAGTCCACATTGACCTCATCCGATTCGCCCGATAGTTTGACGCTGATTCGTTCGTTTTCCGCTTCGCTCAAAGTGTTGAGTGCGCTTTCGATCAGCTCGGCCAGGGGCGTCAGTTCGCATTTAAGCGAAATCATGTCCGCTTCCAAACACGATAAATCCAGGATGTTATCGATCAGTCTATTGAGGCGATCCGTCTCGTGGTCGACTTGAAGGAGAAGGGAGTGTTGCGTTTCATCCGATATCGGTTGACCGTCCGACAGCAAACTGTTCACACTGGTCTTAATGGCCGTCAGTGGGCTTCTGAAGTCATGCGAGACCATCGACAGGAGCGCAGATTTCAGGCGCTCCGTTTTTACTACAGCGTTGGTAAGCGACTCTACTTTCATCAGCCGGTCGCGCTGAATGACAAGGCCTGCCAGGTTGGCCAGAGAATGGATGACGCGCTTTTCGCTTTCTTGTAGGTCATCCGATATCGCTTGAAGTTGCAAAACTCCCAGCACCCGATCTTCAATAATAATCGGCAGAAACAAAGAGCCTTTTGGCAGTTTTAAAGCGCCATTAGACTCCGCCCCCATTCCAAGCGATGCGCGCTTTTCGATGACGAAATTTAGAGCGATATCGGTTTGAGTTTGTTCCTCATCCCCCTCCAATTTCCCCGGGCCGGGCGCGGCCGAAAACACTTTGTCTATTTGCGCCCGACCTTCGTCCTGCATTACAAAAAATCGGGCAAAGCTGAGTTCGGCCACTTTACCCATCTGCGTGAGAACGCTTTCAAGGGCTTTGTTCAGATCAAGTTGCGATGTGACCGCCAGACTGGCTTCCGCCAAGGCTGCTGTTTCCTGGCGACTCTTTTCGCGCTCTTGAATGCGATCTACCAGCAGGACCATAAGCTGACCGATAACGGTTGCGGTCACGAGAAACATGCAGAGAGAGAGCCATTCTGCAGGATCTGTGACGATCAGCGTCTGGTGCGGCCGGACGAAGCACCAGTCAAAAAGCACAAAGGCTTCCAGCGATGCCAGAATTGCTGCCCCCCGGCCCAGTGTCAGAGCGGCACCGATGACCACGAACAAATAGAGCATCGAAATATTAGCGACACTCGTGTCCAGATGCAGGCACGCGATGATGCCTGTCATCAGCGCCACCGCAAAGGTGACGACAACGATGGCCAGCACGATTCGCGTTAGCCGATTGCCCTTAAGCAATTAAAGGATATTGTGGAGCGCTTTGACCAGAAGCTCGTTTTCTTCCGGCAATCCTACGGTGATGCGCAAGCAAGTGGGCAAGCCGAACGCGGCCAGTGGTCTGATTGCTATGCCGTGGCGCAGCAGGCCTTCGTGCACTTTCGCGACCTTTTCGGCGGCGCCCATTTCCAGCATGATGAAATTGGCGTGCGAAGGGACACGGTGCAGGCCGAGCTTGTCGAATTCGTGGGTGAGGTAGGCCATGCCTTCTTCGTTGTTTTCCAGAGTGCGCTCCAGAAATTCATCGTCGGAGAGAGCTGCCAGACCAGCTTCCTGAGCCAGAATATTGGGCTCGAAAGGCAGTTTGATGCGATTGACGAAGTCGATTAAGTACTCGTGGCCAAGTCCGTAGCCCAGGCGGATACCTGCCATGCCGTAGGCTTTAGCGAAGGTGCGCAGGGTCAGTACGTTGTCCAGGCGGTAACGCATCGAATCCGGATAGTCAGGATTGATGGCTGCAAATTCGTAATAGGCTTCGTCCAGGATGACCAGAACGTGATCCGGAATCTTGCGGATGAAGTTCTCGAATTCCATCCGGGTGAAGATGGTCCCGGTTGGATTGTTCGGATTGCAGAGGTATATGAGTTTGGTCTTAGGTCCGACCGCATCGGCAATCGCGTCGAGGTCAAAGCGGTAGTTTTTGAGCGGCACCGTGACCAGCTTGATGCCCTGGGCGTTGACCAGTACATACAAACCGATGAAGGTACCCTGCGAGGTCAATACTTCGTCGTCTCCGTGCAGGAAGGCACGGACGATATTGGCCATTGTGCTTTCCGAACCCGAACCGATGGCCACATTGTCGATTTTTGTGGCATAGCGGTCAGAGAGCGCTGTGCGCAGCTTGGTGCCGCACAGGTCGGGATAGCGACTGATCTCGGTGAGACAGTTTTGCATGGCATCGATGGCGCTCTGGGGCGGACCCAGGGGGTTCTCGTTGGAGGCCATGTTGATAAAGCGTTCAATACCCAGCTCTTTCTTGAGCTGATCCGGCGGACGGCCGGGTTGGTAGGCCTTCAGCGCCTCGATATGTGGCGGGACCAGTCGTTTTGGTTGGTCTTTGGCGGGCGAAAAGGACAGTGTGTTCTTCGGATCCGTCACCAGCGCCAATTGCTGGGACATCGAAGCGAGCTGTTGGATGAAAGTTGCCATTGGGTCACCGATCTCTTTTTGAGCCGAAAGACGCTAGAACTAGATCCGGACTGCTTTCTAGGCCGGAACCATTTCCCCATCGATATAAAAGTTATCACTTAAAGACCTTCACGACAAATTAATGACGTCCATTTTTAGCCTTGTTCAGAAAACTTTTAGATTGTATGTAACGTTTTCGGCATTTGAAGCCCCTGTTGCCATGGGGGTATTCCCCATGTCATGGGTGAAATTGTCTAAATCAGTTAACCGATATCGCTTGAAGAATCGCCGACCTGTCGCGCCAAGAGGGGCTCAGGGAGCTACAAACTAGCCATTGGCAGCAACAATCAATACCGTTTTTGTCGCCTTTGTGATAGTGTTCTTGTTATGCGGGTGTAGTTCAATGGTAGAACGGCAGCCTTCCAAGCTGCACACGAGGGTTCGATTCCCTCTACCCGCTCCATTTTTTCTCTGACATATTTATGGCGTTCCGGCTGGCTGGCCGTGGTCGCCGGGTCGTACTTTGCTTATAATTCTCAAAGCAATTATGCATTCTATATAGGAAGGGGTTCGCCGTGGCAGAAGAGAGACTGAGTATCAGTGACGTTCTGGTGGCGCGTAAGCGCATAACCGGACATATCGCCCCCACGCCTTTGCGGGTGAGCCACTGGATGTCCGACCTTTCCCAGGCCGAAATCTGGATGAAGCTTGAGAACCTCCAGGTGACTGGCTCCTTCAAATACCGCGGTGCGCTCAATGCGCTGACCTTTGCCAAGGAGCGCGGTTACGGCAAAGTCTTCACGGCATCCGCCGGCAATCATGGCCTGGGCGTCGCCGAGGCTGCCCGCATAACCGAACGCGAAGCCGTTATCTGTTTACCGAAAAACGTCGCCCCGGCTAAAAAGCAGAAACTAGAGCGATATAGCGTTCACCTGATTGAGCACGGCGATGATCTGGAAGCGACCGAGCACTTTGCCATGCGCATGGCGCAGGAGAAGAAGGGGCTCTACGTATCGCCTTATAACAACCGCGAAGTAATAGCCGGTCAGGGGACAGTCGGGCTGGAAATGTACGAAATTGTGCCCAAGCTCTCCACTTTGATTGTGGCTGCCGGCGGCGGTGGATTGATATCCGGTATCGGTTTAGTTGCCAAAGTAATCAATCCCAAGGTGCGCATTGTCGGTGTTGTGGCCGATGCCTCCCCGACTCTCAAGAATGCCATTCAATCCGGCCGGGTTGTACATACGGTGCAGCAAGAAACGATCGCCGACGGCATAGCCGGAAACATCGACCCCGATACGATTACATTCCCGCTGGTGCAGGAAGTGGTTGATGAGTGGGTGGCCATTGAAGAGCGTGACATCCGTCAGGCCGTTTTCGATTTCCTCGAACATGAGGGGATGCTCATAGAGGGTGCCGCAGCTGCGGCCGTCGCGGCCATTTCCGCCAAGTACATTACTTTCAAACCGCGTGAGCGCGTGGCCGTCGTTGTTTGTGGCGGCAACATCAGTCGCAATGACTGGCGTCAGATCGTCGGCGACGAATTGTTATCCAAGAGCAGCAAAGGCTGAGGCTCAGCGCTGTAATTGTGTTTGATACCGCCGGCGGTGCTGGCTGCACGGCTGCGTGCTAGCGTATGAACTCCGAAAATCCCTCGGCTGCCCCGGTCGTATTGGTTACTTCTGTGGCGCTTTTAACCAGTTTAAAGCCCTTTGGTATTTGAAAGTCAGCCGGTTTTATAGGCACGGTTTTCTGGCTCGTCATGCGCAATTCCTGCGAAAGTTCGCGGCGATTATTTGTGCAATTGAGTACCAAAGGTATGCCGGCGTCTTTGATTGAGCCTAAAGTTCTGGCGATGATTGTCTTGGCTGAACGCGGCAGTTCGGGATCGTCTATGGCGTAAAGTTCGGCGCTTCTGACCAGCAGCTGCTCCCAGGTGTGTGATCCGCCTGAGTTTTGAGAGGCCGGCAGTTTGAGCGTGTGCCGGCGACATTTGAGTCCCTGTATCGTTGATTCAACCGAGCTCACCGAAACCAGACCGCTGGGGTCGCCCGGTCGGAAAAAGCTTGTCGCAGAAGCCATTTGCGGGCGCCATTGCATCGGCGGGCATTCGCAGTAAACCTTGGATTGCAGATTGAGCAATTGCACATTCCAGGCCGGCGGCGCCATAATCAGGACCAGCTGGCGGGCTGGAATATAGAAGCGTACGCCTTTCTTGCAGAAGGTCAGCTCGGAGATGCCTATGATGTAGGAAGTCTGTTTGATGAGCAGGGCGTTGTCGCTTGCCCTTACGGGGAGCGGGTTTGCGGCAGAAACTATCAGGACGGCCGCCAGAGCAACTTGGTAGAACCGAATGTGGACGGCCATTAGCCGCCTGCAGTATCGAAAAACTACAGTGTTTGCTTTCACGGAGCTGGTCACCGGGGGATGTTAAGTAACGCTAGCAAAGATGGGCATGCTGCGCAACTACAGTGCCCTGCGGTAGGGGATTCGTGTATCCATTTTGTGACTTTTACCTGGCACGCCCGTGCTAATCTTTTTATAGGGCTGCCCTGAGGTGATTCATTGAAAACCGTAATTGTCGGCGGCTCAAAAATCGTGGTCGCGATTGTCGCTGTTTGTTCGCTCGTGATCGTATTGTCGGTAGCGGGTATAGCGCTGTGGCTTAAGTTTGGCATCAGGCCCTACGACCGGCTGAACGCGCAGACTCTGGCCACCGAAAAGACCGATCCCGACGCGGCCCTGGCCATGTATCCGAAGGTCTTTGCGGCCGCTGATGCGGAGCACATAAGCGTTCAGGACCGCAGCAAACTTTACCTCGAATACGGACGGCTTTTGTGTGAACACGGGCGTCTCAATGAAGGCATCGAGGCGCTCCAGAAATCCGCGGCGCTCAGTAAGTCGAGCTGGCGCGGCATTACCGAGGCGGCCGCAATATCGCAAATCGCCGAGTATCGACTGAAGCTCTTGCCGGGGCGCAAAATAACGCCCGCCGACATCAAAGAGCTGGAGGTCGCAGCTGAGATTCATCCCGATCGCCAGGCGGAGGGCGATAAATGGTTCTGGCCATGCTATGACATGGCGCTGGGACAAATGTACACGGCCACTGGAAATTATCCGGGCGCTCTCACCAGTCTGCAAAAGGCTATTGAGGAATTTACGCCGCTCAGTACCTGGGGGCTGCAAGGGGCGCAGGGGGCCTATCTCGATGCGCTGGTTCGGCAGGGCAAATACGCCGAGGCCAACAGCAAATTCATCGAATTTTATCGCTCACTGCCCGCCGACGACGACAAGTCTAAATTGCAGGCGCGATTTATAAGGGCTCTGGATGGCGTGCGTGAGGCAGACCCGGTGCGGTTTCACCATATCCGCGACCTTCTGAATCAGAAAAAATTTGCTGAGCTCGATCAGACTATTCTTGCAATGCAGAATGATAAAACCCTGCATGCATCAGGTATTCCTGCGCGCGGCGCGTTCTACAGCGCCATCGATTCAATTGAACATTCGGATCTCGATGCCATCTGGAATGAGCGCATCGCCCTGGTTCAGGAGTGGGTGAAGGCCCGGCCTGCCTCGGTCCCGGCCAAAATCGCGCTGGCTCGACTGTTCACCTCCTACGGCTGGAAAGCTCGCGGCGGCGGCTGGGCTAATTCTGTGTCGCAGGAAGGCTGGCGCGTTTTCGCCGACCGTCTGGCGCAGTGCAAAACCGCTCTGGATTCGGTAAAAGACAAACCACCGGAATGGTACACCTCCATGCAACGATGCGCTCTGGGCCAGAGTTGGGATGTGCCTAAGTACAATCAGTTAGTCGATGAAGGGTTGAAGCGATATCCTGATTACGACTCAATTATGTTCCTCAAAAGCTACTGGCTTCAGCCGCGCTGGAACGGGGCAGAGGGCGAGTTTGAACGATATGCTGCCTCGGTGGCCGATAAGCGTGGTGGTACCGCCGGTGATGTGCTCTACGCTCGCATCGCCTGGTATCTGGATTCGTTCACTATCCATGACGTGATGCAGCAGACTGCCATGTCCTGGCCGCGGGTTAAGTCAGGGATGCTGCAAATCATCAAAGAATATCCGCAGTCGCTCAGCGCCCGGGGCATGCTTTCCAGCCTGGCTCTTGAAAAAGACGACCTTAAAACTGCTGAGTCGGCCTTTGCCGGCGTATCTAAGTAGCGGCTATTTTGATGAGATTAAGCGGCCCTGCACTTTTAATGTGGCAGGGTAAGACGGCTGCGCCGCCTGATAGTCTGGCGCGGAAGTTGAATATGCGGCATAGGTCCGCGTTTGCGTCGCCGCCTGCGTTGCTTTCCGTTGTCTCATGGCTCTGGCTTCTTCGAAGCTTATAAGCCGGGGTTTAATGTTGTGGTATGCCTTCAAACCATTAACCGATATCGGTTGACGAAAATAAATCCTGCCCGGCCGGGCGGCCGTGATGGGTGACCAGTGAAATTTGGCCAGAGCCGGGTCTCGTTCAATTAGCTGGCGTTCCCAGCCCTTGATAGTTACGGTTCCCTGGACGCAGTAGAGCGAGCCGACTACCTTGCCGGCTGTGGTGGACTTCTGGGCGGTGGCCTTTTGACCGGGCTGAGCTTTGGCCGGAGCTGCGCACAGCAGAAGAATGCAGAGCGCTGCGAAAACTAAAGCGATATCGGTTGATGTGTTCGATTTGTTCATACTTCAATCGAAACATCAGATTTTGGCAAACTTGTGGCCGGCCCCGGCTATAAGCTCAGGCTCTTACCATCTCACCGTGGAGAACGGCCGTGCTCACCAGGTCGATATCGACAGCTTCTTCGTCGGCCAGGGTAGCCAGGTCACGACTGAGGGCTTCATACGAGATCGAAGCCGGTACGGCTATCGTTGCATGTAAAGTGAAAAGCGGCGTACCTGTTACAGGGGCATTGGTTACGTCCGTCTCTACGCTCTGGAAATTTATGTTGAGGTCGCGCAGGTGGGCCGAAATTTTATGAACGATGCCCTCATGGTCCGCCCCGGTCAGTGCGATTTTGTAGAAGGAGTGACCGGCGAAGCGTTCGGATGATACACCGGTTGTCTCTTTGCAAATGACGGTCAGGCCTTCTTTGCTGAGTGCGCCGAGAGCTGTCTCCAGCTCTTTCATCTTTGCTGCGGGCACTGTTACAAGACTGATGGCGGCGAACTCACCGCCCAGAAGAGCCATTCGACTGGCTTCCAGATTGCCGCCATGCTTGGCCACGATTTCGGTAAGCTTGGCAACTATGCCGGGGCGATCCTCGCCAATTGCGGTAACCAGAAGCTGATTCTTCATTGATTTCTCTCTCAGGGACGTCAAAACTATTTGATAGATTAAGCATTTTGACGGCTTTATAGCCTAAAAACAATGATTTGTTTCGAAAGCATCAAGGCGCGCTTACCGGTTGATGATTATCCTCATTGTGCCGCTCGGCACTGCCTGTGGTGGCGCTGATATTCGTCTACCAAATAAAACCTCCCCGGCACGGCCAGGGAGGTTTTGATCAATAGCTGGGATTCCGGAGAAGTTAACGGGTTTGACCGTCGTGTTTCTGGTTGTAGATTTCATGGCTGAGATGATTTTGTTCGCGTTCGAGGCGATTGCGCTCTTTATTGCTCAGTCCATTACCGGTTGCGCGGTAGTAGGCTTCTTGTTTGCGCAGGACGGCTTCCTGTCCGCGGATGCGTCTTGATTCACGCTTTGTGAGCTGTCCGCTCTGAACTCCGTTGCAGATTCTGTTGTGTTGTCTATGTTGTCTTGCGTTGACACCATACTGCCACTGTTTCGCTTCCGCCGGTTGGCTTGAGGCTGTAGCAAGAACTACCAGGGCTGCCAGAGAAAAACCAGCGATCGATACCTTGTTCATAATGAAAATCTCCAATGAAGTGGTAACCAGTTAGACGCCCGTCGGCGCTGGAAAGTTCAATGAAATTCGATTAGTAATGAATAAGGAAAACCTTCACGACATCTTCACGGAATTCCCTCAACCGATATCGGTTTGAGGAAAATTTGAGAGGCCATAATTTGTCCGACCAGGCCACTAATTTCCGGTCTTTTGACCGGCCCTGGAGTCCGATGGCGGGGCATTTTGCGCCGGGTCATGTAGGTCTTTAAACAATGAAAATAGATTTACGTCGGGAAAGGCCCCAGAGGGCCTGCTCTTGCGGTGCCTGTTGGCTCGCAAACATTTTCAGGGCAGACAAGTAAGTAATCTTCTTATAGCATTCAAACGATAAAGAGCCCCTGCCAAAATGGCAGGGTGCTGAAATTTCGGCCAATTTTTCCGGAGCTTGATTGGGAATGCAAACGTTTGAAGTCGCGGAATCACAGATAGCCCCCGGTGCTGTTGATGGTTTCTCAGTCCGGCAAAAGCTCTTGAGCGCATCGCTGACGCTTGCAATGGGTGGCTCATTTTCTGCTCCCTGTGCACTGGCAAATGTGCCGACTCCCAACTTCACCCCCCATGCGCCGTCGGCCTTTGGGGCGTCATCTTCTGGCCACAGCCCATTTGGTTCGCTGCATTCGTCCTTTGGGGCCCCTGTCTCGCCCAGCGTTTCCGCCTCAATCCCCAGCCACGCAACGGCGCCGCCTTCCGCTGTCCCTGCAAACTGGCACGGGTTGGCGACGCACGCCACTTTTGACAAAATGGTCGTTCACTCGCCTTATGCCAACCGCGATATCGTTCAAAATGCCGTAAGGCAGGCAACCGGCGCAAATGACCTGAACCTGGCCAGCGCCAACGCGATATTTCAAGCAGGCGGGCTGGCCGGCTTCCATGACATCACGTTAATCGTCGGCGGCAAACAACAACAGATATCGCTTGATAGTAAATTGACCGCGGCCGAGCTCGTCGCGGCCCAGCAAGTTCTCAGCGGCGGCAAACAAGAAATCACAATTAATGCCAACGGCATAGCTACCGGCGGGCATTTTAATTTGAATAACACGACCGTTTCCGCTCTGGATGCAGCGGTCGGTGGCAATGTTGGCTCGCTCGTCATTTCGCGCGGTGTGCATGCGCTGGATTCATTGAGCAATCTGAGCTTGATGGGCTCGCTTATAAACCTGGGTTCGCTGGTGGTCGGTGTAGAACCAGGCAAGGCCGGCGGTCAAACCGTTGACGCCATCAGCGCCGCCAATATCTACAACGGTCTCGGGGGAGTCATTTCCTCGTCAACTGTGTTTGGCGTCCTTGCACCGACGGGCATTTCGCTGAGCACGCCGGGCGTGTTTTTCAACAGCGGCGTCATCAGCAGCAGCAGCACACTCAGCATCACCGCGCCCACGATCACCAACGTGACCATGACGTCCGGTCTCGGGGGCGGCGGTTCGGCCGTTATGCAGACGCCCGCGACAATTTACGCCGCGCAGAACGTCAATTTGAATACGCAGGTCCTGGACAACGCCGGCTTGATTGCCGCGGCCCACGGTAATATCAATATCGTCAACGGCGGCGGCAATAACAACATTGTGGTCAACGGTGCCGGCGGCGTCATGGATGCGGCCAAAGGCAATATCAATTTCAACCAGAGTAATTATGCCGGCTCCGGCAATATCACCGTCAGTGGTGGCGACTATTATTCGAAGCAGATGAATTTCAACGCCGGGACAGGCGCTGTTGAAGTCAACGTCGGTCAAGTAAGCGGCGTCATCAATGGCACGGCGGGATCGTCTCACATAACAGCGGCTTCTGCTGATATGAAACTTGGTGATATTTGCGTGTCGGGTGATCCAACATACTTCAATACACAGGGTGATATTTCGATAACCGGTAAGCTAACGGGTAATCCAGACCTGGCTATTATCGCCAGCGGGAACATTATTGGTGCGGGCGGTTCTCTGGATACCACCGGTGTTGGCGTCGATGGCGGTAGCATTACCCTGGTAGCCGGTGCCAATATATCCAAGGTCACTCCTGCCGGTAACGGCACCGGTGGTACTGCTACTGCGGGTAATGGCGACGATAGTTCGACAATCACTCTGAGCAATTCGTCCAACAAATTTGGCGGATCGGTGACCGGTGGCTTCATAGATCTTTCTGGCATCAATCTAACTGCTACGAAAGGTTCTGCAATCACGACTATTGATAGCAGCAGTACAACTGGTAAGGCCGGTGCCATCACAATGGTGGCCTATCAAGGCACTGGAAAAAATTCCGGTAGTGTCATTGCAACCGCCAGTCAGAGCAGTACTGCTGAGATTAAGGCCTTGGGTGCTACTGGCGACGGCGATGTCACCATAATTGGTGGCGGTTCTATACTGTTCGCTCAAAACATCGAAGGCGGTAAAGTAACCTTTCACGGCGGCAGTCCGACTCTGACTGCTGATATGAATATTACGAAAGGCACCGTGAGTGGTGGTACATTCACGACTTCGGCTCTGACCAATACTGAAGTTCTTGTTGGTCTGTCCGGTAGCGGTAATATTAACGGCAGCGGTAGCCTCAAGATTGATAGCGCTGGATTTGTAGATATTCAAGGCGTGGCCCACGTAAAGGATGCTGACCTCTCAAGTACTAAGAATTTCGTGGAAGGTTTCTATTTGAGTACAGCTGGCGCCGGTGGCGTTTCTGGCGTCGGTTCTGGAGATGGGGCGAACGGCGGTTCTATCAATATTAAAGCTGCTGGAATTTTCTACCAGTTTCTTGATTCAAGCGGCGGCGGCGGTGCTGGTGGGAATACAACAGCTGCCGGTGGTAATGCCGGTGGCAAAGGCGGAAACGCCGGGGCTGTGAATCTGGAAGCTACCAGCAACAACATTCAGATTTCGGGATTCTTGAATGCTTCCGGCGGCGGTGGCGGCGGCGGCGGTGGTGCCGCCGCAGGACAAGCCACAGGCGGAGCCGGCGGCGCTGGTGGACATGCTGCTCCGGTGACGATTAAGACGCCTTTCTCGTTCATAGGCAATCAGCCTTTTGGCTACACGATACTTGATTTTGATGGAGCGGCGGGTGGGGCTGGCGGTGCCAGCGCGATTCTGACCAATGCCGGCGGCGGTGGCGGTGGCGGTACGGCCTTTGGCGGTGGTGGTGGCGGCGGTGCGGCGGGCATTGGCGGCGGCACTGTAACGGGAGGTGGCGGCGCCGGCGTATACTTCCTCGGAGCCGGTGGCGGCGGGGCCGGCACGACTACATCGACTGTGAGTGCTACTGGTGGTGGTGGTGGTTCTTCCACAGGCAAACTTGGTGTCATTGCAACCGGCGGCGTCGGAGGAACCGCTAGCAACGCCGGTTTTAATGGCGGGACGGCTACCTACAAGGGTACGATTGACAGCAATGGCGGGGCGGGAGGCAATTCCCGAACTACCCCCACGAACACCGGCGGGCAAGGCGGTATAAAGGATGCTCCCGGTGTCGGTGGCGCTAATGGTGGAGGCGGAACGGATGGATTCGCTTCGAGCGGTAAGGATACAACAACTGAAGGTGGTTTTGGCACAGTGGATTTAACCGTTGGCGCCGCTACCGGTAGCACAAGCAATCCGGTCGTCATCGACACCAGTACCTTGACTCTAACGGGTACGACAAAAGCCGCTTCGATTTTTGTTGGCATCGGTGGTCAGAGTATAGTGCTGCAATCAGTAAAAATGGTTAGTGGTTCGACTCTGGAAGTCTCGGAATCGCATAACAAGATTATTGTTAGCGGACCAATTACCGGTGCTTCAAATGTAACACTTGTCGGTTGGGGTGGGGTACAAATCAATGGCAATATTGATGCAGCCGGCGTCGTAAATGTAGCGGCCGGTATGGGGGCGATTCCCAATACTTCATTCTTTGGAATTGGAGGCGATATTACTGGCTCAGGTGTTATAACCGCTCCTACTGTTAATCTGTCTGCGCTCAAGGAGCTCGGTCTGGGAGGCAATATCGCTCTTGAAGTCGCTGCCAACTCGATATCGGCAAACGGCACTGGAACAAATGTACTTGTGACTGTGGATACTAGCGCTGGTAAGGTGACGAATTTTACGTCTGGTTCTGTGGCTTCGACCGGCAATTTTAAGATTACGACGACCGGCGCTGGAAGTATCGGAACGTCTAAGGCCATCACTGGTGGTAATGTGACTGTCGGCGGCAGTGCCACAGTTGGCTCAGCCGCCAAGCCGTTTCTCACCACTGCCTCGTCCTCTATCACTGCTACAGGCACAACATCTAATCCGATCTTCATCAAAGATTCGAACACGGCGGCCCTGACTGTCAGCGGCTCCGGCGCCCCGGGTGAACCAATCAGCATCACCAGCGCCGCCAAGACTCTCACGGTCAACAATTTGCAATTTGCCGGCGTCACCCTGCAAGATACCTACAAAGGTACCGGCGGTTCGGTTCTTTTAGCCAGTCTGGCCGGCAATCAGGTTGGGAACGGCACAGGAGCCGTCTCAGTTATAACGGCCGACGCCGACATCAAGACCGGTGCGGCCGGTAATGGTATCGCTGGCACAAGTGTCAATTTGTTGACGACTGGAGGAAGTATCGGCGCCGGCACGTCCTTGATAGTTGCTACGCCGGTTCTCACTGCTTCGGCAGCCAAGGGCTCTGTAGATGTGACTGATTCTTCTGCCGTCACCGTCAATGCCGGTACTGCTCTGAATAACTACAATGTCACCGCCACTGGTATCACTGTTGCCGGAGCTATTACCGCCGGCAAGATCAAGTTGACCGGTACCGCGGCCAATGCCATTGTTTTGAATGCCGCCGTCGGCGGCACGAAGACAACTGATGTGAATATTTCTTCCATGAGTGGAATCAGCCAGAATAAGTCCGCTGTTATCACGGCGACCAACGTCATTCTTGGTACTTCCGCCGGTAACATCGGTAGCAGTTTGCAGTACGTCTTCACCAAGGCCTCCGGCACGCTTGAGATCGACGGTGCCAATGGCCAGTCGTCGTTCGTCAATCAAAACGGCAAGGCTGTGCTCAATGGCAATTTCATTGGCACTACTAACAACCTTAACCTGATCGATCAGAGCGCGCTATCTATTAATGGTCTGCTGACCTATAACACGCTCAATATCACGGCTCCTTCGGTGAATCTTTCCTCCGGTGGAACCGTCATAGTATCAAATATATCGTTGACTGCACCGGTTGTGACTATGCAGGCTGGCTCGACAATTACTGCTAAGAATGCAACTTTCCAGAGCGCCGGGGGCCTCTCGATTTCTGGTCTGGGTCAGGTTATTGTTGGAACCAAGCTGCTACTCGGCGGCACCATCAACGGCAAAACCACGTCCAGTATCACCCTTGGTGATAAGACCGGCGGCAACAATCCACTTGCGGGCAACTTCGACAGCACTGCAGGCGGAACAATTTCCAATTTGACCATCACAACCACCGGCAATTTCACCAGCGGCCTCACCGCCATAAAACTTGCCCCCGATGCTGCGGGTAATGGTGGCGTCTTGAAAATTACCGCGGCCAATTTTGTCAGTACGTCAAATCCCTCGTTCGCGCCCATACAATTATTTGCTAACGGCCAGGCCGGAAAGATCGATGGCAGCGTATTCCTCACGCTCACAGGCACCCAACCGGTTGTACTCGACAATGTCGCGGGCACTTCAAAAACCGGCGCGCCTTATCAGCTGCAAGTCAATGCCGGAGGCGGAGCCGCCGCTGGACGAATTGAAGTTAAAGTCGGCGGCACATTGACCGCGAGCTCTGCCGGCATCGGCCTCAATACAGCCGCCAAGGGCGGTCGGCTGGTCCTTTCCGGAGCTAAAGGGCTCGTTGTGAAAGATGATGTCTTCCAGGCGTCCTATGCTTACGACACTGTCGTGCTCGGTTCCGGTTCCAAGTCCAATTTTGTTGTGGACGGTGGCGCCTCGATCACAAACGGAACGGCGAACAGTATCAATGGCGTTCTTGTGAGCATCGATTCGGCCGGTACAATCGTGACTAATAAGGCCGGGGATATTACTGCAACAAGCGAAGTGGATCTGGCCAACAGTGCCGGTACCCTGACAGTCCTTGGTAACGCGGGCGGTATCGTTACCGGCTTGAATGTGACGCTCACCGGCAAGTCCGGCATAACGCTCGGCGACGCTAAGCTCGGTGTCGGTAACCCTCTCGATCAAATCGGCAACAGTAAATTGAACACGCTCGTCATTGATGCCGGTAGCGGCAATTTTACGAGCCCGATTAGTTCGTTTAAGATGGATTCGACTCTGGCAAACAACAATCTTTCAATCAATGCGGCAAATGTCGTAGTCACCGGTACCCCGCTCACTACGCCGATTTTGCTCCAGGCCAGCAGCTCAACCACCGCCGGTCAAGTCACCTTAACTCTCACCGGCACCCAGGCTGTGGGTATCGATACGGTTGCATCCGCCTCGGCAAAAGCGCCCAATTACGAAATCATCAATCACGGTCCGTCGGGCAAAGGCTCTGTCACTGTCCAGACCTCTGGACCTCTGACCGTAAGCGCGACCGGTATCGATGCAGACCCCGACGTTAATCTCTCTTTAAATGGCGGTAAGGGCCTGCTCGTCCAGGCCGGCAATCCACTACTTAACGGCTCGCTCAGTAGCTTGACCCTGACCTCCGGAGCAACGTCGCCTTTGCAAATCGGCCCGTCTGCAACTAGCACCAATGCCGTTATCAGTGACCTGAAGGCCGGCTCTCTTACAGTGACCTGTTTGAGCGGCATTAACGTGCTTACGAAAGCAAATATCACCGCCACTGATGCCAATGGTGGAGTTGATTTTGAAACCAAGAGCTTCGTAAATGACGGTGCGTTCAATGGTCAGAACGGGCCGAATTCTTTCATTACATTCGGAGTCGGCGTTGGCACGGGCACCAACCCTCTGACCATCGTTACCGGCGGAAATGGTAGCTACGGCGGCTTTAAGCAGGTATCCATAACGGCCAACGGCAATATCGATTTAGGCAACCTGTTCACCAGCACTCTTCTTCTCGATGGTCTGCCCTCCGTTTCAATAAACACTCCAGGCTCGGTGACTTTCAGCCCGACTAACCCTGGTATGTCGGTCGCCGACAATGGTCAGATTTTCATCACCGCTGGCTCAATTACAACCAAGAGCAGCACGCCAATAACGTTCTCGCCATCGGTTGCTGCGCCCTCGACCATCAGCATAATCACCAAGTCCGGCATAAATCTTGCCAATACAAAAGGCGGCGTGTTCATAACGAGTCAGCCTCAATCAATCATTCAGGTGGTCTCTACCGGTGGAGCAGTCACCATCAATGACGATTTGAGCGGCAACTCTGTGTCCATTCAGGGTACTTCCATCAGCAGCAGCAAGGCAGTGACCGGCACTATGGACCTGACATTGGCCTCTACCGGGTCTTCCGGGGCAATCTCTACCAGTGGTGCAGGTGTGTTTACTTCGGGTCATCTATTTATTGGCCAAGCCAATACCAAGATGGGCAAGACTGCGATTAATGTCGATTCTGCGATAGTTTCCCTCGGGGGTGTTTCCAATACGGGCCAGCAGCTCGGCGGCGCTCTGTTTATCAACAACACTAACAGTTCCGGCGTGTCTCTCGGTGAGTATCTCTCAGTAGGGTCGCTCAATTACACCGGCACAGGTGGTACCGTGGTCGGCAGTATTGATGCTACCGCAGGCGGTATCAAAATTACATCCTTGCTTGGTAATCTCTCGGTGGGATCGGGGCAGTCGCTTTCTACCAATGGCGGCGGCATAACACTTCTTTCGAAGGGACCCGGCTCCATTCTATCGCTGGACGTAAACAGCTCACTCTCGACCAAGAGCGGCAGTATCGTTATTGAAAACGATGATACATCCAACGGTAAAATCGTCGTCAACACCGGTGTGAATATCCATGCCTCGGGTACCGCTAAGGGCGTTGGTCAGGTAAGTCTGGTCCTTGGGCCGGTGCCCACGACCGGACTCTTGCCCGGTGGAACACCGCTGGGTGGTTTCCCCCCGACAGTCATCACCAGTGGTGGCGCCAATGTCACCTATACAACCACGGCCAATCCCACCGGCACATTCACTTCCGCCGGCGCGGGCAATGTCCTCAATGCTGAAGGACGCAATGTTGTAATCAATGCCAATGGCAATAGTGGCAACATTATCTTGAACGGCAATGACGTCATTGTTGCCGATCCCCCCGCGGGCGCAGCAGCCTCCGCGGCATCGTCATCGGTCTCCGCGCCTGTGGCTGCGGTTTCAGCCAATCTCGGCGCACTCAATCTGGCGAGTAATTTGAGCTCTGCTAGTATTTCTGCTCCGGTTCTCACTGCTTCATTGACGCCGCTGCTCGCTGGTTTGTCCAATCTCAATGCCAACCAGCTTTCCGCCAACAGTCAGCCGGCCGTTCGCATGAACGGCGGCAAGCCTCTTGCCGGTGGCATTGCAAATGTCGCCCAGGCCTTCCTCGGCAGCGGACCAATGTTCATTGCTCCCGACGTCAATACTTCGGTCAAGACCGATTTCGGTTCGGTCGATGTCGCAGCCAATTCAGTCGCGCTCATTATTGCTTTTGATGGCGGCATTGCTGTCTACAACTTCCATGATGATCGTCGCGACAGCGTTGTGATTAGCAGCGGTGCGCATAAGCTTTCGATTGCGCCCGGTCGCCACGCAGTCATCACCAATCGCAACGTTCACTATTTTCAGGAAGTAAATCCCGCCGAATTCGTCGGCTATCGCAAGATGAAGGGTCGGACTTACACTGACGGCATTAAAACCTTTGCCGGTGAATTTGATCTGCGCACTCTGTTGCAGGGCGTAGAACCATTGAAGCAAATGGTGCGGTCAACCGAGGCGCGCGACCAGCGCGTGACAAGGTCGATGCTCAAGACAGCGGCGATTTTGATGTCGATTGGGGATAGCACGCCATTCGAGTACATGGCCGCGCCGAGACTGAGTGCGATGAATGTGAGTCGCTAGGCGCCATTTACTGCGCTTTGTTTTTCTCTCTAATCGACTTTGCCCGAAGCTCCATATCCACTGCCGCGGCAGTCTGTTTTGTCTCGCGCAGATGCACAGCGTAATTTTCGAGCGTGTTCGCTACGCTGGGGTGGTCCGGCCCGAGCGCTTTTTCGCGAATGGCCAGAGCGCGCTGGAACATTGGCCCGGCCGCGGAATATTTGCCCTGCACATCATAGAGTGTCGCCAGGCCGTTCAGAGTGGTGGCAACGTCGGGGTGGTTCGGACCCAGAGATTTTTCCTCGATGACGAGCGCTCGTTTGTATAGAGCCTCGGCTTCGTCGACCTTCTTTTGACTGAAACAGACGTTGGCGAGATTGGTCAGACCCTTGCCTACATCGGGATGGTCCGGGCCGAGTGTTTTTTCGTTGATGGCCAGTGCCTGGCGAAAGAGGTCTTCGGCTTCGGCATATTTTTGCTGGTTGCGATCGAGTTCGGCTAGATTGTTGAGATCGATGGCGATAGCACTTTGATTGCCGCCGCTTGCTTTGCGATCAATCTCAAGGGCTCGCTTAAATAGAGGTTCGGCTTCGGCAAACTTGCTCTGAGTCTCATAGAGCGAGCCCAGATTGTTGAGACTGTTGGCCAGCTGCGGGTCGTCTGCTTTGCCGCTCTTTTCTTGTATGGAAAGCACCCGCTTGAAGATTGCCTCCGCATCGGCAAATTTGCCTTGATTCAGATAGAGCACGGCGAGGTTGTTGAGACTGGCCGCAAGTTCAGGGCTTTGCGTTCCGGCGTTCTTTTCTCGCAGCTCTATTGCTCGCTTATAGAGCGGCTCGGCCTGGGCATATTTGCTCTGGCTGTCGTATACACTGGCCAGATTGTTCAGACTGGCCGCCGTGCGCGCATCGCTATCTCCCAGCTTTTCAGCGAGGTCCAGAGCGGCTTTCAGCGAGCGCTCCGCCTCCGGGAAGTTGCCCTTGTTGTAGGCGTCCATGCCGGCGTTATTGAAGCTGTCCCACTGCCCCGCCGCCGGAGCTGGTGCGGTCGGCGCCGATAGAGCAGCGACGGGCACGCTTATAAGCAGGGATATGGCCAGTAATAGATGTTTTGTTTGGTGCTTCAAGGCTTTTTGTCTCTCAAATTTTCGCTCGGAGTTTATGCTTGCTTTCACAATGACAGAAAAGGTTGTGAGAAGTGCCTGTTAGTTATCGACTTGACAAAGTACGCAAATTTGTGTACTTTGTGATCGGAGAGTCTATTGAGGATTCTTGGTAAGGAGCGGCTAGAACAGTTTGCCAAATCCAAGTAGCCTTAACGATCCTGACTCTCTCGCTCAGTATCGAACCCTCCTAAGTCGCTGGCCATTAGTGGAGATCAAGACCACCGTCGACTACGAAGAGTCTATGAAGACGGCAGATGAGTTAGTGAGAAAGGGCGAGGCCATTCAGCCTGGTGAAATTGCCTATTTTGAAGTCCTAGTCATGCTTATACAAGATTATGAAAATCGAAGACCGGCTCTGGCCAGCGCGATCGACGGTCCTGATGTTCTGGCCTTCTTGTTGGAGGAGCATGGTCTGTCTCAGGCTGAAATCGCCCTTGAGCTAGGTGTAGCGAAGCAAACGATCAATGACTATTTGAAACAGCGGCGAGGCTTGCCTGCTGAAATAAGGCAGGCGCTGATGAGGCGGTTCGGTTTGACAAAGGATTTGTTTGAGTTTTCTCCGGTGCGGGCCAAAAAGCCTCCAGTAGAAAAGATCATCAGGAAGGCTAGAAAGGCGAAATGATCCGTCCCCTGTACAAGATGACAACCCTGATATGTTCAAGATTACCGGGCAATAATCTCGCGGCCCGCAAAAAATAATCTTGCAATGGAAACATTTTGTTCTTAAATTCGTCGGCAGTCCAAACTGAGATGGCATGAGCCTTTCCTCGTTGTGTGTCTGGTAAACTACAGAGCCTATCTACTTCTCATCGTCTCCGGAGTGTAACAATGGCTCGCTGCCGCAATTACGTCGCCATTTTCTTTGTTTGCCTGATTGTTCTGCTACCTGTGGCTGTCGCGAGTTCACAAGCTATGGTGCCGGTGCCAGGTGAGAAGGCCCAGGGCAAGATGCCGCCTGCCACACAGGCTCTGGGCGGCGATGACAGATTTCTGACCTATGTAAGTACGGACAAGCCCATATATCGCGGTGGTGAGAAGGTTTTCGTACGCGGTGTGATGTTAAAGGCTGCGGACCGTAAACCGATATCGGATGATAAGAATGTCAGCGCCCTGATAAAAATTAGAGGCCCTAAGGGAGACATTGTAAGCACCGGCAACGTTCGCACCGAAAATAGCGTCTGGGGGTACGAATGGACGGTTCCTGTCGGCCAGAGCGGCGGCGAATACACGGTCCTGTCAACCTATCCCTGGAACGGCTATGCTCCCGCCGAGCGTAAGTTTGATATTCGCGCATTCAGAGCGCCCAGGCTTAATTCGCATATTACTTTTTTGCGCGATGGCTACGGCCCAGGGGAGAAAGTCACGGCCAGCCTCGAAGTCAAACGAGCAGAGGGCGGCGTGCCCGCTGGTGCCAAGGTAACCGTTAACGCCCGTGTCGACGGTATCGCTGTTACCGGTGCGTCTGGCCTTGTTGACGATAAAGGAATGTGCACGGTCAGCTTCGATCTGCCTCGCGAGATACCTCGCGGCGAAGGCACCCTCGCTCTGGCCATCCAGGATGGCGGCGTCTTCGAGACTGCTTCTAAGACCATACCTATTCTTTTGCAAACCGTTGATGTTCAGGTTTATCCCGAAGGTGGCGACCTGGTTGGCGGC
>JAFEAV010000055.1 GCA_018266215.1 Cyanobacteria bacterium SZAS LIN-3 | reverse complement strand
GTTTCTTGGTCGCGATCACAGGCATCGCCGCTGGTGTCTCTTTCTTTTGCAAAAAGATAGCCTTGGTATTGCCTTCGGCCAGCACCCGGCGGTCGGCGACCAGGATTGTCACCCGGTCTCCTATCCAGCGTTTGCCTCTCTGTGTGACCTGCGAACGGCCGACAAAAACGATTTTTTCGGCCTGACCGTCGGCGTTTTTCATCAGCACCACTTTAGGGCCGATACCGATGGTGTCTTCGTAAAATATCTTGGCATTGCCGATGGCGTCGAGTCTGCCCGTCTCCTTATTGTAGTCCTGCGAGTCGGACACAATAATGATCGGTGCCTGGGATTCGCCGCCGGAGAGGCCGTTTAAGCCAATCACGGGAGCATTGTTCTTCTTGCTGTTTGCGGGAGAAACATTGGCGATAGGCTTGATTACGCCTTCTTCCTGTTTCTTCGGCACCGGCTTGGCTTCATTCTTTTCCTGGATCACTTTTGAGCGTACATGGCCGCTGGCCTGCAAGCGCTTGGTGTTGAGGAAATAGGTCATGAAATCGGAGATGGTGTTGTTTTTGCCCTGGATGGCATTGACGTGACCGGTGAAAATTGCGGCTTCCGGGCGGTGATCGATGCCATAGGCCAGTTTGAGCTTGTCGGCCGTGACGTGGATGTCACCGGCGATAACGCGCACATTGCCGAAGGCTTCGAATCTGCCGGAGTCGCGGTCGTATTCCTGCCTGTCGGAGTCGGTAATGATTTTTGTGGGAGCTTCCTGTGCACCACCGGCGGGGCCGCCAGCAGCACCGGCTACTGCACCACCAGCAGGACTGCCGGAGGGAGCGCCGCTTTCCGAGCCGGCAGCGGGCTGCGACTCAGAATCTCCAGCTGTTGATTTGCCGGATGCATCCGATAACTTTTCTTCCGAAATGACTTTGTCTTCCTGCTCTTCTTTTTTCTGAGCCTGAGCTTTTTTACGATCCGACTCCTGGGTCGGCCATTCAAAGCCGCCCTTGCCGTTGGGGACCATGCCAGCCTTGGGCGGCATGCCGCCTTTCTTCTTATCGGCAATCGGTTCGGCTGCCGGTTCGTTGTTCACAACTTCGGAGTGAGCATGACCTTCGGCGTAAATTTTGGAAGTGGTCATCTCAAAAATGAGCTGATCGGCGTCGATTTTATTGGCGCCCTGGGTCAGTCTGGGATGGCCGGTAAATATCGCCTTCTGCGGCTGACCGGAGGCCAGGTCGCGATAGAGTGTGGCCAGCGGGGCCAGGATGACCGTGTCTTTATAGAGGACTTTGACGTTGCCCTTGGCGACGACGTGGTCACCGGTAAATTCTTGTTCGTGGGCCTGGATGTCGATAGGGCCCGAACCACCGGCATCAGCCGGGGCTCCCGGAGCCTGTGCCACCGCTGCCAGTGGCGGCAACATCTGAACGGCTGCAAATAGTGAGCTCAGTAAAAGTGCTTGCTTTTTTTTGTTGGGCAACATTTTTTCTCGTCCGGATCCCTGGTAATGTGATCTCTAGTCGCTTCCGATGATGGCATGTGTATTGCCGATGATGCGTACGTCCTGCAGCTCCGATTTTCCAAAAACGCCTGTGGCGTAATCGCCAGACACCTTGGCTACCCCGGACATGTTGATGTTAACACCCCCGGTTGCTATGAACTGATTTTTTTTCGTTAATTCCAAATGCTTCGTTTCCAGCCTGGATTTACCTTCTTGACCCTCTGCAACAACACTCAATTTGGGCAAACTTTCGAGCTTAACTACGTGAGTAAGCTGATTGGCTACGCCTTTCGGCGCTAAAACCTTCATTTTTACGGCGCCTGCGTCAAAATACTCTACATTAATCATCGTTAAGACCACGTCTTTGGTGACCGGTTCGAGCACGGCGCTTTTAGCTTGCAGCCTCCATCTCATCTGATTGTTATCGTCGATTTCTTTGAGCTCGTAGTTGTCAATAGTTATTTTCTCTGCCGTGGGATGAAGCTTGATTTCTTTCTGATAGGCGGCATCTTCAACCTTGGCCTGATACTGCGCGTAGAAGAGCAGCCCGACGATGCTTCCCAGAATGGCCAGAGCCAGGACAAGTTTGAACCAATCACTCTTGAGAAAATAAAACATCAGTTGCCCACCGCCCTGAGAGCAATGGCTTTCGACACATTGCTGAGGCACTCTTTGAGATTGCCCTGCTTGAGATAACCCTCACCCAGGAAAAAATAGGCGGCGGGATTGGCAGGTTGCTCATCTCTAACCTTTTGCCATTCGGTCATGGCGGTGACCAGGTCGCCACTGGACTCGGCTTTGAGATAGGCGCGATAGACACGAGCCCAGACATCGCCTGGGTCTCTGGCCAGTAGGTCATCGAGCTTGGTCATTGCCAATGAATAGTATCTCTGTACCTGTGGTATCGCCTGTGGTGATG
Source organism: Cyanobacteria bacterium SZAS LIN-3 (assembly GCA_018266215.1). Lineage (GTDB taxonomy): Bacteria > Cyanobacteriota > Vampirovibrionia > Obscuribacterales > Obscuribacteraceae > REEB67. The sequence continues at coordinate 40,925 of JAFEAV010000055.1, read as the reverse complement.
CGTTGGATATCGTTGATGAGGCTTTATGGATATTTTTGAGTACGTCTTCCGACTCTTCCGGCTTGGGATCCTGCTTTGGCGTTGCTGTCGGATCTGTGGCCGCAACTTGACCCTGCGACGACGGAACGCTCGCGATTGTTTCCGCAGTTACTTTATTTTCTGGCGTGACCTTTGTTTCTGGCGTGACCTTTGTTTCTGGCGGAGCCACCCACTGTTTATAAGGAGCCTGGGCCATATTGGCCTGGTGCGAATACTTGGCCAGCACATAGGCCTTCATGTAATAGGCCCAGGCCAGGTGATAGCGCACCTGATTGTCCTCGGGATAATAGGTGAGCATCTTTTCGTAGGTGTCGATCATCTTGTCGAAATAGCTGGGGCCACCCTGCTTTTCGGCCAGCCTGCGAGCACGGCGCACTTCGCGCAGGGCGTCTTCGACATGGCTTGTGCGACTGAGGGCAACGGCATAGATAAAGCCCGCCTCGGGACTGTCCGGATAGCTGTCGCGCTGCTTGCGCGCCAGGTCGACATCATTGGTACAGATGATGTCCTCCGTTGCCATGTTGATCGAGAGCGATTGGCCCGGCTTGAGAATCATGCGCTCCACCGGCGGCTCCGCTGCGGCAGCGGGAGTCGTCGGCGCGGCTTCAGTGGCGGCAGTCGGCGGCACAACGGGCCCATCGGCCAGGGCCGCGGGACTGAGGCCGGGGACAAGGATTGTCGCCATCACTGCGGCTGAAACCAGCACCAGCGCTTTATTTGGCCCGCGGAGCGAAACCGTGATTGATTTATTGATAGCTTTCATGCTCGTTTTGCATCGGTCCCAATACACGACCAATGCTAACAAATTAAGAGCAGTTGCCAGTTGGACTCAGTTAAGCTAAGCGCTCTGTTAGATAATAATATTCTTGGTAACGGGCTTGCGGCCGTTCAGGATTAGGGGCAGCACTTCCTCAAGTCCGTTAACAATGTGACGCGGTTGGGACTTTTCCAGTGTTTCTCTGTCGTGTATGCCGCTCAAAACTCCGATGGCATCCACTCCGGCGTTGCGCGCCATGTCGAGGTCATAGGTCGAGTCGCCGATGACTACAGCGTGCTCGGGGTCTATGGCCAACTGTTGCAGGGTGTGATGCACCGACTCCGGATGCGGCTTGTGATTGGTTACGTCCTGGGCTCCCACCACCATCTTAAAGTGATGAGCGATGTCGTGATGATCGAGTACGACCTTAACCAGATGACTGCGCTTGGATGAGGCGATGGTGACTATTACACCTTGCTTCCGCAATTCATCCAGCATCGTCATCAGATGCGGAAACGGGGGGCAAATTTCAATGGCCATACCGTCATAGATAGCCCGGTAGCGGTTGGCCACCTCCAGGTGAAAGTCCGGCTCATGCCCTGGCAAAATGATTTCCATTTGTCTGGGCAGCGGCACACCGACGAGGTTTCGCCAGGTGTGAATCATGTTGTCTTCAAACTTGTATTCATCGATGACAACGCGCATAACATCGACGATGCCGCCGGTGGAATCGACAAGGGTGCCGTCAAAGTCAAAAATTGCAACTTTATACAATCTGGTGCCTATTTTCCTTTACCGACCTGCTGATGTGACTCGATCAGGCTGGCAAATCTATCAAACAGATAACTCGAATCATGCGGACCGGGGCTGGCTTCGGGGTGATACTGCACGGCAAAAATCGGCAGTTCTTTGTGGCGGAAGCCTTCTACAGACAGGTCGTTGAGATTGATATGGGTGAGTTCCAGATGATTGGGCATGGACTTTTCATCCACGGCAAATCCATGGTTCTGGCTCGTAATCTCGATTTTGCCTGTCGTCATATCCTTGACCGGATGATTGCCACCGCGATGTCCAAATTTAAGTTTGTATGTTTTGGCGCCCATGGCAATCGATAAAAGCTGGTGTCCAAGGCAAATACCAAATATTGGTATGCGCGATTGGATCAGGTGCGGCAGGTCGCTCAAAATGTCTGAGCAGGCAGCCGGATCTCCCGGTCCATTGGAGAGAAATATGCCGTCCGGGCGGCTCTCCAGTATTTCTTTAGCCGGCGTGCGGGCCGGATAAACAGTAGCTGTGATATCACGCGCGGTGAGTGAGCGCAGGATATTTAGCTTGATGCCGTAGTCGATGACAGCGACCTTCAAACGGCCGTTGCCAAGCGTGTAGGGCTTTTCGCAACTGACTTCACCGGTCAGGTCCAGACCTTCCATCTCCGGGCTGGCTTTGACCTGGGCTACGAGCTCGGCCTGTTTCTTGGCATCGAAGCCCTCGGTATGGGCCGCCTGGCTCGTAATCATGCAACGCATGGCGCCGTTATCGCGGATATGTCGGGTTATGGCCCGGGTGTCGACGTCCGAAATAGCCGATATTCCGGCCTTTTTGAGATAGCTGTCCAGGCAGGAATCGGCACGCCAATTGCTTACCTTCTTAGAGAGATTGCGCACGACAAGCCCTCTGGCAAAGATTTTGCGCGACTCTATATCTTCCTCATTGACACCATAATTGCCTATCTCCGGATATGTAAGAGTGACTATCTGGCCCGCATAACTGGGGTCAGTCAGTATTTCCTGATAGCCGGTAAGACTGGTGTTAAAAACCAATTCGCCAAACGACAGACTGTCTTCGACCCCGAAGGCTCGACCTTTGTATACAGTGCCGTCCTCCAGGATGAGCAGTGCCCGCGGCCGACTGTTTTTGATTTCTAGTTGCCCGTCTTGGCCTGAGGTCAGGCCTCGCGCCATTTCTTCCATGCTTTTCATGCTGTCTCGTTGGTCGTCGGACCATCTAAATAAAGTCCGGTAAGAACTATCTTACCCAATGTTTGGGACTTTCTTGTGCTTGATGAGCTTTTCCAAGGTAAATGCTTTGTTATTGGCGGCTGTCAACAAGTGCGTTCATTTAAGCTAAAGCAAAGCTTAGTAATAGATCTTGTCCAAAGAGTAAACTATGGCCCTTCCAGCTATGTAGAATTATGGCGTTGGAAAGGGGAGATCAAATGACCGGAATTCAAGATTACTATCAGGCTCTGTCGCAAATGGCGCCCGAGTTTTTAATTGTCGTCGGCATACTGTTTGCCGCTGTATTCAATTTGATAGCCCCCAAGTACCGAGGCCTCACCCCGCTCTTCAGCCTGTCGATGCTCCTGGCGGCGGGCTTCCAGCTCGTCACTGGCCTCAACCGCCACATGAAGCTCTTCAACGGCGTTTTTACTATTGACCCTCTTTACACCACAATCGGTCTGATCTCCATCGCCGTCGGCATCCTGGTGATCCTCATGTCCATGGGTTACGACCAGTTTTTCGGCAAAAACCGGGGTGAGTTTTACGCCATCCTGCTGACCGCCGTCCTGGCCAACCTCTTCCTGGCCGGTTCCACCGACCTGATCATGCTGTTCGTCTCGCTCGAGACACTGAGTATCTGCTGCGTCCTCCTCACCGGTTTCAACAAGCGCGATCTGAAAAGCGGCGAAGCATCGCTCAAGTACCTGCTTTCCACCGCCGCCGTCACCGCCACTCTCCTCTACGCCCTTTCCTTCCTATATGGTCTTTCCGGTTCGACCTCCTTCGACCTCATCCGCGACACCCTTTCCTCATCCGCTTCCGGCGGCCCCAGCTTCTTCCAGTTCCTGGTCATGGCTCTGGTTTTGAGCGCCATCGGCTTCAAGCTCTCGGTCGTGCCCTTCCACATGTGGACCCCCGACGTCTATGAAGGCGCCCCGACACCCGTCACCGCCTTCCTCTCAATCGGTTCCAAGGCCGGCGGCTTTGTCGTAGCCATCCGCCTCTTGCTCACAGTTTTCCCCCAGGCTCAGACCCAATGGGCACCCATGCTCTGCGCCCTCGCCATCCTTTCTATGATCGGCGGCAACCTGATCGCACTGGCGCAAAACTCTGTTAAGAGAATGCTCGCCTACTCCTCAATCGCACATGTCGGCTACATTTTGATCGGCCTCATTGCCGCCACCGAAGCCGGCCTCTCCGGCATGATGTTCTACATCACCGCCTACGGTCTGATGAACCTCGGTGCCTTCGCCGGCGCCATACTGTTCAGCAACGAAACCGGCTCCGACCGCATCGAAGACTACGCCGGCCTGATTCGCAAACGCCCGCTAATCGCCATCGGTATGGCGCTCTGCCTGCTCAATCTGGCCGGTTTGCCCATCCCGCCCGCCGGTTTCTTCGCCAAAGTATTCATCTTTGCCGCCGGTTCGCAAATCCCCTTCACTTTCCTCGGCCTGCCCATGGGCGCTCTGCTTGTCACAGTAGCCCTGATCACCTCGGTCCCGGCAATCTATTACTACACCCGTCTGGTGATATTGATGATTGTGCCCGAGCCTTCGGAAAAGGTCGCCTCCCTCACCGGCGCCAACCAGCCCCGCCCCTACGTGGGCAGCCCCCAGGAGCCGCCGGCAATCGCCCTCTTTGTCTGCGCCTTGCTTGTCGCTCTGGCCGGTACCTTCTCCGTCAACAGCATCATGGGCCTCTCCAAGGCCGCTGTAGCCGGTATGGCTATCCGCGACAGCAGCACACCGATTGGCTATCTGCCGGGTAGCGGAACGCACTAACTCGTGAAAGCGAGCCTACCTGCGCTCTTCAGCAAACCACGCTCCGTCAGCTTCAGCGTCTCATTTGCGCTTGTAGCCCTGCTGCTCATGGCCTATTACGCGCCGGTGCTCTTCTTCGGCCGTGAGCTTTTTGTCTCCGACCATACCTTCTACTTCGAGCCCTTCGCCCGGCTTATCGCCGAGTCCTACCAGCACGGCCGCCTGCCCCTGTGGAATCCTTATAACTATTGCGGCATGCCGCAAATTGCCAACCCCTCGCCGGGTCTCTTTTATCTGCCCAACCTTCTGTTTGTCGGTTTGACCTACAGTCAGGCGATGGGCTGGATTTTGATAATTCAGCAGATGGCCGCCTTTGCCGGGGCCTTTTTGCTGATTGAAAGCATAGGCTGGGGCCTGCCGGCGGCAATGCTCTGCGGTGTGATCATGGCCCTGAACGGCTACATGATGTCGCTCTCGGCCAACTACACCCTGCCCGGATCCGCTGCCTGGGGTGTCCTGGCTCTGTACGCGGTCATTAATATCGGTCGGCCGGCGGAGAAATTGAGGCGACCGGCGCAGAAATATTGGTTTGTGGTGCTGGCCAGTTTGTCTATCCACCTGACTTTGATGGCCGGTCGGCCGGAAGTGTTTGTGCCGGTCATGCTCCTGGTGGGCACCGCCGCCGGTTTCATGCTGCTCGGTCTGATCAAGCCTTTCCCCACCGATGAGCCAATCCCCTGGCGGGTGCGGGCCGGCGCTTTTGTCTGGCAGATGTCGGCCCTGGTCCTGGGTATCATGCTCAGCGCGCCGATGCTTCTGCCGGTCTACGAATGGAGCAAGCTCTCACCACGCGCCAGTGGCCTGAAACTGGACCACGTCTTCCACTGGTCGGTTAACTGGTATGACCTGGTCTGTATGCTCTGCCCGCAGCCTCTGGGAGACCTGCAGCAGCCAAACGTCTTTTTGAAAATTGTGACAACGCATGCCAAACACTACGCCTTTTTGCCTTCGGCATTAATCGGACCGGTGTGTTTTTCACTCTTCTGGCTGGGCATTTTTGACAAGACATTTAAGGCGCGATTCTGGATGCTGGCGGGTTTTGCCATCGCGCTCTGCACCGCCCTCGGTAAATACGGACCTCTGTCTCCTATTCTTCTGAAAGCCGTACCGTTTTTGTCGGTGCTGCGCTATCCCTGTAAATTGCTGATTGTTGTCATTTTGTTTGTGGCGATTCTTGCCGCCCGCGGATTGAATGCGGTGGCACGTGAAAGAGTCGGTCAAAAGCAGAAGAACTTCCTGATAGCTCTCTGGCTGATACTGCTAGCGGTGGCGGCCACCCTCACCCTGGGCGACAATTTTTGCGCGGCGCATCTGAACGGCATTCCCGCATCCTTGCTGGCGAAAGTTGGTATTTCGCTGGTTTATACCTCGGCTATAGGCCTGGTTGTGGCTTTGCTTGTGGCCTTTGGTCGCAAGCTCAAGATTACCGAAGCAAATCTGGCCATATTACTTGTGCTGCTGACCGCTGTATCAATATTTGTCCCCGCCATCAAAGCTGCTCCTCGAACAGTGGCTGCAGGATATTACTCGCGCGTGCCGGCGATGAAGAAGCGACTGGATGAATACGAAAAAACAGGCACAAAATCGGCGCGCTTTGTTTGTGTATATTTTGATCCGCTCAAGGTAGCAAACGGCTACGAGCCTCGATATCCGGTGCAAAATGGTGAAGTGTTCATGCAGTACACGCGAGAATTGCTTTTGCCCAATACTAATTCTGATTCTGGTGTCAGGGCCGCATTCGGCTATGAGGCCTCGGAGAGCAAGGACTATCGCCAGGCGTTTCTCAAGGCCTTGCACCGCAGCTCCGCCGATAAGAAAAATGCCTCCGACCTTGAGGTGGCTCGCTTCTGTCAGATCACCTCGGTGAAATATCTGGCTTCGCAAATTGTGGGCGACAAAGGGCCGGTCAGCATTTTTAATGCCAAGCGCTTCAAACTGTTGTTTGAAGACACTCCCATGAACGTCAGATTGTATGAGGTGCTGAACGTCTCTCCCCGGGCGTATTTTGCCTCTACTTATCGCACGATTAAAAGTCAGGATGAAGCTATAGATGCATTGTATGCGCCCTCTGACGCCGGCACCGCCGGTAATGGCGGCGCTTTTGATCGTTACACCATGATTGAGCTCGGGCAAAAGATTGATCCGGCAGTAGACCTTTTTGATTTTAGTGACCATTCAGCGGGTCAGGCCAGGGCTGTCCTGACCGGGCAGAAGATGCCTGTACCGGCCTTTGATGCCAGTCCTGTAGTTTCGCTTTCCGCCGAGCGCAATGATGTAGCTAAAGTATCTATGTTGCGCGACGATAACGAAAATGTCTCTCTGTCGGTTTCAACTCCGGTCGAAGGCTTCGTCATCTTGAACGATCGCTTTTACCCCGGCTGGCATGCCGTGGTTGATACTCAGCCGGCGACGATGTACCGGGCCAATGGATTTATGCGTGCGGTTTATCTGAGCAAGGGACAGCATCTCGTCGAGTTTAACTATGAGCCTGCAAGCTTCAAGTACGGTTGTTACGCGTTTGCGGTTGCTGCTTTTGTCCTTGCTTGCCTGGTCGCAGTCTGGCTGAAACAACCAGGCGCGCATCTCATTACTTATCTATCGACCGGCAAGTACCCCGGCTCGTGATCGGCCGTTAGACCTGCCAGGCTGCGTGCGGATTTTTGCCGCCGACGTCGACAATTACGTCAGCCCAGGTCGCGCCCTTGCCGTTGACGTCTATCAGCATTTTTTCGTTTTCTACCTTCTGGACATGGTATCCGCGGGCTTCCAGCACCGGCACCTGACTCTTGAGGAATTCCTCACAGCGCTGTTCCTGGCCTTCGCGCGGGAAATTTTTCATGTCTTCCTGCAACCAGTCGGCAACCATATGGCCGATAAAGTATTTGGGTGTATCGTGGCCGTTGTTCCATTTTGTCTGGTCAAATCCAGGTGGGCAGGGAGCGTGTTCGACCGGTTTGGGCGGCTCGTGAGTCCTGTCGGCGATGGGACCCTCCGGGCGGCCGTATGGAGACTGCATGGTATCCAGCCACGATGCTCCCAGGTGCATGTCTCTGTAATTGTGCATATGAGCATGATGATGGTGGTGGTGCTCATGATGATGATGGTGGTGGTGGCCAAATAGGGGCGGGAATTCCAGGTGGTCCAATATTTTGTCTACCAGGCTGTCCTGGTTGTGACATCTGCTCTGGCCGCGGAAAAAGTCGGTGGCATCGTTGCTGGCCTGCCGGGTCCAGTGGTCTACGCGGTCAAGATCGAGGGCGGGGAGGGGTTGAATGTCCAGATGATGGTCCCTGAATGTCATCGTCATTTCCTCGTCGGGGGGGTGCTCTCATTAGTAAAGATGGCCGTGCAATCGGCAATTGCCGTTCATGGGTCCAAATATAGGGCGGGACGGCGAGGAAGATGTTTCCAAGTTGTTAATTGCGGAAAATGGGCAGGGGTATGTCAAGTAACCGCGGCTTATTATTGATTGAGCTTACGGCCGATTCTTGTTATGCTTGAGCAATCTGCCCTCGTAGTTCAGATGGATAGAACACCTCCGTCCTAAGGAGGGTGTCGGGAGTTCGAGTCTCTCCGAGGGTGAGCTTTTCCGGGATCGCAAAATTCTCGCCCCCGCGCAGCCCCCGCTTTAATACGGAAAGATTGAAAAACCGAGACTCCGGCCAAGCAAACGTTCAATCTCTCAAAACAGGTTCGATACAATTCCACCCTTGACTATGCGCTGGGGCAAGGAGTTCGAGCCTACCGCCGGCCGATCACATGCAGACGTTGGGAGCAGAAGGGAGGGCCGATTTGTATTGGTCACTATTCGAGTTACAAATGAAGTTGGCTTCCTTTCATCGTGACCAAGTCGTTAAGCTAGATGACTCGCGAAATTATGCAATTCATAATGTCCACTCACAGACGTCCAAGCACCTTGTTTGTTGCTTCGTTGCCGAAGAGGTTAGTCTGGCGCTGGGACTGATATGGCATGATATTGTTTACTATGCACAACAAATAGTCCAATATTGAGAATTCGCAAACAAACTTGGCCGTGTTACTCGGGAGTTCGGTGAATGAGAATAGGGTTCGCGGAAATTTCTAATTTTCGAAAATTGAAATCTACTCGCGTAGATTTTGACAAGGAAACTACGATATTTGTCGGAGCAAATAATAGCGGAAAAACCTCGGCTATGACCGCGCTTCGATACTTCCTAATTCTTCCCAAACGACTTGCCCTTCGAGATATTACGATTGCTAATTGGACCAAGATCGACGCTCTAGGAGACGCATGGGAGGCCAACTTAGAGTGTTCAATTGTTCTCGATGACCTTCTTCCTTCGCTGGATATTTGGTTAGATGTGCCGCTTTCCGAAATTCAACATGTTGTGCATATTCTTCCAACCCTCGATTGGAATGGTGGTCTTCTGGGCGTCAGACTGAAGTACAAGGTCGAAGACCTTGATAAGTTAAGATTCGAATACCTGTCGCTTCGTGCTGCTGCTCGGGAAGGTAATACAAACACCAGTGATGCTGCCACAAGAGTTCAAGTGTGGCCAAAGTGCCTAACAGATTTTTTAGAGCGACGTCTTCACAGCCATGTGGAACTTAGTGCGTTCTCCCTGGATCCTTCGGCGATAGTCCCTCCCGATAAGGGATTCGCTACGCCACAATTGCTTTCTGCGACCGCGCTGCCGCTGGAAAAGAACCCATTCAAAAGACTAATCAAGATAAATGAAATAGCAGCACAGCGTGACTTTGCCGATGCTGGTGAGCAAGACAACAGTGGCGAAGATGATCAGGATATCGGCCTGCGTCGGTTCAAACGACGACTGTCGGATCAGTTACGTTCCTATTATGATAGGCATCTCGATCCGACAAAGATGCCGTCTGCGGAGGACTACGAAGCGCTTGGTGCAATACAAACGGCGGAACGTAACTTTGACAGAAGATTAGAAGCTAGTTTCGCCGCCGCGTTCGAGGAGCTTGAAGACCTCGGATATCCTGGTATTACGAATCCCAAACTTAAGATCTCCACGAAGCTGCACGCCGCAGATGGCCTCAAGCACCGGTCAGCTGTGCAATATCAAGTTGCCGATCCTACCGGAGACGGCACGAAGACGCTAAAGCTACCAGAGGATTATTCCGGCCTAGGCTATCAGAATCTTATTGCTATGGTATTCATGCTCATGGGATATCGCGATGAATGGATGCGCGTTGGCAAGGCATCCGTGGCCGAAAGCAATGTCCAAGAGCAAATCCAACCCTTACATCTGGTCTTAGTAGAAGAACCTGAGGTTCACCTTCATGCGCAAGTTCAACAGGTCTTTATCAAAAAGGCTTATGCCTTGCTCCGTAAACACCCTGAACTTGGAGAGCATGCGAATTTTAGTACGCAGCTAGTTGTAAGCACACACTCTAGTCACGTTGCTCACGAAGCTGATTTTGCGAACTTGAGGTATTTTCGGCGGCGCCCTGCTTCATCTAAAGGAGAGATCCCAACTACAACGGTCACGAACTTATCTTTCGTATTTGGCGAAGGAGATGAAACCTTGCGATTTGTCAAACGCTATCTCAAGGTGACTCATTGCGATATTTTTTTCGCAGATGGGATCATTTTTGTTGAGGGCCAGGCTGAGCGCATTCTTGTCCCGCACTTTATACGACAATACTTCCCTTCGCTTTCGCGGCGGTATGTAACGTTGCTTGATCTTGGCGGTAGCCATGCGCACAGTTTCAAAAAACTAATTGACGAACTCGGGCTTTCAACACTGATTATTGCCGATTTGGATGCGACTGAAGCCACTGAGGTAGAAGACAAAAAGGGCAAGAAAGTGACACGGTGGAAAGCGGCGAAACCCGCACTCGCTAGAGGGCAGAAAACTGCCAACCCAGTTCTGAAAGAGTGGTACCCTGCGAAGGAATCCATAGACGAATTGATAGCATTGAAGCCACTCGACCATATGCGCTCCATGCCAGAGGGATACGAACTTTATGTGGCTTATCAAAAACCGATCTCTGATTCTTCATCTAGTGGAGGTGTAACCGAAGTCATTCCTCGCACCTTCGAAGACGCATTCGTTCTTGAAAATCGCGCCGCTCTGTCTAGTATTTCGGGATCGCCAACGAGCGATAGGATTCAATCCATAGTGGCAGCTGCTATATCCGGTCAAGATTTGGTTGATGAATTGTTTCAATTGCTAAAATCTGCTGAAAAAGCAGCGTTTGCACTCGACTGCCTAATGCTTGACGATGAAAAGGCAATCAAGCCGCCTACTTACATTAAAAATGGGCTCGGCTGGTTCGAGCAAGCTGTGGGTAGGGATATTCACGAGAGTGAGCCTGGTGCAGCACAATGACATTAGAAGCGGCAGAGCTCGGTGCGCCTGACACCGATGAAAACGTAGATCTTGAAATTCATGCCTGTTTGGATCCGAATCAGCCGAAGAGTTTCTTTCTATACGCTGGCGCCGGTTCTGGAAAGACACGCTCGCTGAAGAATGCCCTCGACGAATTTCGAGACCGCTATGGAGCTGACTTTCGCCGCTCCGGTAGAAGGATTGCGGTGATTACTTACACGAATGCCGCTGCTGATGAAATCGCTTCGCGCGTAGGTCACGACTCACTTTTCCCTATCTCAACAATTCACAGTTTTTGCTGGTATGTTATCGAAAGACATAGTTCCGACATTCAAGCTTGGCTCCTCGAAAATCTTCCGAAGGATCTTGCCGAACTTCGGGAGAAGCAATCTAAAGGCCGTGCTGGGAGCAAGGCGGCGCAAGATCGTGAACGAGCCATATCTTCGACCACCAAGCGACTCGAATGGTTGAGTATCCCGCGCCGCTTTACGTATAACCCAAATGGTGACAATTTCGGCAGTGATTCGTTATCTCATGCCGAAGTCCTCAAAATCACAGCTAGTCTTATAATCACGAAGCCATCGATGCAGGCAGTGCTTGTCAATAAATTCCCTTTCCTTCTCATTGACGAAAGTCAGGATACAAATCGACTTCTTATGGACTCGTTATTCGCCCTAGCAGCTGCAAACAAGGGAAAGTTTGCGCTAGGCCTTTTTGGCGACACAATGCAGCGGATTTATGCAGATGGCAAACCGGACCTGGGTCTCGATATTCCGGAAGGATGGGCAACACCGAGTAAACGCATGAATCATCGTTGTCCCAAACGTGTCGTGCAGTTAGGAAATTCACTAAGGGCAGCTGTTGATGGAAAACGCCAGCTAGCACGTGAAGATAGTGCGGTAGGCATTGTAAGACTTTTTATCGTGAGAGCAAATGCAATTGATAAGCCGAAAGTGGAAGAAAGTGTTTGCGTCAGAATGGCGGAAATATGCAGCGATCCCGAGTGGCTGAACCAGGCTATGATCAAAACTTTGACACTTGAGCATCACATGGCTGCTTCACGCTGTGGTTTTCTTCCTATGTTTGAAGCTCTTGACCAGGACTCGCGTCTTTCAACTGGTGCGAGAAAGGGCGATCTCTCCGGCTTGCGTTTTTTCACAGAAAAAGTAGCGCCCCTCCTCGGAGCAGCGTCCGATGGAAACAAGTTTGGAGTAATGGCCCAACTCCGTAAACATTCTCCATTGCTAAGAAAAGAAGCCTTGACCAATGCTGATCCTCTTCGCGCGGCGCGAGAAGCGGTGGACGCGCTTGTAGCGCTGGATGTCGATAATCAATCTACTACCTTTTTGGATGTTCTCAAATGTGTCGCTGCGCATGGATTATTCGAAGTTCCTTCCGGGCTTCGGGCCTTTGTGGCTGACGGGTCGGGCGCCGAACCCCAGAGGCCAAGCTCCGAGCCCCAAGACGTAGATTTCTCAGATGTGCCAGAGGAAGAAGCAGAGACTTCGCCTTCCAGCTTGCAGGCCTGGCGCGCTTTTCTCGAAACTCCCTATAAACAAACAAAACCATTTGTTGAATATATCGGGGAGATGGGTCCCTACGGAACCCACCAAGGTGTAAAGGGCCTTGAGTTTGATCGTGTCCTGATTGTTCTCGATGATGGCGAGGCAAAAGGCCACTTATTTTCTTACGAAAAGCTATTTGGAGCCAAGCCACTGTCTGAACAGGATAGTAAGAATCAATTAGAGGGTGCAGAGACCGGAATAGACCGCACCAGACGCCTCCTTTATGTGACGTGCACTCGCGCTAAGAAAAGTTTGGCGCTTGTCGCTTATACTGATAATCCAGACGCTTTAGCGTTAGCAGCTGTCCGTGACGGGTGGTTTGAAGAAGCAGAGCTGGAGCGTCTGTAGCGACTTTCATTGCTTGAAAGTTAATTTGAGATATTTACCACTACCTGTTTGTCGCAAGACCTGAACTGTATTGCAGAGACCATTTTGACCCTCGGATAACAACGATGCAGATAAGCCAACCCAAACGGGAGCCGATTACGTTTCCCCATCATTCCAGTTATCGTCTTCAAAGCTATTCCGCTTCAGCCTGCTTCATAACTTGCTCTGCTTCTCTTGCATAGGACTCAGCGAGCGCACGTAGGGATGTCGCAAGCCTTTGGTAGCCAGCATTCTCAACGTCCTCGGCTTTGCCTTGATATTGTTCGGACAACTCTCTTTCTTGCTGACCGCTTGGATCAACCCAATGAACTCCCCGTGAGTTGAAAATCTGCTGAACGAAGCCCGTCCGAAGCTTGTCGGCAGTCTTATCATTCAGGGCTTCCGCAATTGACCGATCAATCCATAATCCGTTCGGGTCTTTGGGACTATAATACAAAACGCAGCCTACATGCGTGAGAGCAACGCTTAGGTGTCCCGAGTCAGCAGCTATTTCCCGAGTCTTTGCCAACCAATGTCTAAAGGCTTCTGGTGAAAAGCTCCCGTCGCTATTTAGGCCAGGTGGAGTTTGCCAATCGTGCAGCAAGGTGTAAGCATTCTTTGCGATCACCTGCTCTTGTGGAGTCGGATCGATCCTAGATTCCTTTGGCTGATTCTCTGAGCGATAAACCGATCTGATCACTTCGCAAAAAAACGCTGGATCAGACGCAAGTCGCTGCTCTAACAATTTGGGCGCCATCCCAAGATCACGGTCAAGTAGTTGCAAAAACTGCCACTCTAATTTTCCGACGACCTTTGAATCGGCAGATGGATCCTCCTGTAATGCCTTAATAACAGCCAGTACATCGTATTTATCGGCCGCCTTGCTCAACTCGCCACTATCGAGCAGCCCTAACAATGCTCGTTCCGCCTCCCGCACATTGAGAGGTTGTTTGTCATGTATAGCTCGATTTAAACACGCTATGGCCAGAGCCGGTCTGCCATTGTCAATGAGTTTGCATACGGCGAAATCCAGTCCATCACTCGCTTCAAAAGGATTGGGATTTACTTGTAGCCAATACTCCTCATCAGAATTGCCGAGTGACTCAGAGACTTCTTCCCAAATATCAGATCGGAATGGAAGAAGCGAAAAAAACTTTCCAATCTCCGTTCGCGACCAATTGGCAATCGATAATTGCTTCACCCATTTCCAACCTTCTCTGTGGAAGCGAGCTCTTACGTAACCAAACAGAAATTGCTGCATACGGCGGTTGTCTGAGGTTAGTGCCACTGGAAGAAAGTGAATGTCCATTTGGTCGTCGGCAAGGCGACCAAGAGTATCGCCTACGATGAGTGCTTCATCTGCTAAGTCTACGAATTCGACAACTGCGGTTAAACCGCCATATGCGAGGATCTCTCGAATTGCCTGTTGACGCCTTGTCCCCTGCTTCTTACCCTTTTCTTCCCAGCTTTCGCCAGAGTGACTGTAAAATTCTGGGTCGTTGTGACCAAAGAGTTGTTGATATTGCTGAGCTGGGTTCTTTGGTGCGAGGGAATTAGCAACTACCTCTAAAGATGCAATCACTTCCGGTAACTGTGTTGACTGCTGTTCCGTCAACTGCGTATGTTTTGAAATATACCTTTTCAAAGCTTTCCATAAGTCGGCAGCAGAAGCCGCCTGGACAGATGTGGGTTTGATCAAAGCTAGTTTATTCGCGAAAACCGCAACATTTTCGAACGGCAAACGGTGCAGTATTTCTGCAATTTCAATGAGTTTTTCAACGTCTCCATTTGCCAGCTCCATCACCATGTTCGAGTAGAAATTTATTTGTTTCCAATACTCGCTCTGTGTAACTTCTCTTTCAGGAGAGCTTGACGCACGCGTTCTGAAGATAGGTCTATGCGATCGCATAGACATTTGCTGTTGCTTTGGTAGCAGACTCATTAGCAGCTTCCAAGCTATTTCTGGCTCTTCCTTTGCGATCGTCTGTATGGCCACGATTCTCTTTTCGAATGGTGCGTCAGTTTGCGGGAGCCAGGGAAGCAAAATTGTAACCAATGAATTGAATGGCCTATTCCCGGAATGGCCGCCCGGATCTTTTGCAGCGAGTGAACTCAACAGAACACAAGCTGCTACGAGATATTTTTCGTCCCATGCAAGGGACTCTAATGCCCAAAGCAAACCCGTCAAATAATTGTCCCCAAGAATTCCATCGCCTTCTTGAAGAAACAGCAAGTCGAAAGGACACGTGCTCTTATCTAGAGCATTTTCAACAATCTTCATAAATTCTTCTGGTGCTGCCTCTGCAAGTAGTGGCAGTAGAGGGTTTAGGCTACCCCATGTAACCCAGTCGGCATCTAGCAAAAGCTCCCGAACTGACAAGATTGCAACAGTTCGAACTTTTCCATCCGAGCAATTACTCAACGCGTTTGGATTTGCTCCCATGAGCGCAAGGGTTTCGGCTAATCCTTTTCGGATGGCACGAGAGAACGAGAGTTCTTTGCCTCGAATAGCTGCTCCGAATCTTTCGTTAGATGGAAGTTCAAATTTGGGATCGCGCTCACTTAACACAGAACGAACGCATAGCCTAAATGCGTCCAGTGACCTGTCAAAGATTCTTTGACCAAGAGACTGCCATACTTTCGGACGGTCAGCTACATGCCATTCCCCATCCCGCAATCTTAAAGGGTTGTTAGGGGTCTGGAGCACTTCTTGGAGCCCCACAATCCATTTAGAAAAATCATCGCCAGTTAGTAGACCAATCGCGTTGCAGTCCGCACTGCGCTTTTCGTCCCAGCTTCCAATCAGATTAGCGACCGCAATGGTAGAGGCGTGGGAAAACTGATTAAAATCCACTCTTTCTGGCACTGTAGGTGCGTAACTCGCTGGAATAGTTGCATAACGCTGGCGCTGAAACGCTTCGCGTAGCTCGTGCGGTAAATTGTCTTTCGTGAGAGTTCCTGCATTTTTATTCGCAGTTTGAACTTCATCGACTACCAGCGCCCAGATAGCCCGCACGTTATCCACAGTATATTGAGTAATCAATGAGTGTAGCAGTGAAAGGGCGACTCCTGATTTGATGTCTAAGTCGTAACTCAATATGTGGAAGTGTCGCAGGAATTCGAAGAGTTGGTCGTCACTCAGCTCAATGTTATTGTTGGCTTTTGCAAGCTGTCCCCTGAAGGCTGCAAGTTTCTCATTCTTGAGCTGGCTACTAAAAATTGCTGTTTCAACATTGCGAATAAATTCCTGGGCAGTTTCACAACTTCTTGCCCATTCAAGAATCCAGCGAGCGCCCTCTATATCTGCCGCGCTTAGAGGGCCAGTAATAACTGCTATTGCATCCTGCTTCTTTGTAAACAAGCTGCTGTTGCTGTAGTCTCGCCAAGCAGCCATAATGACGTCACGAAAGTTTGAGTCACTTGCTGTGAAGGCAACTGAGTGCTTAATTTGTCCCAATAGTTTTTGCTGGTAATGTCCATCAGGCTTTTCCATGAAGACGATCAGGTCGTCTGTTTGGAAACCATCGATCTTTCCTTGAAACTTGATTTTCTTTATTGGTACAGTTGGCAAACCGGGTACGAAACCATCCACAAGCATCAAGATGACAAAAGATGCTTGGACATGTGTCTCAAACTGAAACCCGCCACCACCGGTCGAGAATGGATTACTGAGTTCTTTCGCAATGGGATCCATATCCGTCGGTGGCCCTTATCTTAAACGTCAGATCTATCGATAGGAATCGTACTAGGATTGCCTCACCGTGTCCACTTGGAATGACAATTCCTCTGGAGATTTCGACAAGATTGGGGCCGAGCGGGTGCCGTTCGGGTGCCGTTCGGCTGCCGTGTGTTTTTCTTGTGCCTGGCCTACCGTTTTCTCTTGGTGGCAATGGAGTAGTGTTTACCCTAATGCCAAACGGTCAAATTTCCCGTTTCCGAGGAATGGGTCCTGTTGATATAATGAGATTGTCATCTAGAAACGACCAGGTTAGCTGCGGAAATATTAGCCAGCTCCCGTAACGATCGAAAAACGATCCTTCTTCTCAATAATCTTTCAGCTGTTGGTTGCAAAAACAGCTCCTCAAGATCCTCGTTACACTCCGTACTCTTTCGGCCGATACAAGCGGGCCAGTGATGCGGAGCAAAAATCGAAAATCTAAAAAGGTACAGCAAATGAAACAAGAAATTGGCTTTGGGGCTGCCTCTGTGCACTCCGAACTTTTGAGCCGTGCGGAAGCAGCCGCTTATCTTGGTGTGGCAAAACAAACGCTCGCCATTTGGAAATGCACGAAACGTTATAACCTACCGTTTATTAAAATCGGGAAATTGATCAAATACAAACGCTCTGACCTCGATCAGTTTATCGCTGACAACAGCCAGAGTTCATAAGAAACTATAAGGCCCAGAAAATTAGCCTCTGGGCAAAAGCACAATCAAGCATGGTGTGACGTCTATATACAAGACGCATGGTCAGGGGCATTTCATTTTGGTGAAGCCCCTGATCTTGCTTTTGGCATTGGCTGGCGAATAATTGCCGGCAACAAAAATGCCGCCCAGATAAATCTGCGGCGGCATTTAAGCTACTACCTGACTGCCCATTGCGGTGGGCTCAGTATTTATCTCCGCTTCAGTCAGTCCTTCACGGGGATCGGGCTGCTAGCTACCGTTTCTGATCGACGTCGATCTGGTGTTTCCGCTTTGCCCCTCGGCTCAAAGTGCTCAACATCTTGCGTAAGCGCTCACCGGGTATGCATTCAATTATAGCCGGGTCCGACATGAATGGAAGTACCCCGGAATATCTTTTGGGATTTATTTTAGCTGTTTTAAAGTGGCTTGGTAGGCTCCCTCTGGATAGCGGTTCGGTTGCCAGCATCGTGGCCCATAGAGCCTTGCCCGATAACGGCAGTTGTATATGCCATCACTATTCGGTTTTGAACTAAAAATAGCCCGTTTCAATTGAGCAGATAACGTTTGGAGGTGATATGGATATTGAATCAATATCGTTTCGCTTTCTTGGGTTGCTTCCATAGTGGCCAGTGATATGAGCTGCCGGCTTAAGCTTGGAAGCCGGGAGCAAGAGCTTGGGCGCTCCGATGCAGGAGGTCATATCGGTTGGCCTGCAATACGTTCAAACCATTCACGAAATGCAGCCTTGAATTGAGCGAGACCGAGCTATGAGCCGAACTCTCTGATCAGGCTGGCGATTAGGCTCCATCCGAAAGTGAGCGTCAGGGCTGCTGGCAACAGGCTTCCTCTTTTGATAGCCAGGCAAGCCAGCGCTAACGCCAGTATCAGGAGCGGGGCGAAGACAAGACTGAAGCTGCCGGGGCTGAGATAGGCGCACGGCTGATAGAAAGGCAGTAGATTTTTACCCAGAGTTAGATTTAGCCCAATCCAGGCAAGGCCGCCTAGATTGAAGGAGAGCACACCGAGCCGCTTGCCGTCCATTGATAACAGGAATGCGACAAAGGACTGATCACAGCTGGTCTCATTGTTCTTGTCGAGGTCGGTCACAATTTATTCCTCCCGGGGCGGGCACTCTGTTGCAACGCATCGGCTGGCAGCTCATCCACAAACTTTGTCACTGCTTGGAGAAATTGACCATTAGTGGGATCGTCAAGGGTGTGGCCCATGTTGTCGATCAATAATAGTTGTCGTGGTGTGCTCGCCTTGTCGGCAATAACTCCGGCATAGCGCGCTGGAAAAACGGCGTCGTCTTTTCCGTGTATCACCAGCAGTGGTGCATGTTGTTTTTTCATAGCGCCAAGATTGTCCAGGTCGCGAAACCACTGATCGGGGTAAAGCCAGGTAAACCACAGGCGATCATGGGCAGCATAGAGTAAAGAGGGAAAGCCAGATTGCAAAACAATGCCGCCAGCTTGACGCTCGCGGCTTGTGTTACAGGCTACCCCAGTGCCAATTGACTCTCCGTAAACGATAATGTCGCGCGGTTTGAACCTTTCAATGGACATTAAGTAATCGAAGGCGGCCAGGCCATCGGCACAGATATTAGCAAGAGAGGGCGATCCCTGGCTGAGTCCATAGCCCTGGTAATCGTAGAGAAAAACTGAGGCCCGGCAATTAATAAGCGCGTCGGCCAAAATCAGTCGGTTGGAGATATTGCCGGCATTGCCGTGGCTGACCAAAATAACTTTCATTGTCCCGGGGCGGTAAAAATACCAGCCACTCAGCAAGGCGCCATCGGCCGAGCGAAACTGCACGTCCTTTTTGTGCGCGCCGTACTTCTCGAAAATCTGCTGGAATTCAAACTGGTCAAATTGCTGATTGAAATTCTTGTCCGGGAAAAACAGCAGGCGCTCATAGACAGGCATTGCCCAGAGCGGACAAAGCAGGAGATATACCAAAACAATTGTCAGCGCGTCGAGCGCCAATTGGCGTCTTTTGGCAGAGACTAGCCAGGGAGAGTCGATACAAGCCACCGTTGGGCTAGTGAGTGTCGTTCGACTGAAGAACATCTCCAGCCTGGGAGGTGCCAGCGATACCTCCTAACTTCCAGCTTGGCACAAGCACAAAGCCTTGCCAAGCCCAAGGTTAACCTACATGAACCTGTCAATTTTTACGGCTAGCGATTGATATGTGGTCGATATCCTTCTATGGCGCCAGTTGGGGGACAGATCATGCTTTAGAAATAGTTCAAGCGGCTGCCCCTGACCTCGACATATGGGAGCGGCGCCACAAACCAGCCTTTTGAACAATACTTCATTACACAGGCGATCAATTAACTCGGGCCTTTAGTATTGTATTTCCGTGTTTAGGATCGACGGTTTCAAGCGGACAACATTTATGGCAGACACACCGGAAACGAGCACTATCTCCCAAAAGATCAGAAAGCTATTGGCTCTTGCTGATGGCAATCGAAACGAGCACGAGAGAGACTCCGCGATGAAACTGGCGATGGAGCTGCTCGGCAAGCACAATCTCGATCTTTCTGCGATAGGCGATGCTTCAAACGACATCGGTGTTTCTGAAATTGAAGCCTTCCTGAAGCTGGAGCCTTGGATACGTGCAGTTCTCAGTGCGGCTTGCAAGCTCTATTACACTCAATATTATATGAGACCGGTGTACCGGGGCTACTTCAGGGATCGCAAAGAGTGGCATCCAACGTTTGTTGGCACCGAAGAAAACATCAACGTCACAATGGAAGTTGCCGGTTGGTTGATAGGTTCCATCCGCGCCGAAAGCAATTACCTTTTTTATGAGCAGTATGAGCGGCGCAGCTTTAGATTAGGAGCGGCGCACAAGGTGCTTGAGAGAGCCTGTGCGCTTGTGGATGAAGAAAAGCGCAACTGTGCTAAAGGGTCAAGCAACAGTTTGATGATCCTCCGCAACGATCTGGAGAAGGCTAATCAGAAACATATGGAGAAGCAAAATTTCGGCACTTTTCAGAGCCGCGGCAGTTACTACGATGGTGACGCCTATGACCAGGGTGAATCATTCGGCAATACAGTGAATCTTGGCAAAAGCTCGAAGCCCAAAGCGATTACCATGAATTCTTGAAGTGCTTCGGCACTTCATTTTGCCGAATTAGATGCGATCAGGTTTCTGCGTCTCTTGCCGCCTTCCGCATAGCCGGCGTTGCTGGCGGCGATCAAAAAGCGCGGCTTTCTGGGTGGCAAGACGAAACCGAGCGTAATGTCTCGTCGAATTTAATTTTTGATATTGTTGACTGCCGTGCTAGGATTTTAAAAGGAGTCGATGCCCTGGTTAAGAGCGACCAAAAAGACGACGTTTTGAAATCGCATTTTTCGTGCCATTCAAAGCTACTTCTACAGTCACGCTGGCGTGATAGTGTTTAAACGCTCCTCTCTATCTTTCAAGTCCAGCATTCGACCGAGAGGTTTAAGCTCATGGCTGATGATATATCCAAACTTTGTTCTGATTTTTTGCGTAAACGCCATCCAGGTCTGAAGGCGTCGCACGCTCGTGAGCTAGTTGCTGCGTTTTTTGGCTATAAGAGCCATGCCGCGCTACTGGCCGATAGCAGTAATCCTGTGGATGATTTGATCGATGCTGCTGTTATTATTCCCGATGTTGGCATGATTTCTGAGCGGAGCGGGTGTTTGACCGACCTGCCTAGAGAATTGTTTGCTTCATACAATGTTCAGGACGAAATTCTCGAATGTCTGCAGATCAATGATTGTATCGACGGCGAGGTCTGGGAAAGCTGCGGTGATGTTGGTCAATATCTGATTGATGAGTATTTGCCGGAACATTTGAGTCCAAATTTGGCCGATGAGCTGGCTGACGTTACCGATCCCATAAATGCGATATTTGAAGATATTGAATATGAAGAAGCTGAGGTGGAAGAAGGAAAGCATTGGCTTACTGTTACTGTGAAGGGGACGTATTCCGGTTTCACACTGGATGCGGAGAACTTCAATGGTGACACCATCGACATGGAAATCACGGTCGAGTTAAATCGAGTTGCAAGTCGTATCGGTTTCGGCGAGCCAGAGATCATAGTTACCGGCGAGGTCAGTCGGGCAAATTTTGATCTGTATCAATCTGAGGAGCAATCCGTCAGCTCATAAGTTACGTTGGAAGCGAGAGCGAGCGAATGCGTTCGATGATCACTTTTGCACGGCCTTGGCTGCCTTCGTCTGGCAAGAGGTTCATTTTCACAGCATCAATGAAGTCTTGATTGTCGATAAGTCTAGCGAAAGTGGTTTCAATATACTGGCGAATGTCGGCTTCTGCTGCTTTTACTTCTTCCAATAGCTCAGGGCGTCCATCGATAACGGCAATTATGTCCTCCAGGTCGTGGCTCAAGAGAAAATCTTGATTGCCACGGTCGTGAAATGCTTCGAGTTTGGTGCCAATGAACGCCGGTGCGGATATCAGCCGAATTGAATTACCATCAGGCAATTCATAGATTGAGGCCGAGCGCAATGCATACTCGTACCATGTGTTTGTGAAGCCCAGGACTTTTCCTTCGCTCGGCATTACATCAACCTTCAGTTCGTCTAAAATGAACCGGCAGTTAGGTCCTTTCATGTCGTGCTTGAAGCCGACTTTTCGGAGTGCATCCTGAAGAGCGGCGTAGTCAGAGTACCGGGCAATGCTGACGATGACGTCAACGTCATCAGTCGGTCTTACGTCGGGTGCTGCTGTGTCTGTGAGCAGAAGGCCGACAATAGATCCGCCAGTGAAGACGGGATCGATCCCGATTTTTGATAGTTGCCTCGCCACCAGAGAAATACCTTCGACGTGGGCATTATGCCTTTGCATGCTTTGCCTTCAACCGTTTATGTAAGTATTCTGCTGCCAGGGTCCGCTCCCTGGCGCGGCCGTCGCGAATGGCATCGACCAGGGCCAGAAGCTCGTATAGTGTTTTGTCCTTGCGGGCTGCCTTGGGCGCCGAGTCGTAGAGGGGCTCCAGTTTATATCCCCGAGCCGCTCCCGTCGGATCGGGCCAGACTGGCGGATGTTCGCCTTCCCCTGCCGTGATAACTTCATTCAGAGGGGGTGCGGCGTAGGCTGTCGGAGTGCCGCGCGTAAGCGATCCTCGTTCGGCCGGAAAGGCGTATTTGATGCCGTGGACGAGAAATTCTTCCAGGGCTTGCAATCTTGGTCGCCTTTGTTCGCTGTCAAATAACTGGGCCCTGGTGGCACGGTCTAAGGCGTTATGCACTTCGCCCGTGCTCATGAAAAGATCCTGGGCGAGCGACCGATATGACCAGTCGCCTTCCAGACCGATCAGTTTCAGGAGTACCAGGATGTCTTGTGGTTTTAACTGCATAATAGTTGGCGTGTGGTTCAGAGTTCATGAACTGTGAACATTATAGCAAAAACATACTGAAATGGCAAGGGCTAATGCTGCTGGGATTGGTTGTTGACATTTTGTCGATATATGGCTACCATACAACTGTATGCGTGGTGGATGTTGCAGCTGGAGCGGTTCATTTCGTGTTATCCAGTGCGTCCAAATTAATGCTCGGAGAAATGATGGGCAAAAGATACTTGATGCTAATCGTGATTGTATCGACCTTTCTCTTGCAAGGTTGCGGTGATACCACTCTGCAGAAGTTGTCTGGAGATTTGGCAACCGTTGGAGGCGGCTGCTCTCTCAGGGTGGCAAAATTTTATGACCACTTGAATGACGCTCATCGCGAAATGTACGGCAAAGAACTGAAGGTCGAACCGGAGGCCAATTTGCCACCTGATCTTCAAGAGCGACAGAGGAGCGGCCTAATCGACAAGCATTCGGCCGACTATATTTCCCTGCGTGTACAAACAGCCAAGCTCATTGAGAGCTACTGCACACAAATTAACGGCGTTGCAAATGCAAAAAGTAATTCCCAGGCGGACCAGATGGTTTCTGGCTTGAACAGCCAGCTTCAAGTTATCCTGACTAACATAACTAAGCTTCCTAATATGCCAGCTTGGCCTGTCGGCTCGCTAAATAGCTTGGCTGCGCCAGTGTCATCTCTTGCAGGTATGGGAGTGACGGGAGCCGTCGGTTTCATGAAAACAAATTGGGTAAAAGATGTAGTCCGGAAATCGGACAAAGATGTTGAGGCAGTTTGTGATCGAATGAAGGTCGACCTTGATAATGACGCAGGTGAGGCCAAGCAAAGGGCTTCGAGACTCGTAGGGTTATACAAACGTCGCTTTGATTTTAGGTTGAAAGAGCAGCCATCCTCGGAGGAGAGAGACCGACTTCTTGCTGAACTTCAGGCAATGGGAAAATATCAGAGTGATGTTGCGAATGACAATCCATCGGCGGATTTTGAGAAAGTAAAAGAGACATACCATGCTTTGACTATTTGGGCCACAGAGGAACATCCAATATCTAAATGGCGGCCCTGGAGGAAACCATAATGCAGCAGAGTGATGGCGCCGAGAAGTTAAGCGAGGTGATAACTCGAATGAGGGCTGCTCTCGATTCGATGCACCAGGATGATCGATATTCCACAGACGATGACTTTCTTAAGGCGGCCGAAAAATTGGACGCTGACACACAGAAACTAAGCGAAAAGTTGCGGCAAGCTGATTCTGAGTTTTTCGCTAATCGAGGCGAGCAACTAGGCCAGATCGCGAATGACCTTAAGCCAGAACTTGAAAAAATTGATGCTTTTATGGCAGGCACCAGTGAAGGTATCAAAATATTGACTGTGGTCGAGCAAGTAGCCAAGATTATTCATCCCCTCTTGTAATGCCGAGAAATTCTGCTGCTTGCAGAAGCGCTGCTCCAAATTCGCCCGTTTGTAAGATTCGGGCTTTGAGATGACCTGGGGCGCAGGCTTTTTCTCTTTCCAGCACCTTTAGTCTTCCTCGTTCGATTTTAGCCTTGCGGAATCACTTGCGACCCAACCATTATCTGACGCGCGCTTTGTAATTCTATGGGTCGACATCTTTCTAACTCGGATTGCTTGTCAGGTTTATTTATTTACCTTTTCGATTGATTGTCGATGGTTTCTGTCGGCAAGTGAAGCTGTTGCCGGCCACAACTTCCCTCGATGGCGATGTAATTCGTATCGGCCTACCCCCGTGCTGTGTTAAACAGTGCCTAACTCTTGCACCCATTTTCTACCGTGACAAGGATGCCCTTCGGCGCCTTGGCGTCCTTGCACTCTCGAAAATAAGTGCTGGTCTTTTGGCACTTGAACACAGCACTGGAGGTGCCATCTTATGAATCACGTTTCCTTTTACGGTAAAGTCGGAGCCGATCCCACATCAGTTTCTTTCGCCGACTCGGAAAACAAAGTAGTCAAATTTTCGCTGGCGGTGAAAGATGTCTATTCTAAACAAGAGAAACCGGAGCCCATATGGATCGATGTCGACGCCTGGAATGGTCTTGGGGAGCGCGTCCTCAACTTGGTCAAAAAGGGTCGCGAGGTCATCATAAACGGAAGGCTTGCAATCTCTATCTACGAGAAAGAAATTAATGGTGTCAAGGTAAAGATGAAGAAGCCTGTGGTGAAGCTGACCGAGTTTACCCTTTGTGGAAGCAAGCCTAAAGAAGCCGAAGCTACGGAGGAGGCTGCGCCACCCAAGAAGCGCAAGTCGGTGGCGTAATTCAGGAGGGCGGGGCCACTGGCCCCGCCCAATTACTTATAGGCGCGGTTGCTTTTCGGAGTATTCGCTGCCGCCTCAGCTGCCTTGAGTTTTTTGAGCACCGTCTTTGGTGTTTGAGCTGGGACGCCCGGTTGTGTTTTGCCGGTGCACTGCCAGCAGGTGATGGGTGAGGTTACACGCTTTCTGATGGTTTGCTGCCAGCTGTGGCCGTTGTCGCAGCGCCACCATGCCAGTTGCTTTGAAGTTGGAGAGACGTGTTTGGGTGTCAGTTTGCCGTTTTTCCTTTTATCCCACTGGGCAGCAGTCTCCGGTTCAAGTGTAGCCAGGCAGTTAGTCGAGCAAACTTGTCTTCCTGTGCAATAGGGGCAGCCGGAGCCGTGAATTGTTCTGTTTGCCGGTGTTGCTTGCCAGTCGTGATCGGGGCTTACTTTGCAGCGCCACCAGACTTTCACATGAGAGAATACGGCGATATCATCCCCGGTGAGACCCTTGTTTTTGGTTGGATGTAATTGGGCCGCAATATACGGGAATTCCTTGTTCAGGCAGTTATTTTTGCTAACCCGCTGATGCGAACAGTCCGGGCACTTGCTACCTCGCATGCGCCGGTAAATGTCAGCTTCCCATTCGTGCGATTTGTCCTTCTTGCACTGCCACCAGACTTTCTGTTTGCCGCCGGCAATTACGTCGGCCGGTGTGAGCTTGCGGTTTTTGGTAGGGTGCCATTCTTTAGCTAGTGCGGGTGCCTTTGCTGCCAGTGAATTAGTGACCGAAAGTTTGAAGTTGTGACAAAATGGACATCCTGACTTTTTGCTGGTGCGGCTGTATACCGCTGCTTGCCACTCGTGATCCGGCCCTTTTTTGCATTTCCACCAGGCAATAGCGTCGGAGCCGCGCGAGATGTCTAGGGCGCCAATTTTCCCGTTTTTGGTTGGGTGCCACTGGCGGGCTAGTGTTTTGCTGAATTCGTAGAGGCTGACGAAGTTTTCGCTGCTTGGTTTTGTATACCAGTGGCTTTGTCCTGGGGTTTTTTCGCTCAATATTCGTTGAGGGGTTTCGTAAGTGCTCGGGTGCTCTCTGGCGTATTCCATGCGCGCTTCATAGCAAGCTGGGCAGCCAGATCCTAATCCAGTCCGATCGGCAATGGCACACTCCCAAGAGTGTTTGCATTTGCTGCAAAGCCACCAGGCGCGCTTGCTCGAAGCGTGCATAACTTCGGTGACTTTGTACTGCCTGTTCTTCGTGGGATGCCATTCTTTGGCAATTTCTGGAAATAAAACGGCAAACGAGTTGTCATCGCAAACACGCTTGCTTGCGCAGTATGGGCAAGCGCTGCCGTTTGCGGTGCGATTATTTATCTGGGCTTTGTATTCTCTATTGCAGGTGCTGCATTTCCACCAAGCTCTGACCCCGGAGGCTCTGCTTACATGTTCTGGTCCCCAGCCGCAGTTCTTTGCATAAAGCCATTCAAAGGCAACTTCTGGCGCTGCGTCATTGAGGGGGACAGTACTCTTTCTGTACTTGCCGCAGAATGGCTCGGCCATGTCCTCGATCTCGACGATCGGACGTTTGCGCATCTGAGAATGCTCCAGTGAATCCAGAGAGATAGAAATGGGGCGCCTGAGATAGGTAATTCCCACTGCTTTAGAGTGGCTAACGCCATGTCTCTGGCCGAGGTGGTTGTCATGGATTTGTTTTGGCCACCCGGGGATATGAAAGAGAGTTTTGTTGATTGGCTCATAAATAGGTAGAGCTAATTTTCCTAGCCAGGTGAGGCTTTCTGTAATACCCTGGCGCCATTGCATGAAAGTGGCCATGGAAGGTTCCGCCCCGGTGCTGTCCTTTGACTACTGCCGGGCTGCTTGCTTCCTTTCCATGCCCGGCACATAAGCCTACACGCCAGCCCCCAAGGTCAAGCCAGTCGCAGAGCGAGGCTTGACCTTAGGACCCCGTCTGGCGTGTGGCCGGCATGTGCTGCATGGGGTGCGCGCGCATCCCTGAGAGAGGCATACAGACTGCGCATGAGGGCACGAAAATGAATCAACTGAAGATGAGTCCTGGTCAAAACTGGAACCAAAACCAAAACGGAATTGGCCAATTGATAGAGGCTTTGGAAAATGGGGCGTTGGTTGAGCCGGTTAGGCCGAAGGTTAAAGGCGACGGCAGAAGCCCGATCACAAGCCGCGCATTGAAGCGGCATCTAAAATACATCGTGCCCGAAATGCGCCTTGCCCTGATCAAAGAATCTGGAATAAAGCCGAGGGCAATTACATCGGCTGCGGATTTGGACAAATTCATAGAACCTCTGAAGCACTACTCGGAAGAGCATTTTGTAAGCTTTCACTTGTCCGTAAAATTCGAGGTGATTGGTTATCAAATCGTATCGCGAGGGACAATCAGCGCTTCGCTTGTTCATCCTCGCGAAGTTTTCAAAGCCGCCCTACTCGCCAATTCTTACGCGATAATCGTTGCTCACAATCACCCGGGCGGATCTCTCACGCCTAGCCGCGAAGATATTGAAACCACCGAAACATTGATAAACGCAGGCAAACTATTGGGTGTGAGCGTGCTTGATCATGTCATTGTAAGCTCGGCCGGATTTGCCAGTCTCAGGGAGGAGCGGCCCGATCTCTGGTTCTAATATATTGAATTGCTAAAAGAAGCCGCCACCGCCGGAAGTAATCCGCCGGGGCGGCTTCTTATTACCTGGTCGTGTTGAGTGCTTTGGGAAGTGAAAGGAAAAAACCGCGAGGCCCGGGCCGCTGAGGCTACCCACCCGCCGCCCATACTGCCAATTTTTATGATTTTGGCAGTATTGCGCAGGCGTTGCCCGCTGACGACGCCCGCCCTCCACCCTGATCTTTTATCTGTCGCCCCTCCGGGCGGAAGGTGCGCAGGCTCCCAGCCCACTGACGATCACCCCACGAGATGTTGCGGCGCCGCCTGTTGTCTCTAAGGGTACCAACCGGGGGCCCTGTCATGTCAAGGAGCGCTCCGCTCTAACGGCCTTGACACGCCACCCCGGCCGATTCCCTGGAGACACAGGGCTGCGTAGCCCTACACTAAGAGGACTTGCAAATGGATAAACAAACCGAGAAACGGACGTACAAACGGGCCCTTTCAAATGGTGGCACCGGTGAGTATTTGGTTGACCTGAGCAAGACCTTGCACACCTGCCACCTGGTTTTAGCGCCGTGTCAGCAATGCAGTGTCGAGGCAACGATTGATGCCTTCGGTTATGACAATCTCTACGATTAGACGTGGAGCCCGGGGATAACTCCCCGGGTTTTATTTTTGGCGGTGAGGGCCGAAGCATTCGCCGGCCCCGCAGCCCCTCCGGTACTGCGTGTGGTGCGCGGGCGGCCAGCCCGCTGACGCTGCGCATAGACTGCCGACCGTCGCCTGTTGTCTCTTAGGGTATCTACCGGGGGCCCTGTCATGTCAAGGCGCGCTCCGCTCTACGGCCTTGACACGCCACCCCTGTCGATTCCCTGGAGACACAGGGCGCCGAGCCCGAAACTTGGAGGAATTGACGATGACTGAAGCAAATAAAGAGGCATTGAGGAAGCTGGCCGAGAAGATGATCGCAAGGTCGAAGGATTCGAGAAATCACGAGTGTGACGCACCTGATTCGGAATGCTTCGGGTGCGATTCGATGAGGACCGGCCTTGAGATTCTGGCCTTTATCGGAGACGAGGACATATACCAAGCTTAACGAAATGCCGGGGGTAACTCCCCGGTTTTTTTTATGGCTCCGTAGATGCCCGGGCTCCGCCGGCAGGATGCTTCAACCCACTCCCCTACGCTAGCGCTGGGGCTACCTTGTTGGCTAGGCACAGACGATCGCCCGACCCTATTTGTTCCTGCCGTTTCATTCAATTTCTCTTATTGCAAAACTGGGCTTTTCCCCATGTTATCTTCACATAAGTCGGTCTAGAATGATTGCAGTCGAAGAAGAACTGAAGCCTCCTCGGAGGTCAGGAAGAGCCAAGAGCCGCCTGTACCAGCTTCGACAACCTAACCAAACAAATCATCGTTTTTTAAATCACTAATTTTATTGCCAAGCGTGCTGGACGCGTGAAAGCTTAGATCGCTTTTCCGCCACCTCGCTCGGGCTCATAAGGAGCTTGCATGAGTAATGCTACTGGTGGCGACTTTGAGTCGCCTACTTCTGACGCGAATTGTTCTGGCGGATTTTGTGGACCGATTGATTACGATTTCCTCTTTCGAAAAGACCAAAGCAAAGTCGATGAAAGGATCGACACTGAGGCAAATTTTCACTCTCTTCTTCTCCAGGCCGAAGAAAACATCAATAAAGGAAAACTCGGACTGGGGCTCTTTCTATATAAGGAAGCATACGACATAGCCTGGGACACCGAGGCGCTCGGAATAGATGCCTGCTTCGGAGTCATGTTCCACGTTCACTACTTCACCTTCTCCGAAGACGCACTTCGGATGTGTGCAGATATAACGGAGCAGGCGTTTCAAACACAAGACATCAGCATCCTTCGAGACCTGTGGAGAATTCTCCCGGAGATTGGAAACGGAAGCGATGTCCACGAGAGGGCTCTTATTTTAAGAGACGACATCGAAACCAGGCATCCTGAAGTTATGACCTACACCGAAAAGTCAGGCAGACTCTAAATAATTGCGAGGGGGAGCGGGCAACCGTTCCCCCTCGTTTCTCAAGTTTTCTTTTTATGGTGCTGGCTGCCAGTCAGAGTTCTATTGAACCAACGCGCAACCTGCAAAAACACAAATTTTACTCCCGGGCGACATCTGTGCCTGGAAGAACAATAAGAAGTAAGGAGTTGCCATGGAAACTTTTATACTTTGGCTATTTGGCTCGTTAGTTTTACCGGTGGTATTGATAGCGGTGTTAGCGACAATTATGGGCCTCAAGCCCGAGTCGATCTTAATGCCTCTATCCTCTTTGTTCGGTGTCATTTTTAAACTGGTTCTCGATCTGGCGATACTGCTGATAAGAATCGTCGGTGGAGGGGCGCTCATGTTGATCGCCAGAGTCTTCAATGCCCGCTAGCGCACCGTACAGACTTAAACAAAGAAGCATCGTTAAACGTTCCAGAGCAGACAAGTCCCCTGACAAAAAACAAATCAAAGGCCTGCCCGATGACGTCAGATATTTGCGAGCCGCCAGCGGAAAAAAACGCAAATATAAAAGGATTACCAGGCCGTCATTCGTTAAGGCATGCAGCTATCAAACATACGAGAGAGCTGTAAGCACCGAAGCTGAAGTTCTGGCGCGGAGGGGAACGACGCGCAACCCTAAACCGCATAAGGTGGTGAACGCCGAGTGCAACGAGGCTTTACCACTTTGGTAAGGCAAGTTAAAGGGAATCCGGTACGTTTTCTCAAACCATTGTGGGACAACGGTTTTGATGCCCGGTACGCGAGTTTGGAGGTGGTCATAAGGCATGGGAGACGCTGGAAAGGTAGTGAGAGTAGAGGTTCTAAGGCCCGGTCTGTTTTGGAGATGTGGTGGCACTAGTTGGTCGAATGGACTGCTTAAGGCCTGGTCGCATCCCGAAACTCTGATACCACCATGGGATTCAATCCCGGTACAGAAATGAACTAAGGAGGTTTGAAATGTTTTTTGTTTTTTGAGGTCAGCAAATATCTTAGTGACAAAATCAACCAGGATTTTAAAGGTCGGTAAGCATGGTTAGGAATAAGAGGTATCGAGATTTTAGCGTCGGTCTAAATCAGACCGATAAGGACAGGCTGAGCGAACATGCCAGGCAACAGGGGCTTACTCAAAGTGAGCTTGCCCGAGATGGGCTCCGCTGGTATTTGGATCATTTGGATAACGCCGAATATGACAAGCGTGAGTCTGAGGTTGCTCAGGCTATTAGGTATGCAACTGAGCAGATCGTTATGGCGATAAAAAACGGTGTCGAGAGGGTGTGCAAAATGCTGGCTCGGCAGGGGGCAACAATTGGCACCCTGTATGAGCTCAGTTGGATGACATTGCCGGATGACGAAAATGCCAGGGCAGTTTTTCAGGAGGCGATTGAAGCCTCCAAGCGCAAGATGCGCAAGTATGTGCAGAAGGACGAGGCGGAAATCGCCGAGGCGATGATGAAGATTCTGGAAAAGTAATGATTCTAATTCACAAGTACATTTCCAAAGGGGACCGCAAGAGCCGAGCTAGTGCCAAGGCACCGAGGGCTGCGGCTATCGGCCGGGCGCTTGCCCATATGAAGTATATCCAGCACCGCCCTGGCCTGGATAGAGAAGAAGGCGGTCGCAAGTTTTTCGACGAGGACGAAAAGGAGCTAGATGCAAAGGAACTTAGGACGCTAGTTAAAGAGGCAAACGACGGTCATGTGACCGTGCACATGCTGACGCTTTCGCCGGAGATAAATCTTGCTGATAAGCGGGCTCTGACGATTGAGGTGATGAAGCACTTGAGTGCTGAGAAAGGACAGGACCTTAAGTGGTTTGCTGTCGAGCACAACAACACTGATCACTTCCATGTGCATGTGGTGATTTTAGGAAAGGACAAGGCCGGTAAGGATGTCTTTATCAAAAAGACCGATCACAAAAAAATGAGGGAGTGCGGCGACGCCTATTTGGAGCGGTGGCATCCAATCGAGATGGCATTTGCCAGAGAGGAACGTGAAAAGAGGAAAGCCGAGCGTATTAGGGAGGCAGAGATTGCCAGAGAGCTTGCCCGGCAGGAACGTATAAAGGAAGGGCTTGAGCTGCCTTGGTTGCACAAGAAAATAATCAGGGAGCAAGTTGAGCCCTACGATCAGTGGAAGAGGACGCAAAAGCAAAAACAACTCGCGAAGCGAGAGAAAAAAGCCAGAAAAGAAAGAGAACAGGCTGAACGGACTTCCGGCGATAAATCCAAGCTTGAAGACGTAATTCGAGCCGATGGTAAGGAGTGGAGCAAAGATGACACGCTTAAGGAGCTGACCGATCTAAATGAATATCTCTGGGAAGACCGTTCGCACTGGATTAGCCGTAAATCTTACGACAAGCTTGTCGGCTGGATAAGAGAGAAGGAGCAAGAAGAACGGACCGGAAAAGAGCGAAATGGTAAAGGTAAAGATAGTCCTGCCGCCCTTGACGAGAAAGAGAAAGATAATGATTCTTTCGAGTATCAAGGTAAGAATTATTCAGAAAAAAGCTCGTATGAAGATCTTCGAAAGTTGAGCAATCAAATTCACAAGCCTGGCTCTGGGCGACTTCCAATCGACGAGTATCAGGCTCTCAGGGGCTGGCTTGAGGACGCCGACCGGGCACGGTGGAGAGGTGTTTTGGAGAAGCAAATTGAGCTAGCGAAGGAACGAGACATAAAAAGGGCTGAGTGGCAAAGCTTGCCCAGTAATAATCGAGCGGCTGGTGCCCCAGGCGGCCCTGTCGCTTGCATGTTCGGACCGATTGCCGCTGTCGGCAGGTTCGCCTTTGGAATGGTGTCCTTGTTTGACTTTAGTTTGGGCCACAACACCATGGCTAATAGGGACAGGAAACGAGAAGAAACTATCTATCAGCCGGATATGCACCGGCAAATTCCGGGCGGCGAACGGACGTGATTTATCCTCATGAAATCGCGCAAAGCGACTTTCGCCGTCAAGCATTGTTTAACCCGGTGTGCTTTTTAGCCGCTGGATGTAGAAATCAAATTTCAACTTGCTAGGAGGCTAGCAATGATTCAAGTTCAAGGCACTGGCATCGTCCAGACAAAATTGAGTGACTTTCCCGTCTTAGCGGTCACCGTGCTTGACCGCTTGGGCTATCGAATTTCGAGAGCCAGCAAGCAGCTCGACCAGATTGTGGCGAGCGAGCGCGTCGATGAGCGAATTGGCAGGGACGTTTGGAGGCACGACTACCGAGTGGTTATGCGCTGGGACCTGGAGGGTGATGGAATCTTCGTCACCGTTGATCTAGAAGAGCGCGTCGGCAGTGCTAGTACGTTTGAATGCCAGGAGCGCTGCGATGCAATTTTTGCTGAGTTGCACAAAGACGCCAAGCGAGCTGAGCGGACAGCATCTCACAAAGAGAAGAGCACGGCATATGGTGCCGCCAAATGGGGTACTGAAGACGAGCTTCTTAAGAAGGGATATTTCCTCGACGCAGTGGACCCGAAGCGGCTCATCATCGGTAAGACAACCGAAGGCAAATACATCCAGGTGCCGGAATACTGGAGTCACGCCCATGCTCTTATCTGTGGCCGGACCGGGGTGGGCAAGTCGCGAGGCTTTTTCATTCCGCAGCTTATTGAGCGCATTGCCACCAGTATGGTTGTGACCGAGGCCACACCAGGTTACGAGACGGGTGAGCTGTACCACCTGACGAGTGGCTGGCGGAAGATGGCTGGCCATCAGATCTATTCCTTTAATCCGGCTGATATGACTTCCAATCGCATCAATCCTATCGATTCAGTTAGATGGGCTCCCCCTGACGAAAAAGCTAG
Source organism: Cyanobacteria bacterium SZAS LIN-3 (assembly GCA_018266215.1). Taxonomy (GTDB): domain Bacteria; phylum Cyanobacteriota; class Vampirovibrionia; order Obscuribacterales; family Obscuribacteraceae; genus REEB67. The sequence continues at coordinate 7,558 of JAFEAV010000055.1, read as the reverse complement.
CCGGGCAGAAAAGCTTGCCGACCTCGTCATTATGAACGGTGAAAGTAGCGAGGTGAAAAACGAGCAGACATGGAACAGGTCCGAGAAGCTTCTCCTGATTCCACTGATCTTGCATGCCGCCGCCGGTGAGCCTGAGCTAGGCCATTTTGGTGCTTTGCGGTGGCAGCTTTTGCAGGGGCCTGACTATGTCGGCAAGATTTTGAAACGTAGCCCCTCCGATGTGGCCCAGTTGGAATTTGAAGGATGGCGCAGTCTCTCGGGAGAGACCAACTTTAAATATGGAGTTTTTTCAGGACTTATCACCAAGCTCAATCCGTGGCTGACAGATCAGATGGTGGCACTGACCGAAAAGACCGATATTGATTTGAACGAATTGAAACAGAAGCTCTTCACTTTCTACCTGGCGGTGCCGAATCGGTCGAGGGATAGTAAGCTGATCGGCTCGTTGATGGTGAATTTTCTTCTAGACCATATTCTTGAGATACGGCAGGAGATGAAGTACCCAGTGACCATGCTGCTCGATGAGTTCACTAATTTCGGAAAGATTTCTGGTATCAGCGAAACTCTATCAATCATCAGGAAAAACAAGATCGGACTGATACTTGGCTTTCAAAACTATTTTCAGCTTGAGCAGGTGTACAGCCGCAGGGAAGCCCAGATCATTATGGATCAACCGGCAACCCAGATTTACTTCAAGCAGAAAAATTTCAGGGAGTCAAAGGAGTTAAGTGATGCCATCGGCCGGACGACTATAGAGGAAGTGACTGTCAGTGACGCTGGCCGGGTGCATGAACTCGTCCAGGGCCGGCAGCTTATCACTCCCGATGAGCTTATTAGCCTGAATAAAGAGGTCATTGTCTTTACGGCTGACACGAAGCCTCTCAAGTTGGCTCTAACTGAGCCCACCGCTTACGAGCATGCCTTAACCTACGACCCTCCTTGCCGGGTCAAGCATGATGTATCCGAGTTTGTGCGCAGAAGAGGCCGCACAACGGCCGCCCAAGACGCTGAATCTCAGGAGAGCGTAGAGCATGGTAAGCAGGCCAAGCAGGGGCCGCAACCAGATACGAAGGCTGAGCAACCTGAGAGGTCAAAGGAGGGCGCAAGCTTAGAAAGCAAAGTTACGGAAACGGCCGCGAACGAAGAGGAGACGAAGAGACCTTCCGAACACCCTGCACCCGAACGTGACCGTGGAGGTTCGCCTGATGATGGAGGACGGTCGCCGGCAGAGCGCACCGGCCGCGATGCACCGGAAAGTTATGACTAGAGAGGACTGGATATGAAGTTTGTAATTGGCATTTTTTTGGGACTCATCGCGGCGGCCTTTGTCCAGGGCACCGTCGTGCATCAGCTGGGCCAGGGCCAAGATGGTGCATCGCTGGTGGCAATTGTCGCTGGTCTCTGGGCGGCCTGGCCGCTTTGCGCCAGGGGGTTATTGGAACGCAAGGCTTTCTTGCATCCGCCAGTCAGGAGGTATCAGATGCCGGCCAAGCATGCTTTTGCCAAAGTGCGGCAAGTTTTGACTGACAGCACCTACAACTATGGAGACAAGTGGTTTGTGTCCACCGCCGATAACGACCAGCTCAAGCTTGTTGCCTGTCTTAGATTCACTGATGAGGAGATGCGTATGGAAGGCACCTCGGTATCTCGCATGACCGTGCGAAAGGAGAGAAAGCAGAGGCTTCTTGAACTGGAGGTTCAATTGGAGAAGGAGCCAGGCAATACCACGCTTATTCAGTTTGATTTTCGGCCAAAGGTTGAGGGCCTTGCCTGGCATGCCTGTGATCGAATCGTCTTTGCATTTTTGCATGACGTGCAGGTTTTACTCGGGCTGGGGGAAGAGGCATACGCCGAGGCCAAGGAGCCGGTCAAGCTCGTGCCACCATGGTGGCTTTTAGCCATTACCGTCCTTGGCCTGATGAGCTTTACCGGAGCTGTCGGTAAGCACATGGAACAGAACTGGCAGAAAGTTCTTGACGGGCCGAAGGAAGTTGAGCGGCAGAAGGCCGACGAACTCCAAACTGAAGAAAGCATGCGGGATGAGATTGCTGCCTGGAAGAAGTTCAAAGAGATCTATAACGTAAGATGAACGAGTTATACAAAGCCTATAGAACCCTGGGTCTTGAGCCAGGTGCTTCACTCGAAGCGATTAATCAGCGCTACCGGATACTTGTGATGACCTGGCATCCAGATAAGTTTTATACCGATGCCGGCAAACATGATGCCGAACAGAAGCTGAAGAGAATCAACCACGCTAGAGACGTCTTAAAGGATCACTTTGCCTATGGTGGTCACAATGCAATGGGGAGTTGCAGTTGTGGCGCCGTGGGCGGCCAACAAACTGCTCAAACGCAGCATGCTGCCAGTAACACCGGCCCGGGCCCGGAACGCGCGAATAGCACTAAAGATGCGAATGCCAAAAAGGATGCACGTGAAACGGGCGATAAGGATTCTCGCCGGCGCGCTGACAAGCAGGAGGCACACAAGGCTGAGCAGCAAGCTAAGCCTGCACACGACCAAAAAATGCAGACTGCCTTCAGGAGAGAAGCTAATCAACAGGCCCATCCAATGCGTTTTAAAATTTCGTTTGGATGCGCGGCCATGTTTGTTTTCTTGTGGACTGCTGTTTTCGTTTCCGATGGTTTGGAGCAGCACATTTTATCGGTTGAGAAATCTCTGTTTACGCCAAAGGCGGATGCAGAGAAAACTATCCGATTACCGGAGGAATGGCGTGCATACCAAAATGAAAAGGCTCGGGTTGCGTACACATTACTGCGCCGTGATCCGCTTCCAGGAGAAGTTGCCCAGTGGGCGCCTCCATTTGCTTCCAGCAATCGCAAAGCCTGCTGGCTCTCCCGACTGGCATACCAGCAGTTTGTTACTCCCGCAGAGGAAGAAAAGAAGCGAACCGCCCAAGCCTTGAGCAATACCCGGCTGGACGTTGAGCGATGCAAAAACTACATCAGCTTCGCCCGGACTAAACTTGCCGATGCCGAGATAAAGCTGGCTGACCCCACAATCACCGGACGTGATCGAGCGTTTGCAGCCTCCGACCAGGCCATCCAGCTCAAGTTTCTGCAAGAAAGCCAGATGAATCTAAAATATGCTCAGCAGCATTTAGATGAATTGCAGGGAAACGGAAATTCTGTTGAGCTTGGGCTGTCGGCACCTGAACCACAGAGCCCAATTAAAACAGTTAAGGCGCCAATTGAAAAGCTCGATATGAATCCCATATTACGAGCTGATGGCGGGTTGACAAGCGAGCCGGGCGGCTTCCTACACTTGAACAGCCTGCCAAGCCCAGGCTCGTGAAATGGGATACTATGTCTTTTGCCTACAGAGGGTGAATGACAAATGAATACACCAATCTACTGGACTTTGTATGCGTGAGACTCCAACTCCGAGTAGGACTTACGCAGCCGGGGCACTAGATTTTGAGGCGGGTTCTGCTTTGACAAAGGTCTCAATGGCACTCCATTCTTCGAGAATGGCCTCAGCACTGAACCGCTCTGTCATGTCCTTAGTCCTCACAGAAACCAGTGTTTTGCCCGCTGTTGAAACGTCTGTTGTGACTATCGCCGCGTATTTTTGCCTGCCCAAGTCAAACATGAACCCTGTCAATATACCAATCATGGTACCAAGGGCGACACCAACAAGTCCTGAGATAAGAGGTGTTCCGGACAAAACGTGTCCAGCTGGCAAGGCCATTGATGCGTAAACACCAAGAAGCGCTCCTAACGTCGCCCCGGCCAAACCATACCTGATTGCAAATTTGGCTGGATCCTTGCTCAGCAACTGAGTGACCGCTTTTCGGAATTCTCTGCCTTCCGGCCCTGCAACGGACATACTTCCAACGAGAAAACCGGATCTGGCTAATGTTCGAATGGCCTGTTCGCTGTCACTGCTGCTATTGAATACACCCGTTACTGTCAACATAACTACCTCCAGCGCGAGATCAACAGGCGCTATAATTCTCAACTTCTGATACTGTTACTGTGATTTAATTCGTTCTTTGTTGTACATCTTTTACACCCAGTTTTATCAAAGCTGACTAGGAACCAGCCCTATAGCGGCTTGCGCTAAGATTTAAATAGTTTCACTATCATCATAACACTCAATCTTATGTTTGTACTCCATCTAAAGATGTAGATCGATGCCAACTCTTAGAAGGATTTGGTTTGAGCAAGCAGTCCTTGACCAGCAAGGCTCCTTCGTTTCCTCTGCCTCGTTCGTTTAAACGGATCAGATCTAGGTAAAGGGTGCTACCCAGATAATGAGTTGCTGTTTCAATGCTCTCAGCGACAACCTTGGGAAGCGCCGAGGCCTCTCGGCATGTGATAAACGGAATCGAAGAGATCAACGAGTCATCTTTGACAGCTTTCAAAAAGTCGAACATGCGAGAATCGTCAAACGTCAGCGTACAGATGATTGCGTGTGGCTGAACTTCTCGAGCCGACTTTAGCGCTTGCTTTATCGTTGCTGCATGGAACAACTCGAAATGATCCGATAGGAGCTCATTAAGCCGCCTGCGGCTCTGGGGTGTAGCAGCGATGAGAACTTTAGCTGGCTTTGAGGCTGGAACCATGATTTCAATTGATCGTTATGCCATTGTCCAAAATAAACTGCCGGCGGCCATCCTCCCTACTAGCCTGAGTGCCCGTCTTCTCCAGAACTTCTTCGTAGATATAAACACAGACTGTGCAAATATGCCATCCTGATCTCATTGTTGTATCCTCCTTCAATTGGAGAGGCTGCCCAGACGAGGCCACCGAATATGATGGCAATGGGCGATCGCATAACGCGATCCGCTATTTGGATTCCACTGGATATCCTGCCTCTAACCATGCATCAAAACCGCCTTCGATCGGGTGAACATCGTCAAAGCCCTTCCCCGAAAGTTCAAGCGCCAACCTGGCGCTTGCCTGTTCATGCGGTCAGGTGCAGTATATCATGATCGGCTGATATTTCGGTATGGCAGGCAGCCGCTCTTCTAGCTCAGAAAGCGGTACTCTGATAGCATCGACAATTTTCTTGTCTGAATCAGCCCAGGCTTGCTCATTGCGAACATCGATGAAAGTGAGCTTTTTGCCTTGGTCCATCATCGCCTTTACTTCGGAAGGGCTAAGTCGTCTGAGAGATCTTGGTTGCGTTTTCATAATCATCACCTCTTTAGTATCCAGCGAAGTCTTCAGAATGAATGTCCTGCTTCATCACGGCATTGCTAAGCAAAAGCTCGCGGAAGGTTTTTACAAACCTCGGAGAACCAGAGACATAGAAGAGCGGCTGGAAATAGTCGCGTGTATAGTTAGAGATCTTGCTGAACTCCAAGTGACCGGTCATGCCGCTCCAAGTGACAGTCGACTTTTCCATCTCTGTCATGACCGGAAAGAAATGAAAGTGAGTGCTCTCTTTTTCTAGCGCTTGCAATTCTTCGATGAAGGACGCGTCTTCGGGGCGGCGGTTGGAGTAGAACAGAAAAAGATCACGTTCGATTTGCTGTTTTGCTGCATGCACAAGGATACTTCGTACAGGGGTGATGCCGATGCCACCGGTTATGAAAACCGCCGGACGCGCAGAATCGTCGAGAACGAATTTACCGAACGGTCCTTCAATTTTGATGGGAGCACCAATCGGCATCGTTTCAAGAGCCCGCTTGAAGTCACCACCGCGCAATCTGGTTGCGAACATCAACGTGTCTTCTTCTGGCGCGCTTGCCATTGAAAACGCAAGTCCTTGCTCATCATCTACAGCCTCATCCGAATTCACGAGAAAAAGCTCGGCGAACTGGCCAGCATTAAAGACAAAATTCGCCGGCTTCTCCAACAAAACAGCGATAGTGCGCTCTGCAACTTCGCGTCGATCTTTCAGTTTGACGATATGGGTTGTGGGAAGAACCTTGGTGGACATGCTTATCCTCCTTCTGTCTCTGCTTGTGCAGCTTTTGCATCTTGTTTCTACCGCGAGAGCTTTTGCATACAGCACATAGTTCTCTTTGTTTATATAACTGTGTAGATCAGGTTCTAAATCTCTCAATCGGTCAATATAGCGATATGTGTTGCAGCAATCTGCTAGCTCTTGGTCGGTTCAAGCGCTGTGTCGAAAAACTTTTGCAGATAAATGATGAGAGCATCGACATCATCTAAATGACACATGCTGTCGCATAGCAGCAACTCACAATCTTGGATGCTTTCGTCACATTCCAATAGCACATCAACCCCATGCTGCTCAAGGATTTTCACGGCATCAGGTCTCACTTCCAGAATTTGTTTCACTGTTGCGCTTCTGTCAATAATCATAGTTGTCCTCCCTTTTTGATTGTGGGGCGCCAATCGTTAAACCATACGCGTGAACATCAATCTCCGCAACAATCGCCGCGCGAATCATAGTCCGCTGCTGCCTCTGAGGTTGTTTCCTCGCCATCAACGTTTTTGCCTTGAACCATGCAACAACTGCATGCCTCAACATGTCCTAGAGTTTTATCCAATGCTATCGAGGCATGACGCTGCTGTGTGGGGCGATGGCGATGCTCTTCGATTGAAGAACTAATCTCGGCTAATTGCTTCAGCTCTCCATCAGTCAATTTGTTTTCGATTGCCGGAAATAGTGAATTCTCTTCCCAACGCACATAGTCATCGAGCGCATCGGCAATTCTTGCAATGAGCCCAAGCCCGGGATCTACCAACGGATCGGCCTTGTTCAACTGCTTGATCAATTCTCGCACTCGATCATGATGCTGCTGAAAGATATGTCCAAGGCCAGTATTGACCACAGCCCGAGACAAGACTCTGTTTTCATCCTCAAGAGAAGTTGAAATTACATCAAAGCAAACTGAGCGAATTTGATCAGCAAGCCTTACGCGGTCATCTCCAGTTTCTCGAACGGCCTTATGCAAACCTTGTGCGCACACAAGTCCAATTCCATGATCCCTCGCAAATGGCTGAAGAGCCGGGTGCCGTTTTGTCGCTTTCATCTCTATTCCTCCTCTACCATCAGTTACTACTAAACTCAAGTGCCCGGTTAGGATGCACGGGTGTGTTTCAATCGTTTTTCAAGGTAAGCTCTCAAGGCAACAGCCTGATTGTGCTCTGTGTCCTTGGCACCATAGAGCAGAGTCACGCTGCCGCTTCCTGCAGCTTCTAAAATAGCGCTCCATGTGTCCGGGTGCTCATCAAGCTCTTCGAAATACTTGGACAGGAATCTTTCCCACTTCTGAGGGTCATGCCCGAACCACTTGCGTAAAGCAGTAGATGGCGCTACATCTCGAAGCCAAATTACATCCGCTAGCTTGTCTTTCTTTACACCGCGCGGCCAAACTCTATCCACGAGAAACAGTTTTCCAGTCTTCTTTGCCAGTTTTTCATAGACTCTCCTGATATCAATCGACATGGCACGCAGCCTCCGTTTTTTTATTCAGCACTGACAGGCTTGTCATCACAACCTTGTGACCAACAAGCAACCTGTGAATGGGGCATTTGTCTGCTATCGTCTTCAGCTTTTGCAAGTGCTCCTCGTTGAGATCGCCTTCGACTTCTATGTCTCTTGTAATGCGGGACATGTG
>JAFEAV010000054.1 GCA_018266215.1 Cyanobacteria bacterium SZAS LIN-3 | reverse complement strand
ATGGTCTGACCTGCCCGAAAGTAAGCAGAAGATGTTTGAAGTTGAAGCTGCTCAGCTGATCCTTAACAGTCCTCTGCCTTCAGCTGGGGGTGCTAATCTCGATTCCGATTCTCCTGCCATGCCGAGACAGTCTGGTTTGGCTGACTTGCCTGTCGGTGGCACTCCGTTCGATACGAGTTTTGTGGCAGCTCTCAGCGTTAATCAGAAAATCTCAGCCTCGCTTAAGCGCTTCTTGCTTGATAGTCTTGAGGTCGACAATCAGGCTGCGTAGAAGCCAAAAAAGAGCCACTGGATCAAGGTTTAGGGGCTATATCTGTGAATTGCTTCTTCGTTCAGTTTATCCAAATCCGAAAGAACATGCTGCTCAAGAATGTTCTTGAGCAGCCAAATCAAATTATCAAGGAATTTCAAAATGTCCGACAATCCAATCTACACTTACGATCAACTCGGCCGCCTCACGCAGGCAGTTTGGCCGAACGGATCAATGGCAACATTCAACTACGACAAAATGGGCAACAGAACGACGGTGGTAGAGGTGGCTGGTCTACTTCCAACTCCCACTATTCCCACCGTTGCGGCCCTTCCGAAGCGCTCTCAGAGCGACTTTAAGAATAACCCCATGGTGGTGCTGCTCTCTACCGGCGAGCTGGTCAGCTGGGGTGACAATGCGACAGGGGCGAATGCAAACGGGACAATTGCAGCAACAGACTCTCTCGCTCAGCGCGTTGTCTTCGATCCGAACACGACCATACCGCCAGCAAGCGCCAACATCGTTGACTGGGCGCTGACCAACGCCAACCTGTATGTTGTTTATGACAACGGCTGGGCATACTCGGCTGGCGATAACGCTTATGGCCAGCTCGGTCACGGTGACGCGGTTTCCCGTGGCTTCTTGAAGCGTATCGAATCGTTCGTGACAGCTGGTGTGTCTGTCACCAAGGTTTGGGCCCAGGGCGGTTATACCACGACCAATGGTGGTGGTAGCGCGTTCTTCTTGACCAATGATTTCCGCCTGTGGGGCGTCGGCTTGAATACCGCCGGCCAGCTTGGCACTGGTGGTGTCGCTAACGTGTCTACTCCGGTTGACGTATCAAATGTTAGTGGTCATGTGCTCGATCAGAGCGCAGCGAGCCATGTCATTGATGTAAAAATGGCAACGGTGAGCACCTTTATTAGCACGTACCTCCTCTTTAACAGCGGCAAAGTGATGGTCGCCGGTTACAACGTACAAGGGCAGCTTGGTGTCGGCACGACGACTAACGTTACCACTGGTTTCACCAGTGCACTGAACAGCAGCAGCGTTGCGATTACCAATGCTGCCTCCATTTCGGCTAATGGTGGCTCAACCGCAGCCGGTAATGCTTTGATCGTCGACACCAGCGGAAACGTGTGGACCACCGGTTACAACCTCCATGGAGAGTTGGGACAGGGAACCACCACTAACTTGAACAAGTTTACCCAAGTCTCTGCACTATCCGGCATTGCTTCTGCCAAAATATTTGGTGGTCTGACCGGTTCTGCATATGCATTAACGACAGCCGGCGTCTTGTGGACCTGGGGCTCGACGAACCTGAACCAGATTTTCAAGAATTTGACGAGCACCACAGCTCAGAGTACCCCGGCGGCCGCCGCATTTGTCCCGAGTGGGGTAATTGCTCAGGTCTTCCATTCCCGAGGGCAGCAGGGTCTGGCTACAACGAGTCAGCTAATTTTGTTGATGACTGATGGTCGGCTGGTTTATGCTGGCGCCGACGTGGGCCAGCTCCCTATCGACAACACTGTTACGCCCGGCGCATATTCCCTGATTGCTATGCCAGCGTTCATCCTGAACGGCAGCGATACCATCGCCGATATTTTCGTGCACGGTACCGGTCTCCTCCAACGTTGGTTCATCTTGACTGGTAGCGGCCGCCTGTTTGCTAGCGGCAACAATGCTGACGCTATCTGCGCCGGCGGAGCGGCGACGGCTGTGGCTGTCGTGAGCTCGGTCTGGCAGGAGATCACTTTCCAGCCGTAATTTTAGTCAGAACACACAATCGAAAGCAGCAGTGCGACCTACGCGCACTGCTTGCTTCCACTGAAAATTCAAATGGAATAGAAACCATGACCAACACAAAACAAAACCATCTCCCACTCTCTGGCAATAGCAATCTAACGCCGATTTCGGCACAGAGCGTCGCGCAGATGATCCCGTCTCTGCCTACCGGTGAAGTGAAAAATCGCGCTCCCGTCGACTCGGACACTGCGTGGCAGATCCTGAATGCAAAACCAAAACCGAAAATTACGCCGTTTCCCGCCCAGTCTTTGCTCACCACAGGGGGCGTTGAAGGCGCTCCTTCGATTGTTGAGCTTACAAGGGCGCTGAAGAACGATCCTCAGCTTATCTACGAATTTGTCTACAATAACATCGAATTTACACCGGGCATGGGCGTAGCCAAGGGCGCGTTCGGCACCTTGCTCGATGGATGTGGCAACTCTTTCGACATATCCGCTTTGCTGGCGGCTCTTCTTCGCCAAGCCGGTTTTACCGCTTACTATGAGGTTGGCAATCTCCAGCTCACCGCAGCAGAGTCATTTGCCTTGTTTGATATCAAAGACAGCAATATCAACACGGCTCTGAGCTATGTCTCGAATTTGTCCATTCCGGCAAGTCTTGTCGGTGTGTCGCCAAATCAGCAGCTCAAGTTCAGGCACTGCTGGATCAAAGTAAACCTTGGCACCGTTGCTGCGCCTAATTGGGTGGTGATGGATGCTTCGTACAAAACCTACAACACTATTACACCCATCGCTGGTTTCAACCTCGCCTCGGCTATGGGCTATTCGTCCTCTACATTCCTCGCTGATGCTCGTGTGGGTTATACCCACGGAACAGATGGGTCAGGCGTTGACCTTTGGGTGAACGGCCTCAACCGTACTAACATTCGCAACGATTTGAAGACCTATGCCGGGAACCTGATCACCTGGATTAAAAACTACAACTCGACCCATTCGCCAGCTTCACTCGCTGATCTTATTGGCGGTCGCCAGATCGTGCCGGTAACCCTTCCCTTTACGTTTCCGACGACGTTGCCACATGAGGCGCCCAGCGACACAGTCGTAGAGTATCAAGTAGACTTCGATCCTACTTTGAAAATCACCCTTCAGCTTCAGTGGAGTGGTCTCGATATCACCCTGTCTTCTGATCAGTTCTACGGACGCCGATTTACGTGGTTCTTTCAGGCCCAATCAGGTGGATGGGTGCCAGTTGTTCGCATCGATGGCATAACCATGGCAACCGGCACTGTTGTAAAATCGAGCGGATATTTTGAAGCAATCAACTGCCATGTAGTTCACCATGCGTATCCGACGACAAATAGTGATCAGCAATTCTATGTGTTCGTCTTTTGCCCGAACCAAAACGGTTCGACGGGTCAAGAGGGATACCTGATTGCTACCATGTTCGGTACTGCCGGCAAGGGACAGTTTGACTATCACATGGCGCGGCAAGCGCAATTCGAGTTCAACAACTCGAATACCTTGGATGAAGCGGCTTGCGGGGAAAGGCTCGCTACGCAGTGGGCAAACTATTGCATGCAATATAGCAAGGTAAACGAGCTTATTGCCCGGCAGACAAATGTTGTTATCAACACCGATCATCTGATCGGCGTGGCTAAGTTCCAGCAGTATGGAAGCTTCTCAGCTTCTGCCTTTGACCTTCAGGGATCAAAGAGCACTGACTGCCTCTTAAGTGCAAGCGCCACCACATTTGCTACAAACCTCGTCTCAGCCATGCGTGGTTACGCGCTGGAAATGCTTGCGGTGCAGCAGCTAACCGGCCAGCAGGCATCCTCGTGTACGCGTTCATTTGATATCGCTGTTCAGAATGGTACAGCGATCTACAAGAGCACTCGTACGACATCTCCCGCGTTCGACAACTGGCCAACCGCTGTACAGCCAGTACTTACTGGCTACGGAAGCTATGCAAGTGTTGGCGGAACAATCGACAGTTCCTATGAACCTTTCTTCGATCACATCATTCTTCCGCAATCTGCTCCACAACTTTCCAATGGTCTCAACATTTCGTGCTGGGCCGCTGTGAACAGTAGCAATAACTTCCAGGGTGCTTTGGGAATTATTAACGCATCCGTTAAAGGCGGCATTGGGCCAGGGAAAGGTAAACCAACTCCGCCTAAGAAGGATAACGATTGCGAAGATGCCGATCCTGTAAATATTCGGACTGGAAATTATCTTTATCGCCATACCGATATTTCGGTCGGGAGTGGTGGCTTTCCTTACGAATTGAAATTTGAAACCAACTACGATTCGAATCAGCGGTTCGTCGCAGGGACTCTTGGTCTCGGCTGGCGCCATAATTGGTCGAACGCAATTACGGTTGGAAGCGATGGGCTTGTTGGTATGGGAAGTGAATCTCCCATTAGTGGAGCCGCAGCTCTGGCCTCTCTTTTCGTAAGTCTCGATTTGATGAGCGACACTGCATTGCCCGTGGATAAGTACGTAATGTCTTCACTGGTGGACCAATGGTGGGTGGACCAGCTAACCAATAATATCGTAACGGTCAGCTTGCCGGATTTTCGCGATCTTGTATACACCTTGCTTCCCGATGGTTCATACAATCCGCCACAACGCGAAACCTCGCAGCTAACCTTGGCTGCCGGTAACTATACTCATACGACTCCGCAGAAAATTGTAAGCGCGTTCAACAGTTCGGGCCAGCTCACTTCGGTGGTATTTCCGTTTGGCGTAACCATTGCGCTAACGTACACAGCCGGCCAGTTGACTAAGGTCGCAAACAATTTGGGTCGGTCGCTGACGATTGGCAATAGCAGCGGTCGTGTCGCAACGGTCACCGATGGCGTTCGAACCATAAGCTACGGATACGATCTGTCTCAGAATCTGACAAACTTCAGTGACGCTTTGAGCCAGGGATATGTCTTTGCTTATTCATCACCTGGCCTTATGCAGTCATATTTTAAACCACAGAATCCTGCAACAGCCTGCGTTACAAATACATTCGACAGCTTAGGTCGAGTGCAAAGTCAGGTGGACATACTGGGTCATTCGCACACGTTTTATCTTGCTGGGAGCAGGTCAGAGGTAATCGACCCTGTCGGAAATTCCGAGGTTACTTACTATGACCAATTTACCAACCCCATTAAATTTGTGGACGCTCTCGGTTATGTGACGACTCAGCAATACGACAATCTCGGCCGCCTTACATTACAGGTTAACCCAGAACTCGACACGATTGCGTACAGTTACGACGTTCAAAATAACGTCCTAACGAAGCTTCGCAGCCCAAAGCCCGGTTCAAGTTTGACACCATTGCTCGAGAAATACGAATACGATCCACTCTGGAATAAGGTCAATAAAGTTACCGATCCCAACAACAACGTCACCACAAGCAATTATGATCCAGTAACTGGAAGTTTGCTCAGTGTTACCTATCCGAGTGTGCTCTCTGGTGGTTCAATGGTCGCTCCTGTTTTGGGAATGACCTATAACGGATTTGGGCAGCTGTCGACTCGATCCGAGTCCGTGACTGCTTCTACTGCGATTGTGACACAGTATACCTATGATCCAAGTAATGAAACGCTGAAGAAGATAGTTGTGGATCAAGGAGCGGGTTCACACCTGAATCTGACTACCAACCTTGGTTATGATGCGGCTGGTAACTTAACGTCGTTGCAGGATCCTCGCGGTTATACGACAACGTCGACGTGGGATGCTCTGCGAAGAATCACGAAAATCAACGCCGCAGCCCCGTTCTCTGCGCAGTATGTTCAATATGGCTACGATGCTAATAGCAACAAAATTAGCGTCCTGCGAGGTGACTCGTCACTAGGCACCTCCCAGATATTCACGTGGGGCTTTTCGTTGTCGGACAAGGTGATTTCCGAAACGGATCCTGCAGGCAATACTGAGTCAAGGCTGTATGATGGTGCTGATCGACTCTTTAAGACGATTGACGCGGAAGGGCGAACCTACCAGTTTGCGTACGATCCTCGAAATCGTGTGAATTCCATTACAGATCCATCTGGCGTAATTAGTGAAACTCGTAGCTATTCTCCTAACGGAAGAATATCCGCTGTTCACGATGCGAAAAACAACATGACGAGTTATACCTACGATGGTTTTGATCGGCTGGATAAGACTACATTTCCCGACGGCACCTTTGAACAAAATCTTTTGTACGACAAAAACGGAAACGTACTAACGTTTGTCTCCAGACTCGGTGTGGCTTCTGGTCAGGTCACGGCCACATTTGATGCCCTTAACAGGCTTCTGACAAAAGCCCCCACAGGTCAACCCAGTGAATCGTATAGCTACGATCTGCGAAGCAACTTACTTTCGATCGTAGATTCCGCACTCGGCACCTTCCAAAGAATCTACGACAGCGCCGGTCGTTTTGTACAAGAGGTGTATCCGGATTCTAAGACTGTTACTTCCGTACTGGATGCGAATGGAAACGTTACTCGTCTCACATACCCGGACGGATATTTTGTTGAACGCCAGTACGATGTACTCAACAGGTTGATTGCTGTGAAGCTGAATGGTGCTAGCTTCCCGCAGGCTGCGATGAACTATGATTATCTGTCTCGTCGCACAGCGCTCTTCTTCGCAAACGGGACATCTTCGACTTTTGATTTTGGAGCATCAAATGATTTGACGAAGCTGATTCATACGTTTCAAGGAAAAAGTGTCGATCGGTTATACACCTTCAACAAAGTCCACCAGATCACCGGCCAAAATTTTTCGGATTTGACATATTCCTGGCAGCCCTCCGCCTCGTTCGTTGATACTTACGGTCTTGGAACGATTTCCGGCAGTGCAAATAATCTGAACGAAATTCCCTCTTTGAACGGCACCGCATTTGCGTACAACAATAATGGCTGCCTGACGAACGACGGAAATTGGACTCACACATATGATACTGAAAATCATCTGAAGTCCTCTACAAAAACTGGTATGAGTCTAGCTTATACTTACGATCCGTATCACCGGCAACTTCAGAAAGCTGTCACCACTTCCGGTACCAATCGAACCAATTATGTATATTCCGGTTGGCAGCGCATAGCTGACTATGATAACGACGGTAACCTCGTCAATCGTTATATTTACGGAGCAACCCTGGAAGAAGCCCTCATTAAAGTAAGCGCTTCTGGCACTGTTACTTATTTGCATGGCGACCACTTGGGTTCAATTGTGGCAACGTCAGATAGTGGTGGAATTCCAACTAAAAACGTATTCGGATTGTTTGGAGAAACTTCATCACTTGCTTCAGACGCAATTGGTTTCACGGGGCAACGTTTTGACGCCGAGACCGGTCTTTACTACTACAAGAGACGCTATTATTCACCGAAACTTGGACGGTTCTTGCAGCCAGATCCGATTGGCTATGATCTCAAAACATCGGAAAATTGCGGTTGTGATTGCACTGGTGGCTGTGGTGGAGCGGAGATTAGTACGCTTAACCTCTACACCTATGTCTTGAATGATCCGCTAAATATGTTTGATCCGATGGGCACTAATGCTGTAATTGCATATGATGCCATGGCTCTCGCAATGATTGAGGCACTAATATTGCTCCTAATCCTGGAAGAGATTTTGAAGATCCTGAATGAGCTTAAGAAGCGGTGTCCTCCCATTAAGCTTCCGCCGATAGAGTTCCCGCCTATTGTAATTCCAATTGCTGGCATCGGCATTTTGCAAATGGGACGCGAACAGAAGCAAATCAAAGCGGCCGCTAAGAAATTTGACGTAGACGCAAAAAAGCTTGGCGACTACATTGAACAGGATATCAAGGGCCAAACTGATGCCGGAGGGGCAGATAATGTTAAGATAAACATGGAAAATGGCGATATTAGCCTAAATGGTGAAGTACAAGGCAACGTAACAGACGTCAAATAATTCCATATTACGGAGGGGGCAATATTGTCTCCTCCGTTTTTGAAAAATGAAAGCGGTGCTTTCATCGCGAAATTAGACAAGTCCGATTACTGTGCCAGAATGATGTCTTTGCTATGATAGAGGCTACTAGGAGAGTAGCCACGCATGCAAGAAAAAACCAATGATTCCAATAGTTGTGAAACTGACGTCGTAACAATACCGGTAAATACTCAACCTGTGCGTGTCATAGTGTCGATTTCGTTCTCTCAGGAGAATTTGGAGCCTGCCGCAATTACAAATTTAATAGGTCTGACACCAACTCGATGTTATCGAAAGGGCGATTTAAACGGGCCTTCCAATGTACCGAAAAAGCAGGGCCTATGGTCTTTGTCTTCGGCGCACATGCAGTCTGAACATAGCATATGTGAACATCTAAACTGGGTTTTAGATCAGGTGGCAGAAAAAAAAGACATCCTTTTGCAATTACTAAATCAAGGAAACGTGATTACGCTAAAATGCAGGTTTGGTGTAGCTCATTGGAACACTTCTTTTTTAATAGATTCCGAAACCTTCTCACGCTTGGCCGATCTGAATCTAGACGTCTCCTTTGATATATTTGATGAGCAGACTGATGATTAGGATAGTCTACAGATAAGTACAATTGAAGAATGGAACTACACCTTTAAATTCCTTTGTGCTTACATGGCCATTTCCACGGATCGGCATGTCCTGACTTGAATTTTCCGACGGGGTGGTACCATTTTTGGTATTACCCTGTCTTCTTTTGTGCCAGGCATGTTCAACAACTGGAGGTGAGAGTCCTTACACAACCTGATGACGGTGAAGTGTAAAGAAACGCAAGGGCCCAGCCGCGAGGCGAAGTCTGAAAGAAGCGTGGAGCAAATCCACGACCCGACGAACAGAAATCGGATATAAGGCAGTGGCGTCCGGACGAGTGAGCAAGAGATAACAAAGTCCATAGCCGTCAAGGGGGAGTTGCTGTAGATCCGGCGGGAGTGTGGAGAAAGTGGTTGAAATTACCCTGGGAGGTCTGCACGCTCTCTTGGAAACAAGACTGGGTATGCCGTAAGGTGGCCCGAGCGCGATGCAGAAGTCAGCAGAGTGCATACACGTATTAGCCACATAAACGGAAAAACATCTCCTGAGCTATATGATAACTTGACAAACACTGATTCTGTCAAACTGTGATTATACAAACTCGGGGGTTTGTCTACCCGACTTCCGGCCTGACATGACCGTTTCCATGGATCGGTAAGACTCGATTTAGACTTCTTTGACTGGGTGGTACCACTTTCGGTACCACCCAGCTTTTTTTCTCAAAACCGTCCATCTACTATAGAAATACGGAGATTTTGATCGCCAGCTGCGGCTGAGTTTTACTGCTGCGGTCCAAAGAATTTTTTCCAAAACGATGGTTTTGGTTTTTGCAGTTCTTGCACGACTTTTTCTAGGTCCGCAAGTTTGGCTGCACTGAGGAGTGCTTCTTCTGCCTTCTTTTTGAGAAGTGCATTTTCTGCCTCAAGCGCGCGAGCTTCTTCTTCCTGCTCTTTGGCCTTATTGAATTGGATTTCTGATGCCTTGCGCTCGGCTTCGATTTCGGCGAGCAGCTTTTTCTTTTGTGCCTCGAAGTCGGGCAAGAGTTTGAGCTGTTTGTCCATCTCTTCGATTTTGAGGTCTTTGAGAACGATTTCTTTGGTGAGGTCTTGGACGCGATCCATCAAGGGCTTGAGAATTTTCTCGGCTGCGGCGGTCACCTGACCTTCCAGGTCTTCGCTGCGCCAGCTTCGGATATTACCTCCGGAGGTTGCAGCCCCCGCACCTTCATTTTCAAAGATAGAACCGTCGGCAAGAGTTTCGAGCACCGTAGCGTCAGTCACGTCCTCATAATCTTGTGGTGTCATGGTAGCTGTCGCGGCTTGAGCATGTGGCTCGGATGCTGGAGTCGTGGCCGGCGCCGGTTGGAGCTGTGGAGTCGCTATGACCGGAGGTGTGTTTTGAACCTCCTGAGTCTGCGGAGGTTGTGAATTGGCGAACCGGTGGACGGTTGGCTATTGATGCGCAGGAGCGAAGCTGCCCTGCGGTGGCCCCTGCCTCCGACTGATAAACGGTCTGAGGGTGAATGGGAGGCTGGGGCATTTCCGACGCAGTAGAACGTTACCCAGCAAACTGAAACGAGAGAACCTTGACCCCGGCGAACCCATCGAGGTCAGCTAAGCAGTTGAATAATTACCGGCAGCGAACAGAATGCAAGGGAGGAGAAATCACGGGTTGCTCCGAAGCTAGTCAATCGCAGCGAATACCCTAAATGGGTATTACCCACTATGGGCATTCGTGATACGATCAGCATTGAGGTGATCTTTGTGGACATTATTGACGAAGGAAAATTCAAGCCCGTCGGCAAGGAACTCGAGCCGGATGATCGCAAGCGAGTCGCTCTGGGAGGCGTTATGCCTGCCGACGCACACGGCGTACGGTACAGAGCCTTCCGAAATAATCTCGGCCAGATCCTTTTGGATCCTGTGAAATCGGTCCCTTATTACGAGGCCTGGATCTACGAAAATCCAGAACGGCTTGCATCCATCCAGCGTGGCATCAAAGACATTGAGGCCGGCAAAGTCGCAAAGCTCGACCTATCGGAGGTCGACGATTCTTAGGTGACTTTCGAAATACTCCTTGCCGAGGAAGCTCACAGACAATTTAACGATCTCAAGTCTTCTAAGAGCAAGGCTGCCATTTTCAAAGCGGTGGCAAAAGCTTTGCGACTTATAGCTGAAAACCCCAAGCATCCCGGACTGAATACGCATGAATATTCGTCCCTCGAAGGACCGCATGGCGTCAAGGTCTACGAAGCATACGCACAGAACAAGACTCCCGGCGCATACAGAATTTTCTTTTGTTATCACCCACCTAAGAGCAACAAAATTACCGTTATCGCAATCACCCCTCATCCATGAGCACTCAGTATGCCGACACTTGCATGAAGACCGGTAGGAATTCGCTCTCCTGAATGCTGTTCTGACAACCTTTAAGGCCATCCGAGAATTGTTGACCTAAACGATATCGGACTGACCAAAGATTCTGGTTTTACCGTTGAAAACTTCGCCTCAAGATCGCTCACCGTTCGCATGTGCTGCTTGATGGATGCGGTAAATTCTTCGGGCATGGCCCAGTCGCCCCTACATGAAAGCACTCTATACCGTTCAGATTCTCATCGGGAAGATTCCACGGTTCGCTGATTTCCTGCTGCCCGCCCAGACCTTAGAACGATTCTGGAAGCAATAGACGCAGAATAAAGTCGATCGAACTTGGGACGTGACAGCCTGCCTCAGCCAGCATTGATGACAGGCTCTCACTTCTTTTGATCGTGTCTTGAATTCGCCCGTTGAAGCTTGTTCCATCAGTCCAGATTGCGCCACCGCAATCTGTGCCAGGTGTCGCGGATTCTGCCTCGGCCGTGGGCACGGTCATGGCGCTCCAGTTCGGCCCCCCAACTTCTGCTAATACCCTGGACCGGCTTCGCGGCCGATCGCTACAACCAGCGCAAGCTCCTGATTGCGACGCAGGCCACAATGGGGGTTCTTGCCTTGGCGCTGGGCCGTCTCACCGTCACAGGCAGCGTGCAGCTCCATGTCTAGGTATTCGCCTCTCTGTCCGGCTGCGCCTCGGCCTTTGATGCCCCTCAACGTCTTCCACGCAGATGCACGTCCGCTTGCCTGCAATCGCAAGCCCTTAAGTGGATTTAATCAGAACGATAGAACGAAAAACGTTCTATCGTTCTATACTGTATCCAGGGAACAAAATTGTTTGGCTCGCATGGTGCTATTTTGAAAACCGACGCAGACATCAGCAAAAAGCAAAGAATCGTGCTGGAAGCACGGCAGCTCTTCCTCACCAACGGTTATGAAAAGACCACAATGGAAGAAATCGCTCGCAGTCTGGCCATCGGGAAGGGCACACTGTATTCATTCTTCCCAAATAAAGAAGAGATCCTTTTGGCTATCTGTACCAATCATTTCAATTACCTTGAAGACATTTTGAAGCAAAAGATGGAAGTGACAAAGTCTAACTATCTGCAATCACTCATCGACATGTTCCATCTCTATATCAATTCTGTCTATCAAGAAGTCCAAACTTTGCGCACACCGGAAGCACTCATCTATGCTAATCAAACTGTACAAACGCGTTTTGCCGACAGATTTATCGACATCAAAAATATTTTCCGAGCAATGTTGCAAAAAGCAATCGACGCCGGCGAGCTTTCTTCTGCAGCATCTGTGGTGGATATGTGCGAAGTGATATTGGCCGCACTCACCTCATTTCTCCCGCCTTACCAGAGAGATTTTAGCGACCTCCAGCCAGGACGGCCTCCAGAAGACGTATTTGAGCGAGAATCAAAAATCCTCGTTGATTTGCTTTTGCAAGGATTAAGAGCCTATGGCAAATCGTAAACGCTACTAACTATCAGGAAATAATAGAAACAATCAGGACGAGCTCTGCGAGCCCGCGAGTCCGTGCGCCTTCAAGACGAGGGGAAATATGCAAGAAAGTTTGACAAAAACAGACAAAGAGCCCGACATGGCCGGGACCAATGGACTCCACTGTAACTTAGCGGAGCCGGCTGTTATCGCCAAAAATGGTGGCGGTAAGAAAATCTGGTTCGTCCTTCTCATTAGTGCGGTGATAGCTTTCGCCGCTATTGTCGGCTATCCGTTTGCCATGAACCTTCTATCGTATATTGAGACTGACAATGCCTATATCACGGGCCACATTCATACGGTCGGCGCTCGCATAGCCGGCACCGTTGGCTCAGTAGTGGTCAACGACAATCAACTTGTAAAAACCGGCGATCTGTTAGCCACACTCGACGACCGGGATGAAATAGTCGAGGTGCGCAAAGCAGAGGCACACTTAGCCAAGGCTCAGAAGGACGTATCGGTCGCTAAAAATATAGTGGTACTTGCTTCTTCTAATGCGCACTATGCTGATAAGACAGCCAGTGCTTCAATGGTCTCTGCTACTCACTCCATTGCCCGCGAAGAGCACGTGGTTCGCGGAGCCGAAGTTGGCATTTCGCTGGCCAAACAACTCCTGGTCCAGCGGGAAGCCGAACTAAGGAAAACAGAACTTGATCTCCACCGTTACACGGCTCTGGAAAAAGCTGGTGCGGTTGCTACCGAAAATCTCGACACCGTTCGTCGCGACTATGATGTCGCCCTGGCCGCCAAGAAATCTGCTGCGAACGCTTTGGAGCAAGCAGAAACGAAAATGCAAGAGGCTCGATCACAGCTCGAGGTAGCGAAAGCACAATATATTTCTGCTAAAGCTTCCGGTGACCAGGCACAGGCCGCCAACCAGCAAATCGGGGTCAACACAAAACAGAAAATTTCGCAGGAAAGCTCAGTGCAAGAGGCGCTAGTAGATCTCGACAACGCGAAACTGAAACTCTCATATACGCGCATTTTAGCCCCTATTACCGGCCGTATCGGGCGCAAGACAGTAGAGGTGGGCCAGCGCGTCCAGACAGGTAGTCCCCTGATGGCTATCGTTAGCGATGAAAAATGGGTCGTTGCCAATTACAAAGAAACTCAACTGCGCGACATCCGCATCGGTCAAGAAGTGAAGTTTACCGTTGACGCACTCGGCGATCATGAATTTACAGGGCGTGTTGACAGCTTCTCTCCCGCTTCTGGTGCTGCTTTTGCTTTGCTGCCGCCGGATAATGCCACCGGCAATTTCACTAAGATCGTACAGCGCGTGCCCGTCAAAATCATCCTCGATGCCAACACACCAGAATCGTACAAAGAACGCATGACTCCAGGCATGTCCTGCTTTGTCAAAGTGAAGGTACATTAAAGTGACGACAGCCGCCAAAGCATTGGCAGCAGTCGCTCCAAGCGCTGCTCCTGAGCGCAAAGTCAGCATGAGAGACTGGGTCATCGTAGCGGGAGCATGCCTGGGCGCCTTTATGGCCATCCTGGACATTCAGATCACAAACTCATCTCTGGCTGACATACAGGGCACGCTAGGCGCCACTATTGACGAAGGGTCGTGGATTTCTACGTCCTATCTGATTGCAGAAATCATCGTCATCCCACTGGGTGCCTGGCTTTCCAGAGCCTTTGGCTTCAAGAACTTTCTCCTGTTCAACACTGTGCTCTTTGTCATTTTCTCCTGCCTCTGCGGCGCTGCCAGAGATTTGTCATCAATGATATTTTTTCGCGCAGTCCAGGGATTCACTGGAGGTGTGTTGATACCTCTGGCGATGCAATTAATCCTGGAAAAGTTGCCTCCATCCAAACATCCTGTGGGACTGGCCATGTTTGGTATCTCCGCTACCTTCGCACCGGCAATAGGCCCCAGCCTCGGCGGCTGGATAACCGACAATTATGGTTGGCCTTTCGTGTTCTATCTCAATATCATCCCGGGCATTTTTCTAGTTGCGGTACTAGGCTTAGCACTGGAAAAAGCTAACGCTCAATTTGATCTATTAAAAAAAGGTGACTGGTTTGGTATCGGCTTTATGGCTGTCGGACTTGGCTGCCTGGAGACCTTTTTAGAGGAAGGCAACCGCAAAGACTGGCTAGGCTCAGACTTTATCGTGCGCATGGCTGTAACTGCCGTGGTATGCCTTACAGCAGCCTTGATCATTGAGCTCAAGGTCAAAAATCCATTTATCGAATTGCGCCTCTTTCGTAAGCGCAACTTCACTTTAGCCGCTGTCGCCAACCTCGCAGTGGGAGCCGGTCTCTACGGACCGACTTATCTCATGCCCGTATATCTTTCGCAGATCCACGGATACAATGCAGCGCAGATTGGCGCTGTCATGATCTGGTTTGGTATCCCGCAATTGTTCGTCAATCCCTTCGTGCCGGTGCTCATGCAAAAGATTGATTCCAGGATGCTGATTTTCTTTGGCATCGCAATGTTTGCGACCGGCTTTGCGCTCAACATACCGCTCAATAATGATTTTAGCGGCCCTCAGTTTGTGATACCACAAGTGGTGCGAGCAATCGGTCTACCATTCATCTTTATCCCCCTCTCCGGAGTGGCGACGGCTGGCATCGAACCATCAAAAATAGGCTCCGCCTCTGCACTTTACAATATGACACGCAATCTCGGCGGCTCATTTGGTATCGCTGGTATCGGTACATTGCTCACTTTGCGCGAAAAATTTCACTCACAATTTATCGGCGAATCGGCCACCATCTATTCTCAGGCGTTTCAGGAAAGAACCAACATGCTGGTAGAGACCCTTGTAGGCAAGGGGAGCAGCTTGGAACTGGCGCAACAACAGGCGGTAGCTATCATTGACATCAGCATACGCAAGCAGGCGAATCTGCTCGCTTTTAGCGATTGTTTCTTTGTTTTTGCGATCGTCCTCGGTGTGGGCGGTCTGGCAGTTACGTACTTGGAAAAAACCAAATCAGGTGTCAGTCATGAAATGCATTAAGAGGCAAGGATCAGCAGGACTTTTCACGCGAGCCCAAAGCGCTCTACAAGCCATTAGGGCTTTATCCACTGTCCTCACTATGACGCTGGCTGCACCAGCCTACGCGGACGAAACGGCGAGCGTGCCCACCGGTACTCTGTACAAAGAGCAACTGCACGCATACAGCGACGAAGCAAGAGCTCTGGCGAAGGCGCAGCCAGCAACCATCGCTTCGCCTATATTAATCAACGAAAAAGTCGATAAATCCAGACAAATGCCACCGCTCCCGACAAAATCCATCAAATACAGCCAACTGGTTGACAATAAATCGATAGGAGAAATCAGCATTTTCCAGGACGATTCTCTTGTGATGAAAAGTCCAAAATTATCAGGGCTGATCACGATCGAACAGGCCATGAGCCCTTTCTCCATGGACGCAAAACTTTCTCAAACCGTCACTTTAAATGATTTGCTGCGCCTCTGTGTCACAAATAATTTGGATATTACGCTCTCATGTAAAAACGCAAAAGCCGCCAAATATGAGCACTTAAGCTCTCTGGGCCGTTTTCTACCAGACATTGTTCTAGGCGACCAACAATATTGGCTTAAAGGGAATATCAAGCTACCCGGAAACAGCAATCTTTCAAAAATCAAGCTTAACGGTCCATTCATGATAGGTAACGCTGGCTTCAACTACCACGTCTATCAGGGAGGCAAGGTGATGTTTGGCGCTTTGCAGAGTAAGCACCAACTGAATGCCGCTAATGCAAGAGAACATACAACCTACAGTGATGCGCTTGTTGATATCGCACGTAGATATTATCAGCTTGCCCTGGAGGAAAGCATACTGCAGATTCGCATCCGCGCAGCCGATACATCGGAAGAGCAAGTTCGAGTCAGCACTCAGAGATTCGAGAACGGTTTAGGCACAAATCTCGATGTTCTCCAAGCCCGGCAGCAACTCGCCACCGACCGGCAAAGCCTACTAAATCAACAGGTGGCTAGACGGCAAGCTGCAATCAACCTGGCCGCTGCATTGAATTACGACATGGCAATCGACTTGAAACCTGCCCTGGCCGTGGACCGCAAAGTGTTGCTGAAGCGGATACAAAACGTGGAAGACCTTGTCAAAACGGCACTGTTGAATCGACCGGAACTCAAAGATCTGATCGAACAAAGGCGTGCGGCCAAATCACAAATAGGCATAGCCAGCTCGGTCCTACAACCCACGGTCGACTTTGTCGGCAATGTCTACGGCATCGGCCAGAACAGCAGCAGAAGAGCAAATCTGGATGCTCTCTATTTTCTCGGACTCAATCTCAACTGGAAGCTCGGCGGTCTCGGCACCGTAGATGCAGCCAATATTGCAGCGGCCAAAACTCGGGCCAGCGCAGCAAACATAGAATTAAAAAAAATGGTGGTGACGGTGATACAGTCAGTAAGGACTGCCTACATTACAAGTCTTTCCACGGACCAGAATATCGTTGAGTCAGACAATCGAGTAATGTCTGCATCAGAAGAGCTGCGACTGGCCGGCATTCGATATCAAACTGGTGTAGGCACCCACCTGGATGTCTTAACAGCCCAACGCGATTACACCCAGGCACAAATTGCCAAAGCGCAGGCGATCACAGACTTCAATCTCGCTCAAGTGCAGCTCGTACGTGAACTTGGTCTGGCGTCAGTCAATAACCTCACTTCCGATAAGCCGATCTTGTAGATCCGCCCCAGCCGGAAGATATTTCGCAGATTCATCAGAAACAGAGGGGCTACAATCCATCTCCGCGCCTCATCCTGTGTATGGGTCTATGATGTTCGAGTGGCTCATAAGCTCGACTATGTCTCGGTCCAATAATTCTGTACAGTGTCCGGAAATTTAGCATTTATCAGGGTTTCCGGGACTCTAGGTCATTTTGCAAAAAAGGCCTGCCGGGACAGACTGGAGGGAAAAGCCGTCCTGACCGGATCTCGCCTGGGCCGTCGCAAAGTTTGAGTAGCCGGTAAGATGAGAGTAAGATGCTCCAAATGCAAAAAGGATCAGTATGTCTACGGAACCTCTTGAGCAGCCAGAGAACGGCTCGCATTCTGACCCAAAATCGGAGAGGCCGTCAAGCAAATCCATCCATACCTTCTTGGACAAGCCTCCTCTGTGGTTTGCGCTTATTTTCTGGTTCTATCCCCTCATCTTTTCAATTACCGTGGCAGGAATACTCAAATGCGCAGGTGCCGTTCCTGATTTACCACTCCGAACTACTCTGATTTCATTTACGCTGCCTCTGGGAATTCTCATGTTTTCGAGTCGCTGGTTCCGCCAACGGATACTCTTTATGGTGCCTTGCTGGCTTATTTTGCTAACCACTGTAATGGGTCAAACTCAGGGGGCCCTCTCGTCGGCAATCAGTAAAGCTTTCGACTCTGGGGCTGGGCACTCGAGCGACCGCTAACTAAAATCGACCGCTCTGCATAACGTTACCGAAAGCGGGATTGCGCGCGACGGCAGCATCCGCTAGTATTTAAGGCTCATTATAGCCCCTTGGACGTCCGCCGGATCAACAGAGAGATACTCCTGGAGCTGTCAGAGATTGGCGCGTACTAAGTATCTGGAGCACAGACTAGTGGCTGATCGAGAATCCATGCATGCGGCACTAAAGAAAATCATCGTTCCTGAATTAAGACGTTTAGGATTCAAAGGAACCTACCCTCATTTTCGAAGATTTGGCTCGAATCATACGGATCTTTTGGGCTTTCAATTTGACAAGTACGGTGATGATTTATTTATAGCTGAAATTGCCCAGGCCCCTGGTACAGGGTTCTACATCTCGAAGTGGGGTGAAGAATACCAAAGGGAAAAATTGAAGTACTACCAAGTAACCGAAGCGCGGTATAGATTACAGCCTCGTTTGGGTGGGGGAGGCGAGAGTTGGTTCAGCTACGCTTCGGAGGAATATGATGAAGTCGCGCGCTCTCTGTTTCCCCATCTAGAACGAGCAGAAAAATATTTTGCAAATACATCACATACCGAGGGACTACAATCCCTCTCCACGCCGCCTCCAGTGTATGGGTCGATGAATCAGGAACAGCCAGGGCGCTAAGAGAAGGAACAATCCATAGCCGAAACATGCAAACAAAATAGCCCAAAGCAAAAGGCGTGACGCCGGGCTGCGCAGCCCGCCTCGATTCTTATCATCTGCCACCAATTTCACGCTCCGGCCGCCGACAAAAAACCACCCGGATTCGTCTCCGCTGCAATCTTCAGCGCTGCGTTCCTACCGACAAGAAGCTCGGTCATATATCGCTATCAAACCGGGTCGTCAAAACAATCACTGGCATGGTCCCATTATCGCGCCCCACCCCACCCGACATCCATCCTCGCACACCCGCGCTAATTTAAACTTCGACAGTCCGACCAAAATCCCAGCGCCAAGCACAGTTGCAAAGCGCTGCCGGTGCCCATTTGGCGCATTATTTCATTGACTCTCCCTTTCACCTCTCCCTTACCTTGAAGATCTTCCCTCACCTATTCCTCTTGGAGTCTTCTCTACTTAGTAGCTCATTTCTGTTTCCTACTAACGTTCAAATCGCAATGGATATGTCATGCAAAACGATGATGACAAGGACCCGCAATGGCGTCCGAAAATCTCTGCTGAAAAACGTTGGACCGTCTTCGGATCGCTGATGCTCGTCATGCTCCTGGCCGCGATGGATCAAACCATCGTCTCCACTGCCATGCCCCGCATCATCAGCGAACTCAGCGGCCTCGACCATTATTCCTGGGTAGCAACTTCATACCTGCTGCTCTCCACCGTTACCCTGCCGCTCTACGCCAAGCTCTCCGACATCCTCGGGCGCAAAAACATCCTGGTGTTCGGCGTGGTTGTTTTCATGCTCGGCTCAGCCCTGTGCGGTTTCGCCCAGACCATGACCCAGCTCATTTTCGCCCGCGGCTTCCAGGGCATCGGCGCCGGCGCACTCATGCCCATCGTCATGGCCACAATGGGCGACCTCTTCAGCCCGCGCGAACGCGGCCGCTACCAGGGCTTTGCCGGCGCTATTTTCGCCATCGCCTCCGTTGCCGGCCCTCTCCTCGGCGGATTGATCACAGACCACGCCAGCTGGCGTTGGGTGTTCTTCGTCAATCTGCCCCTCGGCATCGCCGCACTCGTTGGCCTGATCGCCCTCATGCCCTCGGTCAAAGTCGCTAGCTGGAAGGACATCAAAATCGACTTCGTCGGCGCCGGTTTCCTGGTGACGACGCTCACGACTTTGCTCCTGGCATTCACCTGGGCCGGCGTCTCGCTACCCTGGTCTTCGCCCGTCATTCTCAGCCTCTTCGGCGTGTCCGTCGCCAGCCTGGTGGCCTTCATCGTCACAGAGCTCAAGGTGCCCGACCCGGTCCTGGAGCTGCGCCTCTTCAAAAATCCCATCGTCCTGGTGGCCTTTCTCGTCACCATGCTCACGAGCGTGGCGATGTTCACGGGCATCTTTTTCCTGCCGCTCTTCATGCAGGAAGTGCTCGGCGAAAGCGCCTCCAGCAGCGGCACAGTGATGACCCCGATGATGATTACGCTGGTCATCGCCAGCACGATCTCGGGTCAGTTCATCACGCGCACCGGCCGCTACAAGCGCAATGCCCTGGTCGGCTCGGCCATCCTGGTGCTCGGAACTCTGCTGCTGCTGCGCCTTGGTCTGAGCTCCACATCCTGGGATGTGACCGCGGCCATGATCGTCATGGGTTTTGGCCTGGGCGTTGGCTCAAGCCTGTATACCACGGTCGTGCAAAACGCGGTCAAACCCACGCAGATGGGTCAAGCCACAGGCGCTGTCACACTCTTCCGCCAGATCGGCGGCACGGTGGGACTGGCGCTGTTCGGTTCGATGGTGAATACGACAAGCATGGCCGGCGGAGCCAGCAAGATTGCCTTCGCGCATTCGCTGCACGGGGTCTTCCTCGGCGGTGTGATCGTGGCAGTCATCGCTATGGTCATCTCCTGGTTTCTGAAGGAAATCCCCCTTCAGCGCCGCGGCGATGGTCCCCCGCCCGAGCTGTGATTTGACGCGGTAATACCGGTAGCCGGTGAGCTGGATGTCCCACAAAGACTCCACTCACCGGCTGTCTTTTTACGCCACCACTCGTGATGCCAGTTTAAAAAAACAAACCTTATACTACTGTGTTTAGTATAACCAAAGGGACGGCGCCACTGAATACCTTGTTGGAGTTCCCTCCAGGTCCTGAATCTGCTCCACAGCCGGCTGGACGACAGATATGAACCGCAGCGCGTGAATTTATAGCTTCTTTAATAGCAGTGCACAGCTGCTGCCAGCCCAGAGAAAATCACATTCCATCAACAGCTCGAAGCCCTGCTTTAAATAGAATTTGAAGGTTTTCAGAAAGTTAGGATCGTTTTGACTGGGGCCAATCGTTTTTACAAGCAAATATTTGCACGCGCGCTTGCGGGCCTCCGTTTCGACGGCTTCCACTAGCCTCGCCCCAATGCCCCGGCTATGAAAAGCCGGAAGCACTCCCATAACCCAGAGTTCTGCTGTTGTGTCGCTATTGAGCACCATCATGGCAAATCCCATGGCGTCTGCATTCTCCGACAGGGCGACAAAGGTTGTGTACTTTTCGTCTCTCGCGTTTTCGCAATAGTCTACGATGGCAGACTCAAAACCAAAATACTCAGGCAGCGTTCGCAGTATAGTTCCTACAATCCGGTCCGGATTGCCGACTGCTTGCTCAATGCGAATTTGAGATTTTGACAATTATAAGTCCCGTCAACATTGCCAAGCCTGACGACACCGCTGGCTCAAAGAGTGCGTAATTATACAGAATTGCTGGCCGACTTTCGATCATGAACTTGATCGGCTGCCATTAGGCTATACAATGGTTTTTACCGGCGGGAAAACAATGAGTGAAGGATCCGGTTCAGGTAGCAAATTATGCTTGACAATGAAGCTAATCTTGACCAACCCATAACCGCTATGGGGCCGCTTTCACTGGATGAGCTTCGTGGAATGAGGCTGCACTGGCGTGCCGCCAATTATCTCGCGATTGGTCAAATATTTTTGCGTGACAATGCACTCATGCGAGACCCTCTAACGAAAGAGCACTTGAAAGACGAGATATTCAGTTGCTGGGGTACGATTCCGGGCATCAATCTCGTCTATACACACCTGAATCGCCTGATCAAACAACAAGGTCTTCAGATGATGCTCATTGCAGGGCCAGGCCACGGGTGTGCGGCACTAATAGCCAATGCTTATCTCGATGGGACATACAGCCGACTCTATCCGCAGTTTCAGCAAAACCTGGAAGGTATAGAAAAGCTCTTCTCCAGCTTTGGGTACCAGACCTTTGCTAACGATGTGCCTGGAATTCCCGGTACCATTCAAGCCGGCTACGAGCTTGGCTACTCTCTTGCTCACGCTTTTGGCGCCGTACTCGATAATAAAGATTTGATCGTCTGTTGCATTGTTGGTGACGGCGAAGCTGAAACCGGGACACTAAGCGCGTCCTGGCAATTGCCCAGCTATCTCAATCCGGCCACTGACGGTGCAGTGCTACCTGTAGTGCACCTGAATCAGTACAAGGTAGCAGCTCGCTCCTCTCTCTCCACTCTATCAAACGAGCGACTCAGCGCTTTATTTACCGGACTGGGATACCAGCCGTATCTAGTTGAAGGCGTCGATCCTGAGATGGTCCACATGCAGCTAGCAAGAGCAATGGATCAGGCCGCAGCCGATATCCGAGCAATTAAAACAGCAGCCTACACAAAGCAGGACACTATCAGACCTGAATGGCCGATTATTTTGCTTAAAACACCAAAAGGCTGGACTGGTCCTAAACTTATCAGCGGCGAACCTTTCGAAGGATCTGCCACTGCCCTCAAGTTGCAGCGCCTGTTTAATGGCGACGCGGATGGATATGTAAAACTTCTGGAACGCTGGCTGCACAGCTATACAATCAAATCAATCTTCCAACGTTCTGGTCAGCTACAGCCCGAGCCGGCCGCATGGATTCCAGAAGAACATATGACACTGAGTGCCAGCACTCATGCCAACGGAGGTTCCCTGAGGCATGAGCTGAAACTGCCTCCGCTGGAAGATTACAAGGATCAGGTCGAGGTCGCTGACAGCTCTAAAGTCAACGAGCGATTGTTATCCGTGGCATTCTATCTACGCGATGTTATTGCCCTCAACGGTCTAGATTTCCGCCTTTTCAGTTCAGACGGCAACAACACGGCCCGCTTTCTCGCACCAATCTTCTCGGTTACCCAGAGAGTTTCGCTTACCGATGATCTCGACTCTGAGCCGGTTGAAGAAGGACCTGCTCGTGTAGTAGAAATCTTGTCCCAGTCTGTCTGTCAGACGCTCTTAGAAGGATATATCCTGAGCGGCAGACACGGTATCTATGTCTGCTCCGAACAGCACAGTAATCTTGTCGTGTCGATGCTAGGCCATTACGCGCACTGGCTATCGAGAGCAACTGCGACCGCTTGGCGCAAAGACGTTTCATCTTTTAACTATTTGCAAATTTCAACATTGTGGTCGCCAGAGCAAGCTCGATCGTTATGCGTGCCGGGATTTGTCTCTGCCGCCACCGCGCAAAGTTATGGTGTAACCAATTTGTTTTTTCCTGCAGACGGCGGCAGCCTGCTAGCCGTAATGGAAAGCTGCCTCAAAGCGACAAATTGCATCAATAGCATAGTCGTAGATCCGCTCAGCCAGGAAAGTTGGCTCACTATTGAACAGAGTCGTGAGCATGCTGCAGCAGGCCTGAGCATCTGGCACTGGGCCGGCACCGAGACAAGGTTAAAGCACCCTGACCTTGATCTGTTGCTTTGCTGTATCGGTGCAGTACCCACCAGAGAGACACTGCAAGCGGTGCAGATTCTTACTGGCATTCTTCCGCATCTTAGCATCAGGGTAGTAAACGTTGTTTGCCTCAATAAGCTGCAGCAGCCCGACTTGCATCCAGCCGGGCTCGAGCATGATCTGTACGACGAAATTTTCCCATCCCGGGTACCAGCCGTATTTGCCTACCACGGTTATTCGTCTGAGATTTACACAGTCATGGGCAAGCGCGTGCAAGGTCGCAAGTTAACGGTTAAGGGCTATCAAGGACGCTACGCTGAAGGAAGCTTGCAAAACAATTTAAGCGCCAATGAGATCGACAGATTTCATCTTGCTCTTGCAGCAATTGACCTGCTTGATCAGGGCCGGGGCAAATTTGAAGATGCAAGAAACTCCATCAAAAGTTTGATGACTAAACAATTTCAGTAAGTTTCTACAGCCGTTTTGCCAGCATTGCACAATTATAACCTTCCCAAATAAAGTCATATTCGCCCAATATGCAAATCTCATTTTTGCGAAAGAAGTTCAAGGCTATTTGAGATTCCGGGTCCACCTCGCTCGGTCCGAAGGCTTTGAGCATCAGGAAGATTTTTTTTCTCCTGAGCGCTTCCTCCTCCAGCTTGGACAGTAATGCGCTTCCTATACCATTTCTTTCAGCATCTTTGACAACGGCTATGACGATTAACTCGACCGAAAATTCGTTAACAGCTTGCATTGTAGCGATACCTAAAGGTCTTCCCTGATCGGAAAAAGCGCACGCCGTGTAATTGAGAGGGTTCTCACAGTCAGTGCAATGCTGAGCGATAGTACCTTCATAGGTGTACACGTCCGAGCGATTATGCAATATCGCCCTCATGGCCTCGGCCATTCCGGCTCTCTGAGTTTTGATTGTGAAAGGAACTGACATCAGTAAATCAGATCAACCACCAAGGTATTACGAGTACGACTATCTAGTATATTCCATGCCAGAAATTCTCAGTCATTAGCATCTGTTGCACCTACTTAACCCCTAATCTCGCCGCCAGCCAGCGCTTGGTGTGCGGGAAATAGCGATAGAGATTATCCGTATTCTCGTCGTATCCGCCAATCATCGCACCGAACAACTCAGAACACGTCTCACGCGGGCCCCAGTCGTCCTCTTTCATAAATGTCCAGAGCTTGGGCGCCATCGACTCGGGTATGCCCTTTTTGTCGGCCTCCCACTCCTTGCGCAGAGCCGGATCTTTGGAAATGGTCATCATATCGTCAAGCACCTGGAAGCACATATTGCCCACCTGCAGCCGTGTAAATTTCGGCGGCCGGGCTTCTTTCAGAGCATTACTGCCCCTGACTTTGGCGCGCTCATAAATGCACATGTCTTTGCCGTAGATGCGGCCGGGGAGCTCGGCCAGATTCAATTCCGGTCCGGTCTCAGGCAAATCTTTGATTGACTCCGGCCAGCGGTCAATGAGATTGGGCGACAAAATCACTCGAGCATCACTGTCATCGAGCATTTTACGCAAAGGCGCGGGCAGTGCCGCCACTGCTTCTCTGGCAGCCGCGATAGTCGAAGGCAGTACGGGCTTATGGCCAAACTGAGGCGGAGTAACAACAATCCGCGCCATCAGACCAGTGTCGCCGGCTGCCGCCGGAGCACCACCAGTAATAGCACCAGCCGACGTCGGGCCCAGCCGTTTGTGGACGGCATCAATAGACTTCTCCGCTGCCGCCGCTTCTTGTGTCCCCTTGAAAGACTTTATGACCACTTCGTACGTCTGCAAAGCGCGTTGATATTGCCCCATCCCCGAAAAACAATTTCCGCTGTAGAGCCAGACATCTGCTGCCTTGTTGCCACCTTTGATTGACTTATCAAAATGCTCGGCCGCACCTTTGAAATTTTTGGCATTGTAGTCTTTCATGCCGGCGGTGAATTCGGCATCGGCAGCGGCCGCAGGGATAGCTATCGCCGCACAAACCGCAGGGAGCAGCACACAAAGACGCTGAATACTTTTCAATTGTGGACCTTTTCCGACGAATGAATCTAGAATCCTGGAATTATAGCCGCCCGGCAAATGTCCGTCTAATGTCACAAAGAGGTCTTGCCGGGCCGCGACATCGGGACTGACAAAATTTACCATCGGATAACCCTAATATTCCGACCAGGAAAGTTATACGACCTGTAGATTTATCCAGGTCGAAATATGAAAATCCGCAAGACAATCAGCTTACCCGCCACGGCAGCCTTTTTTGCGGCCCTTGCGCTCAGTTACCACGCGCCCGCCCGGGCCCAGTCGGAGCCGGCTCAGCCAATGGCCCCCCTGCAGGGCTCGGTGGAAAAAATGTCCGAAGCAGAAGACCAGCGTTATCAAGCCGCCATGAGCAAACGCGAAGCCCGCATCAAACTATCCGCCGAAGATATTCGCGACCTGCAAATCGGCGTGGTGGGCACCAAGGTCGTGCAAATGCCCGGCGAATCTTTCGCCATAATCGAAGCGGTCGTGCCCGGTCTCCCCGCTGCCGAAGCCGGTCTCAAGGCCGGCGACCTGGTTGTCGGCGGAGACTCGTCCGTGTTCTGGATGGCCAAGGACCCGACTAAAGCCGCCTGGGCCTTCACCGGCGGTCGCGCCGGCACCAATGTCGCCTATCGCATTGTACGCGACGGCGAGATAGTCACCATCAACGTCAAAAGGATGAATATCGAAGACATCACCGACAATAAATTGCGCAAGTTGTATGAGGACATGGCGCGGCGCCTCGGTCCATCAGGAGAAGGCACGGTTCAACTTCCGGATGAGAGTCAGGCATCGTATATTCAGAAATCAGCACGGTCGCTTCCGGATGGCCAGTAGAAAGGAGTATTGAAATGATAAAAATGCGTAGCTCCTTCGTTCTCGCCCTGCTCGCCGCCGGGGTACTCTGCCACCCGGCCTCAGCCGCCCCAGCCGATACGCAGATTGCGGTCAAAAACGTTACCGCCAATTTCCGCCGAGATGAAGGAAAGGTGCTCGTCAAATATCCACAGTTCAGCGGCAAAAACACTGCCGTATGCAAGAAGCTGAACACGCTGGTGCAAAGAGCCATGAACGAAAACGCCTATCATGATCTGGTGGAAATGACATTTTCCAAAACCTTCGTTGACACCGACTCGGTCAGCACAGGATTCACCTTCTTCCGCCGGGGAGGCGCACACCGCAACGGCTTTTATGTGCCGCTAAACTACAAACTCAAGCCGCAAATCAAAAAAATGTCGGTGGAAGAGTTTTTCGGGCGGAAAATAGACAAAGAAAAATTGAGCGCCATTGTGGCAAAACCAATGGCTCGGGCAATGAGCGACACCTCAATGAAAGAGAGTGATTTCTATAATGACCTGACTGCGGAGAATCGTCCCTTCGATGGTTTCCTTTTCGACAAGGACAAAGTCACTTTCACCTTTAGCAATCTGGGCTGCAACGCCTTTGGAGTGCAGAGTTTCGAAATCCCTTACAAGGACCTGAGGGGCCTGTTCGCGGCATCATCACCCGCATACAAATACGCCGCCCGCTGAAGGTCCCGGCCGAGGGAACGGCTCCAACACATCTTTTGACTCTATTTTCAGCTGTTATACTATTTACCTTAGTATTATCAGGCAAAAAAAACGGAAAAGAAAAATAGCGCAGCTTCACGGAAAACCATGAAGCTACGCTATTTCTTTAGGCTAACCTGCTGAGAAATACGCGGGTCTTACTCGACTTCGACGATGACCTTGGCGCCCTTCTTAGCGATGACCAGATTGGCGTTTTCGGCCACCACGTAGGAGCCGGCTTCGGCCGTCACCCTGGTGCCGTCGTAGGCGTTGATGATCGAGCCGGAGTAGGCCGTCACGGTCGAGCCGTGCTCGGCATCGACGAAGGCGCCGTCATAGGCGTCGACGTGCGCGCCTTCCTCGGCGTAGACGTTGGCACCGTGGACAGCGACGACGTAATCGCCCTTCTTGGTCTGGTACTGCTGACCGGGACCGACGACGATGACGTTGGCGGGCAGCGGCGGCAGCGGGGCTTTGGAAAAAGCCGGAGCCACAGGCACATCGGTGTCGGCGGCCAGGGCGGGCGCGGCAGCGGTCGCGAGAACGAGCG
Source organism: Cyanobacteria bacterium SZAS LIN-3 (assembly GCA_018266215.1). Classification (GTDB taxonomy): domain Bacteria; phylum Cyanobacteriota; class Vampirovibrionia; order Obscuribacterales; family Obscuribacteraceae; genus REEB67. The sequence goes on along the minus strand of JAFEAV010000054.1, from coordinate 16,439 downwards.
CCGATGCCAGAGCCAGGCAATGGAAGATTTTCATTGCGGGTATTCTTTCTAATTTGAATTTTTCTTGGAGCCTGGAAAAGAGCAGAGGGTACGCCACCACATCTGGTGAGCATCGACCCTCTGCTGTTTCCGACTTTGCTATTAGTGCTCGACTTAGAGCATGGTCCCGGCAAGGACAATGCGAGCGAGCTGGAAGTAGATGATCAGCCCCGTGACGTCGACAAACGTCGCCACGAAGGGCGTGCATGCAGTCGCCGGGTCGAAGCCCATGCGCCGCATGATGAACGGCAGCACCGAGCCGGCCAGACCGCCCCAGAGGACGATCACAACCAGGCTGAGCGAGACCGTCAGGGCTACGAGCACAGCGTGCTCGCCGTAGGTGTGAAACATACCCTGCCAGAGCAGGATGCGAATCAGCCCGGTGAGACCGAGCAGGGCGCCGAGCATCAGGCCGGTGAAGACCTCACGCCGCACCACCCGCCACCAATCGAGAAGCCGCACTTCGCCCAGGGCCATGGCGCGGATCACAAGAGTGGACGCCTGCGAGCCGGAATTGCCGCCGCTGGAGATGATCAGGGGGACGAAGAGCGCGAGGACGACTGCCTTGGCGATTTCCGCTTCGAAGTAGCCCATGGCCGAAGCCGTGAACAGTTCTCCGATGAAGAGCGCCATCAGCCAACCGCCGCGCTTTTTGAACATCTTGAAGAGGCCGATCTTGAGATACGGCTCGTCCAGCGCTTCCGAACCACCCATCTTCTGGATGTCCTTGGTCGCTTCTTCGTGGACGACGGTGACGATATCGTCGACGGTGACGATACCCTTCATGCGACCACCGTTGCCGACCACGGGAATGGCCAGCAGCGAGTAGCGCGAGAAGATTTTGGAAACCTCCTCCTGGTGCATCTGCTCATCGACGACCACGAGATCGGTCGTCATCAGAGCCGAGACGAGCGTCTCCGGCTGGGCGCTGAGGAGCTGCCGGCAGGAGATGACCCCGAGGAGCTTCTGCTCCAGGTCGAGCACGTAGGCGTAGTGGATGGTCTCCACCGAGCGAGTGCTCTGGCGGCGCACGTAGTTGGTCGCCTCATCGACGGTCATGTCGGGGCGCACACGCACGTAGCGCGGGCTCATCAGACCACCGGCCGAGTCCTCGGCGTAGGCCATGAGGGCGGAGACTTCGTTGCGGGCCGAGCGGTCGAGCAGGTCAAGGAGACCAGCGCGCTCGGCGAGCGGCACACCCTGCACCACGTCGGCGGCGTCATCGGGATCCAGCACACGCAGCCAGATCTTGCGCTCGGCCGTGGGCATGGCCATGAGCAGTTCGACCTGTTCGGCCGAGGACATGTTGAGGAAAAGACCCTGCTGTTGCGCCGGGTCCAGAGCTTTGAATTCAGCGAGTTTCGTCATGGTATTTCTCCAGGATGAAATGCCTTACAGGCGGTTGAAAGACGCATCGGTTGTGCCGACACGTTCGCCGCCCGTGCTGTTCAAAGCAGTGGCGGCGCTAGAAAGCGAGGCTCAGCAGCGTGTGCTGAGCCCTCGGTAATGAAGGGTCTGTGTCCACTTTCGTGTTCCTTAGTGAGGTCGGAATCAGGCGCTTAGTGAGGCAGTGTCCTAGCGGTACCACCACAACAGTGCACCGCCAACGACGACGGTGCAAACGACCGCCAGGGTGATGACGCTGGCCAGCCAGCCGCCGGCGCAGTAGGCTGCAAAGCCGATGACGAAGAGAAGGATGGCGATGCAGAAAAGCGCGCTCACGCCGAGGGCGAGAACGGCCTGGTAAAATTTGGCTGGATTGCTCATAGATTCTTTCAAATGGATGTTGGATTTTAAAACTTCTCGCGCCAGTGCCGCTTTTCCACCTTGCGGAAGCTGGGCTCGTGCACGAGGGTCTCGAGATAAGCGGCCAGGTGGAGGAGCTCCTCGTCACCCTGGTCGCCGACAAACTCTTTGATGTAAACGGCATTGCCGTAGTTGAGGATGCACTTTTCGGGCGAATCCTCGACGATCAGCGTGCGGTTTTTGTCGAAGCCCAGCTTCCAGACGTGCTTCAGGTTCTTAACCCGCACACGCTGGTAGTAGGGCTCAAACACAGTCTTGTGCGACGAGCGCTTGCCGTTCCAGACGAAAAGCGGCGTCGGGTGCCCGGTCATGAACTGAGCCGTGGCGCCTTCCACAAACGTCGCACCGGCGAACGACCAGACGGCCAGGTCGTAGACTTTCCACATCCGGCGGAGAAACTCATCCAGATGCGGGCGCTTGTAGTACAGAACGGTGTCGATCTGAAAATCGACGGCGACGCCGGGCAGCGGGATGCGCTTGGCCTTGTCGTCATCTTCAAGGTCGACACCGAACAAGAGCGTCTCATCCATGTCTAGAATGAGAAGCGGTTTCTTCTGAGCGGCAGCGGGGACATTGACATTGGTATCATCCATGGTGCCTCTCCTTTCTAGATAGGGTTGGAGTTGAGGGGAAGAACTGCTGAAACCGGCTTTAGTCCTGGCTTTCCTCCGCCATCGCCGTTTCCACCTGCTCATGGAAGAGCTGGCGGGCTTCGGCGAAGGAACGCAGGAGGCGAGCGCGGTCACCGGTTTGCATGAACAGTTCCAGTTGGTCCAGACGGTTGCCCGCCTGGCTGATGAGGAGATGATCCAGCGCAGTTTCGCTGTGATAACGCCTCATGTAGGCATCCGCACTGACTCGCGCGTGGCGCGCTTTGTCGGCGTCGATTTGACTCGTGCGGGTGGCCACATGCGGCGCGTCGTAGTCTCTCATCTCGGCATCGAGACGGGCGGTCTCGGCCTGGAAGACCGTGTGCATGTCGGCGATGCAGCGGTCGTAGACGGCACGGGCCGGAGCCAGCGCCTCGGTGATTTCGGCAATCAAAGAGCCGCGGGCGGCCTGATACTCCTCGACACCACGCGCGGCGATTGCCGGATCGCGCAGTTCGATTGCGGCCTGGTGCATGGCCGTCAGTTGCAGTTCGAGGGCAGCGAAGCGCTCGTTGACGCCCTGGCGAGCGATCTTTTCTGCCGCCTGATAGACGTCATTGGCGGCCTGGATGTCGCGGTTAAGCGCGTCACGCAGGTCCTGCTGAGCCTGACGGAAGTAGTCGAAGCGAGCGCCGGTGGCCTGCCGATACGCGGTGAAGGCCGCCGCGGTCGCCGCGTTGTGCAGCTTGTTCGACGCGTTGACGGCGTCGTTGTAGCGCTTCTGGTGCAAGGCGCGCAGACGCTCCTCCGCGGCGACGGCGACCCGCAGGACGTCGACGTAAGACTGGAGGAGGTCCGGATAGTCCCTGGAAAAGGACGCAAACAGCCTTGTGCGCGCTTGCAGCTGTTCAGAAGTAGGGGTATTTTTCAATTCGGGTCCTTGAAGGACGGGCGCAGGCACGGCAGAGCCGCCCCTTGCGAGATTGATCCCGCGCCCGTTTTGTTTGTGAGGCCGCGGTCGCTATCTCAGCGGTCGCGGAACATGTAGCGCTGTCCGTAAAGGCTCAGGCCTTCTTTCATCGGCGGCAGCTGAAACTCGGGATACTTGACCGTCCCGGGCTCAAGGGTGAAGGACTTGCTCAGAGCGCCGGTAGCGGGTTTGCCGCCGTCGCCCTTGTTGTCCTTGTCATAGTGCTGCACCGTTGTGGCGCGAACACCGTCGAAGCCGACCGAATAGATGGTGCGCTGACCATACAATTCGGTGCCTTCGAAGTACGTCACCGACTGGAGCCTCTTCGTACCGCTGCTGAACTCGTAGCGGATGTCGACTGCGCCCTGGTCATTGAAGTGGTCCAGATGATCGAGACGCAGAGGCCAGGTGCCATTGACCATGCCGCCGCTGTAGTCCTTGTACCAGACTTGCTTGTACAGGAGTTTGCCGTGGTCATCGGTGAGGATGATCTCGTCGGCAGAAGCGTTGGTGTAGGTCACCTTCAGACGCAGCGAGTGGTCGGGCCGATACCACTGGAAGGTCGAGCCTTCGTAGGTGTTCAGTCCTTCCACCATGATGTTGACGCCGTCCGGGTAGTAGAGGGCCGTGTAGTACGAGCCGCGCTTAAGCTCGACCTGCGACACCAGCGTCTTGCCGTCCTCGGCGAAGTTGTTGAACATCTCCTCCAGGCCGTCGCCCCATGTGTGCACCAGTTTCTTGGTGCCGTCGGGTCGATAGTCGGTCTGGGCTTCGGGATGCCACCACTTGTCGAAGACCTGCTCGGTCATGACCACGAGATCGCGGGCATTGGCCGATTTGCCGGGGTAGTACAGGGTGCGGACGTAGGTCTTGTCGGGGTTGAAGCGCCCCTCCATTTCCAGCGAGCCGTCCAGGCGGAGGTGCCGCTCGGCAGACAGGTGACCGGTCTCGTCGTGCTGCTTGGTGTACATCAGCGGGCCGCGCTCCTGGTCGAGAGCGGCCTTGAAGTACGCACGCACTTCTCGAAGAGTCATCTGTTTGTCGTACACGATCTGCTTGGTCGTACCGTCTCGCATGAGGACATCATCGACGGCACTGCCGTCGGCCTGGGGATGGCGAATGATGCGCTCTTCCTTGCGCGGCTGCACGGGCAGGAAGATCTGCGACCGTGGCTGGCCCTGGGCAAAATGCACATCAGTGGCATTTTGCTCCGAACGATGAATGATGAAGGCCGCGGCTGCAGCCGAGATGCCGGCAACAGCTGCGATGGTTATGAGTATTGGAGTCTTGCTCATAGATTATGTTCTCTTTCTGTTCGTGTGAGCAGGAGAACCTACCTGAGAGTCGGGCCGGCTGGAAACGCTCCAGTCGGCCGCGTCAGTCAGTATGGTCCGTAGTGTGGCGGTTCGCCCCACAGCTTCAGGCCGTCCTTGAGGGGCGGCAGTTCGAAGCTGGGGATGACCTTGGCCGCCGGGTCATCGGCGAAACGACGACTGTTGGCACGAGCGACGACTTTGCCGCCGTCGTTCTTAAAGTTTTCGTCGTAGGTCGTCACCTTGGTCGCCCAACCGTCGGCGTCGACGTCATAGACCAGACGCGCACCGTAGGTGGTGACACCCTGGAAGAGCGTGACGGAGGTGAGCACTCCCTTGTTGTCGAAGGAGTAGCGCACCGAGATCTTGCCGTCGGCATCGTAGCGGTCGACACTCTCCAGAGCTCGCGGATAGTCTCCGGCGGCATCTGCCTTGGCGGAATAGTTGGGCCCCCAGTCGGCGGTGAAAAGCGGCTTGCCGTTGGGACCCATGACGGTGTACTGGACATGCTTGGTGTTGACGAAGGCGACCTTGAGCGAGGCCGTGAAGTCCGGCCGGTACCACGTGAAGGCGGTGCCGTCGTACTTGTTGACCGTCTCCAGACGCATACCGGGACCACCGTCGACGTAGTCGGCACGGTAGTAGTCGCCGTCCTTGACCTTCTCCATCCACAGGGCCGTCATGCCGTCGGCGGCATAGCTGGTCCAGGAATGGGTGCGGTCGTCCTTCACCCAGACTTGCTGCATCTCGCGCGTGCCGTCGGCGCGGTTGTCCGTCTGCGAGAGAGGGTTCCAGGTCCGGTCAAAGTAACGCAGGGAAGCGACGACGAGACCATCGGCAGTGGCGGACTTGCCCGGGAAGAACAGCCGCCGCATGTAGGTGCCGTCGGCAAGGAAAATGCCGTCCATTTCAAGCGAGCCGTCGGGGCGCAGGTGACGTTCGGCGATCAGGTGACCATCGGAGTTGTGCTCCTTGGTGTACTTGAGAGCGCCCTGCTCCTGGCCTTTGGGGGCCTGGTAATAGGCGAACACCTGACGCAGCAGCATGCGCGTATCGTAGACGACGCGCTTGGTGGTGCCATCACGCATCCAGACCTCGTCGAAGGCGCTGCCGTCGGCGTTGGGATGACGGACGATGCGAGACTCCTTGTCGCTGGACGGCGGCATGAAAATCTGCGAGGGCGCCCGGCCCTGGTCGAAACGAACGTTGTTGATGGACGAGTAGTCCGGTCCAAAGTAAAGTCCCCCTGCGACAGCCAGCACAGCGGCAGCAACAAGGGCAGAAAGCAGTACCAGAGTTCTGCTCATGGTAGTGTCCTTTCTTTCCAAAAAAGCGTTGAACATGTCGATACCAGTGGTTCAGAAAGCTTGGGCTCCAGACCGTGTCCAGTTCCGCGCACGTGTGCACGAAAAATTCTGGGCGCGGATGTATTACTGGTTGCTGGGAGCTATAGATCTCTGAATCAAGGTATCGGGTGGATAGATCTCATCTGATATCAAGAAATCGCGCTATGAACCAAACAAAGAATTGTATAGATAGATACTTAACATCCCGTTTCATTGAGAGGCCGCTAATGATATGCGCGCTCTCATTTTTGTATGTGCTTCAAAGCCTGTCCCCATGCCTATCCAACTGGAAATGAAGTGCGCTTTATGCGGGCGCAAGCATAGACAAAACTCGCGCTAACCTGGCACTCAAGCTCGAGGCAAAAGTTGATGATAGGCCGCTCATCAAATACCAAGTCGGGGCAGACGGAACAATTAGCGCCGGCAAAACAAGCGCTGCAAAATGCCCTCGTAAATGCGCGAAAGAGGCTCCAGATCATCAATTCGCACACACTCATCAATTTTGTGAATTGTGTCATTAAGTGGGCCAACCTCAACTACCTGGGCACCGGTGGGAGCGATAAATCTTCCGTCGGATGTGCCACCGGATGTGGAGAGTTCGGTATCAAGGGTGGTGACATCTTTGATCGCTTCCTGCACCGCCGTCAGGAGCAAACCGGTGTCTGTCAAAAACGGCTCCCCGGAGAGCTTCCAGACGATTTCATAGTCCAGTGCGTGGGCGTCGAGACACTTGTGCACTGCCGCTTTCAGCCCCTCGGCCGTGGACTCGGTGGAAAAGCGAAAGTTAAACAAAGCCTCAAGCGTACCGGGGATGACGTTGTCGGCACCGGTGCCGGAGTTGAGGTTGGTCACCTGAAAGGTCGTAGCCGGGAAAAAGGCATTGCCTTGATCCCACTGCGCCCCGCAGAGCTCAGCCAGAGCCGGGGCCAGTTTGTGGATAGGATTGATGGCCCGCTGCGGATAAGCGGCATGCCCCTGTTCGCCTTTCACCGTCAACCTGCCGTTGAGTGAGCCCCGCCGACCGTTTTTGACCATATCACCGAGCGATTTTACCGAGCTGGGCTCGCCGACGATGCAATAGTCGATTTTTTCACCGCGCTCACGCAAGGCCTGCACGACCTTAACCGTGCCGTCCACACTGGGCCCTTCTTCGTCGCTGGTGATGAGCAAAGCGATGGAGCCGGGGAAATCATGATTGACCTGGAGGAAGCGGTAGAGGGCGACGACAAAGGCGGCAATGCTGCTCTTCATGTCGGCGGCACCACGGCCGTAGAGATAGCCGTCTCGCTCTGTGGGCACAAAAGGTGGGCTGCTCCAGGAGTCCAGCGGTCCGGTGGGCACGACATCGGTGTGGCCGACAAAAACCAGCAAAGGTCCGCTATCGCCGCGCCTGGACCAGAGATTTTGCACCGCCCCGAAGGGCATGTGCTCATTTTTAAACCCCAGCGGCTCAAGCCTTTCGGCCAGAAGCGCCTGGCAGCCGGCGTCGTCTGGGGTGAGCGAGGCGCGGCTGATAAGCTCCCTGGTCAACTCTAAAACGTCGGACATGACGGGCCTCTCTCAGATTGATTAGTCTAAACCACGAAGAAGCTCATTGATGCTGACTTTACCCCGGGTCTTAGCGTCCACTTGCTTGACGATGACGGCACAGTAGAGACTGTACTTGCCGTCGGCGGAGGGCAGATTACCCGAGACCACGACCGAACCCGCCGGGATGCGACCGTAGGTGATCTCACCGGTGGCGCGGTTGTAGATGCGCGTACTCTGCCCCAAAAAGACACCCATGGATATGACCGAGCCTTCTTCGACGATGACGCCTTCGACGACTTCGGAGCGGGCACCGATAAAACAATTGTCCTCGATGATGGTGGGGCTGGCCTGCAGGGGCTCAAGCACGCCACCAATGCCGGCGCCGCCGGAGAGGTGGACGTTTTTACCTATTTGAGCGCAGGAGCCGACCGTGGCCCAGGTGTCGAGCATGGTGCCGGAGTCGACGTAGGCGCCGATATTGACAAAAGAGGGCATGACCACAACATCGGGAGCGATGAAGGAGCCCTTGCGCACCGCCGCCGGTGGCACCACCCTGTAACCGCCTTTGCGGAAGTCTTCTTCGCCAAAACCCTCAAATTTGCTGGGCACTTTGTCAAAATAATTGGTGTAGCCGCCGGGCATTACGGCATTGTCCTGCACGCGAAATGACAGGAGCACGGCCTTTTTCACCCATTCATTGACCTGCCAGCTGCCGTCCACTTTTTCAGCCACCCTGAGCTTGCCTGAGTCCAGCCCGGCAATAACCTCATCAATAGCCGCTTTCACATCAGCCGCGACTGTTTTGGGGCTGATCTCGGCGCGCTTGTCGAAGGCTTCTTCGATTGTTTTCTGGGTGGCATCTATTGTTTTGGTCATTGTTCCTGTCTCACTGCTGGGCTGTCTTACTTGTTCGCTTCTACGAAGCGGCGAAATCTCTCCGCCCCTTCCACACATTCTTCCAGGGGCGCCACCAGCGCCATGCGCACACGGTTGAGGCCGGGGTTGACGCCGTCGCTCAGGCGCGAGAGATAGCTGCCGGGCACCACAGTCAGGTGTTCCTGTTCAAATAACAGTCTGGCAAAATCGGTGTCTGGCATGGGTGTGCGAGGCCAGAGATAGAAGGCGCCATCAGGATTGCGCACATCCACCACCGGGGCAATAATCTCCAATACGCGCTCAAATTTGCGCCGATAGATGGCGCGGTTTTGCCGCACATGCTCTTCGTCCTGCCAGGCGGCAATGCTGGCTTTTTGAAAGGGCGGGGGCATGGCGCAGCCATGATAGGTGCGGTAGAGCTTAAATTTGGCCATCAAATCGGGATCACCGGCGATGAAGCCGGAGCGCATGCCGGGCAGATTTGAGCGTTTGGAAAGGCTGTGAAAAACAAGACAATTTTTGTAGGGATCGGCAACCGCATTGTCATTCAACCCGGCAGCGGCCTGCAAAAGTCCTACCGGGGGCCGGTCTTCGTCGGGATAGAGCTCGGAGTAACACTCATCGGACGCAATCACAAAGTCAAACTTGCGCGCCAGTCCAATGAGCTTCTGCAGCGTTTCTTCACTCAGGACAGCACCAGTGGGATTGCCCGGAGTGCAGATGTAGATAAGCTGACAGCGGCGCCAGACTTCTTCCGAAACACTGTCAAAATCGGGACAGAGCGTCTCTTCCAGCACGTTCAGATAATGCGGCCGCGCCCCGGCCAGGAGGACGGCGCCTTCATAGATTTGATAAAAGGGATTGGGCATGAGCACAAGCGCATCGGGGGCGGCGTCGACCACCGCCTGGGCTATGGCAAAAAGCGCTTCGCGCGTACCGTTGCAGGGCAGGACGTGCTTTTCCTTATCGAGACTGCCGGCCTTGAGCTTGAAGCGAGTCGTCAGCCACTGACAGATGGCCTCGCGCAGCGCCGCTTCCCCGGCGGTGAGCGGATAGTTGCTCAGGCCGCCTATTTCGCGGGCGATCACCTCGGCGATAAAAGGCGGCGCGGCGTGCTTGGGTTCACCAATGGACCAGGCGATAGGCTTCTTGTCGGCAGGCGGAGTGCTGCCGGACAAAAGGGCATGGAGCCGCTCGAAGGGATACGGCTGCAACTCTAAAAGACGCGAATTGGTCATTTGTTCGCCTTGTAGTGACTGATCAAACGTCTGGCCGTTTCAGCCAGGATGGCCGGTCCGAGATAGAGACCACTTTCGTCCAGATCAAAAGTCGGCGCATGGTGTTCGCGGGTCGAGCCCTGGATTTCCGCTCCCAGAAACATAAAGGCGCCGGGGATTTTTTCGGCAAACATGGAGAAATCTTCGGACCAGGTCTTGGGCTGCACCGCTATGACGTTCTTTTCGCCAATCAAATCAATGGCTGCCTGGCGCATGATGCTGGTCACGAACGGGTCGTTGACCGTGGTCGGATAACCAAGCTCATACTCGATTTTGTAATCGCCGCCCAGGACGCGGGCGAGGGAGCAGGCGCGTTCCAGCTCATTGATGATGGACTCGCGCACCTGCTGATTGAAGGTGCGGAAAGTACCTTCCAGTCGGACGCTTTCCGAAATGATATTACCCCTGGTGCTGGAGCTGTGGAAAGAACCGATGGTGATGATGGCCGGCTCCAGCGCCGAGATGCGGCGGGAGACTATTTGTTGCACGGCCTGGACTACCTGTGAAGCTATGACGACGGCATCCACGGCCGATTCGGGATAGGCGCCGTGACCGCCCTTACCCATGATCGTGATGACGAAACCGTCGGCGGCGGCCATGATCGGCCCCGGAATAATACCTACCTGACCGGCGGGCAAAGAAGCGTCCATGTGCAGGCCGATGATGGCCGAACAACCATTGAGGGCATCGTCTTCGAGCATGCGATAGGCGCCGGATTTGCCTTCTTCATCGGCGAATTCTTCGGCCGGCTGCATCACCATGCGCACGCGGCCTTCGAGCTCGCCCAGCGTGCCCTGAGCCAGGAGCTTGGCGGCGGTCAGTGCCGAGGCCATGTGGCCGTCGTGGCCGCAGGCATGCATGACGCCCTGATTTTTGGAGACATAGGGTTTGTCGTTGGCCTCGTCCACCGGCAATCCGTCCATATCGGCCCGGATAGCCACTGTTACATCATCTTTGCTCTTAGTGCCGTGACCGATTTCGCCCAGCAGACCAGTCTTGCCGACCCCGGTCTTGGTCGTATAACCCAGGGCCTTGAGCTTTTCGTCAACGACTCTGGCGGTTTCCTTTTCATGAAAACTGAGCTCGGGGTGCTCGTGAAAGTAGCGGCGCAACTCAATGATTTCAGGCTCCAGGGCCTTTGATGCTTTGAGGACTTCCCGGGTGGCGGCATTTGTAGATGATGACATTTGATCTGGTCCTTAAACGTCTTGAAGTCTCCGCTTCGGCGCCGGGCATCAAGACGAAGACTTTCTGTATATAAGCGCGATAAAAGCAGCCGGCAGGGCTTAAATCCCGTCTAGCGACGGAAACCGCCGCCGCCGCCACCGCCGCTGCCTCTGTTATTGGCGAAGGCTTCTTCGATCTGGATGGAAGTCACCTTGAGAATGATTTGGCTGAGAGCTTCGATTTGCGCCTCGGTAAATTCCGCCTTGGTTTCTTCATTGACGGTCCGGACCACTCTTTCGACTTCGGACTTTAGCATTGTTGCATCTCCATGTGCTTGGTCTGAGCCGTTATCGGCCCAGGGCTGTGAGTTTAGCGCAAAGTGCGCGCCGTCGGTAAGAGTTTGACCGTGTCTTTAAGCTACTGCCAACTTATCAATCAGGCGGCGCAGGACCGAGCCCAGCTGGTTGCTTGCCCGGCGCATTGGGGCGCCGAAAAGTAAACCGATATCGCTTGAGAGAATGCGCTTGCACTGGCCTAGCAGAGTGGAATCATCTTGACGACAGCCCGTGTCGGCAAGGGCCTGCAAACGAGCTGTCATGCGCGCTCTTTCCAGTGACTCACTGCGTTTTTCCCGGACCTGTTCGACAATGCGGCGCAGTTCGCAGGGGTCGCCCACCGGCAGAAACTGGGTCTTGGGCGGAGGCAACAATTGACGACGGGGTGCGGCGGCGGAAGCGGCCTTGGGTGCAACTTTTTGACAGTGCAACGAAACTCGGGCGGCGAAAGCCGGCAGACAGCCGACGGTGGCTGTTTGCTCAGCCTGGGTCTGGTGCAAATCGCTCAGACGCATGTCTTCGGCTGCTTCAAAATTTTGTGCCAGGGCGCTGGCGGTGCGGGTAAGATGCTGAGCCGGTTTCTCGGCGAAGGGAGAATCGGGTCGGGCGGCGGCAGCGGCGCCAAGCTTGCGGGCGGAGGCGGCGATGGCGGCATAGATACCGGAACGCATCTCCACCGGCATGGCCTGCAGCGGCAGGTCCGAAGTGGCGGACTGATCCGCCTTGAGGCGCTGGTAATCATCGGCTGACAGCTGTTCGTCCGTCAGGGTGCTGCACTTAGTAAAGTGGAGGTCGGGCAGCTGGGCACCGGCGGAAATTTTGGCGCGACAAGATACGGAGTTCATTCAAACACCTCGGCGAAAGTCATTGGGGAAAGGATGCCTTTGCTGAAAGTACCATTCCAACATGACATCCAACCCCAAACCTCCTTGGCATCCGCATTTCAGCCAAAATATTTTCTATTACACTTTATCGTATATACCAGCAAAGAAATATGCGCGAAAAGTGGCTCAGGTAGCAGGAAAGACATGGGTAACGGCCGCTGGATCAAACAACAGGCTGTGCCCGGTGTTATGACCCAGCGGCCGAACTCATGGGACTATAGGGGCAGGCGTGTGGTAGCACAGGCCTGGGTGACAATCGCCTTGCGCACTGCCTCGGTGACCGAGTCAGCGTTCATGGGGTCGATCTCGTCGAGGTAGATGGGCGTGCCGACCGTGATCGTTGCTCCACCGCGCCACTTGAGACCCATGGCGCCATACGGGCCGCCGGCGGTCTTCTCGTCGCGCTTGCCGAAGCAGATGTGAATCGGCACAATACCGACCCTGTCCTTCTTCTCGATTCGTTCGTAAGCGCTGAGAGCGATTACGGCGGAACCCTTCTTGAAGGGCAGGTAGGTGCCGCTGTTGCTGATTCTGCCTTCCGGAAAAATCACCAGCGGTGAGCCCTGCACCAGCACTTTGATGGCCGGTTCGATGACGGTGCGACCTTTGGTGCGATCGACCGCGAAGCAGCCGAAGGCGCCCATGGCGATGGCTTTCAGCCCCCAGAGACCGCGCATTTCTTCGTAGGCGGTCATGTAGCGGGGCATGCGCTTCATGATGGAAAAGACAACCGGCGCGTCGAACATCGAGCTGTGATTGGGGCAGTAGATAATCCGACCGGGGGCGGTCAGGTTCTCTTTGCCGACAATGCGGATGCGACCGACCTGGGCGAAGACCCAGAGCTTAGCCAGATATTTTCCGATGAGCTGGAGGGGGCGGAAAGACCTTGGGATAAACCCGCTGGTTAGACAGAGGTCCCGGTACTCCCGAAATCTGCGCCGCCAGGTGGCGGTGAATTCCCGATAGAGTACGGAACCCCGTTTGAATGGGGTTTTCATAAGGGAAGCTCCTGGCCTCTTTCGTTGAAACGTGAGGCCTATTGTGGTTTTGAGCAAATACTAGAAAGCGAGAGAGCGAAGCAAATCCACGGCGACCGAAATGGCAATCGACCGGCAAGAGCCATGTCGATTGTCGAGTCGTCAGACACCGCACACCGAACGAAAGGCGCGCTGAAAATTAAGAGTCAGGACTTGGCGGGGGTGAGAAGCTAGACGCTCTTTTTTGGTTTCTTTAACGGGGAGGGGTTTTAAGGCTTTCAACATAACAAGTCACGGATTGAGCTTTCAATTGCTTCCGCTAGCTCTGTGAGGAACGAACGGCTTTTAAACCTGAGAAGCTAGTAATGGTCGCAGATTCGGGGCATTGCGCTAGCTTCGCTACATACCCCAAAAACCACTTGTGAACCAGGTATTATCCCGCCCCGCGTTTCCATTGGCGGCGCTGCCATATATCAAAGATAGTCAAGAAGTCTAAGAGGCAACGCCTGGTTAGATCTCATTTGGTTTCCAAGAAGCTAAAGGTTAGATTAAGACATCATTTCATCCACACTCCTCTTCCAAAGGCATCAAATCTCTACAAGCCCCAGCATTTCCACCCCACCAGAGCTTGCGAGCTACGTTCTTAGGAACAAGGGGTAGCACGGGCAGTTGAAAAGATGTTTCAGTTAGCAGGAGTAAAAAGTCCCCAAGACGGCCTGCTCGAAGACATTCGAGTTTGCGCTAGTTAGGGCAGTTCTTCACCAAAGGAGGCCTCATGAAAATTGTGATGCAAGGTTTGTGGCGCCTCCTCAGCGCCCGACGACGAAAGGCCAAACCGGCCCCGAAAACGTCAAACGACAAGGGCACCAACTTCGAGGTGGAACGCAAGTTTCGACTCAAGCCCGAGGAACTCGATGCTGTCAAACAGAGACTGGCCGACATGGGCTTTGCACTGTCCCAGCGCATCGAGATGACTGACCGTTTCCTCCCCGTCAAGGTGGACGGTGAAATGCTTCGCGTCCGCGACGAAACTGTCGCAGGCAAGACGCATACCGTCCTCACCATGAAAGAGTGGGTGATAGTCAGTGGCGGCAAGGAACGCAGCGAGACCGAAGGACACCTGTCCCCGCTCTCCCGCGCCTTCCTGCTCTTCCTCGGCCGGCTCATACGCGGCAAGGCTCTGCTCCAGTTTTCCAAGCTTCGGCTGGATCACACGAGCCCGGGTCATGCACACGTGATTGTGGCGCTCGATGAAGTTGAGGGACTGGGGGTAAACTCCGGTCACTACGCCGAAATTGAGGTCCTCGTGCCTCAAAACGGTGACGTCGAATCCGCTCGAGCGGAGATTGTCTCGCTCGCCCGGAGGTTATTCAACGAGGAACGCGAACCGGTGAAGCAGTCCTACATGGACATGCTGAAACTGGTGTCGTAGGAGCTCTCGCTCCAAATCGGTACCGATTCGGCTCTGTGAGCCGGTTCGTCTTATCTTCTTGTAAAAACCGCTTGACTCCTTCACGACCCAAGACGGGCGCCGGCTGTGTCATTTGACCAGTCGGTGCTTTTCTTCGCGCGCGTTTGAGCAGGCACAAAAGAGCGTCGGGGCTGCGATATGCCCGCAGACGCAAAGGAGTTTGTTATGTCTACTTCAATGCAAAAAATCAGAAAACCCATCCTGCTGGACCCCTACAGTCCCTCAAGGCAGGAAGAGGACATGCGGGCCTGGCTGTCTGAACGACTGATCGGCCAGCCCGAAGCCATCGAAGCCGCGGTGCGCATGATCACCATGGCCCTGAGCAAGCTCAAGGACAGCGGCAAGGCGGCAGGACTTTACTATTTCCTCGGCGAACCCGGCGTCGGCAAGACTGAGCTGGTCAAGCTCGTCGTCGAGTACCTGCACGGCCATCGCAACGCCTACGTCAAGATCGACGGTGCCTCGCTGCACGACAAGTACACCGCGAACCGCCTGATCGGCGCCCCTCCGGGATACGTCGGCTTCGAAGACCCGAAGGACACCGAAGCTCGCGAAGCGCGTGAAGCGGCCGAAGACGAGAAGGATCCGGAGAAGGCGGCACGCAAGTTCCGCAAGAATCCGCGCAAGCTGCTCTGCCGCAAGAACCTGGTGGCCAGCCGCCGCGGCTCGTCGCGCAACATCTCGGTCGTCTTCGTCGACGAAGCCGACAAGATGTACCACACCATCGACGACCTCTTCCTGAATGCCTCCGAGGACGGCGTCATGCCGCTCGGCGACAACGAGGAAGTCGATTTCAGCGACGTCCTGATCATCTACTCCGGCAACCCCGGCTCGAAGGAAGCGGTCAACCGCAAGGAGCGCATCGGCTTCGTCGGCGAGACCGTCGACCAGAAGAACGAGGCCACCCGCGACATCATCATGGGCGCACTGCGTGAGCGGTATCGTCCCGAGATGCTGGACCGCTTCGAAGAGTTCGTCTTCTTCAAGAAGCTGACCAAGGACGAGCTGCGCGGCATCACCAGCCTGCGCGTCAACGAAGTGAAGACTCGCTTCATGGAGACGATGGGCCGCGGCTCGGCGTTCACCATCGAAGTGCAGGACGACGCCATCGAGTACATGCTCGACCAGGCGCTGAAGAACACCGGCAACGCCCGTCGTATCGGTCGTGCGGTGCGCAAGTACTTCACCAGCGCGCTCAACCGCCTGATCTCGCTGATCGAGGACGCCAACAACGGCATCCAGATCATCAGCGGCGACCTGGTCAAGGTGTCCTACGACGCCGCATACCGGGACGGCAAGCTGCTCAAGTTCGAGTTGTTCGAAGACGCCGGCGTGGTTGCTCCCCAGGACACCATCGCCCCGTCCAAGAAGGACACGCCGCTTGGGCTGAAGTACGCCGGGTTCGACCGTCAGATCACGGCCGCGGCTGAAGAGGCCAAGACCGAGGTGCGCAATCTCTACTCGGTGACCATCGCGCTGGAAAGCGAGAAGGACGCCCTGGAAGAGTGGGTGACGGCGAAGAAGGAAGCTCCGTCCATCCTGCGCATGGAGCTTGTGGAAGCCCGCGTGGCCATGAAGGCACCGTGGAGTCTGACACTGGTCTACCAGATCACGAGCAAGCAGTCCCAGCTCCTGAAGATGCACTACCCGCTCGCCACCGTCGCCTACGTCGGCAAGGGCCCTCAGCCCGAGCCGTCCACCACCGACAGCAAGAGCGGCACCGGCGAAGGCAAGCGTAAGTAACAGCCTTCGCTCTCGAGAAGCGATGGGGACCCACCAGGGTTCCTGTCGCTTCTCTCTTTCTTTCATCCCTCCCCATTTAACGCAGCTGAGGATTAAAACACTCAGCCATTCCGTT
>JAFEAV010000053.1 GCA_018266215.1 Cyanobacteria bacterium SZAS LIN-3 | reverse complement strand
TTTCGCTCCTCGACGCGCAGCGGCCAGGCTGCCTAATCAGGGGAGGTAAGTTTTCTCTACTACTACTATAATCTATCGTTAATCAAAAGAAAAAAGGAAGCAGAGGAGAATGGCGAGCAACAAGCAATAAATGCTCATCACACACCATTCTCCCTGCCAACCTTTCAGGTCCTTTCAGACCTTACAGTTCGAATTCCTCGCGGTTCGACGGAATCACGATGTTCTTCCAGCCGAGGACGCGCTCGATGTGGCCCTTCAGACCGGCAAGCGCCTCTTCGTCACCGTGGACGATGAAGACTTGCTTCGGCTGACGCTTGAACTTCTTCAACCAGGCGAGCTGGTCTTCGTAATCACCGTGCGCCGAATAGTCGGGGATGAACTCGATCTTCGCGGCCAGACGCACGGGCTTGCCGGCGATGGACACGGTCTGCGGCGTGGTCGGAGCAGCGACGACGCTGTCCGGACGCTCACCAGCCGAGGTGCGCACAATCGCCTGACCCAGAGTGCCGGTGCCCTGATAGCCAACGAACATCACAGTGTTCTGTTTGCCGGGCAGCCAGTGCTTGAGATGGTTGACGATGCGACCGCCGGCGGCCATACCGCTCGAACCGACGATGATGATCGGCTCGTTGTGCGGCTGACGCAGGGCTTCCGAAGCCTGCCAGTCCAGGCACAGCACGTTCTTGGGCGTGGCGTACGGATCCTTGCCCGACTCGAGCACCTTGCGGGTCTCGTCGTTCATGATCGCCGGATAGGCCTTGTAGACGTCCGTGGCGGCGTTGGTCATCTTGCCGTCGACGTGGACGGGGATGACCGGAATGCGACCGCTCTCCATCAGGATGCGCAGGTCGTTGAGCACGGTCTGACCGCGGCCGACAGCGAAGGACGGAATCAGGATGACGCCGCAGCCCCACTTCGGATCACGCGTCTTGGCGCGCTCGTAGGCCTCGTTCACCTTGGCGGCGAGGACGCTCAGACGGTCGCGCTTCTGGTGCAGACGGTTGCCGTAGGTGGCCTCGAGCATGACGTAATCGGCGGCCTCGACGGGCTCCAGATCACGCAGCAGGGGCATGTTGCGACGGCCGACGTTGCCGGTGAAGCAGAAGGTGCGACGCTCGCTGCCGCTGCCGACTTCCAGATTGACCACAGCCGAGCCCAGAATGTGGCCGGCGTCGGTGAAGGTGAAAGCGATGTCAGGCGTCAGGCGACGGCGCTGATGGTAGGCGACGGGGACGAGGGTCTTGATCGCTTCCTGGCCATCGAGCTGGGTGTAGAGCGGGGTGAAGCGCGGCGAACCGGAAGCAGCCTGCTGGCGAGCCTTGCCGGCGGCCTTCTGGCTCCTGTTGCGTGCGGTCTTGTCGTTCTTGCCGGACTTGTCGCCCGCCTCGGTGGCAATGGCGGCCGCGGCCTTGCGGTCACGCTCGTAGCGAGCCTTGTGGCGCTTGGCGGCTTCCTCCTGCAGGTAACCGGAGTCGGGCAGGATGATGGCCATCAGGTCCCGGGTCGCGGGAGTGACGAAGACCTTGCCCTTGAAGCCATCTTTGATGAGCTTGGGCAGGTATCCGCAGTGATCCACGTGGGCGTGAGAGATAATCACGAAGTTGATGTCCGAGGCGTTGATGCCGGCGGGCAACCTCTTCTGGAAGTCAACGTTCTGGTTTTCCACTGTCAGACCGACGTCGAGCACGAAGCGGGTCGTCTTCTCGGCAGAAATCTGCTCGAAGAGGAAGAGCGAACCGGTGACCGCGTGCGCAGCGCCGAGTACATGCAGTTTGAGAAGGGAACGCCCTGTGCGAGCCAGTTCCTTCTGTTGTTGTTTGTTCATTGTAGGGATTCTCCAAAGAGTTGCGCGCCACTGCAGGCAGTGCAAGAGGTCCAGCAGACGACACCGCAATCCGGACATGAGTCGCTGGACTGAGGGCGGGATATCTGGGCGATTGCAAATATGCGAAGTGACACTACCCGGGTGAGAGTCCTCCAGTTTCATCCAGGCTCTGAGCAGAAATGCCAGGACTTGAATGCGTGGAGTTATCGAGGAGCGGGTACCTCGAAAATGGGATCAAAAATAAGAACTGATGTGCTTGTTGAGGTTTTCTTGGCTGGGGAAGAATGAATTACTCCCTTTACCTAGCAATAAGCGCCAACTACATGCAAACACAGGCCCGAGAAGTATCTACTCATCTAGTCTCTTTAGATCCTGCCTCGATCGATCAAGGCGCGACCGGCTGGGCATCAAACGAAAAGACCACCAAAAAGATGTGTGAGGCCTCATATATTTCAGTCCTAGCACGGCTTTCGCTAGCCGATGCAAAGGCGGTAGAACGTGCTCCCGGGCAGGCCAATTCCAAATTTGAGCCGCCCAAGCTTGTCAATATAAACTAAGCGCGCTATAGGTCTAATTATCCAGGAACAGGCTTATATCTTGAGATTCACTTGCTGAACAAGATATTCCTAGGGCCTACCCACATTTCTTTTTTAAGACCGAGAAAATTCCAAGCATTTAGTTACTCCCCCGGAAAATTCTAGCTTCCACTCCACCTGAGCATTTTGTCGCTTCAGGCAGTCTTCGCACGGTCTTCTTTCTCCGAAAAAACAAATGCCCCTGTGTCCGCAATCCCGCGAACCCTGGGGTAGCTAAGGAGCTGTTCAAATGTTTCCTCTCAAAGACAACCTCCGTTGCCTCAATCCGGCGACGGTAACTCTGTGGCTCATCGTGGCAAACGTGCTCGCTTTCTTCTGGGAAGTCGGCATGCTTGTCTCCGGACACGGCAACGAGCTTTTCGGTACCTACCTGATGGTGCCGCACAACTTCATCAGCGCTTTCTCCAGCGGAGATCCGAGCGCTATCGGCTGGGCAATCTGCACGGTCTTCACCTCGATGTTTCTGCACGGATCGTTCGGTCACATCTTCGGCAACATGGTCTTCCTGTACGTCTTCGGTAAGGGCATGGAAAACCGCATCGGCAAGTGGAACTATCTCTGGTTCTACCTGGTCTGCGGCGTCCTCGCCACTCTGACCCACGCCTTCAGCGACACCTCCAGCATGGCTCCGACCCTCGGCGCCTCTGGTGCGATCGCCGGCGTCCTCGGTGGCTACCTGTTCTTCTGGCCGAAGGCCACCATCTCCGGGTTCTACGTCTACCCGGCTCCCGCCTACGTGCACACGCGCGCCTACTGGTTCCTGATCGGTTGGTTCGTGATGCAGTTCTCGGGTGTTCTGGACCACGTTGGTTCGGTCAACCAGATCAACAACGTCGCCTCGATGCTCGGCACCCACCTGTCGGCGGTCGTACCCGCTGCCAGCGAAGGTGGCGTGGCGTACTGGGCTCACATCGGCGGCTTCCTCGGCGGCTTCATCCTGGCGGGCATCTTCCGCCTGGTCAAGCCCAAGTCCGAAGTCGTCTGCGTGATGCCCGAAGACAACTGCAAGCCCGATGAGAAGTCGTCCAAGGGCTCGAAGTAAGCATCACAATTTGGGCGTGGGGGAGAGAGAGAACTTTTCTCTCTCCCTCACACCATTTTTCACCCCAGGAGCATGAAAATCATGTCCAACACACAAGGGGTAAAGACGCTCGATGAGCTGTTCTCTACCCATCCGCTGAGGAAACCCGCGAAGAAGGGCTTGTGCACTGTTGGACCGATTCTCATCGGTCACAGGGGCGCAAGTCTGGACTTTCCGGAAAATACCATCCCGTCTTTTGCGCGCGCACTTGAACTCGGAGCCGACATGCTCGAGCTCGATGTGCGGCTCTCCAAGGACGGTCACGTGGTGGTCATTCACGACCCCACAGTCGATCGCACAACCTACGGCAAGGGCGCTGTAAGCAGCCTGACGCTGGAAGAGTTGAAAGCGCTCACACTGAAGACGCCGCGAGACAACAAGCCTCGTGGAAGCGCAGTAGCCTTCCCGGCGCAGATTGCAACGCTGGAGGAAGTCTTCCAGACTTTCCCGCAAGCAATCATCTCCGTCGAAATCAAGGACCAGAGCTGGCCGCTCTGCGTCAAAGTCGTTGAGCTGATCAAGCGCTTCGACCGCTTCGACCGCACCACAGTTGAGCTCATTGCCCTCAAAGGCAGACTGGGCAAGAAGCTGCGGCAGTACGAACCGAAGCTCTCCACCGGCCACACGACGGGCGAAATCATTCGCTTCGCCAGCCTTTCTCGCCTGCGCGTCTCACGCGTGTTCAAGAAGCGCGGTCTCCTCATCGAGGTGCCGCTCAAGAAGGGCCGACTGAAAATCGTCACGCCTTCCTTTGTGCGCGCTGCTCACAAGAAAGGCATCCGTGTTTTTGTCTGGACAGTAAACGATCCCACCCTCATGGCCAAGTTGTTCAAGATGGGCGTGGACGGCATTTACACAGACAACCTTGGGCTCGCAAGGACAGTAGCCGAACATCTGCGGTTACTCGGGCAGTAAGTAGTGATAAGCCCTCGAGGGCCTCGTCACTATTTACTTTCCGCTGTTCTATTATATGGTTTAGTTGTAAAAAGCGAAATTCCGAGCGAGCAGCGCAAGACTGGGGTATAACCTGGATCAGGAATCAATAAGGACATTGAGAGAATCAGCCCAGGAAGGTGCGCATGCTGCCGGCCAATCAAACCGCAAGCGATCAAGGCGCAGATCGGCCTGCTACATTTCTCTTCCCAATGGGTGGCACCAGGCTCTTTTACAGAAATCCGGCTACCGGAGAAAGACACTGGGAAAGAATGGTCGCCTGGCAAATGTTTGTGCTGGGCATGGTTCTACTGAACCTGATCGGCTCGTTGCTGACAAACTCCCTCGGACGCCACGGCGGCAATCTCTTCCTCATCGGTTATGCCGTATTGCTGGGTACGATTTTTCTTTCAATCAAAAAGATGAAAAACAAAATCACCATGACCCGCGACGGCTTCACCAAGCAGCTGACGCTGCCCTTCCTGCCGGACTTCCTGCTCTATCACAAGAAACACCGCTGGTCCGACCTGGAATGTGTGCGCTACCAGAAAGCCGAGAGTTTATCCAGCCTGATCGCCGCGCGCTACGGTCGCTGCGACTCTCTTGTCTTTGACTGGCGCGGCCGCAAAAACACCTACAGCTCGATGCTGGCCAACACCACCTATCTCAATCTCTGGGTCCTGGACGATGCGCAACGAGAGCAATTTTTTGCCGCTCTTTCACGCTTCGTACCGCAGGAAGTACTGGCTCCGGAGGTCCTGTACATGCAGGTACAGACCCTCTCCGGCGCATCAACAAAGGATCTCGACAATTGCACACAAGTCTGGCTGGAAGAATACAACCGCAAATTTGAAATCTCCAACTACGTCACCCTGCCGCCAGGCACGCGCTGCGGCAATGACCGCCTGACCATCTACATGACGATTGCCGCCCGGGTCAACAGCTCCACCTATCTGGCTGCAACAGCTGACGGAGGCAAAGTAATCGTCAAAGAACTGGTGGCGCCGATCGACAGCGATGACGAAATGCAGAAGAAGCTGCTCGAACAATTCAATCGCGAAGCCTCTATTTTAGCCAAGCTCGACCATCCAGCCATCGTCAAAGTGATCGATCACTTTATTGAAAACGGACGCAGCTACATCGTCATGGAACAGGCGCCGGGCAAAAACATCCGTGAGTACGTGCGGCAGCAGGGAGCGCTTCCCGAAGCCCGAGTGCGCGATATAGGCGCACAACTGGCGTCGGTACTGCATTACCTGCACCACCACAGTCCGGCAATTTTGCACCGCGATTTCACACCGGACAACATCATGCTTGCCGAGGACGGCACCGTCACAGTAGTCGACTTTGGCGCCGCCAACGTTTACAACACGGGCAAAACAGCGACCTTGATAGGCAAGCAGAGCTACATGCCGCCGGAACAATTGCGCGGCAAACCATCACCGGAGAGTGACATATACGCCTTCGGGGCAACTCTTTCATTTCTGCTGACCGGCAAGGACCTGCCCAGCATGGGCAAGCTGCCCGCCTTTGACGAGGTGCAAGTATCAAGCGAGCTGAAGGAGCTGATAGAAAAGTGCACGGCCTTCGACAGCGCCGACCGCCCCGACAGCGACGCCGTGCTGCACACACTTAAAATGAACAAGCCAACTCCTGTGGTGAGCGCCTGATCATGCTGAAAAACAAGTTTGTGCCACTACTGAGATTCAACACGGAAGAGCCGCCACTGGCCGCAGACGAAGTGCGCATCCCGCTCTTCCCATCCAAAATGATGGAGTCGGACGGTAAAATCAAACCGGCCGAAGCACGCAACTGGTTCTGGAGGAGCGTCCTCAACGCCTACGCATCAAGCCTGGGCAAGAGCCTTTTGATCACCGGACCACTCTATCTCACCTGGGCAGTTTCCTTCGCCCACATGCACCTGGAGTACTACGGCGCCGCCTCGCTGCTGCACGCACCTTTCCTCTTCGCCCTGGCCCTGGGAAATGTCTTCGCCCTCGTCTATACCTTACTCATCGCCTTCATCTTCGCCAGCCTGCGGGTCTCGCCAAGCATTTATACACCTTTTCCCGAAGCGGTTTATCTCAATCCCCAGGGCTTTGCCTTCGGCGCCAAGAAGCGTTTTATCGCCTGGGACAAAGTATTGCTGGCCAGGACCCGCAAACTGCACTATCGCGGTCTGCGCGACTGCGACGTACTGGAGCTTTATCTGGAAAAAGACGCCTTCGTCAAGAAGGCGAACCCGATCAGAAAAATACTGGATAAAGTAGAGCTCAACAGCCTCAGGCGCAATTATCATTTTTTAGAAGCGGCAGCCAATAAAGAACCGGCCAACATGTACGAAGGCGAATGCCTCAGGCTGCCTCTCGATCTCTTTGGTTTTGATGCCGACTGTGTGAAATTCATCAAGACACTGCGTGAAAACGCACCGGCAAATACGGTCCAGGCCGAGCTGCCGCAGCAGCTAGAATCAGCACCAGCTGTAGACTCCAGCTTCACAGCGCTGTGGCTGAGCGAGCTGCGCTCACCGCAGAGCATAAACACAAGACGCCTCCTCGAAGCCGGCCACACCCTCCAGAACGGCCGCTATGAGCTGACAGGCGTGCTTGGCTATGGCGGATTCTCGGTAGTTTATTCAGCCACAACCAACTCCTCCGACCATGGCAAAGACGTGGTGGCGATCAAAGAAGTAATCATCAACTCCGGTGGCACCCGCACTTCCAAAGAGACAATACTGCGGCAAATAATCTCTGAGATTGAACTGCTCAAATCGCTCGACCATCCCAACGTCGTCAAATGCCTCGATTATTTCATTGATAGCGGCCGCATCTATATCGTGATGCAAGCCTTACAGGGACACAATCTGCGCAACAGTGTAGACGAATGCGGAGCGATGCCAGAGCATGATTTACTGAACATCGCCTCCCAGTGCTGCTCCATTTTGCACTATCTGCACACCCGCGAAAAACCACTCATGCACCGGGATTTCACACCCGACAATTTGATCTGGGACGGTCAAACCGTCAAACTGGTCGATTTCAACGTAGCCGAAGAAGTCAACACTAATGCCTCCCAGACCATCGTCGGCAAGCACTGCTTCCTCTCGCCGGAACAGTGGTGCGGCACATTCATCCCGGCCGGGGACCTTTATCAACTGGGCTGCTCGCTCTATTATCTGGCCACCGGCAAAGATCCAGAGCCCTTAACGCAGTCCGATCCGGCGACAGTACGCAACGACCTCTCGGAGCCATTTTGTGCCCTGGTACGCAAGCTGACAACCCTGGAAGCGGATGAGCGCTACGCCACCGCCAGCGATACCGCAATCGCGGTCAAGGACATATCGGGGGCATGCGTATCATGACTCAGCCATTTAAACCAAAAACCGATGAAAAGGTTGACGTAGAGCTAAAAGTAGGCAATGAAGGCCCAGCGTCGCCACCGGCGGTGATCGACACACAAGAACAATCCGATCCCCCTCCGGCCGACCCCACCCCGGAAAAAGAATCGCCCGCGACAGCAGCTGAAAGTGCATCGCCACTGAGACCAACCAGACCCAGGAAAGAGCTAAACCTGCCCGCGACCGTATTGGGAATGACTGTTCTCTCCGTTCTGCCGATCATCATCTTCGGGTTTTCGCTACTGGTGGACCCTGAAGCCATGCCATATTTGCAGGGCAGGCTCACTGCCAGCAATCAGCAAAATGCCATTACTCATTTCAGCAACGCATACGCGGTGCACAACAATGTTGAAATCCTTGACGACAGGCAAAGGGCTTATACATGGAATGGAAAGTACGACCTGGCGACAATCGACCGACAAATACTGGTAGACCACAACGTCGGTAACGCCAAGCCCTACAGAAGCGTGGCCATCAGCCGCATACGGGATAATGGCGTAAGCGAAACGTCACTGGCCATGCTGCGCAAATCGGCTGCACTGTCCCGCGACCATCTCAACAAGTTCTGGCTCGATCTGGGCATGGATAGCCACAATCTCTACCTCTGCAGCTATGACCTGCTCGCCTGCAACGACTCTAAAACCGCCCAGGAGCTGAGCACGCTAACCACGCAGAAAGGATTCAAGGCCTACGAGATCGCCTTGCTCAGAGCCCTGGCACTGCGCGAAACAGGACATAGCGCCGATGCGCTCAAGGTGCTCAATGCCATTCAACAAACCGACGGTCGGCACGGAACGTCCAGATCCACCAAGGATTATTTCAAAGTACTCTGCGATCTCGATCTGCACGCCACCGGAAACGCCCGCAAAAGCTGGCTCGCCGCCAACGACTACACCGGCATTCAAAACACAGGTCTGCGCTACCTTACTGGAGCCTGGCTCAGCTTCCAGGAAGGCGACCTCGACAGGGCATTCACCATGGCATCCAAAGCTGATGAAGAGTTTCAACGCGATGAGCAACAATCAATTGCCGATGTCCAGGCCGAAGCGGCCCTGCAAAGACTGCGCGAGCTGATTAACCAGAAGCGTACAGGAACGCAAATCGCGCCGCATGCATTTAAGGACCAAAATCTAAATGGTTGGATGTTTACCCCGAAACCTTATCGTACTCCGCCTCAATAAATATCTCTTCCACGGAGTAGGGGCCAAACTTGCGCTTGACCCCCCTCTCTTCCCCCGTGAGAAATATTTTGAAAAGCAGCATTATCAGAGCCTTTTTGTGCTACCGACTCCCCCACAGAATCGATTGCTCAGCGCTTTAGTCGAAACGACCGCTGCTTTCCATGGCAGTACAATAAAACTCTCCTTGTGATAATCACGTGAAAGTCTAAACTCACGAGAAAAATATTTTCCGTTTACCGATATTGCTGGATTTGTGAGGCAAACCCTTCTTCATTCCCGTAGGGGATACCGCTAAACAGAACATTTCCTGACTGGTCGAGGAATACGACACAGGGGATACCCTGGACACCATACTTTTGTTTCTCTTCGGCATGTGAACCATGCTCGCTTACGTCGATTTGTTCGAAGGTAACGTCGGGAAACTTACTTTTTGTTGCGCCAAACACGGGCGCAAACCTGGTACACGGCCCTCACCAGGTGGCCCAGAATTCCAGTACCTTCTTCACTTTGCCGGTGGCAGCTCGCTGGCCGCCGGAGGAGGGTGCCGCCATGGACGAAGAACTGCTGGACCCACTGCCGCTCGTGCGGGCACCCGACAGCTGAGCCAGTCCGGTCGCGGCCATTGGCGCAAGCTTGGGATCGCGGCTGGCGATTACCCACTGGTACTCGGCCTTGGCCTGCTCGATATGACCCACGGCCTGCTCGCAGAGCGCCAGATAATAATGAACAAGAGCATTAGTAGGATAAGCGGACTTGACCGCCTGCAGAGTTCCAAGGGCTCTGGCATAGTGCCCGGCGTTATAGTCGGCCACCGCTTCCTGGAAGCCCGGTCCTGCCAGCGCCGGCGTCAGACCGATGCCCAAACCGATACTCAAAAGCCCCAGCCCAAACACCGCCCCGGTCAAGACGCGGCGCCACCCGCCTCCTGCCCCTCTGATTTTCACACGCGATTGCATATTTTCCTCCTGGCTGATTGCGGGTTAAACCCCATTTTTGCTGATGTACTCGCTAAAGGTAATGGGCTCGGCCGGCGTCTCCGAATGATGCTGCAATCGCAGCGCCAGCCAGATAACGTCATGCCACTTGCCACTCTTAAATCCCACCTGTTCATAAACGCCGACTTCATAAAAGCCCATCGCCCGGTGCAGACCCTGGCTGGCCTCGTTGGGCAGTGTGATACCGGCATAGGCGTTGACATAGCCCTGTCCCCGCAAAATATCAAAGAGCCGGGTGTACAGTCGGCGGCCCACCCCCTGGCGCCGGGCGTCGGGCCCCAGATAAATGGTCACGTCCACCGACCAGCGGTAAGCCGCGCGGGTCTTGTGCATAGCGGCATAGGCATAGCCGAGAAGCTTGCCGTCGGCACTGTGAGCCACAATCCAGGGCAGGGCAGGCAGGGTGGAGGCGATGCGCGAGCGCATTTCATCAAGGCTGGGGGGCTCAATCTCAAAGGAAACAGCCGAGTCCGGGCCGCAAAAAGGGGCATAAATTGCCAGGATGGCCGCGGCGTCGCCTTCTGTAGCCACTCTAATATGATGGGGGGTGCTCATTTGGCCGCTCACTATAGTGGATTGTCATAACCTGGAGGCTGGCCTCTGATTTTACACCCCTCTAAATTGGTTTGCCCGAGGAGTCTGCTTGTATGCTAGATACGATTTTTCGGACAGGGCCCCTGACAATGAACACCAAAACCGCAAAACCATCAATTTACTCAATACTTTCCATGGCTGCTACCTGCGCCATTTCCCTCATGACCGCTCTACCATCCCTGGCCGATGCGCCCCTTGCCGTCGGCAGTGCGGTACCGGAGACCCTGGCCAATGTCGAAGTCCAGAATGCCGGGCCCCTGAAAAAAGCCGGCGCCACAAAACTGAGCGTATTTTTTGTGGAGGAGCCCGATGGCTCATTCAGCAAGAAAGCCTTTCTCCTGGGCACGAAAGCCGGCAAAATCGTGTGGAAAGCGCCTCTGCCGGTCAGCGAGGAATTCAACCGGGCCAAGTGCGATGTCCTCTGCCGCAACGGCCTCCTTTATGTCATGTCGCAATTCCCGGGCTGCGCCGCCTATATCAGCCAGAGCTTCCGCTGGGACGGGGTCAAGGCAACGCTGGTCAAGACAGAAAAAGGCGATCCATCGCAGGCCGAGGTCGATGCCCTGACGGCCCTGGCCGAAAAAGGCACACGAGCGCAGCTCGACGCCTGGGAGGAGAAAGAGCACAACGTCATGTATCCCGGCAATTACATCAATCAACAGAGCCTGGAAACACTGCTCAAACGCGGGCAGAAAGCCGCACTGGCACTCGCTCAAAGTGGTCGCCCGGCCATGGCGGCGGCGCGAATGGAGCTGTGCTTCGACGCCAGCCAGGATCTTGTGGAGCTCGCCGACGGCGGCGGCGAGGGAACAAAGACCCCGGCCAAATGGATAAGCGCATGGAAAGCCGAATCCATGGACATGCCGGCGGAGAAATGGACGCCGATGCTGAAAGACTATGCCCAGTATCTGCAAAAATGTGGTAAACAAAAACAGGCACAAACGGTGCTGGCAGCCATCAAAAGCGAAAACAATGCAGCAAAAACCGCGGAGCAAAAATAACCTTTCATCCGTGGTCACGAGCTGTTGTCTGGCAGCGTTGACCTTGTTGTCGACTCACTACGGGGTCGCACGCGCGGAGGAGCATAAATTTTCGCCGCAGGTGGAGCGACTCTTTGACCAGGCAAAGCGCTTGAAAAACCAGAATCAGAAGCAACTGGCCATACCTTATTTGACCAGAGCGATTGCGCTTGCACCGAAAGAGGCTCGACTGTACGAAGAAAGAGGTAGCCTCTACTGCGACTTAGATGAATACGCCAGGGCTATTACTGATTGCGATCGCGCATTGGCTCTGGACAAAGGGCGGGTTGAGGCTTATTCCACTCGCGGGTATTGCCATGACAAATTAGACAATTTCGACGCGGCGGCAAAGGACTACCAGACATACATCAACTTGACGCCGCCAAGCTGTCATGAAAATGCAGGCTTATCTCTGGCCAACAATCTCGGGCAGCAAGGAAAAGTAGATGAGGCACTGAAAGCCCTCGACCGAGTCTTAGCGGAATTTCCCAAATGCGGCAAAGCTCGAAAAGTGCGCGGTAATTTCCTCAACAGCGACAATCGCAATCCGAAACAAGCAATCATTGACTATACCCTGGCTATTGATAGCAAATTTGACGGTTACCACGAAGTGTACGCGCTCAGAGCCACTGCCTACACGCGTACAAAAGAGTATGCGAAAGCAATTGCAGATTACACCCGCGTACTGGCACTCAACACCAATGACGAAAACGTCTATCGCAAGCGCGCGGCCGTATATGAATTGATGGGCGACTACAAAAAAGCGATTCAGGACTATACGTCCAGCATAGAAAAAAGTCCGGACTGGGCCGGGCCCAGCTACTTCGCCCGGGCGCGCTGCTACAAGAAGTTGGGTCAGCCGGCCCTGGCGCAGAAAGACCTCGACGAGTGCAAGAAGCTGGATTACGACGGGAAGTAGAGCTGTTTAGGTAGTGTGCCAACTTTCTTTGTCCCAGGCTGTGTGTTACCTTGGTGATTCCTATTATTTACCAGGCACCGATCGATGACATTGCTTACTAATTGCAGATTAATAAGCTGGCGCCAAAAGGCCGTAATCGAGTGCTACATCCTTTTTGCGCTCCTTCCCTGGATTGTGGTGAGCTTGGTCACGAGAAGCCCTGCAAACTTTCAACCTATAGGCACTTTCTTCGGCCTCGCTGGTTGTATCGCCGCGGATTGCGAAAATGAGCCCCTGGCCTTACGCCTGATGGATATTTCGCTAGCTAATTTCTACGGAGACATCAGCAAAGACACTGGTTATGCACTTTTTGCCAGCGCAAAAGCAGGCATTCTCTTCAATCAAGATGTTCCAGCACTAGTGCTTCCGCTTGATCAGCAGATACTGGAAATAAACACTCGGGTTTTTGGTCCAAATCATCAGAGATCGGTCGAGAGAATGGCGTATGTAGCAGCCGACCTATTAAGACTAGGACGATTCAACGAAGGCATTCCTCTCGCCGAAGAGACTGCGAGTGCAGCCAGGAAACTACTACCAGCCACGAAGCTGGCCTTGAGATACACTCAGCATGAGCTTTCTAAAGCTTACTTGCTTACAGGGCAAATACAACGCGCAGAGCCGGCAGCGCTGGAAGCTTACTCGTTAGCACGGCAACTTTACGGCGAAAAAGACCTCCACACCGCAATTGCCATTTCAGTCCTCGGCGATATCCATTTGGAACAGGGGCGCTACAGCGAAGCGGCAGCGGCCTATCAGAAAGAAGTCGAGATCGAAAGGAGTCTTGGTGGGATTGACCCTGAATGGAAAACCATCGGTCAGATGGATCTGGCTCACTCCCGAATCAAACAAGGCAAGACAATTGGAATAGACCAACAGATCAAAGAATGGCTCAAAAAGGCCCCGTCCGCTAAGTCTGTAGCCTTCAAACGCGAGTTGGGCACTCTTTGCCTGCTGACCCACAAGTATGAGGACGCTCAATGGCTGCTCAGCTTATCCCTGAAGCAGTCTCAAGCAATTCTAGGGCCCCGGCACCCATTAACGCAAGTCACTATGTTGCGTCTTGCCGAACTGTATTTTGCCCAGGGCAAGCCGGAAACAGCACATGAACTCGCCTGCCAGATAATTAAAATGAACGGGGGTATTGAACATGCCCGAGGCGCAAACTGCGCGAGTACACTGAATTTGCTCGGAGAGATCAGAGAGCAGAAGGGACAGGCTAGTGAAGCGCAACATCTATACCTAAAAACAATCCAGGTACGCATGATGGATGTCGGAGAAAGAGCGCCAAAAACTATGGAAATCGGAAACAATCTAGTTCGTATTGACGAAGCCAGAGGAGACAACTTGTTCATCACGTTTTGAATGGGATTGCCGAACTCAGGAATTTCCCGGTGTCGCTGTCCTCCTTACTATGCTAGGGTGAGAAAACACCCTTAACGGAGTGATTACTATGGCCCTCAGTCGCGGATGCTGACCGCTGCGACAGTTTCATGCTCGGCGCCGAAGCTCCTCAAAAAGGGAGTGGTAGCCGCGTTTGGGACATTAATCTTCGCTGCCGGCGCCTACGGTGCGGTCATCGCTAAACATTACAATCATCAGCTCGACGGGCACGTTGCCTGCAATCCGCCGGCTTTGATACTGGCTGAAGCAGCTTATTACGCCCATGACCAGGGCCAAACGCAACTGGCGGACAAGCTCTTGCGCACATCCGTCAGTCTCTACCCAGCGACCACGGATGATGCTTTCGTGGCAGCCGCGACTAACGACATAGGTCTCGGCCTGGCAGAGCAGGGGCAAGCTCAGCAAGCTCAACCATTCCTGGAAAAAGCACTGGCTATAAGACTGAAGATCTATGGCGCAGACAATCGCTGGGTAAATACGTCCCTCCGCGACGTTTTTTACAACAGTCGATCTGTCGGCGAAACAAGGACGGCCATACCAGCAATAGCGGCTGTCGTAAATGATTTTGCAAAGAAGGAATCGAACAACTCGGAATTCTACATAGAAGCTTCCGAGGCACTGGCAGCATTATGGGACGGCAGCGGCCGCAAAAGTGAGGCGGAAAGACTGCTCATCGCCAATATTGAGCGCAGCGAAATTGTGTACGGAACAAACAACGGTGCGACAGCGGCACAACAAGTATGGCTTGCAGCTTTGCGTTTGGAACGCGGCGAAAAAGCCGAGGCCCCCGATGCAGAGCAGGTACTGCTTAGAACGATTGCAAATTTGGGAGAAGACAACCCTGAGGCATGTCCCTTTATGCAAATACTGGGACGCTATTACGGCGCTCTGGGGGCATCAGAAAATGCGGGCTACTGGCTCCTGGCGACAGTGGAAGCCACGAAGGACAGCTCGGTAGATGAACGGCCAAGATTATGCAAATGCTACTACCTTCTCTCCAAAGTCTACTTCCACGACCATCAATACTTAAATGCGCAAAACATTGCCGAGCAGCTGTATAGCATCGAACTCAAACGCACCGGTAGAGAAACGGAAGAAACCGCGCGAATCCAGCATCTCCTGGGAGAAGACTTGCTAGCTCAATCCAAATACCCAGAAGCAACGAAGCATTTCGACTCGGCATACAAAACAAGATTAGCGCTGCTTGGAGAATCCAATCCACTGACTCTGGCATCGAAGTGGGGCACAGGCGAAATTGGGTCTATTGAAGCACCGCAGGCACCTGGTATTCGCGGAGATGGGACCGGACCCGGGTTTATGAGCAGATTCCCTTTTGCTGCTGCCGCTCAGCAGAAAAATCACAAGGAGTAGACACATGGCACTGAGTCGCAACAGCTGGTTTTCCACCCGCACG
Organism: Cyanobacteria bacterium SZAS LIN-3; assembly: GCA_018266215.1. Lineage (GTDB taxonomy): Bacteria > Cyanobacteriota > Vampirovibrionia > Obscuribacterales > Obscuribacteraceae > REEB67. The sequence continues at coordinate 29,215 of JAFEAV010000053.1, read as the reverse complement.
CAAACAGCGGCGATTCTATTGTCGTCCGCATTTTTTCTCGCTCCCTGGATCATCATCAACAGCTCTGTAGAAGGGCATGCGAAATTCCAACCGCTAGGGACAATACTTGGCCTCACAGGTATGCGCGCCTACCAGCAGGGTCATACAGATTTTGCAGAATCACTTTTGTCCAACGCGCTGAAGTGTCATATCGGCGATACCAGTGATGATGCAGGTTACGCTTATTTCAGCCACTGGCTTGGAAATATCGAATATTGCAAAGGCAAAAACGAAACAGCCCTGCATCTTGAAGAACAATCGACTGCCGCTTACGAAAAAGCATTGGGTCCCAATAGCTACCTGGCACTGCTTTCGCATGCCGCCGTGGCGAGCAATTTAGCCATACTGGGTCGCTATCCCCTGGCCGAGACTTCAGCAAAAGAAGTACTGGCTCTGGGAAAAAACCTGCCTGGCGAAAAAGGACAACTCCTGATCGCTTGCACGAAACACATACTCGCGGATGTTTATATCGATCTTGGACACCTGGAAGAGGCCGAGCCCCTGGCGCAAGACGCGCTTGCAGTAGAAGCTAAAACGCTAGGCCCGCAGAGCGGTTGGAGACTTGAGGCGCAACACATTCTGGCCAACATCACCTACAAACGCGGTAACCTCAGCGAAGCAGAAAAGCTATACAGTGCTCTGCTCAAGACTGAAGAAAAATACCGGGGGAGCCATGACCCATGGACCGTCGGCACGAGGGTGAAATTGGCCATAATTCGGGAAAAGTTGGGGCTGCACGATCAAAGTCTAGACAAAATCTGCGCCGATGTCGTCGCCAGCACCAACAGGAAAGTCGAGCAAGAGCGTGGAAACTTTTGCGGATTTGCGAGAACTGTCGGCAACCTGTGCCTTGAGCAGGGCAAATATGCTGATGCCGAAAGGCTCTTCAAAATCTCTCTGGCGCGGGCCAAGCATGACCACGGCCCTGACAGTCCATGCACACTCATGACCATGCACAATCTGGGAGAACTCTATTTGAAGCAGGGAAGGTTTGCCGAAGCGCACTCAATCGTAAGCGAAACGATGAACAAGAGGGCTCTGATTTGCGGCACGGACAGCGCCGATACAAGGGCAAGTTTTGCACTACACGATGAAATACTGGCGCAGATGAACGCTCAGGCAGTCACCTACTAAGGCAACCGGGCAAAGGCACTCTCAAAATCAGCCTGACCCTGGTGCAGAGTCGCATCATAATTGGGACCGCGCATAGAGCGCTGGATCTGCAGCAGGAGCTCCGCCGCCGTGCGCCTATTGGTGACGGGGTTGGCGTAGTAACCGGCCTGCGAGAAAAAGTTTGGCGTTGGAATGTGTGCATTCTCCGCATGCAACATTTGCTCAGCATTCTTTGGCCCGGCCAGATTAGCCAGTTCCAGAGCAGCCGGCGTCAGCTTCGTCGCATCAAGACCGCCGTAGTAGGAATGCGCAATCTTGGAGAGAAGCAATTGAGCAGGGGGAGAAAGGGCCCCACTTTTCTCACCGATGCTCCGCAAAGTCAAAACCCCGGTGCGAAGCAGGTCAGCCTCGCCCTTAGGCAGCTTATTCCTGGAGAGATTATCGTCAACACCGGCGTGCATATTTGTCAGTTTTTGCACCAGGTTGTTTTTTGTCGCCGCATCCGGCTGCGGCTTTACCAGATCCATTATTTCCTGCACGGCCTTGGCTTTTTGCCCGGCTGGCAATGCATCGTAAGCTGCCAGTGTTTTCTGGTCATCCTGCTCTTTACCCTGCAACAGCGACTGGTAGTTAAACTTGTCTGCGTAAGTGAGCAAATTACCAAATTCCTGGGCCTGTATTATCGGCCCGACATCAGCATCGAGATTGAGGGCGTGTACAGCCCGGGCCATATCCTGCCTGGTCAAACCGACAGAAGTCTGGTCTTTAGACCGACCAAAATCCTTGAGCAGCTGCTCGCTAAAAGTACCATCAGAGTTGAGATAGTTCTTCCTCTCAGCAGGCGGCTTGCGGTTCTCATCGTTCACCATCGCCTGCAGTTCCCGGGTCAGGGCAGGTCCCAGCGCCGCCACCATGCGAGCTTTATCCTGCAATTGAGCGGCGCGCGCCGGGTCGCTTTCAGCCTTCGCCAGCTCCTCAAGCCGATCGGAGATAGGTTTCGATTGATGAGAAATTTTCTCCATAGTGCTGAGCATGAGCAATTGATTGTAGCCCAGGGCACTGGATGCGGTGGCACCATCAAGGTGGAAATTTCTGCGCGCGTCTCTTATCGCCGTAGAGCCCGGTTTATCAGCGACAACCAGAGACTGCGGCATACTGGACAGCGTGTCATGCGTGCCCCAGCCGCCGTCTTCAAAAGCATAAATGCTGCGCACAATATCGCGCACTTCATCCTTTTGCAAACCATGGGCCCGGCCAACTCGCAGGGCCTCGCGGGCATAGTTCTGCTTAAACTCAGCCTCGGAGCCGTCGGTCAAGTTGAAAGTCGGCTGGTTCTTATCACCGAAGGCGAACTGATTGAGGTGCTTTGCATCAGCCAGCATTTCATTGATTGTCGGGATAGTATTGGGCGCTACCGGCGTTGGTTTGTCCGGCTTTGGCTTGGGTGGCCCGGTATATTCGGGTGGGAAAGTCATGACAAAATGATGGGCTTTTTTCTCTGCCGCGACACTATCCCAGTAGGCCTTCTTTTCGCGTTCAAACTTGCCGTGAGCGGCGTCATAGACGGCCTGAGGGTCGCTGAGCAAGTCCCCGCCCAGCGATTGCATCACCGAAGGCTCGGCCTTATCCACCGGGGCGTCCAGAGCCTTAGCCTGTCCGGGCGCCGGCTTCTCCGACGGCTGTAATTTAGCAGCCGTATCCACAGGCCTCGAGTGCGGCATAACATCTAATGGCAAATCAAATCCCAAAGCAAGCCCTTCCGAGGTGCACGGCCAAATCATAAACGGCCCAGCGTGACAGAGACGTGAGCATAAATTGATGGTCCAAGTGCTAGATAACAGCCAGATAACGGTATTGCGCTTGCAGTGCGGAGATCACGCAAACGGGCTCTTAATATCGGTCGGCATTTCGACAATCGGTGGGCGCGAGCCGACGACCTTTTTTATCTCGAGAATCTCGGGCACAAACTCACGAATGGCCTTCTCCACGCCCTCACTCAGGGTCATGGCCGAGGCCGGACAGCCATTGCAGGCACCAGTCAGGCTGATTACCGCCGTTGCCGGCGGCTCCATAGCCACAAGCTCCACCCCGCCACCGTGCGTTGCCAGAGCCGGGCGCACTGTATCGAGCGCCATTTCCACCTTATCGGCAAGGGAAAGCTCGCCCAGACGGAAGTGACGCAAGACAGCCTGGACTACTTCGTCCTTACTTGCCTCTTCCAGTAACTCGGAGCCGCGCTTATCTGATTTGAGGGCCGAGACCAGACGAGCAAATGCTTCCTTGTGCAGCGAATCTATCGAAAGCAAAAGCGCAATCACCGTCATGCGCTGCTCCTCGTCCCAGGTAGCGACGATCTGCTCCAACTTATCGATGTCCTGGAGCAGTTCTTCAAGTTCCGGCTGTTGCGGTCTAGTCATGTATTCCTAGTCGTTGACGGATAGCACCAGCTGTGGTGCCGGGATATGATGGTCGGCGCGCATCTGCACGACCCCGGTACCGACGGCAAAGAACTCCATAATGTGGTCACTCCAGGCATAGCTGCCTTCGTGGATGTCCACACCGACAATACCTTCGGCTTTCACTTCCATGGCTTCGTTTTGCATACGCTCCATGGCCAGCTCGCGGGCATCATAAAGGGCCTGGGTGAAATTGACCATTTCCACGTTCTGGCCCATGTTCTTGAAGAACTGACCGAAGGACTGGTGAGCAACGTGGTAAACGCAGTTACCCATGACCATGCCTACAGGCCTGTAGCCTGACTTTAGCAGGGTCCAGAAATCCTGACCGGAGAGGTCGGAGGTGAATGGTTTGTTTTGAACCGTGCGCCAGTTGGTCGCTCGATCATTGGCCACAACCGCCGTACCGATGGCGACGAATTCGGCAAGACTTTCGCCCCAGCCCAGATGTTTGACCTTCAATCTTACGGCCACTACTCCGTCGGCACCCAGCTCGTCGGCTTCTTCTTCCATGCGGGTCATGGCCAGTTCACGGGCGTGATACATGGCTTGCGTCAGCACTGTCATTTCTTCGTTTTTAGTCCAGCGTGCTTGCTGATAGCCAATATGATAAATAGACGAGCCGACCACCATGCCGACAGGCTCAAAGCCGGCTTCTTTAACGAGAAGAAACTCATTCACCGAAAGGTCGGAGGTGAACAGTGCTCGCTTGCCGCCCTGGCCGCGCATCTGCGCCAGGCGCTCATGGGCATGCGACGGGAGGTCATTGTGGTCTTGCGTATTGTCGGGCATTTCTAACTCCTTCGATTAATCCAATGCATCGTCGTCAACAAAACCACCGTGGGCGTAGTCTTCTATCGGATCGTCAAACTCTATTTCGCGGACACTGCGCTTGGCCAGGTCCATAATTATTAGCGGCTCATGCCGTATGCGCGCCTTGCCGTCCGGCCTGCGCTTCACAGCGGTACCCATGGCCATAAAGTCAATCAGCATGTTGACGTAGTTTGTGTTGTTTGACTCATAGTGCACGCGGTGGATTTTGTATTCAATATCCATATCCACGGCACCGTCGCCGCCTTCAACGCCTATCTCATTTTTCAGGCGCTGCATGGCGGTATGTCGCGCACGCACCACACCATCGCTAAACTGGCTCAGCTCCTGATTGGCAAGCGAAGCCCAGAAACCAAAAGTTGCGGAGCGCGTCTGCCAATCGCCGTAGACAAAGTACGAGCAATTACCCATGACCAGCCCACAGGGCCAGTATCCACCTTCGTACAGCTGCCAGAATTCCTGACCGCTGAGCGAACTGGTGAAAGGCAGATTTTTGATCTGTGCCAGCATCTCGCGATCAGGCAGACGGATAGCCGTTCCGATGGCGGTAAACTCTGTAACGCCGGCGCTCCAGCTAAACTGCGACATCTTCACGCGCACACCGATTACACCGTCGGCACCGAGGAGCTGGGCTTCCTGTCTCAGTCTTTCTACAGCTTTAATACGAGCGTCGCGGTGCGCCATCGTCAGCGATGTCATCTCACCGGTGTAATTCCAACCGAGACCGGTATTGTAATAGTTATAACCCACCCGCATAAACGAAGTGCCCATCACCTGTCCAATCGGTATGTAGCCGGCTTCCCGGGCGAGCAGATATTCAGAGGCGGTAAACGTACTGCTGAAGAAATTACCGCCGGACTGACGCTGTTCAGTCAGACGCCTGGTTGCCTGTAGCGGTAAGCCGCCGGTTTCAAGCAAACGAATGGACTCGGCCTGATCCGCTTTTGCCTTTGCCGCGGCCTCTTTCGCCAAACGCTCCTCGTCTGTATCTTTTCTCCAAAATGGCATTATTTATTCCAGTTGATGAGCGGTGATGTCGAAGCTTTATTTGCGCAACTGATGGGACTACCCGATAACAAACTTTTTTAGGGCTTCCTTGGTCTTACTATTTTTCTCAGCCAGCCGGGAAAGCGCCTCGGCCAGGTCCTGCACCCATTTATCCGGGGGTACTTCTTTCGTACTGAGGGTGACGCCGCGCACAATTTTCATCTGCCGCGCGGTCAAATGACCGTTTTTCTCACGCACCATCTGGAAGCCGACTTCACCGAGAGTTATAGCCAGGCCAACCACGGGCTTTTTGCTGCTCAGCATCCAGCCGCCGCGCGTCACCTCGGTCTCCTGCGGCATGGCCCCGGAGAGCTTGGTCGCCAGAAATTCCAGCAAGTCACCATTCTCGTCTTTGTCCATCTGCAATGAGCAGGCGAGGACATCCACTTCCAGTGCTTGATCGAAGTCTTCTACCACTTGACTGACACCTCTGTATAACGATGGGCTTTAACCACCGAGCAAGCCAACATTATATAGCTCTCAACCCCAACTCTCATAGTCTTGACTGGTCCTGATGCTAAGATGCTGGGATGCCCAAAGTACTTGTGCTGCCCGACCATATAGCCAGTCAGATCGCCGCCGGAGAGGTGGTGGAGAGACCCGCGTCGGTAGTAAAAGAACTTGTTGAAAACTCACTCGATGCCGGGGCAAGCGAAATTGAAGTAGCTATCTCCGCTGACTGCCGGGACATCCGCGTGGCCGACAATGGTCATGGCATGGAGCCGGAGGATGCCGTACTGGCCTTCCAGCGCCACGCCACCTCCAAATTGCGCTCGGCCGACGACCTCTGGGCACTCAACACTCTGGGCTTCCGCGGTGAGGCACTGCCCTCGGTAGCTTCCATCTCCAGATTTACCTGCTATACGCGCACCCATGAAGCGCCGGTGGGCACAAAAATCACCAGCGCCGACGGCGAGCTCAAAGCCAGCGAGACCGGTTGCGCTCCGGGCACGGTCATGGAAGTGCTGGAGCTTTTCTACAATACGCCCGCCCGCCTCAAGTTTATGAAAAAGGCCAATACCGAGTTTGGCCACATTCAGGAAATCATGCAGAGTCTGGCCATTGCTTATCCGCATGTGGCTTTTACACTGATCAATGACGGCGAAGTAGTGATGCGCACAAGCGGCCAGGCCTCACTGGACGCCACTATAGTGCAGGCCGGATTTTTCAGCGGCCGCGAGCCCCTGGTCGAAGTGCTTGCCGATGACTCATCGCAGGGCTGCAAAATTCGCGGCTTCATGGCCAAACCCACGCATTTCCGCGGTGATCGCAAAGGCATTTTGACTATCGTCAATAAGCGCGCCGTGCGCTGCCCCCTCACACTCAAAGCACTCGATTACGCTTACAGCGATCTGATCCCACGCGGACGCTATCCGCTGGCGGTGATCACAGTCGAGCTTGATCCCGGTCAGGTCGACGTCAATATCCACCCGACTAAAAAAGAGCTCAAATACTCCAACGGCAATGGTCTCTACCTCTCGATCCAGCGGGCGCTGACAAAAGCGCTGCGCCAGGAATCCATAGCCTACGCCAATGCCCGAGTAGCCGAACAGCAGGCGGAAGAAGCGGCGCAAGCGGCTCAGGCCGCGGAACCGGTAGTTGCGTACAGCGCCCCGCAACAGAAAGCTTTGAGCGATCTCGACAGATCGTTTATGCGATTGGAACCGCCCAAACACCTTGAGCTGGACAGCATCGCCCTGGTGCCCGACAGTCGGAGAGAGGCCAGCCCGGCGGCCAGGCACGAATCACACAGTGATTATGTGGAAGCTAATCAGGTCAGCTTCCGCGACTCACTCGTCTATCGGGTGACCGAAGAAGAGCAGCATCTGGCGCCTTACAAACGGGACGTCAGCCCGACATTTAACAATTTGCCGGTAGCCGGTGAGCATTTCATACCCGCGGGAAATGCCGCAGACAGCCGGACAGACAGCGGCGAACAGTACGAACTGCCTGCCGGCTGGCGCATGATGGGTTACTTGAAAAACATGTATATATTCTTCGAGACCCACGAAGGGCTGGAGATTATAGAACAGCATATCGCCCATGAACGCACGCTCTACGAGCGCCTTCTGGCACAGCAAAACTCCGACACTCCGGGCGTCCTCAGCGAAAACGTGCAGAAGCTTGTCGTCTCAGCGCCACTCAACCTGACGCCGGATCAGACCGATGTACTGAAAAATTCGGCGGACGCTCTCACACGCCTGGGATTTGAATTCAGCTTCGACGAAGAAGGCCAGGCCTCGGTTACGCAACTGCCCTTGCAACTGGCTCAAATCAATTATGTGCCTGTGATCCAAAAAATGATAGAAGACGTTGCCACCGCCGACGCCACCAACATGGAGCTGGAGGCAACCAAGTCGATAGCCTGCCAGAGCGCCATTAAAAACGGCATGCCTCTTTCCCAGCGCGACATCCTCAAGCTGGTCAGCGACTGGCTCAAGACCGAGCGTCGCGACACCTGCCCGCACGGCCGGCCGGTAAGACTCAAGTACACCATGCCCGAGCTCTTCGAACTCTTCCATCCCGCCTGACCATGAGCAGCGCCACAGAGTTTCGCGATCCGCTGTTTGAGCAAACCGATGAGTTTCTGCAAAATCCGCATGCGCATCTGGCCAATCTGCGCGCTCTCAATCCTGTGCTCTGGAGCCCCAGAGGGCAACAGTGGCTTATCACCGGTCACGATGAAGCGGTAAAAATACTGCGCAGCAAAACCGCTCACAAAACCATGGCGCCGATGCAAGCGCGCTGCCCTTTTGCCAATCTCGGCCTGCGTCTGGCGGAGCTGCACCCGGTGCGCTCCAAAATGATCCTGCATCAGGACCCACCCGAGCACACGCGCATGCGCTCACTGGTCAACAGCGCCTTTGCGCCCAAAGTAGTGACCAACCTGGAAGGATCGACATTAGAGACGGCTGAGAGCCTGCTCAACGACATAGAAAAGACCGGCGGCGGCAGGTGTGACCTGATACCGCAATATGCCTTTCCTCTGCCAGTGACGGTCATCTCCAACCTGCTTGGCGTGCACGCCCGCGACCGCGATAAATTTCACGCCTGGTCTAGTAAACTGACACCCAATTTGGATTTGAAATTCACCCCACGCAAAATAATCGCCGCCCAGATGGCGTCCAATGCGCTGATGAAATACTTCAAAAATCTGATTAAGGAGCGCCGCTCCGACCCCAGAGAAGACCTCCTCAGCGCTCTTGTAAAAGTAGAATCGGCAAACGATGGTCGCCTGTCAGAGGCGGAACTGCTGGCAAACGCCCTGCTTATGCTGGTAGCCGGCCACGAGACAACCGTCAATTTGATCGGCAACGGTGTCCATGCACTCCTGGCCCATCCGCAGCAAATGCAATTGCTGCGCGAAAAGCCTGAGCTGATGGGGGACGCCATAGAAGAAATACTGCGCTATCAGAGTCCGGTGCAACTGGTCAGACGCTTTGCCCATGAAGACATAAGCGTAGGCGATCAGACCATACGCACAGGGGATCTGATTCAGCTCCTGCTCGGCGCCTGCAACCGCGATCCGCGCGAATACTCGCAGCCGGATACCTTCGATATCGGCCGCGGCACGGTTAAGCATCTGGCTTTCAGCATGGGCATACATTTTTGCCTGGGAGCGGAGCTCGCTCGTATGGAAGGGCGCGTCGCTCTGGGAGCGCTTCTCAGACGTTTCCCCAATCTGGCTCTGGCAGACGACGCTGTCCTGAGGTACAAGCAGCCTTTTGCGCTGCGCGGTCTGGCTAGCCTCCCAGTGCGCTTCTAGACGTCGGCGAAAGCCGACCGGAGCTGACCAGATTGGATATCCTGCTGCTCATCGTGGGATTGCCTAAATAGTCGCGCTTGAGCTCCTGGGCATAAAATTTGACCAGGGCGGGGTTAAACTGACGCAGAGCGGCCACCGCCTCCTGAGACATTGCATCGCTACCGGCAACAGCCTGCTGCAAGAGTGGCTTGATTGCTCTCTGGTCGTGAATAACGGTCAATTCATGCACCGCGTTCACACCATTGCCGTTGCCCTTCTGTATGACCCTGATGGCCTCCTGCAACTTTGCTTCGCGCTGCACAATGCCGAGCAGATGATTTACCCTCGCTTCCTCTTGCTGTGGAAGGCCCCGAGCTCTGGAGCGCTCCAGAAGCATGGTCTCAATTGCCCTGCGCTGTTCGGCAGTCGGGCCGCGGGTCAAAATCGACTCAGCTTTGTCCAGGGCACTCTCTCTCAGAGCCGGGACTCTAAGCAGGTTTTGCTCCACTAGCTCGAGCTGCCGACGGGGATCGGTATCTGTTAGATGCATCAATCGCTCAAAAACCATTTTTTGATTTTGCGGACTGTTGCCGAAATGAGTCGTAATCAACTCCTGCATCTTCGATGAATGGCCTGGCATGTCGTACATCTGTAAAAACTGACCGTAGCCCTGAGCCAGATTGTCCCAGTGACCGCTCAAGTATTGCGCGGCCAGCGGCCGCTGTTTTGGATGCTCCAGGCCATTTTCAAAAGCGAATCGGAAACGCGCAGGATTGGCCGAGCGCGAAGCTTCGACGTATCCCTCGTAAGCAATCTGGGCAACAGTTTTACCTCGACCGACAAAGCGCGTATCCAGGCCGGCCTCACGGAAATTGGGAAACTCATCGTTGCCATGCTGCATTGCCACCTTGAGCAACATGTCAGCCTTATTTTCTCCACCAAACTGACGGATAAGCGCCACACCAGCCGCTCTCTGCGTGGGTGTGCCGGCTGGATCGTAAACCTTTGCCAGAGGCAAAAATATATTACTGCGGGGATCATTCGACCGGGAAATGTAATCCACCGCTAGATCGCGCAATTCCGGCTTGCTGACCATCAGGGAAACAGCATTCTCAAAGCGAAAACTATCGCGGCTGTTGCTCATTTCGATGTAAGCATCAAAAGCGTGTTGGGACACGGTCAGCGTATTGCCGGCCATAACTTCTTCCGCGGCCGTGCCCTTCCACTCCGGCACGACGCGATTGGCTTTATCGGCGGCGGCGGCAAGGAGTTGATGACTCTGCTCTTCCGTCGCAAAGTGCACCATCAGCTGGGCGGCCGCAGCTTTTTCGGCCGGCGTGCCAAATTCCAGGCGCTGCTCCAGAGTGCCTATGGTAGCGGATTTAGAAGCGTCGGTGACATAGTGAGCGCGTTCGGAAAAGTTATCCAGCATCGTGCTCTTCTTGCCGGTATTGGCCACCATCGACCGTTCCAGCGAGCTTGCCAGAGACAATGCGCGCACCGGCGCGCGCCATGTATACATGAGCATATCGGTGGGATCCGGCGACAGGATTGACTCACCCAGACCGACAGCAAAATTCTCATCCTGCGATCTGGTTGAATGCAGGTTGGGATAGAACTGCTTATTGCCTTTGACGTCTTCGTGAGCAGGATCGACCTTGCGCGCGGCCGCCGTCGCACTGTGATCAATGTTGAGATCGACGCGGTCCACAACCGAAGACAGGTCGAACAGTTTGCTCATAAAAGGCGACTGCCACTTCGCCACATGTGACCACTCATGCATGGTCGTGTTGTAGAGAGCCGTACCGTACTTGGGCTGGTAAAACTCAACGATGCCGGTGGGACCGACTGTTGCAGCAGCCTCAAAACCGGGGCTGTTGTACACGGCCTTTTTGAAAAGGTCTTGATCGTTGCGCGTGTCGAGCAAATGTACTTCTTTGATGAAGCCGCGATGCGGCACCATATCAAGAATAGGAATCATGTCCTCGGGCAGAGCGCGATAGGCGAAGGGATGCTCCCTCAGCTTGACACCGGCGCTGTAAACCTTGAGATATTGAGTGATTTCCGCCTGGGACATAAACTGCGACAGGGCAGTGGCATCACCTTCCCTCATGGCTTTGGCAACTACTGCCTTCTCGGTGAGATTCAGTCTATCGTAGGCACTGGGCTGATCGTTTTGCTGCCTCAGCTGCCGCACTTCATCCAGTTGCCTGGCGTAATCTTCCGGCACTACAATCTTGGCGGAGTGCCCCTCCACGTTGTAAACACGCAATGAAATGGGCAGAAATTCGCCAAAATGATCATAGTAATGCTTGTTGATATCGAGCTCTTCATCAGGGGCCTTTATTTTCTTGAGGGCCTCGACGTACTCTTCATGCGTTTTAGGAGCATCTGCCTTCAATCGCCACTGATGACGGTCCTCCACAACCGGCACGGAGAGCCGGCCGCTAAAATCCTGGACGCGATTGTAAGACTGGGGCTGATACTTGAGCTTTTCAAAAGCATTGTCCACACCCTCTTTGGACAGCAGTGCCTCGGAGCGCTCCACAATTCTATCGGTCAGACTCATCTGCCGCTCACTACGCACGGCGCTGGACTCAGAGGCCAATCGAGTCTCTATTGCCTGACGCAGTCCCGGCTCCGAAGCCCGGACTGTGGGGGAGATCAGCTCGCGCTGAGCCCCGCCAATACCAAGGCCAAGCGAGGGCCTGCGATCAAAACCACCCGTCACACCACCGGTGACAAAACCGACAACACCACCTTGCAAGGTGCTTTCCCAGACTTCGGACATGGACTTGCCGCTCTTGATGGCATCCACTCCGCCAAAAACCGAGCCACTGGCCAAACCGGAACCGGCTCCCATAGCAATCTTTTGCACCGCAGCCGAAACCACCGAATTTTCAGCCGAATTGCCCAGGCCGACTGTCACTAATTTACCGAAACGCTGCCCGGCCATCCCGGCTGGAATGCCGATGAGCGTACCGGCCGCGGTACTGACTCCGACGTTGCGCAGGCCCGTGGCAAAGGAAAAATCGCCTTTAGCATCCAACCAGGAACGTTCGGACATGCTACTTTTAACCAGACCAAAGCCGCCACCGGCAATGGCATGTGTGGCGATTTCCGCGCTGAGCCCTGCCCCCAGACGCGCACCGACAAATTTACCGACGGCGCTCTCCGAGCCGGCCATGCGACTGACACCGTTGAGAGCGGCCCCCTGGGCAAAATTCCAGGCCATGCCTTTTAACACTTCGCCGGTACTGCTCTGACCGGAGACGTCGATGAGCAGGACCGAACGGGCAATACCGCCGGTTATGGCCCTGAATCTGGGAATGGACGCAAAAGTATCGGCAGCGATTTCGGCGTATTCATCAGCCTTTTGGGCACGAGCGACCCGCTCCTGGGCCGTAGCCCCCCGGCCCGCCACCAGATCCCAGCCGTCTTCAATCACCGTACCCGCGAGCGTTTTAGCTTTTTGATCTACCGCATTAATAGGGCCGGTAGCGGCTGCCTTCGATGAGTCAGTCGGATGCTCTCTCAAGCGCTCGGCCGCAGTGGCAACGAGGGCATTTATATCGGCGAGATTCTTATCAAGCCCTTCCACCGCTAGCAAGACTCCACGAAAGACAACGGGTTTCCCAAACGCCAACCGGAGCTATCCCCGGTACCTCTGCTTTATAGATACCCATATATATACTCCCGAAACTGTTATAGGACAGAGTCATCTCTTGACAACAAAGGGGCACATAGACGGGCGCGGGATCCGGAGCTTTAGATTAAATGAGAACCTTGCCTATAAATCAAAGAGAAAGCCGAGGCATTAACCTCGGCTTCCATCATTGATTAGGTTATCTGATCAGATCTTTTGCACTGATTAGTGCATGGATCCATTACCGGCGACGCTATTGGAAAGCGACATCGGCTGATCGAGAGCGAACTGCAATCTGGTCTGGCTGGGGATTTTTACATCCTTACCCTTGCGCCAGAGGTTGCTGCCCAGTCCAACTGCTCCACCGGTAGCAACACCGGCGATAGCTCCGGCTCCGACAGCGCCACCGACAATCGGGGCGAAGCAGATACCGAGCAGAGTACCACCGGCAGTCCAGGCTGCGGTGCGGATGGCACCGGACTTGACGGCCGAAGAAGTGGTGCGACCCTTCAGGTTGCCCTGCTTATCCTGAGCGATTTTGACGTTGGGCTGTTGCGCTGTAACGACGGCGGATAGCGGATAACGAATGCCATCGGTGGTAACGGCGCTGGTCAGACGCAATGTCATGGCACCACTCTTGCCACCAAGTCCACTTTTATCAGCCGAAACGATCTGACCTTCGAGGTTGGTATTACCGGGCAAAACAAGGTCATTGCCCAGGTAGAGGGGTGAGTTTAACTTAGCGTTGAAAATGTCGCCGGGTTTGGCCACACTGCTGTCGATAGCACTCGTGAGAGTGGCATCAAGATTGGTGCCAACCGGTACGTAGGTAACACGCCCTTGCAAGTTCTGACCATTGTAGGTCTGAGCCATTGCGGGGAGCATCGAGCTGAATCCCAAAATAACGGGGACAAGGGCACCAGCGACGATACTGTTTCGAGAAATGCGTTTCATAGTTGCTCCTTCTAGGGGCGAAGCCTCCAAGACTAACGAGAGAATAACATAAGTTGATTTAAACAACACACACAAATTTAAAAAGACACCAGCGACGATGGCATGGCCGGCAAGATAGTACCATCACACGCGATACCACTGTCAATCTCTGATCCACCATGTAGCGCCACCAGAGGCGATACTGCTACGCAATACCCGAAACCTCTTGACAGGAGCCCGGGGCGGAGAGATTTAGTTTTCGCTTGTCCTTGTCTAGTTGCAGGGCAAAATAAAGTTGCGCCAGCCGCGCAATATCTGTACGGACGCTTCGGCCCGGCTGGTGTTCCCAACTTTTGAAAATTACCGGCACAAAAAGTTCGAATATTAGCTCCGGATCAGCGAGCCGACGAATTCCTGACAACAATTGTCAATCGCCCAATGACACCACTGCAGCCACTATCAGCCATGTCAAAGATCAAAAATCGCAGGGAAGCCAAGAGGTTTAGCCCAAAATTTGCCCATTTAGAAAGCGCGCGGCTAGTGCTAGCAACCGGAACTGCCGCTTGTTTCTTTAAAACCAGAACTCATAGCATTAAAGCTCAAACCTCCCAACTAAACTCTTACGGTCTCTTTTCTTTAGAACTCTGATCTAGCGCCTGATCTTTACTCTTTCCCCCGGGCTCCACGTGCTCTCAACGAAGCACAGCTGTCAAACGCCCCGGAGATTTGTATCGGAACAGGCTGAGATCAACTCATCAACTTGGCAGTATTCGCCTGCAAGAGGTAACCATGTCAAAATTTTCCCGCGCCGCTATGGGTGGACTTTTGTTCGCCTTCTGGCTCATGTGCTTTGTTTTCCCGATCTCCCTGATCATGTCCTTCGGCGATCACACTCCGATCGGCACCTTCCTCGGCCAGATGATCGTGGACTTCTTCGTTCTCTGGTTCATCTGCGGTGTCATCGCCCACGGTGTCATCGACATGTTCGACGACCTGAACAAGCGCCGCCGCGACGATGATCGCCCTTCCGACAAGAAGGACGACCAGGACCGCAACGACAACAAGTAAGCGCTGATTTACCCAGTCACCCGGAGCCTGCAAAAGCTAACAACTTTTCAGGCTCCGGCCTTTTCTTTCTTCACCCCGCGCTTTACGTCAGTTTCAAAAAAAACAAACACTACTACTTTTTATCATAAAACCAAATAACCCCCGCCCCAATGCCTCAAGATCAGTGATTTCCCGGGTCAAATTCACGCCCCGCGGGTATATTCTTGACAACGGTAACTCTCGGTTGAAATGCCCTGATGTGAGGTGCTGACAGTGGACGCAGAACGTCGCAGATTTCTACAGATGCTGGGGACACTGTGCGGAGCCGGTGTCGCACGGACGCTCGGCCTCGGAGCAAAAGCCGGTACTTATGCGGCGGCAGCGTCAACAACAGCCGTAGCCGCCAGCGCCACGGCACCGATAGCCGTGCTCTCCTCGCCTTACGGCAGCGGCATCAGACAACAAGTCCTGGAAGTGATCGTGCGTCAGGCCGTGGCCGGAGCGCCCTGGAAAGAGATATGCAAAGGCCCGATGCAAGTCAATGGCATAACCATTGAAGAGGTCGAAGCCGAAGTAGCCAGACGCAAATCAAAAACACATTGCGAATCGCCTGCCTGCAATTGTGAAAAGTGCGAGAAGGTCACTACGAAGCGAGTGCTGGGAGTGAGGGCTCGCCTCAATGCCATCCCGCATTCCCCCCTCTCGCCCTGCGCCTGCAACCAGTGTCGCACCGCCGTAAACAAGACGATTCAAGAGATCTTCAGCAAGGAATACGACTGAAGCGGAAAAATCCACAAGCATTGCCAAACCATGACCACGGTCACGGGTGCGATTTTGCCGGCCTGATAATATGAGGGATGCAGTGTTCAGGTAGCACCCGTGGATACAAACGCAATCCTCAAACGCATCCGACAGGCAGAGTGGCTGACCCAGGCTATCACTGCGGTCTGCCAGCTGGCATGGATGTGGGGCAATGGCCTGGACGACATCTATTACAAGACCTCCATTGCCTGTATGGCTCTGGCCGCCGGTCTGATAGCCGTCGGGCCGACCAGAGGGGACAACAAAAAACTTATCGCCCTCTATTTGGCGCAGGGCACGCTGTACATGATAGCCACAGCCACAGGCACTTTTCGCCTCTACGGTCTGGTTTTCTTTTTACTTGTGGTTAAAGCGGCCCTGCTGAACAATCTGAAAACCACTATCGCGCTGTCCACATTCTTTTTCCTGGGACACGCGGGCGCGCATCTGATCTCGGTGTACTTCTATAAGTCGCACCTGCATTCGATTATTCATGACGGGCCGATTTTTCTGACAATCAATTTTGTCGAATCGCAAATAATCGCCGGCGTCGTTTTTGTCGCGGTCATCCTCTTCACGCGCGCGATACTGGCGGAGCAGGCCAGCCGAGCCAGAGCAGACCGCCTGACCAAAGAGATTGAAGACATGGCGGTGGCGGTTGAACGCGGCCGCATAGTGCGCGATATACACGATGGAGTCGGTCACAGCCTGACTTCGCTCAACATTCAGCTGGAGCTGACCAGCAAACAACTGGAGGGAGAGCGCAAGGAGGAAGCCAGACAGTCGCTGGAGCTATCGCGCAAGATAGCCAGCGGCGCCCTGACCGAATTGCGGCGGTCGCTTAAAACAATAAAGGAAGAAGACATCAATCTGGCCGATGCGGTGGACTCGCTGGCGCAACGCATCAAAGAGCAGCGCCAGATAGCTTTTGAAATCGACATCGATGAAACGGCGCTATCGACGTCCGCCCGTCACAACCTGCTTTTAATCGTCAAAGAGTGTCTGACCAATATTCAGAAACACGCCTCGGCCTCGATTGTGAAAATCCGTCTGGCCTCGGGGGCGGGCAAGGCCGAACTGCTGGTGACGGATAACGGCCGCGGCTTCCAGAGTGCGGACGATGCCGAGGGCCTGGGTATAAGGGGTATGCATGAACGCGTCGCATCCCTGGGCGGCACCCTTAAAATCAAAAGCCTACCGGGTCAGGGCACCGAAGTGCTGGTCAGTTTACCGACATAGGACGGCGATGGCAATCAAAATACTCGTGGCCGACGATCAGGAAATGGTGCGCCACGGCATTGCCAATCTATTGCGATTTCAGAACGACTTTCAAATAGTGGGCGAGGCCGCGCATGGCGAGGAGGCTGTGGCCATGGCCAGAGACTTTGCCCCCGATGTGGTGCTGATGGACATTCGTATGCCGGTCTTGAACGGCATTGAAGCGACAGCAAAAATACTGGCCCTGAAGCGGGGCATCAAGGTCCTGATCCTGACCACCTTCGATGACGATGAACTGGTAGTCCAGGCGCTCTCCAACGGGGCTAACGGCTATCTGCTGAAAGACACGCCCTCGGATCAGATTGCCTCGGCCGTGCGCGCGGTGCACGACGGCAGCACATTACTCTGCCCGACCGTAGCCGGGAAGGTGGCTTCATACCTCAGTCAAGCCAAACTGCCGAGCAGCAAGCTCAATCTGCAAAAGCTCCTCACAAACAGAGAAATCGAAGTGCTGAGACTGATCGGCCAGGGCAAAAACAATAAAGAGATTGCATCCTATCTAAACATCGCCGAGGGCACGGTCAAAAATCACGTCTCTCACATTTTTGCTCAAATTGGCGCCAGGGACCGCATTCAAGCAGCAATGATCGCCCAGGAGGAGCTGACACCATGACCGTGGTCATGGTCGCATTCATGACCACAGGTGGATGAACTACAAGCCTCAGCCAACTACAGTTGTCCTAGAACCCAACAACCGGTGAATGATATGAACAGAAAACAGGTCAAAGTATTGCTGGCGGCCGTGGTCGTCGCCGGAGTTCTGGCAACGGACAGCGAGGCGCAAGCCCGTGGCGGCGGTCGCGGCGGCGGCGGGGGAAGATTCCATGGCGGTGGACTGGGCCAAAGAATGGGGCAAGGACTGGGCCAGGGCCTCGGTCAGGGCATGGGCCAGGGAATGGGCCAGGGAAGAATGGCTGCCCTGCGCGCCAGATTCGGCAATGGCCAGGGCATGGGTCAGGGAATGGGCCACGGCATGGGCCACGGCATGGGGCAGGGTATGGGCCGGGGTTCTAGCCAGGGTATGGGTCAAGGCATGGGCCAGGGCATGAAACAGGCACAGGCCGGCTCATCCAGTAGCACCGGCGGTGGCAGCATCGCCACCGGCTCGGCCAACAATGTCCACAGCTACACCACATCAACAACACACACGACCAAAAACGGCGGCACCTACACCAGCAACAACACGGTAAGCGGCAGCAAAGGTGACTGGACAAAAACATCCAGTAAAGAGGGCACCACCGCCAAGGGTGGGACGATCGAAAGCAACAGCACCACAACCGGAAGCAAAGGAGACTGGACAAAAACAGCATCAGGTGAAGGTACAACAGCCAGAGGTGGAAACTATGACTTCGACAAGACTGTCTCCGGCGGTAAGGGTGATTGGACAAAGAACGTAACCGGCCAGGGCACAGGCCCCAATGGCGGCACGAGCAATTACAGCAAGACAGCCTCAAACAACAACGGCCAGTACACAAAGACCGTGCAGGACACAGGCACAACAGGTAACGGCGGCAGCTTCGATTACAACAAATCCACCAGCGGCACCAAAGGTGACTGGACTAAAACAGTCTCAAATCAAGGCGCAACCGCCGGCGGCAAACCCTATGATCGTGAGAAACAGGTGACTGACGACAATGGACAGATCACCCGCACCATCACCCACGGCACCGATGGAAACGGCTCCAATGGCAGCGAGGCAGGCAACTAAATCATCCCGCAAGAAAATCGCTGGCAGCCCGGAGTACTTGAACAAGCTCCGGGCTTCCTTTTTGCGCTAGGATGGAATCAGGGCTGAGAAAAGATGATTTCCGGGGTGTCTGTCTTGCTGGCGCGAGCTAATATTTCTGCCTTGCTTCTGGCCGGAAGCCTGGTCTTTGCCGCAGCCCTGGCCATCTGGTCAAATGAAGTTGCGGCGGCTGCGCGGAAAGCGGAGGCGCGAGGGACCAGCGCCTGGACGACCAGAATAAGCACAGGCTGCTGCTTCGGGGGGAATTATCCAGCCTACGACGCCAACGGCGCCGAACCCTACTACCGGGCCACTCCTCCGCTAGATCCCTCGATCGACGACGGCAAACTGGTTGAACTTAAAAAATTTGAGAGCGACGGAAAGTAAGAGCCGCTCTGCTATGATCCTCCTCCGCGACCGCCCCGTCCCTTGAGAGGCCAACATCATGCCGAGCGCTCAGAGCCTTGAGCCCGCCACAACGCTTGCCCTGGCGCAAAAATTTGCCGAGCGCACCGTCCAGTTGCGCCGCGCTATCCATGAACATCCCGAGCTCAGCTTCCACGAAAGCAAAACCGCCGAACTGGTCGCCAGAACCATGACCGAGCTGGGTTATCGAGTCAAAGCAGGAGTTGGCGCCACCGGCGTGACCGCCGAAATAGGCGAGGCTCCTTTTATTGGTATTCGCGCCGATATGGACGCCCTGCCAATCGACGAAGATCCCGGCAATACCTGCGTCTCAAAAGTCAAAGGCGTAATGCACGCCTGCGGCCATGACGCCCACACCGCCTGCGGTCTGGGTGCGGCCATGATTCTGAAAGAAATATTCCAGGACCCCGCAAAAAAACCAAAAGGCGGCGTGCGCTTTTTGTTTCAACCGGCGGAAGAACAAACCAATGCCGACGGCAAAAGCGGCGCCACATTGATGATGCAGGATGGCGCTATTGAAGGCCTGAGTGGTCTTTTTGGCCTGCATGTATTTCCCCAGGTGCCGGTAGGCGTTGTCGGTTTGCGGAGCGGTGCGATGCTGGCTGCCTGCGATACTTTTGAAATCAAAATCAAAGGCAAGGGCTGCCACGGCGGCTATCCCCAGGAAGGCGTGGACGCCGTCGTACTGGCATCACAGGTGGTGCAGACCATTCAGACCATAGTTTCACGCCGCAAATCCGCCCTCAGCCCAGCCGTGCTCACCCTGGGCGGCATAAAAAGCTCCACCTACCGCCCCAATATCGTCTCCGACGAAGTGGATATTTGCGGCACGGTGCGCTATTTCGACCCGGCCCTCTCGGACATGATCAAGGCCGAGCTCAGCCGGGCAGTAAGCATCGTAGAGCCCATGGGCGGCAGTTTTGAAATGACTTATATCAACGAAAACCCGGCGCTGATAAACGATCCCGCCATGGTGGCCATCGCCTCTAAGGCCGCCGACAGAGTACTGGGGGACAAAGCCGTTTTTGAGCCGACCCTGCAAATGGGCGCCGAAGACTTCAGCTTCTACTGCGAGAAAATCAAAAGTTGCTTCATCGTCCTGGGCGTGGAGATGGAAGGCCCCAGCCGCGCCATCCATACGCCGCAATTTGATATTGACGAGCGCGCCCTGCCCCTGGGCGCGGCAATGCTAGCCGAGTGCGCCCTGCTGGCCCTTGAAGACCTGGCCAAATAGAGCGGTTTTCATGGTGTGCGAGCCGCGCCAGAGCTAACAAGGTGTGACCTGCCCCGCAGCGCCCATATAAATCTATGACAGCGCGCAATCTTAGTTAGATTGAACCTCCCAGCTGAAACCCCAGACTGCCCATTGGGTTAGGTTTGGGAGTCTTCTTTTTACTTTCAAACAAAAACAAAAATCTCGGCCTACCCAACACTCCCCGCTCGACCGATACAAGCAAATCATCGCCGCTCCTGTGACGGCCTGATTTGTACTACTCGCGCCTGCGCTACGGGATCAAACGTTCAATGGCTGACTGCTGGGAGAAGGACTTGCAGTATGTCTAACAAAATCAAGAAACACCTGGTTTATTCGCTTTCCTACCAGTCGGATCTCAGCGTTCTCGGCTCCACCGTGTCTTTCGCACAGGACCGCGGCGCGCGCATCCTCGACCAGCTGGCTAGGGAATTCGGTAGCGGCCTGGAGCTGGCCTACCAGAAGCCCCGCATGGTCACCCTCAAAGAAATCAAACTGGCGCATTGCAGCTGCTATCTCTCGAGACTGAAGAAACCGGCCACCTGGGCGGAAACTTTTGGTCTGACGACGATGCTGCCCGACAACGACGCGAGCAAAGCCATCCTGACCAAGCTGCTCAATGAGTATCGGGTCAAATGCGGCGGCACCTTGCTTGCGGCGCGCAAGGCGCTGGATCTCAAACTGGCGGTCAATCTCGGCGCCGGCTACCACCACGCTCACCGTGACCATGGCGACGGCTTCTGCATGCTCAACGACATCGCCATCGCCATCCGCACCCTGCAGGCCGAAAAGAAAGTCGAGCGCGTCATGGTGGTCGACACCGACTTCCATCACGGCAACGGCACGGCCTCGATATTCAAAAACGACAAAACGGTCTTCACCCTGGACGTCTACGCCCGCGATGCCTGGCCTTTCAAAAAGGAGCCC
Organism: Cyanobacteria bacterium SZAS LIN-3; assembly: GCA_018266215.1. Taxonomy (GTDB): domain Bacteria; phylum Cyanobacteriota; class Vampirovibrionia; order Obscuribacterales; family Obscuribacteraceae; genus REEB67. Next base: position 7,948 of record JAFEAV010000053.1, on the reverse strand, counting down.
TGCTCGCTGGCCGTGCCGATCTCGGTCTCGGACGCTCCTCTCTATCTGGAGAAGCTCAAGACCGCCCTCGACAAGGCACTGGCCAGGTTCAAACCGGATCTGGTCATTTATGTCCAGGGTGCAGACACGTGGGAAGCGAGTGTTCTCAATCGCGGCGAAGGCTTTACCTTGCCACTGTCGGTGGTGCAGGCCAAAGACGAGCTGGTGATTGATACTTTTGCCGGAGCTGGTATTCCGCTTGCCCTGGTACTGGCCGGCGGCTACGGTGACCGTGCCTGGGAAGGTCACTACCACGGCATCAAGCATCTGCTTTTCCGTGCCGGTGCCCTCTCCGAAAGCTGAGCACTAGCTGGCCTCTACGAACCATGCATTAACCGCGGCGGCGGCAACTATGTCCAAAAGACAGTTGCCGCCGCCATTTTTTCCCGTTGAAAAAAAATTGTCTCTCTCCACTATTGCATACAGTAAAACTGATATCCAGGAAAAACTCCCGGCGCTAGCGTCTGTTAAACTGGGTTTCCTTCCCCCAACTGTTCACTACGGGTCAAGTAATTGGAGTTTTTGATCAGACGCGACCCGCACGAAAGCGAACCCGTCTACAAATCACTGGCAAGGTCCATCCGTGAGGCCATAGAATCGGGCACAGTGCCGCCCGGAAGCCAGATGCCGGCGGCCAGACAGCTGGCCGAACAGCAGGGCACCTCGACAGCCACAGTGCTGCGTGCCTATGCTTATTTAACCAGCCTGGGTTATCTGGAGACTTTACCGAAGGAAGGCACCTTTGTAGCCTTTCCCATGTCGAGCAAGACCTCAGGCACCGAGAGCCGCCCCCCGGCCGAGGTGCGCACGACTAAATGGTCGGAATATGCCCAGCGGCTGATTACTGCCTCATCGGAGCAGGTGGGATGGCACGGCGACTTCAGCGCCGCGGTGCCGGCCGGTAACCTCCTGCCGGTGCAGGCCTGGGAAAAAATGGTCCTGAAAAATCGCCGCTGCTACAGTACCGACAAGGCATTTCTCAGCTACACCGACGATCCTTTTGGCTTTCCACCCCTGCGTGAGGCCCTGTGCGAATATTTGAGAAGGGCTCGGGGGCTGGTGCTCAGCCCGGAAAGAGTAATCCTGACCTCGACATCCAGAACGGATCAGGCGGCCAGACTCCTTATCAACGTGGGCGATACGGTCGCCATAGAAGACCCATGGTATCCGGTCTCCAGGCGCATCTTAATGGCCTATGGACCCTCACTTGTAACCATACCGGTGGACGAGCAGGGCATGATCGTGGACAAACTCACCAGCCGCATGGACGGCTGCGCCCTGGTCTGCGTCAGTCCCTCGCACCAGGATCCCACCGGTGCCATCCTCTCCATGGACCGGCGCGAGGCTCTTCTAGAATGGGCAGGGCGCTCCGACACCCTGATCTGGGAACACGACTTTGACTCGCAGTATTTTTATGACAACAAACGCCTGCCGGCGCTGCAGGGTCTCGATAAAAACGACCTGGTCATCTATTCCGGCTCGTTCTGGGTGACCATGGGGCCAATGGCTCGCCTGGGCTATCTGGTAGTGCCGGAGAGAATGACCAGAGTCTTTGGCGAAATGATCCAGGTCCTGGGCAACGACCTGTCGATGCTGGAACAATATTGCCTCAATGATTTTATCCGCGAAGGGCACTGGGAGCGGCATATCGAAAAAATGCGCAATGTCTACGCGCACCGCAGACAAAAACTGATCTATGCCCTCAAGACCATGCTGCACGAAATGATCCATGTAGCCGAATCCTCAGCCGGACTGCATCTCACCTTTCGCCTGAAGACAACCTTGAGCGACCGAGAGGTCCTGACTCTGGCAGCTCAGTGCAATATTTCACTGATTTCCACAGCTCCCTACTATTTGAGCAAAGACCGCTCGGGCGAGTTTTTGTGGCCCTACTGGGCGCTGGAAGAAGAGCAGATTGAGCCGGCGGTAGCGAAGCTGGCAGCACTGCTGAGACAGAGCGCTAACTGAAGCGGATCAGATTTGCCCTGCGCGCAGGGATCAGCGCGAAGGGGCGCTAATTGAGAACGCCGACGCTACGGCGGTCGGCGGATCAGAACTCTGCGCGGCTCAAGGATCAGCGCAATCACCGCTATTTCTAATTGCACTACTGATTGTTCAACTAGCACTTCCAAACCGGCGAAAACGGCCGAAACAGCCGCCGCACCTATTGCTTGCCAATTCCACTGCTGCTAGGTTTTAGCCTTACCGGCTTAACGCCTACTGACACCCCAAAAAGGCCCATCCCCACAAGCCAAACCTCATCCCCCGAGCAAACAATCTTCGATCTCCGTGCGCTTCAGGCGTCGGAGCGCTGCCGCGTTTTTTCTGCTGCTGAAATTTTGTGGAGGGACCCCAATAAATAAAAGGAGATTTGAAATGAACAGCCATATCAAAAAATTGATTGACGAAAAAGGATCCGGGATCGTAGTCAGCTACGAGCTCCGCAAGCCACAAAACGGACCGGTAGTTGAGGTCTATTGCAGTTTAGAAGAAGCCCTGGAAGCACAAAAGAAAAACCCAAAACTTGAGCTTGCCATCATCCGGCAGGCGGTTGTAGAAGGGGTTCTATACACACTCAAGCCATCAGAGTGGGATTGACGGAGTCATTATCATGATCCGTTTCCTCTGCCCCCTCTTTCTGGGCCTGATCCCCATTGCACTCTTGCAGCTGTACATGGCCTACAGACGCCGTGCGAGCTTTGGCTATACGCAGGTGGAAACACAGAAAAAACTGCGTTCAATGTCTCTGGCAATACACCTGCCGCCACTCTTTCTCGCCGCCTTCCTGGTCAGTCTATGCCTGGCGCTTGCCCGGCCGGTCATCCCCGAGATGCACACAAAACAGGCGATTGACACCCGTGATTTTTGCATCGCAGTGGACGTTTCCGGCTCAATGGAGCTGGAGATAAGCAGCACAGCAGACCAGGCCAAACCAGCGACATCGCGCATCTCGGTAGCCCGAGCGGCCATAGACAAGTTTATCCCCACTCGCCAGAGCGACCGTATCTGCTATCTGGAATTTGACGACGAAGCTTACTTCAGCTGGCCCCTGACCACCGACCTGGATCTGATCGCCCGGCGCAATTCGCACCTGGTCAGCAACCCCGACGGCGGCACAAACTTCGACGGACCGGACGAAGCAGGTTTGACAAAAACCGGTCCGATTCAAGCCGCCATCGATCACTTCAAAGAACTGGGCGAAGCCAAAACCAGGGTCTTGATTATGGTCACCGACGGAGAAGCCTCCATCAGACCGGAGCGCAAACAACAATTGCTGGCACAGCTAAAAGCAAACAATATCCGCGTCTACGTTTTAGGCATAGCCGAAGGCTGGGTGAACAACTCCAGATCGGTTGAAGACCTGAAACAACTGGCGGTCGATTCCGGCGGCAAGGTTTTGCCGGTCGGTGACAACGCGGCCATGGCAGCAGGTTTTGATGAAATAAACAAGCTGGAAAAATCACAGGTCCTGGTGGAACAGCAGACTACATACCGCGATATTTACGAGTATGCCGTCTTTGCTGCGCTCTTCTTTGCCCTGGGTCTCGGGCTGGTGAGAGTGCTCGTGCGCGAGGACATGTAAGCCATCTTTTTTCAGGAGTACAAAATGCAAAAAAACAAATCATTCGCTCAGCGATTGGCGGTGACTTCCACCGCTGTCGCCGGAGCAATAATCTTTTCTATCGGCCTCTGTCTGCATCAGTGGAGCGACACCCAGTACGCGCTGTACAACCGCGGTATTGCCGCTTATCGCGCCAATGACATGCAGGTGGCGATCAAATTTGCCGACCAGAGTTTATCTCTCTACAAATCACGCCGGGCCTCAACCTGGCCGGAACGTTTTTTCTATCCCCGGCCGGACAAAGAACTGGCAGCTCAGGCCGCTTTCCTCAAAGGCAAAGCCCTGCTGCGCAGCAACCAACCGTCAGCTGCGGTGCAGTCCTTCAAAGAATCTCTGGAGCTCAACTCCGGCAATCTTTATCTCGGCCGCCATCTGAGCGAAGAAGAATTTCACCGTTACTACGAAGCGGCCATGGTGACCAAGTACGACCTGGAGCTAGTCTTCAAAAACAATCCGCCCCAGGCTAAGAAACAGGGCAAGGGCAAACCTCAGGACAAAGGTAGTCAGGGTACGACACCCGTGCCCGGCGAAGACCCCAGCACTCAGCCCGGTAAAGGTCGCCGCGACACTATCTAAAGGAGAACGATCATGCACGCTTTTATGCCTGATTTCCACTGGCTTCGGCCGCAATATCTATACTGGCTGCTCATCGCTCTTCCGGTCATGGCCAGCCTGCTGTACCTTTCCTACACCCAGCGCCGCGCCGCCCGCAGAGCGTGGGGTGAAGAAGAGCTGATTGAGCGCTTCACCCAGCCAATCAACCCCGGGCGCGAACTGGTCCGAGGCGCACTCTGCCTCACCGCCGTCGCCCTGACTGTTATCGCCGCCGCCGGACCATCCCTGAGTGTCGCACCGCAGGTGGTGCAAGAAGGCAGCATGCACCTGATAGCCGTCGTCGACGTATCGCCCAGCATGGCAGCCGAAGACTATCGCGCGGTGATGCCGCCGCAGGAAGTCACCGACGGCAAAGGACAGGTGATCAAAACAATACCCGCCGACCGTGTAGTGGGCCCCTACGGCATGCGTCTGGACATGGCCAAATACGTTATCCGCCGCCAGATCATGCCCACCCTCGAGCGCAATAAAATCGGCATCGTCAACTACACGGGGCAGGGTTTTATCCAGGCCGACCTGACCGATGACTACACCGCCTTAAACTGGATCATGGCCAGGCGCATGGGGATAAACCAGGCTCCCGGCGGCGGCTCGGACTATGCCGAGGGTCTCAAGACCGCCCTGCAAATGTTCAGAGAAGAGAAACCAAATCGATTGCAAAAGGTGATTTTGCTTTTCACCGATGGCGGTTTTACCGGCCAGCAATCCGAACTCAATCAGGTCCTCTCCGACATCCGCCAGGCCGGCATCAGAATCATCGTCGTCGGTGTCGGCGCCTCCAATGCCGTGCCCATCCCAAAATACAGCAGCGGCGGTCAGGTGGTCGGCTACATGGAAGAAGACGGCAAGACCGTCCAGACAGCCATAGACGAAGCCGCCTTGCAGACCCTCGTTTTGCAGACAGGCGGCCAGTACATCCGCCTCGACCCGGCCGCACCCCCTGACGTAAAAATTCAGTGGGCCGGCTCTTTTGGCAATACAAAAACCGAGCTGCACGAAGATCCGGCCTTTCAGTATCCACTGGGAGCAGCCCTGGCAGTCATGTCAATCCTCGTCGGAGTCGGCTTTTCCAGACTTAAAGGAAAACCATAATGCTAATAAACAAATCAAAATTTTTATATGTGGGAGCGATTCTGGTGCTGACTGCGCTGCTGGCTGCAAAAGCCTCGGCCGAGCCATCCGCCGGCGCTCCAGCCGCAGTCGATAGCGCTGGTCTTTGCAGTGCGGTCACCGGCGCCCTGGCAGGTACTGCAGCCGCTGCCGCCACCGACGGCGACCAAGCAGCCGAGCTCAAACCAACAAATCCAGTGCACAAATCGTGCGCGGACGGCAAAGTACGCATGGTTGTCGGTATCACACCCATGGACGCAGACGGCAACCCCGCATCGCATCGCCATTTCGGCCATACAATCATGGATAAAATCCCACTGACTGTAGTGCTCGACCTGGACGCGACAGTCATGGTCGACTTCTCCAGTCTGGTCCAGCAGGGCGTGATAGGCTTCGCCGGTTCGGATTTTACCCTCTACAAGCCTGAACCAGGCGAACCACCGGCGGTATCAATATCAGGACCGACCATCCGCGGCGAGCGCCGTATCTATGTCATCAACCTGATCGCTCAGACAGCCGTTTTCAAACAGAGCGTCGTTTTCAATCTCGACCTGCGCTATGCCACCGCAATGCTGCCCGACGGCAAAGCACCTAAATGGCTGGCGATGACCACACCGGATTTTCCTGTATCAAAGATGACAGTTGTGGACAACGGCACCGAGCTGATGGAAGGCGACCTCAGCCAGAGGGCCGAAAGGCTTCCCTGGGCGGCTAACTCGGCACTTGTGCTGGGCGCAATACTGATGCTGCTCCATGCCGGCGTGAAACTGGTTAAATGGCTCAGTCGCATTCGCCCGCGCAGGCAAATCGCCCCCAATCGTCTGGCCTGGATGATTTTTGACGCCAACTACAAAGACGGCTCCAACAGCGGGTTTAGAGTAAAACACCTGGTGGCCTGTTCGCACGCCCTGCGCAGCTATCTTGCATCGCTCCCCCAGTATCCGCAAATTGACGCTCTCACCATTAGCGAGATAGGCACTCACTTCCCCGAGGCCGACACAAAAGAGCTGGCCACCATAATTCGCGTCATAACCGTTTTCGAAAACGAGATTTTCTCCAGTGGCAGCGCCGGCGATGAAGCAACTGTGACACTCGAAGAAGCCGAACTGGAGCAGTTATTTACCGATATCGAGAGCCTGGTGCCGCGCACCTGGGACAGCCGGGAGTAAACCATGAAAAAACACTTCAATACCATACTTTTTTTAGCCATCATGCTGATCGCAACCGTCCTGTTACTGGCGCTAAATCGCCCGAAGGCAGGCCAGGATCAAGACATTGCTCTGGCCGCCTTTGCCGAAAAAACAGACGAAATAGCGTACATACCGGATCCGTCCACGGAACAAAGACTGAAACTACTCCGCTTTGCCCGCGACGGTGTCACACCGCTTGCCGGTACCATCTACTGGAACAGCGGCTTGATTGAAGATCTGACCTTTGCCCGGGGCGTTCTTGCTTCCTCGGTGGAGTACTTCCCTCTGGACAACAAAGACACCGACGCGCACATAATTAGAGGTCCGAGGCGTGCCGTATCTAAATTTGTCGATGGTTCGACCTACACTTACCACGCTGTCTATCGAGCCGACGGCACCCTGGAGAGACTGGGCCAGCTGCAACCGGCGGGCACCTATCAGTCTACTTTCTATTTCGCAGACGGCAAAACAATCAACCGCGAGCGCATCTTCGACAACCTGAAGCACTTTCGCCAGGAAAAGATCTATCGCCCTGACGGATCTCTTTTAGCCTCGATCTATTCAAAGGCCGGTGACTACAACAAGGCTGAAGCTTCGATTTACCGCGCCGACGGCTCGCTCTACGCTGACTTTACCCGCGATCCGATCGACGGCGAAAAGTGGCATGTATATGCCGCCGACGGCAAATCATTGATTGTGGAATACGCGCGCGACTATTACGGACTGCAGGAAATTTATCTGGACGAGCACGGCAATCTCATCCAAAATCGCGACGGCAGCCGCATGGGAGGCCTCATGACAGTGCGTGGCTACACACAAGTGAACGGCAAAATGCTGATGCTCTACCGCCAGCGCTGGACACTGACGCAAACCATCGGACCGGAGGCAAACAAGCACAGACTGCTGCGCGTCGAGTATTTCGATTTTGCCAGGCAGCGCACCTGCGAAATCCAGATGGACGTAAACGGCACCAGCGCAACATCGGTCAGCTGCCCGGAAAAGGATGGCACAGTTACGGTACAAAGACTGGCGACCGATGGCACTACAGTGCAATCGATCGACAGGGTAACAAAAGCCGGCAAAACCATTTCTTCCCGCAGCGGCAATAACAAGACAATTTCGTTCCCGGAAGAATGGCTCAAAGACTACCGTCCAACGCCCCTGCCGCAGTGGCAAGACCTGGACGCGCCGCCACCCGTATACGACTTTCACTGATCTTCATCATCCCTTGAACATGACCCTCCAGGCAGAACATCGCCTGGGTCAAGGGTTTGCTTCAAAACAAGAATACAACTATGGCATACAGTATATAAGCGAAAAACTTACCTCCCCTGATTACGCAGTTTGGCTGCAGGATGCGGAGGGGCGCAAA
>JAFEAV010000052.1 GCA_018266215.1 Cyanobacteria bacterium SZAS LIN-3 | reverse complement strand
ATACCCGCATGCCCACTGAAGGCAAACGAATTTCAACTAGGAAAGTGACAAGCTCTAGTAACGGGCTGCAAAGTAAAAAGACCCTGTTTTTTTGAGAGGGAAATCACCTTCCCGTCATGCCACAGGACGCACCCGCTTTTTACTAAAGGCGAAGGTACTCGACTCTTCTCATCCGGCCTGCGGTGCATTTGTAATTAGCCACACACTGAACAGTATGACAAACGCGCCTAACCAGGTCTGAACAGTCACGCTCTCGCCTGCCAGAAGCCAGCCCAGAATAACAGCGACAAGAGACCGTACAGATAGAGTGCGGCACCGGCTATCGAGTAACGCAATGCTCCAAGAAAAGCTGGAGGCAAACTCTCCAGAGCAAAGCGAATTGCCAGAAAAGTACCCCCCCCAGATAACACAGATAGACGTAGATGCAATAATGATCCTGAACTGAGGCGCAGCAAAATACACTCGTGCAGGCGTCACTATACGAAGTAGACTGGCTCAGCAGCAGCAAAAAAAATTACAATCAGACATAATTACAGTGGTGCAATCTACTCTCAATTAAGAAATAGAAGCTTCGCGACAAATCATCCCAAAGATGGATAACGAAAGAATCGCTTCGGCATAACATCGCATGTTGCCCAGACAGAAAGGACCGGCATCATGTTTACAGGTCATGAACGTATCAAACTATTTCTCCTCACATGCGAAATTGCGTTTGGATTAATAGTTCTGGCTATTGCCGTTCATCTAGCCAATTTGATGACTGTCACTAATGACTGGTTCGGCTATACATTGCCCGCCCTGATTTTGATCATCGTCGGTCTGGCCAGTGTGTCCTTTGGTATCGATACAATCTGGATGCGTGAAGACGTCGACGGCTGGGACGTCTGGGACTAGAAGTCACGCCTTCCTTGCAATTTACAAGTTAGCTGCTATACTGACGTTTCTGCAAACAGAAACGAGGCCAGGCCGTGGAAAAGACTGTTACGGAAGCTGCCGGGCTGCGCCAGGTGGCACTGGAGTACATCACACCAAACAGCATTCGCAAGGTCGTTCGTCGTCCGCGGGTGGAGATTGAGGCTGAAGAAGTGAGGGTGCCATTCAATGGCGGCACTCTCTCAACGCGCCGCTGGGGGACCGGACGGCCGGTACTCCTCATCCACGGCTGGGCGGCAAATCAAACCGACATGTTCGCCTTCGTGCCGGAGCTAGTCTCCCGCGGGCTGCAGGCGGTCGCTATGGACCTGCCGGCGCACGGAGAATCCAGCGGCGAGGTGACCGGCCTGGAAGAGCTTGGCCATGCCGTTACCGCCGTCGGCAAACATCTGGGACAACTCCAGGGAGCAATTGCGCATTCGGTCGGCGGCGCCGCCGTACAACTGGCTTTAACAAATGGCATGGAGGCAGACAAGGTCGTAATTCTTGCTTCCCCGCAAGACTATGGAGCGGGTCTGCGCGCGTTTGCAAAGCGCAAAGGCCTGAGCGATGAAGAAATCGATCAGCTGCAAGCAATGCTGCTTGAAATGAACATAAAGACGCAAATTCGCAGTGCTGATTTTGTTCCGGAGATATCGGTGCCGGCGCTGATAGTGCATTCAAACGACGACCACATCATCGACGTTGCCACCGCCGTAGATCTGGCTCGCTATTGGAAAAACAGTAGGCTCCTGCTCGTTGACGAGCTGAAACACAGGGGTGTGCTCAAGGACCCAATTGTAATTCGCGAAGCAATTGACTATTTGTTGAAATAGCATCGCGCTGCCACATAGCCGACACATTTCGATCACATTACTGACCCCTGCAAGCGACTAAATTAAGCGTGTACAAGGTTTCACGGTGAACGCTCTATGCACAGTGCTCAGGCAGAGGATTTTGCCCCAAATCCGCTCATTGATATGGCCCAAGCCAGCGAAGTGACGATGGCCTTCAGCAGTCGCACCAAGCCTTGCCGCAACGAAGTGTTCGCGGCGGATGGCTCGGTTCTTTTTGATGACCCGTACATCACAAGCAGCACCACCTCTCACATGGCCTTTACAGCAAGAGACAGCTTTTCCCAGGCGGACACCATCGAGCCGCAGCCTAAACCGGTCGAGACAACATTCAAAGAACCGGATCTTAAGCGAATGTCACTGCAAGAACTGCAGGAGTTGCACCGGCGTATCTCGCAGGTGCACGCCTCTCTAACCCAAGAGAGCTCGATCATTGCCGACAAGCAAAGAATGGAACGCGGTTAAGACACCAATAAAGGAACAGATCAAATGTGTGAAAAATTCGGCGACCAGGCACATGGCTCACATCCTGTGGATTACACCACAGCGCACAATCTTCTCGATTACCAGCCCTTCCATCACAGAACCAACGATTCGACCCAATCCTTACCATCCACCTCCGACCTGCAAAAACTATCCCTTCAACAGCTTGAGAATCTGGCCCTGAAAGTGCTCCAGGCACTGCAAGACGACCTGGTCAAACTGGAAGCAATCCAGAGCCATCCCGCAGGCGGCCCAAGCAGGCCTGAAGCACCGCCCCCTCACGATGCACCACCCCCAACCGTACCGGAGGCTCCACGGCCACCAGAGGTGCCCCCACCGACGCGCACTCCGGAGGTGCCCACACCGCCCCACATTCCCGACCCACCGGCACCCCCTCCCTCTCACGAACACACGTCGTCAGGCGGCGGCAAGTTTGGCCCCACCCCGTCCTGGGCAAGCGCCACCCGGATCTACAACAACAACGGCGGTCTTGTGGCCCCCTCATTTTTTGCCAGGGAAATCGGTCCGGATGTGCACTACGCCGCAGCCAATCTGGGTAATCTCAAATTTGAAACCCACGGTGCTCAGTATGACGAGGGGCTGATGGTAGACGAACGCGGCATGAAACCACAGGATCTGGAGACGGTGAAAGTGTACGAAGCCGTAAGCAAATTTGAATCAAATGAAAGCACGGGTAAATATCTGGGCACGATACAGGTCCCCAAAGATATGGAATACCTCCGCCCGATCACAGATTACGGCAACGGAGTCGTAGTGAGCACAAACAGCACTTTGACTTTTATCCAACCGGACGGCAAGGAAGTAAACTTCGCCCGGGGTTATCTCGGACCAAACGCCAAAGTCGGAAATGGGCAGGATGTGCTCATCGGCACACCGGTGGGTCATACCGGTTGGTTTGGCAACGAAGGGGCGATCACGCCGGACGAAGCGGCCCTCGCTCTCAAAGACGGCACGGCGCCCGCCCATGCCCTCGATCTCTATGTCCCGGTCGATGTGCTCAGCAAAGCCAATAAAGGCGTCACGGGCCCGGCAAAATACGCCGATACCGGCTATCTGAGCGAATACAACAGCAGCAATACGAATCTAAAACTGGGCTCGCTACTGGCCATACCCAAAAACGTAACGGCCGAGGATCTTGGCCTGCAGACCAATATGGGCAAAGCTGTGCTTGCCTCCTTTGAGAAATACGGCGCTTACATCGCCGACACGACCCACGAAAAAAATGCTCTGGGTCTTGATACAACAGTCGGAGTGAAGGACATGATTGCCAGAAGCGGTCAGGAAAAAGCCTTTGAGCAAGACATAAACAAAATAATCGCGGCGGCACAGATCGCTCTTTAAACCAGCAAAGTTGCCAAGCAATAGCGCTAGTTAGCGAACCCGCAAAAACGGTGCCACGCTGCCAAGATGACTGGTCTGCGCCAGTCGTTATCTTCATTTGTGGCCAAAATTGAATTTTGCCCGGCACCTGACTCGTGGAAGAGCCCCAATCTTTTGCGCTAACCTCAATCGTACTTCTTCTCTTTCTTTTAAAACTTCGGAACCTCAAGCTCTCTCCAAAGCGCTCATCTAATCTCTTATCCGACCTTCACCCTCAGGCGTATCGCTGAGGCCAGTCGCGTGCGCCTGACAGTGCAGTCCAAGTTTTCATTTTCTCGCAGCATCTCCCAACGGAACCTCCCAAGGAAAGAGTGGTGACCTATGGAAAATGCAATCGAGCTATTAGCTCGTGTGCAGTTTGCTTTTACGATCATGTTCCATTATCTTTTCCCGCCGCTCAGCATCGGGCTCGGCACAATCATCGTCGTGATGGAAGGCCTCTACCTCAAGACCAAGAGACCCTTCTACAAGGACATGTGCAAGTTCTGGGTGAAGCTTTTCGCTCTCAACTTCTCGATGGGTGTAGCGACGGGAGTCGTCATGCAGGCCGAGTTCGGCACCAACTGGGCAACGTACTCCAGATTTGTCGGTGACATATTCGGCTCTGCCCTGGCCGCCGAAGGCATCTTCGCCTTCTTCCTCGAATCCGGCTTCCTGGCCATTCTTCTCTTCGGCTGGGACCGCGTTTCGCCCCGGGTGCACTTCTTTGCCACACTGATGGTCTGTACCGGCGCCACTTTCAGCGCCTTCTGGATCACCGTGGCCAACAGCTGGATGCACACCCCGGCCGGCTTTGAGATTATTCAGACCGCCCTGGGACCGCGCGCGGTGATCAACGATTTCTGGGCCATGGTCTTCAACCCGAGCGCCATGTGGCGCTTCGCCCATGTCGTAGTAGGCAGTTGGATTGTCGGCGCCTTCTTCGTCATGTCCATTTCGGCGTACTACCTGATCAAGAAACGCCACGTGGAGTTTGCCCGCAAATCCTTCACCATCGCCCTTTTCCTGGCCATGCTCGCAACACCGCTGCAAGGCCTGATCGGCTCCAAGCAAGCCGAGATCATGGTCGAGTACAACCCGTCCAAGATGGCGGCCATGGAAGGCAACTTCAAAACCACAGACCATGCGCCTTTCTGGATCATCGGCATACCGGACGAAAAGAGCGGCGAAATCAAATACGGCATCAAAGTGCCGGGGCTCCTCAGCTACCTGGCCACCGGATCAGCTGACGGAATCGTGGTCGGCCTGGACAGCATTCCTCCGCAGGACCGCCCGCCGGTAGCCGGGCCTTTCCTCTGCTACCACGGCATGATCGGCCTGGGTATCTACATGATGGCCCTCAGCTGGCTGGGCGGCTTGATGCTCTGGCGCAAGAAGCTGTTTGAAAGCAAATGGCTGCTCCGCATCTTCGTCATCTCGGTGGCGGCTCCGTATCTGGCCAACCAGCTCGGTTGGGTAGCGTCGGAAGTCGGTCGCCAACCCTGGATCGTCTACGGCCTGCTGCGCACCTCCGAAGCGCTGTCAAAAGCCGTCCATGCAGGCGCCATAGTCAGCTCCCTGATTATGTTTATCGTCATCTACGCCTTGCTGTTCCTCGTCTTCATCTACAGCCTGGACCGCAAGATCAAGCGCGGACCGGAACTGCACGACGACAAAAGCAGCAAGCCGGATGACCGTGAAAAGGGCAAGCGCTGGTGGTCCAAATTTTTTGACGGCCTGCGCGAAAGCGACCGCAAGCGACTCGATTGCTCCCGCCATCGCGAGCTGAGCGATGACGACGAGGGAGGGCCCAAGTAATGGACCTGAATACTCTCTGGTTTCTGCTCGTGGGCGTCATGTTCACGGCCTATGCCGTTCTGGACGGCTTTGATCTGGGTGTGGGCATTTTGCACCTCTTCACCCGCGGCGACGCCGAACGGCGAGCCATGATCAGTTGCATCGGGCCAGTATGGGACGGTAACGAAGTCTGGCTCGTCACTGGTGTCGGAGCACTTTTCGGCGCCTTTCCCGACGCCTACAGCACGCTCTTTTCCGGCTTTTACACGGCCTACATGCTGATTCTTGTAGGTCTGATTTTCCGGGGTGTGGCTATCGAGTTTCGCAACCTCGAAGCGTCAAAACGCTGGCGACGCAGCTGGGATGTGCTGTTTGCAGCGGGCTCGGCCGTGCCCACTTTTATCTTCGGCATCATGGTGGGCAACCTGATTACCGGCCTGCCGATCGGTCCCGACAAGGAGGTGGTCTCACAGTCGTTCCTGGCACTGCTCAGGCCGTACCCTGTACTGGTCGGGTTCTTTGTAGTCAGTCTTTTCACCCTGCACGGAGCACTCTGGCTCAACTTCAAACTGCACGGCGAGATGCAAACGCGGGTGCAGAAGTGGGCCAAGCGCTGCTTCTGGTTTTTTGCGCTGCTCAACATTGTCACCACCGGTGCCACCATTGCCCTCTACCCCCACATGATTGCCAACTTCGGGCATTTCAGGTGGGCCTGGGTGCTGGTGGTCTTGACCGGGCTCGCCGTCCTCAACGTGCCGCGCACGCTGCACCTGGGATATGAGCTCAAGGCCCGGCTCAATGTCGGCTGTATCATTGCCGGGACGTTCGCGCTCTTCGGCATCGGACTCTTCCCCGATCTGATTCGATCCAGCCTGGATCCGACCTGCAGTCTGACGCTGCAAAATGCCGCTTCCAGTCAGTCAACCCTGAGCACTATGCTGGTGATGGCGATTGTGGGCATACCTTTCATTCTCTCCTACACAGTTGGCATCTACTGGGTGTTCCGAGGTAAGGTCACCGTCGATAAAGACGAATCCTGATTTCGGCAAAGCACGGGCGAGCGGGCAAGTTGAAGAGTAATCTTCTTCTTGCCTGCTCCCCGCTGTTTTGTGCTTTTCCATTTTAACCAATAATACTATAACGCATAGTTTAGCCTGGAAGATACCGTCAGCAAGGTTGTTATACTGATTCCATGTCAACGTCGACCATTTCCACCGCAGCAGAATACAAACGTCATGCATTCGTTGCCGCTGCCGGCATAGCGCTTCTAATTGCGTCACTGCTGGCCACCGAAGCGATTAATGCTGCTCGTGTGTCCCGCCCTGCAGCTCGCCTGCTGGATATTTCTGCCGGCGGAACAAATTGTGCAAACGACCCAGGCCGGTGCCCTCAAAGTAAAGCAAATACGCTCCTACGACTGGACCTACGACAGCTACTGGGGCAATCAAATTACGGTAATGATGGAAAGACAGTTTTGTCTCGGCCTCGTCAAACAGAGAAAACAACTGCTTTTCGTTCAACCGGCCCTGAGACTTGAGACTGAAATATTCGATCAAGGTAAGACCATACGAATAGCCACGGCTGAGCCCTGGTACCGGTCCTGCAGAGGTTGGACCTTCAGCAGCAACTGGCACCACCAGGCAAACCAGCGCATAGAAAGTGTCGAAGTCCCCTTGAATCCCCACGAAGAGTGACGCATCAATTGACCGCCGCCAAAGTCAACCGGCCAAAACCTGCTGACCATCAGGCTTCAAAACAGCCCGCGCCCCTTGACAATTGGGCGTCGATCTACTAGTGTGATAAGTAAGCATCTAGAACGGCTCCCAATAAGAGTTTTGGGTAGTTTGAAAAAAGTTCTGATGGCTTTCAGGTAAAGGACAATGAAAAAAATCGAAGTACTGGCATCCCTTCTAATACTGATTGGTGCCTTGAATTGGGGACTTATCGCAGCGTTTAACTACAACTTGATTACCAGCCTTCTTGGTGACGGCAACGGCTCGAAGATGGTCTATGGCCTGGTTGGCGTTTGCGCACTGTATCAATTGATGCAGATGATGAAAGCCCGCATGGCGGCAAAATCAAGTTAGGATCGCAATCTAACTTCATCAGACAGATTCTAGTTAAGTCTAAATCTAGTTAGCATCACAATCTGGAGACCCTTATTCGGGTTGATATACTGGATACATGATTCATTTCAAAAGTCCGGTGTCAGCCATTGCCGTGTTGGTCGCATTACACACGGCACCATTTGCTTGCGCCGCCCCGCCGCTCAGCGCCGGGGCGTGGGAAGCAGCGCAAAAAAACAAAAGAGCTCTTACCGACCAGGAGCCCGTGAATAGTTTCGTGGGAGATTTTCCGGCGCGGCGTTTACGCATGCTGCTTGACCAGAGAGCGCCGGGGGCCGACAAAGTAGTGTCCGAATACCTGACCTCGCACAAACATCCAAATCAGTATCTAACAAGAATCTGGAAAGCAATCATACTCCTTCGACATGACGAAGGAGATGCGGCGGCACCACTGTTTCGCCAGAGCCTACCATTGCATGATGTCTCCATCTGGGTCAAGTGCAATGCGGCAGAGTGCTTCAATCAAGTCGAGGATAGCAAAACAGCCCTGCAAATAATGAACACCATTCCGGAAAATCAATACGATGACTACTGCTACTCTACTCGCGCTTTTGCCTATTCCGCGCTGCACAAAACAGATCTGGCCGTCGCTGACTACTTGAGCGAAGCCAAACTGAGACCAACCGGCCGCACGGGCATACTGAGCAACGCGTCAAATTTATATTACCGCGAAGGTCGCTATAGCGACGCACTTAAAATACTCGACCAGATCACAGCCGGCGCAAACAACGACAATAGACATGCGCTCTTCCGCGGCTATTGTCTGGTGGGATTGAAACGCTATAAAGAGGCAATCGTCTCCTTCACGCAAGCAATAGAATCAGCAAACCGATTGAATTCCGAAAACAATGCCGGCTCAGGCATAACTATGTTTCGCGCTTACGAAGAGCGGGCGCGTTGTTACGAACACCTGGGGAAAACGGCTCTGGCCCTTGCAGACCGGCGAACCGCCGCCGAAGCC
Source organism: Cyanobacteria bacterium SZAS LIN-3 (assembly GCA_018266215.1). Lineage (GTDB taxonomy): Bacteria > Cyanobacteriota > Vampirovibrionia > Obscuribacterales > Obscuribacteraceae > REEB67. Next base: position 37,443 of record JAFEAV010000052.1, on the reverse strand, counting down.
TCGGCAAGATTTCAAAAAGATTTGATCGGGCACTGATGCCGGAAAAATTTACCACTTTTCGAATATGACTTTACGCTCCATATGCCTGTATCGCTCTATCTCATCCGGCCGATAGCGCGCGACATTAAGGACGAGCGATTCAATGGTGGGGCAGGCGGTGATGGTCCTGATTTGCTGAGGGGAAAGATCCGGCTCTTCCACAGCCAGAGTTTTGATCCGGGACATCTTCACCAGCTCAGGCAGAAGCACCTCAAATCTCTTATGGTCTTCCCTCAATTCAAAACGCTCCAGAGTCTTACTCCGAGCAAGTTCACGAATGTCGTTTACAGTCAAATAGCAGCCATCAAGAACAAGCTTTTTCAAATAGCGAGAAGCAGCCAGCCGCGGCACGATCAGGGATACATTATCCAGGTCAGAAAATTCCAGCTCCGGCACCCGGTCTATAAACTTGGTTTGAAGCAGGTCAGCCGTTTTAATCACGGGTGCTCGCAAGCGTACCGCTTCAAGGTTTTTAAACCGATCGAGCACCGCCAGGACTTCCCGAGGGAGGCTCAAATTGGTAAGCGCCACGCGTTTCAGCCTGGTCCACTGTGATGTCGTCTGCAACATCGGTATAAGTCCGACGGTCTCGGAGCGCGCGCCGACAATACTACTGGTCACTCCGCTAACCTTCTGCCCATGCAGCCACAGCCCCTCAAACTCATCACGACCAATCTTTTTCAAAACCTCGGGACATTGAAAGACATGATGGGAAACCCTCGAACCGGTATAAAAATCTACGGGCCGGTCGGCAGGAACCATCACTGTCTTGAGCGCATCATAGTCAGCCGCCCCCAGAATAATGACTCGACCAATTGACCAGGTGGGGAAAACAAAGCGCCGCATTCTTCTACCGCTCGACGTTTCAACTATGGTCGAACGGATGGGACCGGCAGCATCATAGGCCTCTTTCACCTGCGGAAATTCTCGCTCTTCTTGCTCCAAATTTGCCGATTTGGTCCGCGACAGAAACAGCGATAAACTCTTTTCCGGCGCTGTAGTGAGGATAGCTTTGCGCACTTTATCTTCACTGCCGTCTTCCTCCATCCCGACCGGTGGATTAACCTGCTGCACTTTCTTTTCCAGTATTTTATCGACAGCAGTCTTCGGCGGGAACAACTGATACCAGAGAGCAACGCCGCCGACTGCCACCACCAGCAGTGCCAAAACCGCAAACGCCGGCTTTATAAAGTTATTGTCCTTCTCTGCACGCACCGGCGACTCCCCTGCGGAGTATGACTTATAGCCGGAGGCCGCGACGGGTGTGACCTCAACCTTACCGATTGTTCGCCCGGCCTTCATCCGCTCCAGGTCATGGACCACCTGTTGCATCGTCTGATAGCGGTTCTCAGGCCGCTTAGCCATCATTTTTTCAAGGAGAAAGTCGGCCGCATCGGGCCAATTTTTATCCGGTCGATCATTGACAATACTGGGGATATCGGCGCTCTGATGCATGAGGATGGTACTGAGAGGACTCTCTCCTCGATAGGGTGGTCGGCCGCACAGAGCTTCGTACCAGGTACATCCGAGCGAATAAATATCGGTGCGCAAATCCACAGCTGCACCCTGACTCTGTTCAGGGCTCATGTAATATGGCGAGCCAAAAACCTCTCCCGTCGCCGTTTGCGACTGGGTATGGAGATCGGCGGAGGGTAAAAGTTTGGCTATGCCGAAGTCCACAATTTTTGCAGTCAGTCCGCCGCTGCCTTCCAACAAAATTATGTTGGACGGTTTCACATCCCGGTGAACTATCCCCTTACTGTGAGCGTACCCAAGCCCCGATGCAATCTGGATGAAAATATCCACCCAACGCTTAAAACCAAAGTCATTACCGCCGGCGATATAGTCCGACAGCGCTCGACCGGCAAGCAAGTCCATGACGTAGAAAGGGCAATTACCTTCATCCACACCCATGTTGTAGACTTTGACGATACTGGGGTGGTCCAGATTGGCAATGGCCTTGCCTTCCACTTCAAACCGCCGGCGGCTCGCCTCATTCAACTGCTCCGGAGCAAGCATCTTCAAAGCATAGTCGCGCTGGATCATGACGTGTTCGGCGCAAAAGACATAACCCATGCCACCGCGCCCCAGAAGCGATTTGAGGCGATAGGAACCACCTATAACATCCCCCACCCGCAGGACGCGATTAGCCACCCCGGCCGCGGTGCTGGGGAGAGTCAGGGCATGAGACTGGTCAAACGAGCTGTTCACAACTTCTTTCCCGGCCCGTCAAACTGCAAATTAGGATACTGTGCAAATTCCAGCCTGAGCTTTTCCGCATAAAGCGGCTGATACAGAGTAACAGAGCGCAGGTGACCGCAGCGCCCCAGCGAACGCAATTGGCCAGGCGTCAAGGTGACCGTTTTTAAATTGAGAAATTCAACACTCGGCATTCTGATAAGAGCATCAACCAGTCCATCGGAAACATTGATATTGGCCAGTTCGACAGACTTAAGATAAGGACAACTGGCCAGAACCGCAAACTCCTCTGGGCGTATTTCACTGTCATCCAGCTTTAGTTTGCACAAAAACTTTGAACCCGCCAGATAACTGCAGAGTTTACCGGCATTCTTCATACGGTCCAGCTGCAACTCCTGCAAGCGCCCAAACCACGTCATCGACTGCTCCGGCGAAACTTGCCATTTGAGGGCGTGCAGTTCCAACTGCTCGAGCCGCGGCAACATACTGACTGCTGTCATAACTTTATCGTTGACGACAAATGCATTCAGTGACAAATGCTTGAGATTCGTCCAGTGCGAAACGTATTCCAGAATCGTGACCAGGTTGGCAGTCTGTTCCTGCGGAAAGGTCGCAGGCAAATATGCCACCCCATACCTTTTGCCTGTCAGACGCAGGGTCTGCAAGACGTCTGGGGCAAAGCGCGAAAAGATAATCGGCGCCTGGATGGAAATATACTCATCGGCCTTGACCGCCAGACCGACGTCACAATCGCGCACGAGAACGGTCCCAGCCGCCTTTTGTTCATCGTTTCGCCAGGTGCTTACTTCGCCCAGGGGAATTTTGGGAAAGTTAACCCGGCGCTGACTGCCCGCGGAAGTTGACAGAGTCCTGGAAACAATGGTTGGACAGGTAGCGAATACCCGCCGGGCTTCCTCAATTTCCGCCTGCGAAAAGTTCCTTTTATTGTCGTCTTTAGCCAGTGGAGTGTCGACCAGCCCCGCACCATCTATGGCTGGAACAATCTCGGCACCGGCAGGCTGCACGGGACCGGGAGCGGAGCCATCGGTGATGGACAAGACAGAGGCCGGCAGCGGCCTTTTTTGCCAGGCGCGGAAGCTCAAAAGACCGACACCACCTCCAACAAACATACAGACGACCAGGGCCAATAGCAGAGCTCCTCGACCGAAGACGGCTCCGGAGGAGGGACCAGACTCCACTTCATACGGGGCTTCGTTCTCACTACCGGCACCGCCGCCGGACTTGCCTATGGGCAAACCGTCTCTAAGGCGCTGCAGGTCATGCCCCAGCTGCTGCATTGACTGATAGCGATCCGCCGGGCGTTTGGCCATCATCCTCGACAATAATGCATCCACCGCCGCAGGCAATTTTTTGTCAGGTCGCAGGGCTACAGCACTGGGCACCGCGGCCGACTGATGCATCATCACAGTCTCGAGCACATTGCCCCCACGGTATGGAGGCCGGCCGGTCAGAGCCTCAAAGAGCGAGCATCCAAGCGAGTAAATGTCCGAGCGCGCGTCCACATTGTTTCCCATGCATTGCTCGGGGCTCATGTAATACGGCGAGCCAAAAACCTCTCCAGGAACGGTCTGCGACTGCCCCTCAATGCCGGCCGCAGGCAACAACTTGGCGATACCAAAGTCGACTATCTTGGCCTGCACCCGCCCGTTGTCCAGGGTCAGCAAAACGACATTGGACGGTTTGACGTCGCGGTGGATAATGCCTTTGCTGTGCGCGTAACTGAGCCCCGAGGCAATCTGACTGAAAATATCCAGACAGTCGTCAAAACTCAGACCCGGCTGATCGGCGATGAAATCGGACAACGGCGCACCATCAAGCAGCTCCATGACGTAAAAAGGGCAATCGCCTCTGTCTATGCCCATGTTGTAGACTTTGACGATATTTTCGTGATCGAGATTAGCGATAGCCTTGCCTTCGCTTTCAAAACGCCTGCGACTGCTCTCATTAAGTCTTTCGGCGGCAAGCAGCTTCAGGGCATAATCGCGCTTGATCATAATGTGCTCTGCACAAAATACATAGCCCATGCCGCCTTTACCCAGCAGAGATTTGAGCCTGTACGATCCGCCGATTATTTCCCCCTGCTTCAACTCCCGGCCAACGGCACCGGAGCCGGCAGCCCACAGAGTGACCGCATGCGAATCATCAAAACTCTCTTCTTGAGTCAAAAGACTACTCTCAAAAAGCACTTCCCCCTGTCTTGATCTTCCCCACTTGGCCGCTGTTTCACAGGCCCTTCCTCGGGGCATGATCCAGCCATATGCTCCCACGGCCTGGACATGAAATGACCGGCGATACCCACAAATCAGACAGAGCAATCCACAGTGGCCAGGAGGCGGCCCGGAGCGAGGCCGCACAGCAGGCTGCCGCCAGGCTGCACGATGATACGCATATGACTGCTCCCGGGCGTCTGGTAGAAATTGCCGGAGAGCGGGTCGTACAGATGACGGTCAAACCGCAAGACACTTTGCGCAACCTGGGCCGCGAACTCTATCGCCATTATGGCCACAGGGAAGCGACCGAAGCCGACCTGAAAGCCTTCGAGTTGGAAGCAGCCAGACTCAACAAACTGGAAACTCGCGCCCAGAGAGACAACCTGCAGCCGGGCCAGGAGCTGACCCTGATTGTCCCCGGCGTCAAATTGCCGGGCGCGCAGCCCAGGACCACCTCCCGCGAAGCGCAGGGGTTGATGAAAGGAGCTTCCAGTTGCACCGGGGAATGGTCGAATATGGTCGCTCAATGGGTGACGCACAATGAAGTATCAAAGCAAAAGTTTGTAGCCTTCAACCCGGATGACGGGGGACACGGCATCTCGGTGGGACTGCTGCAGTGGAATCAAAAACGGGGCCGCTTGCCGGAACTATTGCAAGACTGGCACCATAAAGACCCGGCCAAGTTCGATCGTATGTTCGGCAGTCAGGCATCAAATTTGCTCAAGCCGGAATGGGTACGGGGAGCGGATTTCGTCGGCAATCCCACTCTCTATCGAGGTATGCAGCAGGCGCTCGCCGACAGTGAATTTCAACAGGTGCAGCTAGGACTGCGCAATCGACACATTGTCAAATCCTGCGAAGTAGCTCAATCCAACGGCTTTAAATCCCTGCGCGGACGCGCTGTGGTGGCCGATCTCTTCAACCAGATCGGTGAGAGCGGCACGGTCCAGGCCATGCGCAAAGTATCGCCGGGTAAACCCGAATCGGCCCGTATCGAAGACCTCAAAAAAGTTACCGGTGGTCGCGTAAACGGCCAGGACAGAGTCTCTTCCATAGAAGAGAAAGTGAAGGACATCTGGCACAAGCTGGGCTCAAGCTAGCTCAGCCCAGACGCAGCACCAGGGCCTTTTTGACCCGGCTCTTTCTTTACCTGCATCAATACCAGCTTTCAAAAACTGGACAAGAATGGCGACGGCTTCCTCAGTCGCAGCGAATTGCAAGAAGCTCTCGCAGCACCGGGTCTGACAGCCAGAGACGCGGCCTCACTTAATTTTTTACTGGTGCGCCTGGGGGAAATCGGCAGCGGCGATGAAACGGACAAGCGCATCAGCCGCGAAGATTTGAATCACTATTTCGCCGCCATTTTGCCCGATCAGCCCTGACCGGCTTTAAAGGCTGCCAGCTTGGCCCGAATCTCGGGCAGAGCCTTGAGGGCGGCGGCTTCGCCGGCATGAATGGCGCGGTGAGCGTCTTTCGAGCTGGTCGACAAAACATCTATGCCGTCCGTCAGTGGATGAATCACGACGTTAGCGCGGTCCAGCTGCGGCCCGTCGGTCTTGGTCAAAAATATCTTCTCAATCTGCCTGGCAACGCTGCCAATGCGCCGAAAATGGTCCCGTGCCTCAGGATTGAGTCTTTCATTTACCGGGACTGCAATGACAAAATCTGCCCCCATCGATTTCGCCTCATCAACCGGCACGTTTACCAGGACCGCGCCGTCGACGAGCAGAACGTCGTCCATCGGCACCGGACGCCTCAGGACTGGAATAGCAGAACTGGCTTGCACAGCGGTGGCCAGATCCCCGCGACTAATCGGACAAATCTCTCCAGTCATTAAATTGGTAGCCATGGCCCGAAAGGGGAGATTCAGGTCCTCAATGCGACGTTTGTTTTCCGGCAAGCAATGTCTATAGTAATTGCGAAATTTATTGCCGAAATAAAAACCGTCGTAAGGACGAATGCCGACCAGACGCGGGAGCAAAAACAGGGGCCGGGCGGCGACGCTGATAATCAGAGGCACGGTCATATAGTTGCGCATGATTGTCGTCTTGCGAAATTTGGATTCAATTGCATCGACCGAAACACCGGCGCAATAAAGACCGCCAACTATCGCACCAATACTTGTGCCTGTCACCATATCCACATGGATGCCTTCCTGTTCCAGTATGCGCAAAACACCCACATGCGCCGCTCCGCGCGCCCCGCCGCCGCCCAGGACCAGGGCGATTTTTGGTCGCTTGACCTCGGTCGAGAGAGTTTCGGCAAAAGCGGGAGCGCACAGAAGCATCAAGGCGCAGAGTAGCGGGCCCGGGCACAGCTTGAAAATTGACGAACGTAACATAGTCGACCAGGGCCTCCGGCAAGAGAAAAAAACAGTTATAACTCTAGCAATAATAGGCGGTCGTATAAATGCGGTACAATTCCCCTCTATTAATAGACGCTGGCACATGAAAGCTGGAAACAATGAGTTTTTCTAATCCGGAAACTTCTTCAAAGGGAGAGAGTCTCGGGGTAATTATCGGCCTTTGCGCAATATCGGCCTCCACTCTGCTTGTGGAAATTTGTCTGACCAAATTTCTGGGCTGCAAAATATTCCATCATCTCTCCTACGCTGTACTGAGCATGGTAATTTTGAGCTTCGGCGCCGCCGGGGCCTTTGTTTACATGCTGCCGGGCTGGTTCCCCGCCACGGGCAGCAAAGCCTGGAATCCGGCCTGGAAAGCTTCGGCGCTCTATTCGATCTTTCTGGCCCTGGCCATCCCTTTCTTCTGCTGGTTCCCATGGGACCCTTACAACTCACAACTGGGGAACTATGAGCGCTTTTTCGCCCAGCCGATTTATTTTCTGATTTTCTCGATACCGATGTTTCTCGCCGGACTGTGCATCAGCCAGACACTGTCTGCCAGCACACGCTCAGTGGCACGCATCTATTTCTTTGATCTGCTTGCCGCCGCCCTCGGTGCATCACTCTGCCCACTGGTCTTGATCGGCATTGGCGGCTACGGCACCATTGCCGTCTCCTGCCTGCTCGGCATAGTCGCATCGGTTGCTTTCTACATGGCTTCCAGAGACAGAGCTCACCTGCCGGCCGCCGCCACCTACTGGACCGTGGCGGCGCTTTCCATAGGCATCTTGCTTGCCTACCCGGACTGGGCGGTTAAGCAATTCGGCTTCGACATACGCTCCTGCAAAGACTGGGGCCAGATAGTTTTTGTCAAAGACTTCGGCGGCATCAGAAGCACCCACTGGAACGCCATCGCCAGAGTGGACGTATCTAAGACGGCCACATCCAAAAACAGACAGTATCGCTATGGTCTCGGCCCCAAATCCTACGAACGCGATATTTTTGGTCGCTATGTTTTGCTTGACGGCGGCGCCAATACAAGACAATTCAAGATAGAAGAAAGCATCCCGCACGAGACCTATCTGGGCGAAGCCCTCTGGGCCAGCCCCTATGTGGCGGAAGGACCGAACGCGCAGCATTCACTGATCATCGGCGGCGGCGGCGGCATCGATGTGCTGATTGCCAAATTTTTCAAGGTCAAGGAAGTGGACGTGGCCGAGGTCAATCCGGCCATTGTCAATCTGCTCGAGGGTCGGACCGACGATCAGGAAAAAGCCTATTCGCCCTGGCTCAAGTCAGATGAAAACTCGCAGATAAAAATCAATCTCAGCGAGGCCAGACATTTCTGCACAACCAGGCCCGACAATATGTACGATGTGATTCAGGCCAGCGGCGTAGACACCTTGACCGCCATTACCACCGGTGGCATGTCGCTGGTAGAAAACTATCTCTATACCACCGACGCCATCAAAGAATACCTGCGTATCCTCAAACCAAACGGCATCGTATCGCTAACGCACTGGCGCGGAGAAGCCCGTCCAACAGGCACCCGCATGTTTGTCTCCTATCTGGAAACTCTTGAGAGCCTTGGCGCAAAAGAGCCCTGGAAACAAGTCGTCGTGGTCGCCGGTCTGGAGTGGACCGACTCCATGCTCAAGAAAACGCCCTACACCGAAGAAGAACTGGAGCGCCTGCGCCAGTGGACCAGGGCCACCGGCCAGGTTATATTGTTCGATCCCGGCCGACCGGGCTCCAGCAGCGAACCCATATACGAGAAGCTGGGCTTTGCTTCCGCCAGCGAACGCAAAAAACTGGTAGCCGAATTCCCTACCAATATTTTTGCCGTGCACGATGATAAGCCCTATTTTTATCATCAGATAAAAGAAGAAAACCCGCTCATGACCTCACCCTGGTCATCAACCCCGGTCTCGCTTATCTATGCCACTCTCATTGGTGCGCTGCTGCTTGTCTTTGCTCCATTACTGCGACCGGACAACCGCAAACTTGGCTTGCAGATACTGCCTTTCACAATATTCTTTGCCATCTGCGGCTTTGCCTTTTTGCTCTACGAGACCACTACCATCCAGCTCTTCTCCATCTTTGTCGGAGGGCCGACCTATGCCCTCTCGGTAGTCCTGGTCAGCGTTTTGACGGGCTATGCACTGGGCAGTTTCCTCACCCAGTACCTCAAGGTCAAGAGCAAAACTTTCATCGCCCTGGGTCTGGGCCTTGGCCTGCTGATGCTGGCATTGTGGGCCGGCATTCCCTGGCTGACAAAATCCATGCTCGGCCTGGAGCAACCGGCTCGCATCGCCATTTGCGCCCTGGTCACCCTCTTTGCCTCAGTTTGCACCGGCCTGCCCGTTTCCCTGGCCATGAACTGCCTGAGAGAGCGGTATGGCAGCGCTGTAGCCTGGATGTGGGCCGTCAGCTCAGCCTTCAACGCCCTGGGTGGCGTAGCCTTTGTCAGCATCACCCTGGCCACGGGTATTTCCAGTTGCCTGCTGATAGTGGCCGCGCTCTACTTACTGGGCAATTTGATCTTTGCCGCCGAAATGAAGAGCACCGAAAAAATCGACTCCGCTACTTAACGCGGCGCATCCAGAAATTGCCCGGCCAGACCGTTTCCCGGTCATAGGAAGCAAAAGCGGAGGCCAGTTTATCAGGGTGCTTGAGGTGCATGTAACTGCCGCCGAAAAGCACTTCAAAACTGTCATTGCATGTGAGAAAAGCCTGCAGCAGATACTGCTCGTTCCAGAATCTCTGATGCTTAAAAACCCATTCGCGCGGATATTCCGCAGGCAAAAATATGTCGTGAATGTGGATGATGACGCCTTTTTTCAGACGCGGCAATATTTCCAGATATTCGTACTGGACGTCGGAGCCGATCTTCAGCACATGGCTGGAGTCGATGAACAAAATGTCGTTCTCTTCCAGAGCTTCAAACTCCGAAAGCGCTGCCGTCTGCACTTTATCGCGCACCAGTCGAGTCATTCCGGGGAAACCGCCGGCCAAAACCGGATTGGGATAGGGCTCGATGGCAGTCATCACGCATTTAACGCCGTCGCTTGATTCATTTTTAAGAACGGCCTGGGCTGCCAGATATGTCGAAAAGCCAGAGCCTATTTCAATCAATTTGCGCGGCTTAAAATGACGCACCATTGAATAAAGCATCTCGGCGTCAACGGATTGATAGGTGCCGTTATTGAGATAAAACTGATGCGGCACAGTGCCTCTGTCGCGGGGCAGGGCGTCGTATTCGGCCTTGTAAGCGGCGGCGACTGTGGCGAGCAACTGGCACTGCTGCGCGTCACGCATATCAACGCCGACCAGGTCAGTCTGCCGCGCAAAAAGCGCTTCGGTCAATTCGCGGGTGTCGGGTATGGGCTGGTAAAAGTGGTTGGGTACAACATGCAGCCCCAGCCTCTCCCAGAGATAAAAGGATTTTCTGGCCATGCGGTGCCAGACTTTGACGCTCTTTGCGCTTAACTTGCTCATGGTTCCTCAACTGGTCGAGGAGATAATAGCAAACCTTTCCCCCTCGGGCCTTTTATACGCTTCATATAAGCTGCCAAGATAAGACAGGCGCGCTAAGGATTGAGCACCTGAAGAGCTCCACCCTTGCCTTTCCGATGAAAAATCAATTTTGTCTCCGGCAAATAATTGCGCAGTGCCGCCTTGGAGTCGATAGTCCAGTCGCCGCAATGATAGAGGTGCAGTTCGCGCAGGCGCTTCAGACCGGCAAACGCCGCCAGCGTCTCCGGATCCTGCGAAGTGTAGCCGATGGCCAGAGTAACCAGACCCTTAGCCCCAGCCAGGGCCCGCAGGTGATCCGCGGTAATCGCTGTTGCCGCGCCGGACGCACCAATGAAGGTAAGTTCTTCCAGGCGCGGGCATTGCGCCAGTTTTTTCAATTGCGCAGCGTCCAGAGTGTCGACAGACAACTCCAGACTGCGCAATGCAGTTGAGCCGGCCAGACGATCGCACAGAGGAGAAGCATTGGTCAGAGGCAGGGAAAAGCTGAGATCGGACAGCTCTTTCAAGCGTCGCACCTTGCACAAAATAGCGCCGTCGATGGGACAATAGAAAGACAGTTCCTTCAAATGGGGAAACCTGTCTACGGCACTGACGATTCGTCCCAGGAGTGCGGGATCCGGTACAGTCTTGCTCATCTGAAACTGCTCGTCTACGTGAAGATGTTGCAGCGAACGGCACTGGGCAAGGCCGTCGACAATTTGATCAAATTCTCTGCCGTTAAGCATCTTCAGACGCAATTCTTCAAAGTTACCGTCGGTGAAACCCTTGAGCAAACCCGGCACCTTCAAAATGCTCACCAGGGGCTCCATGGCTACCACAGCGCCCACGCGCGCAGTCTTTTTGCCGGACATGGCGGTCATGCCAAACTCCTTCGCCGAAGTGTCGATAAACAGACCATAATTGCCGCCCTCCGGATCAGTCGGGAAAATCCATTCCCGCACCAGCAGATCGCCCTGCTTATGCAATCCCTTAAAAAACGGCTTACCGTCCCAGTTTAGCAAGCTCATGGGTCTATCGGGAGTGAGACTGTCGATGTTCAGATCACCCTTCGTACCCGCGGCCGAGTGATAAGGGTCTTCCAGCCTGGCTTTCGGCAGGGATGCAGACGCCCGTTGACTGGCGGCGCCACCCAGAAAAAACATTTTTGCGACAAGGGCGGCAACAACAAGCACCGAAGCCGCTGCCCCGAACATCCACAGGCCTCGAGCCGAGCGGCCACGATCTACTTTTTGCGCCAGAAACGGCGGCGGGCTCTCAGGCGCATCCTCCACCAGGGGGGCTACCTTAGTCCTGCTGACATAAAACGGCTGCACATTTTCTCCTCGTGCAACCCGCTCCAGGTCTCCTTTTAGCTCAGCCAGAGTCTGGTAGCGTTCTGCCGGATTTTTACGCAGCAGTTTAGCCATAACGACTTCCAGCGAGTCGGGAAAGACAGCAGGCCCGACTATGTTTTCCAGAGATGGGGGATCCGACATCTGATGATCGGCAACAATCGCCACAGGGGAAGTCCCGTTAAAAGGAGGTCGACCGGTCAGGCACTCAAATAAAGTGCAACCGACGGAATAAATATCCGAACGATTGTCGATGCGCTCGCCGCTGCATTGCTCGGGGCTCATGTAAAACGGACTGCCGAAAACCTCACCGACAGCCGTCAAGCTTTGCGATGCCCGGTCGCGCTGGACAAGCTTGGCCAGACCAAAATCAAGAATCTTCACCAGTGGTTTCTGGTCCCCCCGGGAGCGCAGCATCATGATATTGGCCGGTTTGATATCACGGTGTATGACACCATTGCGATGGGCATAATCGACACCGTCGCAGACCTGGGAAAATATATCAATCGCGGCTTGCAAAGGCATGGGGCCGTTCTTCGCCAGCAGTTCGGCCACATTGCTGCCGTCCACATAGTCCATGGCGTAAAACGGCAAACAGCCGTCGTGAATGCCCAGATCAAAGACGCGCACCAGATTGGGGTGTTGCAGTCTGGCGAATATCTTGGCCTCATTTTGAAAACGCAGCCAGCCCATCTCAGTCACTTGCTCCGGCGGAATCACCTTAAGAGCGCAATGCTTGCCCATGGTAATCTGCTCAGCCAGATAGACCTCACCCATGCCTCCCCTGCCGATCGGCCGGACGATGCGATAAGCACCGCCAATAGTGGCACCGGCAAGAAGGTCAACCTCCATTTTTGAGGAGCCAGACTTCGCGCTACCGCCGCTGGTGATGCCGCCTTTCTCCTTCAGTTTCCAAAATTTTTGCGACATGGAAGCGGCGTCGAAACTTGCCTCTCGATCGCAACGACACTTGGTATGCTGAAAGAGATAGCCGGTCAGCGAGCCGGCTCGCGCTTCCGATACCTTCTCCAGGCCGCAGCGCGGGCAAAACTCCGCCGCCGAGTCTTTGCCCGCTCCAGCCGAAGAAGCGGACCCGCGGCCCACCTGGCGATGGCAGCTGCAGGTATTACCCTGGAAAAGGTAACTCGTCAGCGAGCCTATCCGGCCGGACTCGGATTGATTTTTGCCACAAGTAGGGCACTTACTCTGCGTCATCGTCTTCGCTTTTGCCGACTTGCATCAGCTCTTATCTATAGAGATAGGAGCATATTAGCCGCCCGCGCTGAACTATGAACACTTGGCAAGCAACAATTTAGATGACCGCTGCCCGCACGCTACTCGCAGGCGTCTCCATCCAGCCGCACATAGGGGCCGATGTCCTGGCCCAGCACAATAGTCATTTTGCAGAGACCACCTTCACCCTTGGACTGTGCGGATTCCGACATTTTTTGCCAGAGCTTCTGCTCATCGGCCGCCACCCTGGCGAAGCTCTGCTTCAGAGCCGATTCGTCCTCGGGGGTCTTTTGCGCCACTGCGGCGTATTCACTGTTGGCAAAGAGGCGCAGAGTGCAGTCATCAATCAGATTGCGCGCCACCTCTCTCTGGCCGGCATGAAGAGCGTTACCGATATCGTCTAATTGACGCGCAGGACAAATTTCGTCGGGCATCTAGTTTTTCCCCGGGTCGGAGGTGGCTTGTCCGTCGAGATTAAGCCCGGAGACATAAAAAAGACGTGAACATCGGAGAAGCAAGTCCAAAAATCAGCCACCCGGCTCTGATAACATAGTCCGGGACATTTATAAGGGTCTGACCATTCGCCTTTCTCGCAAAGTACTTTTACTAGTTACCCTGCCGGTCGTTTTTGAACTGGTAAGCGTCGGTGTACTGGCCGCACTCCTCAGCCAGGCGCGCGCCGACCGACGCAAAGCCGAGCATGAAACCGAACTGATGGGTCTGATGAACACCGCTCTGACAGCCCATATCGAGCGCATGCAATTGCTTTATCTGGCCAAAGTGGGCGGGATGATCAAAATCTCGCGCAAAATCGACTTATTAGCGCACAAAGCCTCCACCGCCATCAACAAAGTGGAGGAACTGGCTTCGGAAAACCCTGAAGAAGCCTCTCTCTACACCAAAATTGTCGGACTACTGCGCGGCGTCGCCACAGATATTGCCTCAGTCAATGCCCACTACGCACAGGGCGACAAAATGCAGGCAGCCAAAGAATGGATGCTGATGCAGGCGCATATCGATGAAATCATGGTGCTTACCGATGATCTCTTCTTGCAGCAGAAAAAACTGCAAGGCGAACGAGAACTGGCTATGGAAACAAACGAAAAGGCCATCACCCTGGCCCTTTACGCTTCAGTAATTTTGAGCTGTTTGACCGCCCTGGGTCTGGCCCTGTTTTTCAACCGCAGTACATCGGATCGCTTGCAAATCATCATGGACAACACAAACCGCATCGGCGCCGGCAAGCCGCCGCTGGGCTTACTGAGCGGCGATGACGAGCTGACCCGAATCGACCGCCTTTATCATCAGATGTATGAAGATCTGGCCAGCCTGCGCGAAAAAGAACGCGCACTGCTGGATAATGCCGCAGAACTGATCTGTTCCATCGACAGCAATCTGCGCATCAGCGACATCAATTTGTCCGCACAAAAAATATTGCGCATTGATCCGCAAGAGCTTATCGGCCACCGGGTGCTGGACCTGATCGCCGCCCCGGAGCAGGAACGCATCGGCACCAGACTGGAAAAAGCCTTCGAGGCCGACAACGACAGCGAGCGCCGCTTTGACGCAAAAATGAAATGCGCCGATGGCACCATTATCGATACCGAATGGGCAACGACCGCTTCCGCCGGCGGAGATTCGCTCTACTGCGTCATCCTCGATGTCACCCAGCGCAAGCTGATCGAGCAAATGCGTCGCGACTTCGTCGCCATGATAAGCCACGATCTGCGCACGCCGCTGAGTTCAATCCAGATGATTCTGTCCATGACCAGGGAAGAAGCCGAAGCCCGCAAGGGACTCTCGTCGGAGGGCCTGGAAGGTCTGACCATTGCCCAGAACAGCGCCAGCAGATTGCTCGCCCTGGTCAACAACCTGCTCGACCTGGAAAAACTGGAATCAGGTCAGTTTGAGCTCCTGGCCCGCCAGGACAATCTCTATCGCCCCCTGCGCGAGGCGGTCGGCTCGGTCGAACCACTGGCCAGACAGAAGAAAATCATCCTCAATCTTGAGGTAAATCAGGATCTGGAGGCCTATTTCGACGAAGAGCGCATCATCCAGGTGGTTATCAACCTGGTCTCCAACGCCCTGAAATTTTCACCCAGAAATTCCACCGTCACAGTCAGCGCCAAACGCAACGGTGATTCTGTCCAGGTAGCTATAAGCGATCAGGGACGGGGCATACCGGAGGCTATGCGTGTGCAAATTTTTGAACGTTTCCGCCAGGTTATGCCCGAAGACCAGTACCAGATGAAAGGAGCCGGACTGGGTCTGGCTATTTGCAAGGCGATTGTCGAACGGCACCGGGGAGAAATTGGGGTGCAATCGACCGAGGGCAAGGGAAGTAGCTTCTGGTTCACCCTGCCGGTCAGCAGCAATGTTTTCATGAGATTGGAACAGGAAGCCAAGACCACGGCCATTGGGTAAACTATCTACGCGGAGTTTTTGGTGAGAAGGCGGAGAACAGGTTGACCAAGATTCTTTTAGTCGAAGACGATATTGAACTGGCGAAAGTGGTAACCCGCTGGCTGACGCACGAAAACTACACCTGTGAATGGGTGGAAGACGGCATAGAGGCTCTCAGCCGCCTCAAGACCTATCATTACGACCTGACTATACTCGACTGGCAATTGCCGGGCATGGAAGGCCTGGAAGTCCTCAATCAATACCGCGCTTCCGGGGGCAGGGCACCGATTTTGATGCTCACCGGCAAGCGAGAGATAGAAGACAAGATCCAGGGTTTTGACACCGGCGCCGATGACTATTTGACCAAACCATTCCACGGCCGCGAACTGACTTCCAGAATCAAAGCCCTGCTGCGGCGACCGGTAGTGCTTCAGGAAGACATTCTCAAGGTCGGCGAGCTGCAGCTCGATCCGCGCACCGGTGATGTCACCAAATCCGGTGCCAAAATCATCCTGCGCCCGAAAGAACTGCTCCTTCTGGAATTTCTAATGCGCAACCCGGGCAGGCTCTTTCAACCGCAGCAGCTGCTTGATCAGGTCTGGCCCAACGAATCGGACGCCACGACGGAAGCTCTGCGCTCCTGTCTGAAAAGACTGCGCAACAGTATTGACGGCGACAGCGATACATCAGTTATCCGCAACGTCCACGGCCGGGGCTACGGTCTGTTTGCCGAGGGACCGGGCACACATTCCAGCTCAGGCGAGACGCCCGGCTAATAGTTTTCGTCGCAATCCAATTGCACCTGGGGCAAAACGTCGCGGGAGGCACTGTCGGTCGGCCTTTCACGCACTGGAGCAGCCAGGCGCAGGGTGAGACCGTTTTTGATTTTGCCATGATGCTTGAGCAAGCCCGGGGCACCATCCTGGTTAAGATCAGCGATGCGCTTCATCTCAGCTTTTATTTCAGCCTTGGTGGCATCGGGATGACCGGTCACGCCCAGGGAGCGACGAGCAATGGTGTAGAGGTCTTCGCCTTCCTTCACCGTGTACTGTTTGGCGTCGAGCACTTCCACAGCCCAGTGGGAATATTTTTTACCGCCGTCGGCGCCGATGGTAACCGCCGGAATCCAGCCGTCACCGTCACTCTTGGCTGGTGCAGCGGCTTTTTCCAGAGGGCGACTTTCTTCCATTACAGCTGAACGCGGTTCAAACCTGCTCTCGGGCAGCCGGTAATACATCTCGCCGTTAGTCTGGCGGGGCTCAAACTGACGCATATTGAGACCATGAGGTTGCTGACGCTCTTGATAGTCACGAGGATCGATACCCTGGGCCACAGGCTCGCGCGGTTCGAATTCGCGGGTACCACTGTTCTGAGCAAGTTCTTCTCTAAATTGATGCATAACGCCGGTCCTCAAGAAAAATGCGGGGTGAGGATGGCATTATGGGAGACAAAGTCGGTCAAATCATGGTCGGAGCAATTAAAAGCCCCGACGCAGCAACTGCTCGACTTTTGCTCGATTGCGGTAATTGTTTTGATATTCGGGGCGCAGTTTAATGGCCGCGTTCAAGTCCGCCAGCGCTTCACGGTAATGCCTCGACTCCATGTAACAACGGGCGCGTTGCTCGTACGTGCTGGCCAGATAAAGCCTTTTATCAAGGCGATCCGCGCCCACATGCCAGGCATGTTTTGTCACCGCCTCTACCGGAATCATCGCCAGAGTCCTGGTAAAGTCGGAAGCGGCCTCGGAAAAATCCCTCTTCTCGATATTCACAAGACCGCGATTATAAGTAACTTCCGACCCATGCGCCGTCGGCTGCTGCAGGGCCACCTCGGGATCCATATTGCCTTCCATAACACGCTGATCAAGCTGTTGTGCCAGTTCCGAATTGGTTATGTTGACTGCGACAGCGTGCTGCGTGGAAGTAATCGCTTTGATGCGATCACTGTGCTTGTCCAGCGAGTCGATGCAACGCCAGGCAACCGTGCCGATTGCACACACGATCAGCACAAGAGCGAGAGCAAAGAGCAAAATGAAAGCCCGACTGCTCGCTCGCGTGTTCACTCGACTGGCGTATCCCTCTGTCTGCGGCATAAAGCCATTGTAGCCCAGAGCCACAGCCGCGCCGCCGGTCAAAAGCCGCAAAGGCCCGCAAGCACAATATTAGAAGTTGTCTGCTGTGCCCAGGGGTACATGCTCGGCGATGTCGCGCGCCATGGCCGCGGTATCTTCAATAGTGAGCTGAGGCGGAGCATAATCGCCCTCGGAGACCGAGTCGCGGGGGGGCTCAGGACGGGGAGCATTGTCGTTGGGATCATAGCCGGCACTGTGCTCCGGTCCCCACTGGGCGTCCAGTTCCAGTTCACGCTGTCTGGCGGCCTCAGCCCTGGCATCCAGCGGTGCTTCCGCGACGGGTGGAGCTTCCAAAACTGGTGGTGCAGAGGCGGATGCAGCTTCCCGGGGAGATTCATCTTCCTGCCCCGGACGATATCCGGCGCTGTTTTCCGGGCCCCAGAGCGCATTGTACTTCGCTTCTTCCTCGGCGATGCGGGCGCAGTTTTCACGTTGCTGCAAGGTCAACTGCTCACCGGAGCGCACAATGATAGGCTCGCCCTGCGGCAGAGCCGCCTCATCGGGGATAAAGTCGTTGGAATCATAATCATAATTCGTGTTGGGATTGCGCACGAAAAACGAAGAATCAGGCAGCGGCCGCTCGCAGCGTGCGATTACGGGAGGCGGCTCACAGCGCCAGGGCTCAACCCGCATGACAGGCGGGGGACAGTAGCGCTCGGGTTCGCTATTGATTATTACGACAACCGAGGGCAGACCATTATTATGATGCGAAAATCTCTCTCGACAGTGATTGAAAACGTGCTGGTTACCCCGATTGCAGTGATCAATGAAAATCGGCGGCGCCGAATGATGATCATGATGGGGCTCGGGACGACAATGATCTTCAAAATGATGATT
This sequence comes from Cyanobacteria bacterium SZAS LIN-3, assembly GCA_018266215.1. Lineage (GTDB taxonomy): Bacteria > Cyanobacteriota > Vampirovibrionia > Obscuribacterales > Obscuribacteraceae > REEB67. The sequence goes on along the minus strand of JAFEAV010000052.1, from coordinate 19,158 downwards.
ATGGTGCGACATGCTGATTCTCCGCTCGTTGTCCCTAATTTAAAGAGTAAAAGTGACAGGACGGTGAAAGCATGGGAGCAGAACATAAATCATACTACTTTCTATAGTGTTATACCCCAGAAAGAAGATGGTCAGAAGCTCGAAGGTACGGTGCCCGACATCATTATAGTGATGGTCGGGCACCGTTCATTTCGAGAGAAGGCGGGAGAGTAGAGGCTGCGCCACTACATTGCTCCCGCCCTGGTCAACAGAACATCAGAACTGCGAACGGAAAAAGCGCAGCCGGGAATGATCGCTCACGGTGACGACGTGCCAGCCGAAGTGCCGTCCGAAACGCGATGGTGCGCGCTGCAGATGCGGTGCCGTGGCGATGACGTCGAGACCGAGTGAAGCGAAAAGCTCACGCCGGGCCATGAGCGCACCGTAGGAGCGCTTGATGAAGCGCAGCCACTCCGAATCGCCGCACTGGCTGAGCACTTCAAATTCGCTGTAATTGTCGGACTGCAGTGCCTGCGAGAAGCGTCCCTCGTCAAGCATGCGATGCCAGTTGTCGCTGTCGGCCACGAGGATGGTCGACCGCCCCTGCTCGGCCCGCATGCAGAGCAGCATGACGGTGACGAGCGGAGCGACTTCCAGCCAGCGGTCCGCCTCGTCTACGACCAGCAGGTCGCTTTCGAGCAGCGCCTTGCGATGCACCCGAGGCCCGCCGGTCCAGCCGTTTCCGGCATGAAAGAGCGGCTCGAGCAGAGCATCGTGGGGCGCGTCGGTGGGGGCATTGAGATATGCCACGGTCTTGCCGTTCAACTCCGCCGACCGCGCCGATGCGCGCGCCAGAAGGAGCTTACCGGTGGCCGGACCGCCGATGAAGAGGACGTTCTCGCCGCGGGCCATGAAGCCGGCTTCGGAGATATCGACCACTTCTTCCAGCGAGGCGCCGGCGAGATGGCAGTAGGCGTAGGCATTCACAAATTCTGTTCTGTGAGTCATTTACTCACCTCTCAAGCTTAGGGGACTGCCGATTTCGGCATGTCTCACCTTGTTTCCTTGGGAACCGAGCGACCCGGTTCCGGTTCCAATTCAATTCCAGCGACTCCAGCGCTTTACTGGGCCGGAGTCGTGGCGGCAATCAGGCCTCCCCGGGCGCTGCCGAGGAGCCTGATCAATACCCGGGCGATGTTCATGCTGTCGCAGTCGGCGCGGTGTTGCCGCCCCTCGAAAGCCATGCCCAGGTTAGAGAGCATTCCGACCAGGCCGAGATTCTGGCGCTGTGCCGTGCTCATAGCGAAAAGCGAAGCGACATTGAGATGGTCTTCGCCGAAGGGATATTCGACTCCCATCAGCTTGCACTGCTCCCTGACAGTGGTCACGTCCCCGTTGGAGTCGGTGACCAGGAGCCGGTTTGCGCCGCCGTGCTTGGACGCGAGCCTGCGACAAGCTTCGGCGTACGAGACACCCTGCTTGTTCAGCTTAACCGCGGTCCAGCCCGTCAGCTCAGTGCAGAAGGCGCTCACTGTCGACATCGTCGGCCTCACCGGAATGCTTATCGTGCGCACGATTTGCAGACTGCGCAGATCGACGGTGGTGAGGCCAAACTCGATGATCTCACTTTTTTCTCCGGCGGGAAAAACTCCGTCGGCATAACACGTGAGCTCGGTGTCGAGCACATTTACCAGATTGAAGTTTTTCATTTTTGCACTCCTTTTTGCGCCGGAGCTGCCTCTTGTTCAGACAGGCCGACGATTTTGCAGCATGCGCACCAGCCAGTAGATCGACACGCCGCAAAGCACGTGCTTGATAGTGTGACCGCTGACCAGACCGCTCGTGGCGATATAGACCTGCAGGTCAAACATCTCGAAGACCTTGGCCAGCACGTACCAGAGCATCGACCCGATCAGGTCTGCCTGCCGAGTATAGCGTGTCGGGAAGAGCCAGAGAATGAGCGGCGTCGCCACCATCGGGAAGAACTGCACGATGGCGTAGAAGCGCAGATCCCCTGCTCCCCGATACTCGCTCAAAGCCCAGCCGACGACGCTGGCCACCCCGAGCAGGATCAGTGCCGGGGTGAAGATCTTAGCCGCGGCCAGCGAGACGCGCTCGGTGATGATCGCTCCGAAGAGCGCCATGAACATCACCGCCATCGGCAGCCGGTCCCAGATCAGCCGTTCGTTGCCCGGCTGATAGTGGTAATAGGCGGAGCCGATGGCGATCGATGTCGCACCGATGAAGACGAAGAGATAGGGCCACCACTCGGCGGCTGTAGCGAAGGTCTCGGCCGTCTGCCTGGCTTTGCGGCCAAACATAAAGCAGAGACCGGCCAGGCCGCCCAGGAGAATCGCCCCGTTGGAGACGACGTTGCCGAAATTGCTCACACCGCAGAGGCTGCGGCTGTCGGCGAAGTCATGGTAGGCGAGCGACTGAGAGATTGGTGGCACCAGCAGTACCAGCGACAGGATGACGACGAAAAAACCGAGCATCGCCAGTACTGCTTTTTCACGCTTGATTGAGTCCATGCATGGCCCTCAGGTTGGGTTGGAGTCGCCTTACAGCGACTCGGGCCCGAAGGAATCGGGCAGCAAACTGGTCAGCGCCGTGCGCAGGATCGAGCGATTGTCGTCCACGAGGACGACATCGGAATCGACGCCAAACTCGCGCAGCACCTGCAGCACTTCACCGTCGATGGGGTTGGCTGTATGCAGGTCCTTGACCGTGGTGATCAGCCGCACGTTGTGGGTGAAACCGGCGGTGCGGGCCGAGTACATGGCCACGTTCTCGGGAGCGATGGAGCCGCCGTAGGAGGCGTTGTCCGAGGCCATACCGGTGAAGGTCCGAGTCTTGCCCGCATTGGACGATGCGATGAAAAGCGAGCCGCGCGGATTCTTGGAGTAGGGCACGTAGGAGCGCCCCTTCATCTCCAGCACGCGCCGCACCAGACGCCTTTCGGTGGCGTCCAGGCTGTCGTAGGTCTCGACGGCGGTCTCGGGCGCCGACGGCAGGAGCTCGCCCACGGTCGCCACCCGCACGTTCTTGTCGTGATCGACGATGTTGAGCAGGACGGCAGCGCGACCGAACTGGTTGAGGAACTGCCGGCACAGACCGCAGGGCGAACCGCCCGGGTACTTGCGGCAGACCACCGCCACCATCTTGAAGCGGGTGTAGCCCTCGGCCACAGCCGTGGTGCCGGCATTGCGCTCGGCGCAGATGGTGGCCGGGAAGAAGTCGTTCTCCACGTTGCAGCCATGGAAGACGCGCGCTTCACCCCGGTCGTTCTCGGCCAGGATGGCACTGCCGACGGGGAAGTTCGACTGGAAACAGAAAGCCCGGTGCGAGGCATCCCAGGCCGCGGACACGAGACCCTGAGCGGTGGCGCCGAGGGCGGAGAATGACGTGTAAACGCCTAAAGCCTTGTTCTTTGACATGATGGAACCTTTCTGAAGTTAAACGCCGCAACGTCCGTTCCCGAACATCGGGATCGGTGTGTCACGGCGCGCTCACTGAGAGCGGTTAGAGGCAGATCAGCGGACAGGTTTGCCGGCTCAGGCCTTGAAACCTTTCCAGTCCTTGACGGTGGCTTCGAACATGATGGTGGCCGAGTCGCACAGCCAGTTCTTGGGACGCTTGCTCAGATCCTTGAGCACATCATCGGCAACCTCGGCGTTGCTGAGATGCACGTTGGCCGTCTCGACACCCATGGACGTGATCAGAGTCTCCTCGTCACGAGCCACAGGCAGGTCGTTCAGCTCGACGCGGGCGCAGTCCGGCGCCAGACGACGACGGATCCACTGGCCATGCAGACCGTAGAAGGGGTCGGGGGAGCGATGCGCGCCCTTGACCAGCTCGTCGATATAGAGCTTGCTCGGATCCTTGACCGAATCCGGATGGATGAAGCCCCAGGCCGACGGCAGAGCGTTCTTGCACTCGCGCGCGATCAGACCGCCGCGATAGTCGGTCAGGACCAGGTAGCGCTCGCGGCCCAGGGAGCCGACGCCGGCGGTGCGGTGGTAGTAATGCAGCTCCATGCCAGGCTCAGGACAGATGGACAGGAGGGCCTCTTCGGCTTCCCTGGGCACACTGGTTCGACTCTGGGTCTGACGCTGCATGTTCTTGTAGAAACGAGCCGGGTTCTTCAGACGAGCGCGGGCCATCTTGCCCAGCTCCTGATGGTCCTCGGCCAGGACGATGGGAGCACCGCCGTCGGCGATGGTCTCGGTGTAGTTGCGGGTGAGGATCTTGCAGACATCGCGCGCGTCCAGACTGAGACGCCCGTCCTTGATGGCGAAGAGCGCGCTGGTGGCCAGCCGGACCAGGTCGACGCTGTAGGGCATGGGGAACGACTCGTCAAAGTCATTGATGCCCCAGGCCAGACGACCCTCGTGGTCACGCCAGGTACCGAAGTTTTCGATGTGCAGGTCGCCGACAGCCACCAGGATGGGGCAGTCCATCAGCGCAGGCAGCATCAGCGGGAAGATCTCGGCCCAACGGAAGAAAGTGCCGCGCAGGAAGATGAAAGGGCTTTCGGCCATGACCTGGTGCTTGTAAGCAAGGTCGGCCTTGACGGCTTTGACCTGACCCTTGAGCCAGGTTTCATAGTTCCTGTTGGCAGTCTTCACGGGAGTTGCTAGTTTGAGTGGATTCATATCATAGACTCCATTGGTTGAAGCTCAGCCGAAAAGAACAACAAATCCACAAAAAATCAGCTCTCCTCAGAACGCCGGGGGGCGCGCGGAGAAAAGCGAGAAAGTGAATTGGTGCTTTAGCTGGGAGTTAAAAGCTCATGAAAACGAGAAGAAGTGGAGAAACTCAACCTAGCCCTGATAAGCGGATGTTGTAAAGAGCTAGATCTTTAGACCTGACACATAATTGTCTTGTGGCGGATTTAAGACCGCTAGCGCCGCTACAAACGTCCACCACCGTGGGCTTTCAAAGCCCCCGCTAGCGGGACTAGCGCGGAAAAATTGCCCTGGCGAGACTGACGCCTCTGCGCAATTTTTCGTTACTGCCCTCAATCAAACTTATGTTCGTTGTGCTTCTTGCGCAATTCAGTGGCGAGAAGGAAGTTATTGTCACGTTTATCGGTTTTCTTCTTCTCTCGATTGAGAAGCGAGTACAGGATTGGCAAAAGAACCAGTGAGAGCAAAAGCCCGGGCACAAGTCCGCCGACGATAGCGATAGCAAAAGGCTTCTGACTCTGTGAACCAATGCCCGTCGCGATAGCCGCAGGCACCAGACCGACAACGGCCACGGTGGTCGTTATCAGGGCCGGACGCATACGCACAAGGGAGCCCTCGTAAATAGCCTTGCGCATGCTGTAGCCCTGTCGCTTGAGTTCCTGGATCAGAGAGACGAGAATGACGCCGTTCTGGACCGAGACACCAAACAGCGCAATGAAGCCCACTCCCGCCGAGATGGAGAGATGGGTGCCGGTCAGAAGCAAGGCCAGTACCGCCCCCGGGAAAGCCGTAGGCACAGTCGCCATGACAATCAGAGCCGTGCGCGCGCTGCCAAAAGCCGAATAGAGAAGCAGGAAAATCAACATCAGCGTAATCGGGATAACGACGGCCAGACGCGCCATCGCGTGCTGCGCCCGGGCAAACTGACCGGCCCAGACCACCCGGTAACCCTCGGGAATCTTCACCTGCTTATCCACCAGATGGTGCGCCTCCTCAACGGCCGAGCCCATATCTCGCCCGCGAATATTAGCTTTGATGGCCACACGCCGACTGTTCTCATCGCGCAGGATCGATGTCGCACCGTGCTCATAAGTGATATTTGCCACTTGCAAGAGCGGCACATTGCCACCACTGGCGGTGGGGACGCGGATATCCGACAGACTCTGCACATCCGATCGATAGACGCTCTTATACCTGGCCACCAGAGGGAATCTTCGCTCCCCTTCGACAACATGCGTCTCGACCAGACCTCCGACCGAGGTTTCCACAATATTGAGCACATCCTGGGAGTTGATACCGTAGCGATTAGCCCGGTCGCGGTCAATTTTGACGACCACCTGGGGCTGCCCCAGCATCTGATCGTAGGCTACGTCCACCATGCCCGGCACCCCGCGAACGATACCGGCAACCTGCTGCCCCAGGTGGGTAAGCACCTTCAAGTCGGGGCCGTAGATCTTGATTGCCAGCTCACCTTTCACACCGGCAATGGCATCATCCATGTTGTCTTTAATGTACTGCGAAAAATTATAGAGAAGGCCGGGCTCAGCCTCAATCAGAGTTGCGCTGATGGCCTCAACCAGAGCCTCCTTCGGTTCCTTGCGGCTCTTGAAGCGCTCCCGCCATTCATCCTGCGGCTTCAGGTCCACCAGAAACTCGATGTTACTGTAGTTATTGGGATCGGTACCGTCGTCCGGGGAGCCCACCTGCGAGACAACCGTTGTCACCTCCGGATAAGAGCGCAGCAGACGACGCAAAATACCGGCGATGCGCACACTTTTATCAAGTGAAACCGAGGTAGGCAAAACGGTCACCCGCAGCCAGATGTTCCCTTCCTCCAGCTCGGGCAAAAACTCATATCCAAGCAATGGAAAAAAGGCCGTACCGGCAATCATTACACAGGCAGCGACGAACAGTACTCGCTTCTTGTAGAGGAGCGAATACTTCAGTATCGGAGCGTAAATCCTGTCGGCAAACAGCAGCACAGGGCTCTCCCGGTGCGAGGGAGGCTTGCGGCAAAAGACAATGGCACAGAGCGTTGGGACGATGGTCATAGAGGCCAGAAAGGCGCCCAGGAGATTGAATCCCATGGTTATTGCCAGGGGCCGGAAGAGCTTGCCTTCCACGCTTTCAAAGGTCAAAACCGGCAGGAATGTCACGAGAATGATCAGGGTGGAAAACATAACCGGCACAACCACCTGCCGGGCAGCGTGGTAGATGGCCAGAAGCACCTGGCCCTGATCCTTGCGTTGCTCCTCGTCCAGATGCTCGATGCAGCGCAGGACGTTCTCAACCATAACGATGGCCTCACCGACGATGATACCGAAGTCGATGGCACCGAGGGAGAGCAAGTTAGCCGGTACCCGGAAGAGGTTGAGCAGGATGAAAGCCGTAAGCAAAGCCAGTGGTATGGCAGTAGCACAGATAAGCGAAGCGCGCACCTGGAAGAGATAAATCATCAAGAGGGTCACTACGAGCAGCACGCCGTGAATGATGTTCTGGCCGATGGTATCGACTGTTTTTTTAACGAGCAGTGTACGGTCATAGAGCGGGTCAAGCTCCATGCCCTTGGGCAGAGCCTTTCGCAGCTCCGGCCAGGCGGCCTTGATATTGGACACGACCTGACTGGGGTTTTCGCCGCGGCGCATGAGCACGATACCTTCGACAACATCATCGTCGTCGTTCATGCCTACCTGGCCCTTGCGCACAGCCTCACCAATGGAAATATTGGCCACGTCATTGACGTGTATGGGCACACCATCTTTAGACGTGCTGACCACGACATTGCCTATGTCCTCGACCGAGGACAGCAGCCCAATGCCGCGCACCATGTAATTCTGGTCATTTTGAATAATATAATTGCCGCCGGTGGAACCATTGGACCGGCTGATGGCGTCAACGACCTGCTGCTGTGTTATGTGCTGGGCGTTGAGCCGATAGGGGTCCATATCCAGCTTGTAAATTTTGGAAGGACCACCATAGCCGGTGACGTCAATGACTCCGGGTACCGATTTGAACTTTCGGTCCATTACCCAGTCCTGCAGCTCTTTACGCTCCATGGGCGAATACTTGAGACTGTCCAGGGTATAGCGGTAAACCTCGCCGCATGGACTGGCATTGGGATCCAGCTGGGGATGCACATCGGGCGGCACATCAGCCTGAGCCAGGCGCTCCAGCACCTGCTGGCGGGCGACGTAGGCGTCGACACCGTCGTCAAAAACAATAGTAATTACAGACAGACCGAAGATCGAAATCGATCGCGGCGGATGGCTGCTGGGGATACCGTTGACTTCCTTTTCGATGGGCACGGTAACCAGACGCTCAACTTCCTCGGCGGCCTTACCCGGCACCTGGGTAATGACGCGCACCTGCATGTTGGCTACGTCGGGATAGGCTTCCAGACCCAGCTGCGTATAAGCACGAATACCCGCCACCACAAGCAACAGCGTGAGAAATACGACTAGATGCCGCTTTAGAAGTATGTAGCCAATCAGCATGAAACCGATACTAAGGAAGAACCACAAAGAACTTCCGCAGCATCAGAGGCCGAAATTCTTCAGCTGTTAGTGTACAGCTTCAGCCAGGTGGAAAGTGAGCATGTGAGCCGGACAAAGATTAGCGAATCCGCGCTTGACGTCCCGGCAATGGCAAAGATACGGATTAATCGAAGACGACATCACAAGCGGCTTCCAGCGGGTATCCTCCGCCTTGGCGCTGTTTTTATCGCTCTTTTTGCGCGACTGTCTTTTTTCCTCGGAAAATCGCGAGAGCAAGTCCTTCCGGGTCGCCACATCAAGCTTTCTAACTGCCATGGTAAGCCTCACACACTCTGTCTAAAATTACTCCTCCACCATAGTTGCCAAGCGGCGGACCTACCACCCGGTTTTTACGAGTTAGAATATAAACTTGCAACTGTCCCAAGGAAACGATGCGCCCTATTTTAATTGCCACCGCCATTTCCGTAATGCTGACTGTGACTCCGATCCAGGCGGCAGCGCCGAGTGTAAAAGTGACGGGCACAAGGGTTTTCCTTAGCCCACCTCCGGGGTTTGCCCCGGCCGACCGGTTCTGCGGATTTATCAAAAAGGACGATAATGCCTCGATTGTCGTTACCGAGATCCCGGGCGCCTATGAACAGGTGACCAGTTTCACAAAAAAAGATCTGGCCGGAAAGGGCATCAGCCTGACCGCCAGCAATACGCTAACCAACGGGAAAAGAGAGTCCTCCCTGATTGAATTCACCCAGATGGCTGAGGGTATGAAATTCAAAAAAGTAGCCTGCTTTTTTGGCGATCAGATAACCACAACAGTAGTCACAGGCACTATGCCGGAGAGCGGCAGCGATGCCCTTTTTGATAGTTTGCGCGAAGCGGTGAAGAGTGCCAGACTGGATCCTCACGCTCGCGTAGCCGGCCTGGAAGAAGGACTGCCCTTCACTATCGCCGATACGAAGAAGCTCAAAAAAGCTACCCGCCTGCAAAATACACTGCTCTTCACCACCACCGGCAAAGTACAGCCGGGCAAAGACAACGGTCCCTTATTTATTGCCGGCCAGTCCCTGCGCGAAGGCCCGATAGAAAATCACGAGGCATTTGCCCGAGAGCGCCTGCAGCAAACCAAACAGCTGAAAAACATCATCATCGAGAAACAACGGTCCATCAAACAAGCCGGTCTTGAGGGCGAAGAGTTCCTTGGCTCGGGGACCGATAGTGAAGACGGCACGCCGACCTTCATCTACCACGCCCTCCTGTTCGATAAAGACGGCTATTTTATCTTCCAGGGGCTCTGCCCGGTCAGTCAGAGAGCTGTCTTTGAGCCTGAATACCTGCAGCTTTTGAAAAACTTTCAGCCCCGCCAGAATGTCGCACCACCCCCGGTGCGATAGCGCGAGTCGCGCCAGTGTTTCACAAACGGGCGATAAAGCGTGAGTCAGATAATGTTCACTCTCAAGTTACCCTTAAATTTGGCGAACGTCCGCGGGGAAACGGGATAAATGCCTCAAAAACGGGCAGATAGTAAGGGCGTTAAAAACACTTTGTGTATCATAGATAAGGCATCCCTTTTTATCAGCGCTTCCTGCGGCTTACCAATAATCAGCACTCCAACCGCCGGAACATCAAGATCCAGAAGCCTTTAACCGGGCCTAAAGGTCTAATTGCAGCCTTCTCAGGCGCGCCCACGGAGTGTGGAAGATAGAGTCAGACCCTCATGGCTGTTGACGACAATAAAAAAATGAATCCAGCACAGAGCAATTCTTCTGCGGGCATACCCGCCAAGGACTTTTACTACATTCTGGGTGTGCCGCCCAATGCCACAACCGAAGAGATCAGCGAGGCCTATCACGCACTCTATGAAAAATTCGGGCCCCACTCGGGCACCGAAATGGACGAAGAACTTCAGGCCCGTACCATCAAAGATTTAAAAGCTGCCTACGAAACACTTTCCGACCAGCAGCGCCGCCGGGATTACGACAAAAACAGCGCAACATTCCGCCAGACCTCGGATGTGCGATCGCTCTGGAACAAAGTCACTTCAGGGGTTCAGCAGGTAGTTGCCTCGCGCGAACAGGCCACCACACTTGAACTTAAAGGAGTCGCCTCCGGCAAAATGCACCAGCCCCAGGCGGGGGGCAAAATTCAGGCCCTGCCGCTGGAAATGGAACTGGAAGTAACTCTGAAGGAAGCCGTAAAAGGTTGCCACAGGCAGCTGACCATCACCGATCCCAAAGCCTGCGAAGAGTGCGTCAGCCTGAAACCGGTCAATCGCATGCAATGTACCAGCTGTCGCGGTGTCGGCTATTTCAATACGGATCGCCATGTGGAGCTGGATTTGCCCAAGGGCCTTTACGATGACATGGAAATTCGCAAAACCGGCCAGGGCAAATGGGACATGCGCGCCAATGCCTATGGCGATCTGGTGATCAAAATCAAAATACGCAAGCACCCGGTGCTGGGCATCCTCGGCCGCGATATCACCGTCAATGTGCCCGTCACCTTATATGAAGCGATGCTGGGAGCGGAAATTGAAGTGCCCACCGCCACCGGGCGCGTGGTCATGAAAATTCAACCCCTGACACAGCCCGGGCGGGTTTATCGCCTCAAGGGCCTGGGCCTGGCGGGCGCCGATCAACTCCTTACTATAGACGTGATTATTCCGGACAAGCTGACGGCGGAAGAGGTGCTCCTTTTCCAGAAGCTCAAACAGATGTCCAAGGCGCCCAATCCCAGGGAAGCGCTGTTTACAGAAGTGCAATCAGTCTCCTGACAACCGCTTTTGCCATTGCCCGAGAGGCTCTCATAACCGTGCCTGATCTCAGTGGCAAAATTCCCACTGCCGGGCACCCGTAGCGCGAGCCGCGCTATTATCCCTGCATCCTTGCTACTTGATGATTTAGCCGTTTTCACCTTTGCATCCCGAAGCCTTTTTCGGGCCCCCCAAAAATAATCGAATCTCGGATCAGACAGGGGTGAGATCGGCGCCGCTTGGCAACATTGTAATAGGAATAGAGTTCTGAAAATCCCTAAACGCTTCTCATCTAAGGGCTTTGTACACCTAGCGGAATCTCTTAACCACGAATAACAAGTACTTAAGGGGCTTATAAGCCCATTGTTCTAGGTATCTTCCAGGTTTTATGGTCGAGATATGTTCTTTTCTCGCCTGTAATAGGAAACCCCCCCTACAACACCCAGGCCTCTCAATCTTAAGCCCGGCACCTCACCTCAGTCTCTGAGCTAAATGGCGTCGCGCTTTGGTTTGACCGATGACTGAACTCACACAGTGGATAAGTCGCCAACTTATTTTCTGAAAGGGCTGCGTGCAAAGCCCGCTTACCGAACAGGCCACTTCAATGCTCTGTCTGTAAGACCCTAACGCGGCCTCTTCAGTGAGGCTATTAACCTAAATGCCTCTCTGGCAGAGGCTGTATGGAGATAACCATGACAAATACGAAAGTAACGGTTTCTTCGGCCAGCGACCCCAAAGACGCTTCTCGGCGAGTTCGCCGGATCGTCGACAAGCTCGCTCGTAGCCGAAACCTGAACATCGACTCTGTGCGTCAGGCACTGCGGGACGCCATCAAGCGCGCGAACGACATGCGCGCCCTCGGCTTCCTGCACTACGCCGGCGTCCTCGACCTTCACCTGCCGGACGGCACCAAGGTCGCGATCATTCCGGACTGGCACATCCCCGCTCATGACCGTCAGGTGACGTTCATGGTCAAGCAGTGGCTGGCCGAGTTCCGCCCCGACATCATCATCCTCATCGGTGATGCCGCAGACATGTTCGGCCTCTCGCGTTGGCCCAAGCCTCCGCGCGTCGTCGCCAACACCCAGATGGAACTCGATGAGACGCGTCGCATCGTCGACGAGGTCATCGAGTGCTCGGGCTGTCTGCACCTTTTCTACATCCTCGGTAACCACGAGGACCGTGGCCGTCGCAGTCAGATCGATCCCAACGGCAACGTTGCGAGCCTGCTCGACCCGACGACGAACGAACCGATTCTCAACTTCCACCAGCTCATGGGCTACAAGCCCGGCGACCCGATCACGTTCATCTATGGCGCGTTCGAGGACGGTGGTTTCGGTGGTGGCATCCTCACCAACGACGAGATCAAGTTCATCCACGGCAACAAGGTTCGCCCGAAGCCGGGTGCCAGCCCCTACGCCGAAGCCGATGCCGCAGGCAAGAGCATCGGTCAGGGCCACACCCACCGGTACGCCAAGCGCGCTCGCCGCAACACCAAGAACGGCCTGATTCGTTCCTACGAGTTCGGCTTCCTGGGCGACGAGCGTCACCCGTACCTGGGCTACGCCTTCAACACCAACTGGCACCAGGGTGTCGCCAGCGGCCACGTGCACGGTGGTCTGCTGCACATCCAGATGGTTCCAATCAAGAAGATCAAGAACAGCGCCGGCCAGATCCAGAGCGTCATGCTCGCTGACGGCAAGCTGTACCAGTCTTCTGGCTACTAAGTCCGCGAAGCTCGGTCAATTCCTGACCGAGCCCGATCGCAACCCTGAGAGGCCCTTCCCACCCCCGGTGGAGAAGGGTCTCCGATTTCTATCCGTAATTCCGCAAGGAGAAATTTATGAGCGATAACAAGAAATCCGCAGGGCTGATCGCCGCGGCACCGACCGCCAACGATTGGCCCAACGCCTCCATTCTCAATCCTCCGCCGCACTTCCAGTGGTCGCGCATCCTGATGACCGACCTGCACGGAGTGATTGCTGACTGGGAAGCGAACTTCCAGAAGTTCGCCGAAGTTCACTTCGGCAAGAGCTTCAACGCGACGACCCGCAAGTTCTACGACATCGGCCGCGACCCCTCGCAGTCGATCACTCCTGACCAGTTCAACGAGCTGTTCATCGAGTTCGTCCGCTTGCCCGAAGGCTACGGCGCCCTCGCCCCGAACCCGGTGATCATTCGCCAGTTCGAGGAGATCGCCAAGGCCGGCATCAAGATCGTCGTCGCCACGTACACCCCCGGTGCCACGGACACGCGTCCGGACGGCGCCATGGGTTTCCACCACGGCATCGCCCAGCGTGTGACCAAGGAGCTGATCCTGAAGCACATGGGCCACATCGTCCGTGAGCAGGACATCATCTTCTGCCGCCCGAGCGAGAAGAAGTATCTGATGTTCGACATGCACTGCCCGATCCTGGTCGAAGACCATCCGGTCACTGCCGTCGACGTCGCTACCAGCGCTCACTCGGCCATTCTCGTGCCGCGTTCGTACAACGCGTCCATCATCAACGTTCAGAACGTTCTGCGTTTGGAGAACGACAACCAGCTGGCTGACGCCGTGCTCACCGCTTTCGAGGCCCTCCTCGACCGCGGCGTGCTGGCCAAGGCCTAAGGAGTTTTTATATGCCTAACAAATCGACCAAATACAAGTCGGTAGTGGTTAAGGAGATTCCGCGCACCTCGCTGGCGGAAGCTGGGATTTTCCGGCTGACGCTGCCCGACGGTGCGAAGGTTGTCTCCTTCGCGAACGCCCTGTGGCCGAACCACGACCGCAACCTGGACACGATGTTCAAGCAGTTCGTCGCCGACTACCAGCCCGACGCTGTCGTGCTGCTCGGCCAGATGCTTGACCACGAGGCCTTCAAGTCGCTCACCGAAGACGAGCGCAACTACCTGCACAAGCAGCACGACACCGCGGAAGTCTCCATTGCTCGCGACGCGGGCAACTTCGACGACCAGGTCAAGTCGCTGCGCGAGCAGGCCGGCGCCTACATCGCTTCGTTTGCCATCGGCAAGACGAAGGTGTTCTTCGTGCCCGGTGTCCGCACCGAGCACAAGATCATGGAGTGGGTGCAGCAGGAGAAGGGCTACCGCGACAACTGGGCGGCCAACCACCCGGAAGCGGCCGACATGCCCTCCGACCCGGATCGTCGCATCCCCGACGACTTCGCCAAGTTCTTGTACCTGAACAAGAGCCCGCGCGTGAAGGTCCTCCCGTACGAGTCGGCGCTGCTGATCAACAATCACACGCTGTACATGATCGGTGACTTCAAGCGCCGTCACCCCGGCGATGCGGTTTACGTCGAGTGGGAGCAGCGCCAGTACTCGCTGGTCCGCTCCTTCGACGGCAAGCTGTCTTCGGCCTGGCACACGCTGGTGAAGCACACGCAGCCGACGCTCGAGAAGGAATTCCACGAGACCCACGAAGTGGGCTACATGTGGGATGACCTGAAGAACGGCCACCTGCGTGACTACGACCGCCGCGCTCAGGGCTTCTTCTATGGTGAGTATCACCTGGGCGAGCTCTTTGCCGAAACGGCGTTCGTCATGCGCGGCACCGACGACCGGCGCTGCTTCGTCATCAACGGCAAGGCCTACACCGAGGAGACCCCTGGTGGTCTGTCCAACGGTGGCGAGGTCGACCTCGGTGACGAGCCGCTGTCCGATGACGAGGAGTGGAACATCTTCTCGCGTCCGGACGAAGGCGACGGCGAAGGCGAAGAGGGCAAGGTCGCTGTCGAGGCTCCGGCCGCGGCGGCTCCTGCTCCGGCTCCGGCCAAGCCCGCGGCCAAGAAGCCCGCACGCAAGACCACGGCGAAAGCCAAGGCCAAGCGTCCCGCTTCCAAGACCGCGGCCAAGCCGACCGGCAAGCGCAAGAAGTAAGTAGTGAGAGTGGCTGGCAGCAATGCTGGTCACTCTTCTGCTCACACTTCGGAACAAGACCAGAGCACATCAGGCGCGCCGCGGTATTCAATCTCGTAACCCGAGTTGATGCCGTGGCGCCCTTTTGCTGGTTTTGTTTTTGCCCATAACAACTATAAGGTTTAGTATTAACCCACCGGAAGAGCAAGACATGGCAAAATATATTGCCCCCGGAATTAACCGTTGCAACCCATTGAACCGAGCGCTACTTTGGCCAAGATCTTGATTATTGAAGACGCCCACGACATCGCAGCGCTGATGGCCGAATGGCTCTCGTTCAGCGACTTTGCCGTGGAGCTGAGCCACGACGGCAATGAAGCGGCCACGCGCCTGGCGACCAATAAATACGACCTGGTCATACTGGACCTCGGCCTGCCCGGCCTGGACGGTGTGGACCTGCTGCAGGGGCTGAGAAGCGGCGGCAGCGTTACGCCCGTACTTATAGTCTCCGGTCGCAATGCCATCGATTCCAAGGTTGCCTGCCTGGAACTGGGAGCCGACGACTATCTGACCAAACCCTTTCACTTCCGCGAGCTGGTCAGCCGAGCCAAGGCACTCCTGCGCAGAAACTCAGGCTATGTCACCAATGTTCTGCAAATAGGCGATCTGTCAATCAACTGGACCACCAAAAAGGTCACCGCTGGCCCCGAAAACAGCGAAGTCAAACTGACCCCGCAGGAGTTTGCCCTGCTGCAATTTCTCGCTCTGCACCCCAACTGCACCTTCTCCTCACAGGAGCTTCTAGCCAGGGTCTGGGACGAAGGCGAGGGCCTGAGCACCGCAACCGTACGCACCTGTATCAAAAGACTGAGACAAAAACTCAGTGATTTTGGCCATATACAAACGATTGAAACTCTGGCCGCCGGCTACCGCCTCAACGCACCGGAGCATACCGCCTAGGCCGCGCCAGCAGATCAGGCTGAACAAGCTCTGCTAGTTCAGTTACAGAATCCGCAAACATACAACCAATAAGCACTTACAGCCGCGTGAGCAGAGCGTAACAGAGGCCAGGCACCCGCGTCAGTCGGTAACATTGGGCCTCGTTTTTACTCAGTGCGGACAAAAAACTGCCGCGCACTTTCGCCGGCGTGACGGCGACGTGACGAAAAACAAAACAAGCGCTACCCGAGAATGGCCGAAAACAGCTCTAAGAAGCTATTGCCCCCTTTCACTTGTGATCCGATTGTGGGAAGAAAAGATATCCCTCATACCCCCTCTTCCAGATTTAGAGTTTCCCCCAGCAAGAAGCACTCAGTCTTACCGCATCAAAAGCCGCCGGCCACAAGCCGAGCCCACGACACCATATTTGGTGCGGCGCCATTTTCCTTTGTTATTTCAGCCATCCGCAAAGACACACTCTCGCGCCTTTGCGGCCAAACCAATTCCCAATACTCAGGATACTCCCATGAACACCCTCTCCAAGTCCTGCCTCACCCTCGCTTCGGCAGTCACTCTCCTGGCACTGGCCGCACCGGCTTCGGCCCAGACCGTCGATACCGCCGCCCAGACCACCGTTCAGACCGCGGCGTCCGCCGACAGCAACGACAAGAAGACCGAGCTGAAGCTGCCGTCCTTCAAGGACAAGTTCGAGCTGGGTCTGGAAAACGCCTTCAAGAACGCCTGGGTCGACGTCAACGGCGTCTCCTACCACTTCAAGCGCAACCCCAAGCACAACGAGCGCAACTGGGGCGTCGGCCTGGAATTCCCGGTCTCCGACCGCAGCACCGTCCTGGTCGGCACCTACAACAACAGCAACTGGCGCCAGTCCAATTACGTCTGGTACGAGTACACGCCCTGGCACATCGGCCCGGTCAAGTTTGGCCTCATGGGCGGTGGCGTCACCGGCTACCGCTCGGGCATGAATGTCATGCCCGTGGCCGGCCTGGCTTTCACCGGCGGCAGCGACCGCGTCGGCTTCAACATCGTCTGCCTGCCGCCCGTGGTCTGCGCTGCCAGCATCAAGTTCAAGGTCTGGTAAGGCAGTACCGGCAATGAAAGTACCGTCCCTCTCTACTGTTCTAGCGACGGCGGCAACTCTCGTTGCCGCCGTCACCCTCACAGTTTTGTACAGCGCGTATGAAAAAACGCGTTTGATGCCCTTCATCGACAAACCGCAGCCTCGAGCGGCCTCCACCCTCTACCTCAAACCGCCGACCAGCGGCGAAGAATGGCGACTGCTCAAACGCAACACACAGGGCCACCGCACCGAACTGCGCGTGGCCCTGCGCAACGGAGCTCTGGTGCAGATCCATTTCGACGCTCTGGGCAAGCCCGCGGCAGTTGACGAATATGCCACTGCTACCGGGCCCGGACCTGCACACTTCAACAGCATGCAGGATTCCCCGGAAGTCCTGCACCGCACCAGACACACCGAGGTGATCGACGACTACCGCATCGTTTCACAGCAGACATACCGCCCCGACGGCTCGGTAAAGACGAGCTCAAGACGCGATCAAGACTGGAATCTGGAAGTCACCACCTACGCCGACGAAGACAGGTCGGTCGCCAGTGTGGAGACTTTTACCGAAACCAGCGGCAAACTGGTCAATGCCGTCTACTACCGGCCGGGTCCGCACACTGTCGCGGCCACCGTGCATCTGGAGAAGGATCCGGAACCGGGCGGATTCGCCCTGATCCGGGTGAAGGAGTCCTTTCGCGAGGACGGCACCCTGGCCTCGCGCTCCTACTTCATTAATCCCTACCTGGTGCGAACTGTCGTCTATTCATCGGACGGCAGGCTGCCTCAGCAGTCATACACCTATGGCTACGAGCGAGTCACCGTGGCCGACCTCGATCCACAGACACAGGCACCGTTAGTAGCACGCAGCTATCCCACCTCCGGAGATCCGCGTGTGATCGAAGTGCAGTTCAAGGACGAGGAAAACGGCGGTATGGTGACGCAATCCTGGCTCAGGGCCACGGCCTCACGCGCGGTACGTGGCTCCCGGCCGGTAGCCATCGACGCCCGCGTCCTCAACCAGGGCTTTGTCCTCAACAGCGCCCGCATCATCTACCCGTCCGGCAGCGGTCTGGAGTCATATTCGCTGCAATATTTCTACGGCACCCGCACCGTAAGCCACGCCCTCTACAAGATCAAAGATTTCGGCATGATCAGCAAGGTTTACCGACCGGACGCCAGTCTCGATTACATCGAATGGGTAAAGTTCGAGGGAAATTTTGAGCGCGGCCTCAACAAAATGCCTGCCGGCAAAAACAAGTACCGTGAGCCGCTCATGTCAAAAGCGCTCACCAGGCTGGTAACAGTGCTCCCGGCCCCGGCGCAGGAATTGATGACCGCGCCCACGCTCCCCCGCGGCACAACCAGCTACAAGCTGCCTTGAGCGGTGAAACATCATGAAAGTCACCTACCTGTTGCTTGTGCTGGCCCTGGCCGCACTGCCCGTTTGCCGCGCGGACGACATCTCCGCTCAGCCCCCCCCTGGTTCTGTCGGTCAATCACACGGACCATCCCTACCAACGCATCGAAAGTCTATTCACCAGCTTGCAAACGGATTCGGAAATGTCCCTGGCCCCCGATCAGTTTGCCGCCACGCTGGGAGACGATGCCGCCGACTGCCTCAAACTGCTGCAAGTGCAACTGGTCTCCGTGCATCAGGGCCGGGTCCTGGTCGAGCTCAGTCAGTCGCTCAATACGACAACAAAAAAGGGCACAAAAATTCGCGTCGCCGACCGCATAAGCTTCACTCTCAGCCGCGAGTCGGACGGCCGCCTGCTTGTTTCGGAGATTTCCGGCATCCAGGTCAGATCGTTCTGGCTCGGCTTTATTGGCTGGATGCACCTGGAGAAGCTCAGTGTCGGCGTCAACACAGTCAATCACGACAATACCGACATCACCGCCGTGCTCAAGACCAGCATCGGCCATATAAGTCGGGCGGGCCAGCTCGATCAAGACGGAAAGCCCGTCAAGTGAGGAACAATGTCAAAGAAAAATATCGCCCTGCGCCTGACAATTTTCTTCTTGATCAACCTGACGCCACCAGCCCTGCTGATAGTCGTCATGGCCCGGCTAATGACGCATGTCAGCTGGCTGGGCGCCGTTGGTCTGCTCACCGCCACCATCATCCTCACACCACTGCTGGTGGTGGCAGGCAACTTGCTCGCCAGGATGGCAGTGAGACCAGGCACAAGGCACTGATTACCGGAGGCTGCCTTCGATACGATTCCGGGAGCACGGACCTACCATGAAAAGTAGGTCCGTGCTCCATCGGCGCAGGGGTGAATCGCGCTCTGTGCCCTCAAGCAATTTCTTTTGCATCATACCTCCCCAATTAATGCAGCCTGGGATTAAAACCCCCAGCCACTCCGTTAT
>JAFEAV010000051.1 GCA_018266215.1 Cyanobacteria bacterium SZAS LIN-3 | reverse complement strand
CATCGAAGGCACCGGCTTCGGTGTGATTCATCAATTTGACGTTTACGCCGGGCTGGCCCTTTAGTGTGTTGAGATCGACTGCGCGCACGATGGTTTTGGTGGGTGAATATTTCACGACCAGGCCGACATCGCCGACGCTAAACCAGGTGACCGTGCGGGCGCTGTTTTTGCCGAAGGGATCGACAACCTCGGCCACGGCGAAGTAGTCGCCGGGCTCCATCGCTGAATCAAATTTAAACTCGGCGTGGGCATTGTCTTCCACGTCCATTGTCAGGTCGCGGGTGAATGACTTGACCGGGCTGAGGTCGCCAAATGGATTTTGAAATTTCTTGGATGAGTCAACATACATGCTGAAGTCATTGGAAATGTTGACGCCGTGCTTGGCCGCGGCATCGGGCACCATGACGCTAAACAGATCTTTTTTGTAGACTTTGACCGTAGCTTTGGCCGCACCCGAAGCGTTGATCCAGAAATGCGGCGGCTCCTTGGTTGTGAAAACGCGGCTTTCGGCGGCAATATTCACCGTCGGGTTAAGCAGATTGAGCCGCACCGGATGCGGCAATTTATTGATGTGCCCTTCCTGGACAAAGAGACTCTCTACAGTTTCGGTGGCGAAACCAGGCGCGCGCACCCGCAGCAAATATTCACCGACGGGCAACTGACCGATTTCAAAAGTACCGTCGGCTTTTACCCAGGAGCCGCGCTCAATCGACTGTCCGCTGCGGGGGCCGTTGACGATGGCGTAAACGTGGTGGTCGCGCAGATTGTAGGTTGCCAGATCGAAGCCTTTTTCTTCCAGCGCCACCTGTCCCGACAGCGAGCCGGTCGGCTTGTCCATGCTAACGGCCACCAGAGCCAAAAAGAGCAGTTGGAGCACCAATAGCTCCCAGCTGAATACTGTGCTCTGCGGCGTCAGCAGCCGCTTAATGGGATTGTGGGAAGAGATGTCAGCGAAAGACATGGGCACGCATCCTATAAATCTGGCAAGGCTCTTGGGGGGTTATACCAGCTTTGAGTTTGCACTGCATTACCTGGTAGTGAGGGTCGGAAGCCTCCCCCGGCAGGAGCACGGCGGCCTTGGCGCCACTGCGCACCATAAGCCCGTCCACAAGCGGATTGAGACTGGCATGCCTGGAGACAGGCTCTAGTTTTTCTACCACGGTAACCTGGCACTTGAGAGCGGCTAGCTCGCTCTTTTTGATCGGTGGGAAACGATATTCTTTGGACAGGGCCTCCTCGCACGCCAGTATTGTGGCGGCGACAAGATTGCCTTCCTGGGGATTGATGGAGCCCCAGCAGGCCCTTGTTTTGCCGTTTTTTGAGAGGGTAACAAAGAGCCCTTTTGCTTGTTTGTAGATTTTTGGCACTTCAAAAGTTTTGACCATCTCTTTAAAAGATTTAGGCTGGGGTGCGAAATGATTTTCGAGGGTGGCCCGGGCGATTTTCTCAAGCGATATCGGTTTAGTGTTTTGCTCCGCAGTCTGCCGCAGTGCCAGAGCGGGGCCAGGGGCGCAGGCCGAAAGGGATGCAAAGATGCTCGTCAGCAGCAAAGCGCCGAGGAAAATGCTTGACTGGGAAGGGTGCGTCAAAAGGCGCTCTCCGGTGAGACAGAATGCGTTTTTATAAGGGTTGGCCCTGGACATTACTTAGCTTATAGAAGCTGTGTCAAAATTGCATGTTGCCAGGGTCAAGCGGTTGTCAAAAGAAAGTAAAAGAAAAATTGACTGACAAGTCCGATAGTTCAGAGAAAATCGAAATTGGACGCAGAGGTTTTATGCGTTCGATTTTTGGCCTGGGCACGCTCAAGGCTGCCGAGACTCCCGCTGTTGCCAGGGACGCCGCCGCCATTTTTTGGTGCAGCATCAAAAATGGTCAAGTTGGCTTCCCGACAGGATTTAACGTGCCCTGTGAGCGCCCCGGCTCGATTATGAAGCTGGTCGCTGCCGCCGCCTTACTTGAAGAAGGGATTTTTAACCTCAATCAAGAGTTAGAGTGCACCGGTACGCATCGCATCGGTCGTGAAGAAGTGCATTGTCAAAAACCGCACGGCAAGATTGATATGGTCCGGGCCCTGGGTTTATCGTGCAACATATTTTTTGCCAAAGCCACTCAGAGGCTCACTACCCGCGCATTTTTGACGCAGGCTCGCGCTCTTGGTCTGGCTTCCAGTTGTGCGGGACGCGCAGCCGGACCGTTCCCGGATGAGTCCAAACACACCCTGCCCGAAAGCTCTCTGCACTATGTGCTTGGTCTGGCCGAGGACATGAAGCCGTCCTGTCTGGCGCTGTTGCGACTGGCGGCGCTTATCGGTGTCGGCGGTGGCGGGACTCTGCCGGTTTTGCACTCGGCCGAAGATTTTGAGCTGAAAGAAAAAGAACACCCCTTCAAAAATCCGCTCTCCAAACATACAAACGACATCCTTATAAAAGGAATGCGCCTTTGCGCCCGCGAGGGCACGGCCAGAAAGCTGGACGAGAGCGATAAATTGAAGCTGGCCATCAAGACCGGCACGACTCCGCACGGTGCGAAATTTCAATCGACCTTGATGGGATTTTTTCCGATTGACGATCCGCGTCATGCGATCTGTCTCTTTACGCCGTCGGGCACTTCGCAGGATAGTGCCGTGCCCAAGACTCGCGATTTTCTAAATTCCACCGAATGGCCGTAATGCGCAGTACGGCTCGATTTTTTGCGGCGCTGTTGACTCTGTCTTTCTTGCTGATTGTGCAGAGCGGCGCAGCGCAGGCACTGCCGTCACGGGTGAAAGTGGAATTGTTTTCCAGTCGCAAGGTTGCCACGGGCACTTCTGAGGCGATGGGTTTGCTGGGGCCGGTGCAGATTCTCGAACCCTGCGTTCTTGGTCTGGGTGAGGGGCGCTATTCAATTGAACTTGCCGGCGATGGCCTCTGCATCAGTCGCCCGACCCTGTATTCGCGCAGTAAACCGTTAATCTCCGGTGCGCCAAGAATTGTGCTGGCTCCGGTCAAATCAACAATTCAGATTCCTGATCCTGGCGATTACAGGAAGCCACGCTCCTATCGCGGCACTGTAACGATAACGCGAGGAGCGGGCAACAAGCTCCTGATTATCAACGATGTCGATACGCGCTCATATATAACCAGCTGTGTGGGAAGTGAGTCGCTGCCGTCTTTTCGACCGGAAGCTCTCAAGGCGCAGGCCGTTCTCTCCACCACATTGCTTGAGCGCAGCTATCGCGGTAAACCGATTCCCGACAGCACCGAAGAACAGTCCTACCTTGGTGCTACCAGCGAAAGAGCGGACGTCAAAGCGGCTGTCGATAGTGTTTTTGGTCAGGAACTATTTTATGCTGGCCGACCGATTGATGTTTTCTTCTGCTCCACCTGTGGTGGCACAACCGCCCGGCCCGATATCTTTGGCGGCCAGGTGCAAGAAGGACGCTATCCTTATTTGAAGGAAATCACTTGCAATTATTGCAAGGGCTCACCCTTTTACAAGGACCTGGTTAAGGAGATAGGTGCGGCCGAGTTTTTGAAGAAAGCCGGTTGTGTTCTTCCCCGGGTGGAAGTCGAGCGCCTCGGCCGACCGAGTCAGGTGTCGGTGACTAAGGCCGGGCACAAATCATCGATGGACGGTTATCAGTTCTGGTTGCTCCTGGGCAAGAGTTTTGGCTGGGGCTTTGTGCCTTCCACCAGATACAGCATTGAGCTGGCGCCCGACGTAATCAAGTTTGTCTCCCGCGGCTGTGGACACGGTGTAGGCCTCTGCCAGTGGGGAGCCGACGGCCAGGCCCGGGCCGGTCGAGGATACAAAGAGATACTCAGCTTCTATTTCCCCGGGACCACCCTCAAAACCCCGAGCAGATAGGATTTTGGAGCCGAGGCCGGTCAACTAAGGTCAGGAAGGGCTTTCTTCGGTATCATTGTCAGTCGTAATCTAGGTGGGTGTTTGCCTGCGCTGCAATTTAAGCGAGTGAAAGTCAATGACGTCAAAAGTTCTAAAGACCGCTTCCAACAAGGCCAGTCAGTTTCAAGAGTCAGTCATCCGCGAGATGTCGCGCCTGGCCGCTCAGCACAAGGCCGTCAATTTGGCCCAGGGACTGCCGGATTTCCCCTGTCCTGCTGAGTTGAAAGAAGCCGTCACCAAGGCTGTTTTTGACGACATCAATCAGTACGCCATTACCTGGGGCGATAAGCCGCTGCGTCAGGCCATCGCCGATAAGAGCAAAAAGTTTCTCAATTTGACCGTTGATCCCGAGACCGAAATCACCGTCACCTGCGGCGCTACCGAAGCCATGGTGGCGACAATGATCGCTCTCGTTGATGCTGGTGAAGAAGTAATCGTTTTCGAGCCCTTCTATGAAAACTACGGCCCCGACTCGATTTTGTCCGGCGCTACGCCGCGGTACGTCAAACTCTATCCGCCTAACTGGAGCTTTGTCGAGGAAGAACTGGCGGCCGCGTTTAACGAAAAGACACGGGCAATCATCATCAATACGCCGCACAATCCGACCGGCAAAGTGTTCGCCAAACACGAGCTGGAAGCTGTGGCTAAGCTCTGCCAGAAGTGGGGCGTGCTCTGCTTCACCGATGAGATTTACGAACACATTCTCTACGACAACAACAAGCACGTCGCTATGGCCACTCTTCCCGGCATGGAAGATCTGACCGTCACCATAAACAGTCTCTCCAAGACTTACAGTGTCACCGGCTGGCGCGTGGGCTGGGCTGTGGCACGGCCGGAATTCACATTGCCCATTCGCAAAGTGCATGACTTTTTGACCGTGGGCGCGCCGGCACCATTGCAGCGAGCCGGTGTGACTGCCGTTAACATGGGCGACAAGTATTACAAAGAGCTGTCCGAAGAATACAGTGCACGGCGCGACACGATGATGGAAATCCTTGATACCGTGGGCATTTCCTATTACAAGCCCGAAGGGGCCTATTACATGTTCTGCGACATCGGCGACCGCGGATTTGAATCGGATCTGGCTTTCACCAAATATCTGGTTAAAGATATAGGTGTAGCTGTTGTGCCCGGTGGCAGTTTCTTCGGCGCTGATAACAAGCTTAAGCACCGCTACGTGCGCTTCTGCTTCAGCCGCCGCGATGAGACGCTCAAGGCCGCGCGCGAGAGATTGTTGAAGCTAAAGAGTGACAAAAAATAAAATCGCTGAGAGTTATCTATGGCAAAGCTGTTACTGATTGAAGATGATTTAGAACTGGCGCAGATGATTGCTGTCTGGCTGCGGGGCGAGCAACATGTGGTATCCGTATCGCATGATGGGCAGGAAGGCTACGAGATGCTCCTGGCCACAGACTATGACCTGGCCATCGTCGACTGGAATTTGCCGGGTAAAGAAGGCGTCGACATCTGTCTCAATTATCGCGGCAAGCGCGGCGCCACGCCTATCCTGATGCTCACCGGTCGCAGCCAGATCGAGGAGAAACTAACCGGATTTGGTGCCGGTGCCGACGACTATTTGACCAAGCCCTTTCATATGAAGGAGCTCAGCTCACGTGTCAGGGCCCTGCTCAGACGTGGTCACCACGTGGAAGAAGAGGTGCTGCAATCGAACGGCATCTTGCTTACGCCGAGTAAGTTTAGCGTCGTCAAAGACGGCAAGACCATTTCGCTTTTGCCAAAGGAATTTGCCCTGCTGGAATTTTTTATGCGCAATCCCGATGCCGTTTTGACTCCCGAGACTCTCTTCCAGCATGTCTGGAAGTCAGACTCTGAGTCCTCGGAAATGGCCATCAGGACTTGCATTAAGAGACTGCGCAAAAAAATAGACGGTCCCGACGGCGAGTCGGTGATTGAGACCGTCCCAAGAATTGGGTATCGACTCAGGGGTTAACTCAAGCGCTTTTGGCTGTCTCGGAGAAATCGATGGAGACTACTTTTGTGCGAAAGGTGCTTTTCGCTTTTGCGTGTGTTGTTCTCTGTGTGATTCAGAGTAACTGTTTTGCAGAAGCGGCAGAACCCCGTAAGTTGTCTGAGCCGGGTGTTCGGGTGTATGAGTCCGCCAAGGTATCGGTTGGCAAAGAAATGTGGAAAGGGTATGGCCTTGCCAATGGCAAACTTGGTTGTGCTGCGGCTCTCTGCAATGTACTCAAGAAAGCTGGTATTTCCGACGTGAGTAGTGCTCTTGTCACCGCAATGCGGAGGCAGCTTCTCCGTTCACGCACAGGAGCAAGGGAGAGGATTGTCAGAAATGGCGAAGGGCAGGCAATTGACAATGGTGCCTTGTTGAAAGACTGTCAGCCCGGAGATATTTTGCTCGCCTTTATGGAGCCGCCAAGTAAGCTCAATGGCGGCACAAGCGCGCATTGCGGCATTATGGGCCAGGGGACGCGGGTGTATACCAACAATTGGATGGATGGTATCTGGACCGATGTGGAAATTCATCAAATGTTTGACTACTATCCTTATATCCGACTGTTGCGCCTTGGCTCCAAAGTCACTGGTTGTCGGTTGGGGACGCCTGGGTTACGGGCCGCTTTCGGCGTCACTTCCAGAGAGTCCGCAGGAAATACAGCATGACCGGCAATACTATGAGCAAAGATAATGGGTGCATGTAGTTGTAAAAAGAGTTGAGAAGGACCATGCAGAGTCCGAAAGCCATGATGAGACCCAGGCGATATGCTTGTCGGTGGGCATGTTCAGGAATTCCAAATTTAGGCGGAGCTGGACTGGTGGAATCCTCCGCAGGAGGAGGCGGGCTTATTCTAAAAAATTTTACTCGTCCAGAGCCGGAACCATGACCTCCACCGCCGGATCCAGAGCCACCAGCCGCCGCCTTCAACTCTTTATATTCGATGATGGAGTTCTCAGGCACTCTGCGACTTCTGGGCATGTACCGCTCCTACTGCGACTCATTCCAGCATACTGCAAAAATGTTCTAAGTGTTTGTTAGTATCGGTCTAAGTGTCCGCCGCCGGCAGCTTGAACCAGAAAGTACTGCCTGCATTTTCCTGGCTTTCCACGCCTATTTGACCGCCATGGGCCGAGATTATTTCCTGGCAAATAGCCAGACCAAGTCCTGTGCCCTGGCTCTCGCGACTCTGAGTTTTGTCTTTGCTCCCACCGTCTGAGACCTGGGTGAAGCGGCTAAAAACGTCCTTGAGTTTGTCCTGGGGAATGCCGCGTCCCTGGTCGGAGACGCGCACCTCAACCATGTCTGCGCTTCTGGTGCTGCTTACTTTTACCTGGGAAGATTGGGGCGAAAATTTGATGGCATTGGAGAGCAAGTTGACGATCACCTGCACGACGCGGCGCTCGTCGGCTTCCACCATCAGGCCTGTGTTTTTGTAGTCTACGGTGATATTGCGTCCCTCGGCAAAGCTTGCAACCGCGGCTATTGAGCTTGCAATCAGGTCGTCGACGATGCAGATATCCGGCTCGATTTCCAATTTGCCGGCCTGCATTTTTTCAAGGTCGAGCAGATCGTTTATCAGTGAAATCAGACGGGCCGAACTCTCCGCCGACCGGTTCACCCGCTCGCGCCATTCGGGATTGAGTCCGCTGTCCTGGGCCGCCAGGACTTCAAGAACGGCCTTGATGGAGGCCAAGGGTGTGCGCAGATCGTGGGTGATCATGGCGACAAATTCCTGTTTCATTTTTTCTATGCGTTTGCGCTCACTGATGTCGTGGGCTACGCAAAAGAGGGTCTGTTCCAGCTTTGACCAGGTGACCGACCAGGTTTGTTCTATTAGCCGTTTATCGGCGGCCACGGTTACTACTTCAAGCACGCAAGGTTTTTGATTGGCGGCGGTGTCACGCAGTTGTTGGATCACTTCGCGACCCTTCTCCTGGGTTAGAAGATCGCTTATGGTCATGCCCAGCAACTTTGCCTGTGGGTAGCCCCAGACCCGCTCTGCGGCGGGATTGACGGCGGTGAATTGCCCTCTGGTGTCGATGGAAAAAATCACGTCCTGGGCGTTTTCCAGCACGGCGCGTTCTTTGTGCGTGGCGTTGAGAAGCTGCGCCGCCAGTCCGTGTATGTCTCGGTCGAGCCGGGCAAATTCGTCGTCCCCGGCCAGGGGCAGGCTGCCGTATTTGCCCTGAGACAGGCTGGATATGCTGCTCATCACCACTCCCAATCTGCGCGCTGCCTGACTGTTGAAATAGAAGGCCAGGCCAACCGCCAGCGAAATGCTGGAGATGATGAGGGTGAGCAAGATGATATTGATTGTTTGCTGGGAGGCCTGTTGGGCGTCGATCCAGGCTTTTTCGTCTTTGGCCTGGGCCCGCAGCAGTTCGGACATCGTATCGTTAAAGGTGTGGATTTCGGCGTTCAGTTTGAGTAGAGTGCCCATTTTTTCCTGCGCCGACAGCTCGTTCATCAGGTTGAAGCCCATAGAGGCGGTGATCAGCTTTTGCAGGTGCGTCGAGGCGCGATCGGTCAGCTTGCGCTGTACCGGATCGTCTTTGACCATCTCCCTCAGCTGCACGAAACTGGCCTGGAGTTCTTTCTTTATACTTTCCTTTTCTTCGTGCAGATGCGCGTCGTTAAATACATTTGTGAACAGCGCGGTGGTGGCGGTGTTCATTGTCAATTGCAGGATGTGATTGACCACGGCCACGATTTCGCGGTCGTGCATCTGTCTTGCCGCTTGATTGCGAGATTCCTGCCAGACACCAAAGAGCATGCCGACACAGGCCAGTTCAAAAGCCAGCGGTACAGCAACGAGCAGAAAACCTTTTTGTGCAAGAGACAGTTTGAACGGCACTCTCTGCTACCTGTTAAGGGGTGAGGTCTTAGAGATGCCCGGTTCTTTGAATTTCCAGTGCCACCGCAATCAGTGCTACGACTTCGGTCAGAGCGGAACAAACGATCATGGGGATGGCCGGCATCGGCTTTTTCTTCTTCATATAACTGCGGACAAAGTGTACTTCCAGAAGCGTTGCTACGATCGCCGCGCCAATCAGGCCGAAGTTTGGCTGGCTCAAGGTTACGAAATAGCAAACACCAAGCAGGGCGGCGCTGATGGAGCCGGCAATGAGCGAGGCTCTGGACTGGGCTTTGACAAAACCCATGATGCCGCCAAGCAGGCTTATGACCGCCAGACCCAGGACAAACATTTTAGCTATTTCGACCATTTTTCACCTGCAAAACACCTTCTACACTGACAAGATAATACTGTAGGCTCTATAACTATCGTGGATGTGATAGTACGACGAGAGTTGGCATTAATTAGGTATTAGGATGTTGCAAAGATGAAGTGCGCCAGTTGCGATGTGTACATTGAACCCAGCTATATGCCCTGCCCGCAGTGCAAGCGCCGGGCCGGTTATACGCTGATTGAAGATACCAGCCGTTGTGATGATATTTTTGAGCAGGCCTTTACGGTTTTGCATGCCGACCAGCTGGCGACGTCCACACTGCTGCCCATCAATACCCGGGCGATCGTGGAGAAAAACTGGTGGGCCGCCGCGACCGAGGGCAGCTTCTCCGCTAAGGAAATCGAGGGCATTGAAGATATCTGTGCCGAAATGAAGATCGAGCGCTTGATTGCATTGCTGCCTCAGTCGTCCCCGGCCGAGGATGGTAAGACTTCTATCGGTCTGGCTTTTGTTGAGACCAGCGAAGACGCCCTGCGCAATTTTTCCTGGGATTATCCGTCATCGTTTGTGCTTTTCCCCCCGGCTATGGAGTTTTTGCTCTGCCAGTACAGTCACCCGGCAATCCTGGCTGCGGGGCCGAAGATGCTTGTGGAGCGAGTCTTCAATATGTCGGTGGAGGATGCCATTGAACAATTCAAAGAAGACATGTTCAACTCCGACGCAGCCACTCTAGCCGCGTACTTGATTGAAAATGTGATCGAACCGGCCAACAGCTCAGCTGCTAAGTAGCGGCTTTATTTTGTGATGACAAATTTGTCGAGTTCTTTGCCGTCTTCGGTTATCTGGCGGAAGGTGATGGATTTGCCGTCGACGTCCAGCGATGAGAATGAGTGCGTGCTGCAATCCCATTTGCACATGTAGCTGCCCGGAGCGGTTATCGCTTGCTGGTTGATCGGATAGAGTCTGGCCCCGCCTGCTCCGGAGACGACGTATATGATGCCTTTGGGTTTGGTCTTTTTCACGCCGTCATAATCTTTATCCAGAGTGAAGTTACCGGCAACGAGCTCTTCCGTCGGCATTGTCAGAGTCTTGGCGCCGTCTTTGGGTGCAAAGGTGAAGGGATAGCTGCGCTCATAGCAGTGTGCGTGGCCGGCAATCATCATGTCGACTTTGTATTTTTCGGCGATGTCGGTAATCAGTCGCATGCGCTGTTCTGTTTCGTGGGCGGCTCCGATCAAAAACGGCGGATGGTGCATAACCAGTATGCGCCAGGTTTTTGACTGTGCGCCTTTGAGATCTTCGGCTAACCAGGTGCGGAGTTTTGGATTGGTCCAATCCATATAGTAGTTGCCGTCGAGGGCTGTGAAATGCACGTCGCCATAGTCGAAGGAATAGTTTGCGCCACGGGGGAAGGCGTCTCCGGCTGACTTCTTGAAGAGTTCCTGGCGATTGGGATCACCGGCCAGATAGGGCAAGCTTTTGCCCTGCAGTTCTTTGCTGTCGCCAAAGCCGTTCAAAGGCTGGTTCCAGAAGATGAAGTAGCCGAGGGCGTCGGGGAATTTATTCAAATTTGTGCCGGTCATGCCCGAAAGCGCGATGTCGTGATTGCCTATGACACCTGCCGTCAGGATGGAGCGCATGAGCGGATAGCCGTCGCCGTTGGCTTCGGCGGTGGCACTGGATACGGTGCTGGTCTTGCCGCTGACCGGGTCCAGCACTTTGGCCGGATCGAGGTTGTAGACCGGGAAGAAGTTGCTTACATATTCGGAAAAACGACCAAACTGGTAAGCGATGTCACCGGGGATGACGATCAGATCCGGGTCTGATTTGGCGATGTGTTTGGCCAGTTTTTTTTGCCCTTCGCCATTGATGCCGCAGTCGCCAAAAATGGCTATGCGACAGGCCTGGCCCGATTCTTTGCGGGCTTTGCCGGTGGCGGCGAAGACTTCTTTTTCGTCGCGGAAAACTTTGTAGTTGAAGGTCTGGCCCGCGGGCAGTTTGGCTATGTGGGCGGTGACTTTGTAATAGGGTGCGACAAATCCGGGCAGCGATATCATGCGCTCGGTGATGGTTTCGGCAACGCTTTCTTTGCCTTCTTTTGTCTTCGCCGTCGTATAGCGCAGCTGCCATTTATGTTTGGCTTCTTCGCTAAACCAGACGATATCCATGCCTGGCGAATCTTTCTTTGCTTCGAAGCCCAGTTGCAAATAGGGCTTGATGAAAAAGAACTGATCTGCCGCCAGGGAAGGAGCCGCTGACTTCACCGTCAGCACACCTGCGGAAATAGCCGCCAGGAGCAGGGCAAAAGGGCGCGACACTTTGAACATCAAAGACCCACTTTTTTGATTGTCGATTTTAAAGATTGCCGAGAGGCAGAATTGAACTGCCGACACAAGGATTTTCAGTCCTCTGCTCTACCGACTGAGCTACCTCGGCACGGTGCGAAGCCATGTTAGTGGCTGACTTCAAAACAATATACCACAACAGTTTTGACCGGTCCTTCTTTGAGACCCTTTGTTTAAATTGCCTTTGCAATCGCTTAAAAACCAACCGGTTGTCGAACCGGTTCTTCCACCGGGGCGGCCGCTGCCGGCGGCCGCTGGGCTATGGTCTTGTTGAAAAATCCGGTCATACGTACACCCTGAGCGTCTTTGGCTACGCTGAAGTCCAGAACCAGTGACTGGCTCACTGGTTGCGAGCCACTTGACTGCATGGTCAGGGTGCCGAGAACGGTGACGACCACCGAACCATCGGGATTTATCGCCACGGCCTGCACGGTGGCAGGCTCGAAAGACCCGGCCAGTGTGCCGTTGGCTATGCCCTGCATCACTTCCTGGGTGTAGAAACTCTGGGTGAAGGTCCTGGCTACCTGAGGTTTGGCGTAGGCCATGGCCTTTTTATGGCTGGCGGCGGCGTTGACTGAATAGTCAAGGGCCATGGTCAGCCACCAGCGCACAAATTTAATGGCCAGCTGGGGGTCTAATGCGGTCGGATTCTGTTGCGGCTGGGCCTGCTGTTGGGGCATCTGTTGCCCGGCTCCGGCCGGCTGCTGTCCCCCCGGTGTCATCCCCGGGGTTGCACCCGGTGCATTAGCGACCTGCACGGCCTGGCCTTCGGCGGGCTGCTCGCCGGCATTTTCGCCTTCCTTATGGCCAAAGTTCAGGAATGAAAGTCCAAGGAAGCCCTTTGAGTGCTTTTCTCCAGCGGGTGCTGCTTGACCTGCCTCGCCTCCCGGGGCTGCTTCGCCGCCCTGGCTTTGAGCTTCGCCGGACGGTGCGCCTTCCATCGCCGTCTCCGCTGCCCCTTCCCGGCCATCCTTTGAGATGAAGCGATGGCTGCCGCCATCTTTATTTGTCCCGGCAAAAAACAAGCCCAGGATAAAAACAATAACTATCCCCGCAACAATTTTGTCGCGGAAGATTCTCTGTACAAGGGCTCGGACAATATCGAGTATCACTTCTTATTTTTCTAGCTTGAATAAAGCGGAGATTACATCTTCTATCAAATAGCCAATGCGGCCAAAAATCAACAGCTAAGCTAGTAATTTTCCCACAGTAAATTTCTCTTGAAGTACAATTGTTGGCGGCTACGGACGTATATTCCAGGAGTTTCCAGATAATTTGGACAAGAAAGAGCCGGTCGGCGCGCGCGAAATGAACGAGAAAAACGACAACGAGCGTCCCGAAGAGTCGAAGAAAACGCTCGCCGGAGAGCCCGATAAAAAGCCGGAAGACGCACTTGTCGGTGAGGATGCGGATGATTCTGCCGACCACTTGCGTGTGCCCGGTACCCCCGGCGAAATGATCCCCGGCTTCCTCGACATCAAAACATCCCCGGCTCAGGGGCCTCGTGACCTGCCCGTCTTTGGCAGCAATCGCAAATATATTGCCTACACGGTTAAGCTCCCCGCTGAGCAACTGGCTGCCCTGCAGTCAATCTGGCTGGAGCTGAAGCGCCTTTACGGATCCAATTCCCCGGACAAAAGCGGCATGATTCAGCTGGCCGTGCAGGATTGGCTCAAGCGTTGGGATGGCCCGGAAAAAGCGAAATTGTTGAACGAGCTTCTGGAAATCCGCCAGGATACTCGCAAGCGGCAGTATAAGAAAAACTGATTCAGTCGTGTTTGAGGTGGCGGTAGAGGTAGTAGCCGAATCCGACCACGCAGAACAAGACAATGGCCAGGTCAAACTTGTGCCAGATATCGGTGAAGACTTCCATGTTTTCACCAAATTTGATGCCAACGTAAGTAAGCAAATAGCACCAGATCAGCGAACCTACAAAGGTATAGCCGACAAACATACCGAAGTGCGCTTTCAGCACGCCCGCGGGAAAAGAAATAAAGGTGCGCACAACCGGTAACATTCGGCAAACAAAAAATGTGATGTCGCCATATTTTTCGACCCACTTGTCAGCCAGCTCCATGTCTTTTTCGCGCAAGAGGAAGTAGCGTCCGTATTTGGCCAGGAATGGTCGGCCGCCGTACATGCCCAGAAAATAAGATGGAATCGAGCCCAGGACGCAGCCGATGGCACCGGCAAGGGCCGCCAAGTGGATGTTCATCTTATTTTGCTGTACTAAAATACCGGCCGTTGGCATAATCGCCTCCGACGGCAGAGGAATATTTGCCGACTCAATCGCCATCATCAAAATGACGGCCCAGTAACCCCAGGCGGCGACGCCGTCTTTGATCATGATCAAAATTGGGTCAATCAAATGGTGCAGCAAGTTCTGTCTCCCGGTCTAGGTGCCACTATGTCCGAACAGTCAGATTCTACCTCTTACTCCCGGGATAACGCTTTGGGCTCTAATTTGTTTATGATGTATCCGATATGCTAGATATGCAAATCCGCTATAGATGGGTGCGTTTGTGACCACGTCCGTTAAATTACCTGCTGCTTATTTCACCATCGCCACCGCCGGCCACGTCGATCATGGCAAGACCAGTTTGATTAAGGCGCTGACCGGCATCAATCCCGACCGGTTGAAAGAAGAGCAGGAAAGACAGATGACAACGGACCTGGGCTTTGCGCATCTGCTTGTCGACGCTCCGGATGCCCCCGGCAAAAATACTCTGGGCCTTGGTTTTATTGATGTGCCGGGGCACGGCAAATTCATCAAAAATATGCTCGCCGGAGTAGGCGGCATAGAGCTGGCACTGCTGGTGGTGGCGGCTGATGAGGGGCCGATGCCGCAGACCGTGCAGCATGTGAAAATTCTTTCCCTCCTGGGTGTGCGCTCTGCCGTTGTGGCCCTGACCAAGTTGGATCTGGTGGACGCTGCCAGATGCAGTGCAGTCGAGGCCAAAGTACGGGCACTACTGGCCCGGTACCATATTTCTGTCGCCGGTCTTGAATTTGTTTCTTCAGTTAAGGGTGAAAACGGACCGGGCATTGCTGAGCTGAAAAAAGCTCTGGCCCTGGCGGTGGCATCCTTCAATCCGGCTTCTGTTACCGCTGCAAGCAACGCTGCCGGATATTTGCCCATTGATAGAGTCTTTGCTAAATCCGGCTACGGCACTGTCGTCACCGGCACTCTGGTGGAAGGCGCCTTCAGAGTCGGCGATCAGGTCATGATTGAGCCCGGGCATATAGCCGCTCGCATTCGCGGTCTCGAGACTTTTGGCCAGACCCAGGAAGTAGCCAGAGCCGGGCAGAGGCTGGCCATAAATTTGAGCGCTAAGGAACACAAATTGAACTTGAGCCGGGGTCTGTGCGTCCTGGCCGGAACGAAAAATGTTACCTCTGATCTATTTGTGCGCATCGTTGATTACGGAGCCGAAAACGACAGCGAGCCCGATGGCGCCAAAAAAGCCAGACTCAGCCCCAAGCCTATAAAGCTTTATCACGGGACGATGGAGGCCGCCGGTGCCCTGCGCTGGATTGAGCAGGTTGGCGATGTGGCCGTCGGACATATTCATTTAAGTGATGCCATTGTTGTCAGTCCCGGCGACCGCTATGTGCTGCGCTACGGCGATGATGGCATTGCCGGCGGAGAAGTCCTGCTCTGTCAGAAACCGCGCTGGTTGACGCGCAAATATTTGATCCAACTGGCACCACTGTTGGTGCAACCGGGTGGCGATCTGGCGAAGGCCTTGCTCAATGTATTGCAATTGCATCCGGGCAAAGCCCTGCATGCCGACCAGCTGGGCTGGGTGGTGCGAGACGCGCTCCTGGCGCAGACTCTGGCTAAGCTTGGGGCCGACAAGCAGGTGGAAAATATCAGTGGCTTTGTCATGGCCACCGGCATTAAGGAGAGCCTCAAAGAAAAGACGCTGGCTACGCTTAAAGCTCAGCTCAAGAGTGAGGAAGCGATTGCCGCCGGCGTCAATCTGGAGACAATCCGCCGTCTGGTTGCCCCGCATC
This sequence comes from Cyanobacteria bacterium SZAS LIN-3, assembly GCA_018266215.1. GTDB lineage: Bacteria > Cyanobacteriota > Vampirovibrionia > Obscuribacterales > Obscuribacteraceae > REEB67. Next base: position 31,643 of record JAFEAV010000051.1, on the reverse strand, counting down.
TCGATCGTCGCGTGATGCAGGAGCTTATTAAGGAGCTGGCGCAGGCCGGTCTTCTCGTGCGCAAGGATGACAAAATTTTTGGTCCCCAGGGTGGGGCTCAGCCCTCGGCCACGCTTGATGCCTATACCACTTCGGTGATGAAAGTTCTTAATGGAGTGCTCTGCCTCGAGATAACTGAAATCGGCAAGCTTACAGGCTCTGATCCAAAGAAGGTCAGACTTGCTGTAGAACGTCTGGCCAAGCTGGACCTGGCCGATGTGATCAACTACGATTTTGCTTCCAGCAAAAGATCCGTCGATGAGGCCCACCGCAAACTGTTGAAAATCTGGCAGGCAAAAAAAGATATCAGTCCCGCTGATTTCCGCGATGAACTGGCAACCACCAGAAAGTACGCACTGGCCCTCCTCGCTTACTTTGACGATCACCAGGTGACGCGCCGGACCGCTAACGGACGTGCTCTACTAAAGCAACCAAAATAAAAACAGAACAGATTAGAAAGGATCGACTGATGTCTCTTACCGAACCGCCCAAGGAAAATCTGGCTCTGCTGGAGACCGAACAGCGAAACTCGAAAACCAGCGAAATAGACCGCATGGAGACCGACGAGCTGGTAAGGACACTGCACGCCGAAAATCACACTGTGGCTGCGGCTATTGATGCGGTTCTGCCGGTGGTCAGTGAACTGGTGGAAATTGTCAGTGAGCGGCTGGCTCTCGGCGGCAGATTGTTTTATGTCGGTGCCGGCACCAGTGGTCGCCTGGGCGTGCTCGACGCCAGTGAATGTCCGCCCACTTTTGGCGTGTCGCCCGAGATGGTCCAGGGCATTATTGCCGGAGGGGAGCGCGCGCTGACATCGGCGGTGGAAGGCGCTGAGGACAGTGCCGAGCTGGCTGCGAAGGATCTGGCTGCGAAAAATTTGAGTGACCGGGATGTGGTTGTCGCCGTTGCCGCCAGCGGTCGCACTCCTTATGCCATTGGCGCGCTCGATTATGCCAAAAGCGTCGGGGCTGTTACCGGAGCGATAGTCAATGTTTCAAATTCCGCGCTGGCCAGTCATGCGCAGTATGTGATGGCCGCCATAACCGGACCGGAACCGGTTACCGGCTCAACCCGCATGAAGGCGGGCACAGCGCAGAAGCTGCTGCTCAATTTGATCAGCACGGCTTCCATGATCAAGCTGGGCAAGGTCTATCAAAATCTCATGGTTGATGTGCAGGCGAGCAATCAGAAGTTGAGAAATCGGGCCGTGCGCATCGTGCAGGAAGCAACAAAAAAAGACGAAGCCGCCTGCAAGAAAGCCCTTGAAGAAGCCGATGGTCACGCCAAAACAGCAATCGTCAGTTTGCTTTTGAATGTCCCTGTGGAAGAAGCAAAAAAATTGCTCAATCAAAAACATGGCCACATCAGCCGAGTCGTTGGCGCGAACAAGAAATTTTGTCAGTAAGGACAGCAGGCCAGCGTATTTTCCTCGCCTCATGTCAAATGATTGTCAGGGTGCGGGTCTAATCTTTATGGTAAGACCCCCGATCGAGGCTAATCTTATGAGCGAAAACAGGGCACTGGCGCTAGACCTGGCTGAAAATGCCAAGACCTTTCTGGAAAACTGTGGCGATAATCAGGGCATTGAAGCAAGCAGGACTGCGGGACAAGCTGCTGAAAAGTTTCGTGCGGATATTAAGGATATGTTCTCCAGCAAGGAACACGCAACAGCAGTCGGACTGGAAATTGAAAAACTGAACGGTTGGTTCAGCCGTTATCCCACCCCCTTAATTTCAGCCACTAATGGTGAGGTGAGAGTTTTGCAGTTTGTCTCGAAGCCCTTTGTATCACTTGGTTTTCGTCGCATGTATTATGAAGATCAAGGAAAAGGACAGGGGAAATTTTTGCAGGAATGTGATGGTTGGCGCCCGCTGGAATGACCTGAATCAGTTATCCACAGCCACCACAACATGATCGCTGGCCTGGCCGATGCGTTCGCTGTTTTTGTCCTTGGCGAAGAGTCTGATTTGATAGATACCCGGCGAGGGGAAGTCTTCGCGTTTCAGCTCTATATGCCCTTTTGCGCCTTCTTCCATCTCCAGAGAGCGAGCGATTTTGCTCAGCGTATTGCCGTTTTGTTCTTCGAAGAGCAGATTGGTGCGGGTGGTCTCCACCATGACGCCACCGGCACCGGGGATGGTGCTGACGTCGTAGTCGAGAATTTGTTTGGGCTCTGTCTTTGAAAGGTGAAGGAAGCCCTTGCTGCCCAGATAACCGCAGTTGGCAAAAGTAAGCGAGGGGATGAGCTGGGTGGCCGGCACTATCTCCACTTTATCGATTGAATAGTGAGAGCAGTGCGGCAGGCGCAGGAGCAGGTCGTGGCATCTGCCGCCCAGTGACCATTCCGGCAGACTGCGCAGGGGAAATATCAGAGTGATCAGGCCTTTGTCGTCGGCTTCATTTATTGTCGTATGGGTGCGGCATTTGAGTTCAAACTTGTTGACCAGGTCGTTGGTGTAGAGCAGGTCCGCCCCTTCTTTTTCCAGGTATGCTTTGGCCTTCTCCAGGACCGCCGGATCCGTTTTGTCCGAGTCAAGTCGATGCATGGTCACCCGGACGAATTCCAGGGCGAAGCAGGGCAAAATACCGGGTTCGAAGCGCACCTCCGGCCGACCGAGCTTCTTGTCGTTGCCCTGTACTTCCAGGGCCGCCTCGCCCCGCCAGTTGAAGGAACAGCTGTCTGGATTGGATGGAGTCAGGGCCGTGGTCAGATCCTTGCCCTCAAAAGTCAGGGTTTTGTCCTGCGGATATTGCTCGATGGCGTCCAGGTCTACTTTGTGGAAAGACTTATCTTCCGTGTCCCAGCGGAAGATTTTGACTTTGGCGCGGTTGTCGTAGAGTGACTTTTTGATTAGCGCGAAGGGGAAGATCGGCTCGAAGCGATCGACTGAAATAGTGTTGATTACATCACGCTGCAATTGTGGCGTGTGGGTCATCCCGGGTAAGGCGTTGCGACAGATATAAGCGCCGTGGACTTGATCCGGCAGACCGACAAAGAGCACCTGCGGGTCGCCTTCCAGCTGATCGTAGAGCTTAACCAGGGCGCTTCTTATGGCGTTGGCTTCGTTGCCGGCATAAACCCAGGCGGTATTGTTGATGGTCAAAACCTGGAACGCGACAGCCAGGAATCCCATGGCCAGGAGATTGCGCACAAGCAGAGCCGGACTGGGTGATTTTTCGCCGGCCAGCTTTTTGGCACTGCTGGTAGTGGCGATGACAAAAAATGTCAGTAACATACAGAGGGGGACAGTGGCGACATAAGCCAGGCGGCTGCCCTGCAGATCGTCTGCTATGGCGAAGACTTTGTATACCGGAGCCAGGCACAGTACCAGCCATCCGGTGAGAAAAAGAAAGAGGCGGGTGCTCTGTTTATTGGTGGTGGTGGCGATTATTACACCGACGGCCGCTATCACCAGATAAACATCCCAGAGTTTGGTTATTGTCGCCCGGGCGCTGATTATTTCGTGGTTGAGCGGTTCGGCAAAGAGCCTGAGCCCGTTGAGCCAGGTCTTGATGAAGGCCTGGGGATTGGATATGAAAAAGAGCGAATCGTCATAACCGCCGACAAAAGTGCCAAGGGCCAGGACTCGCACGCCGAAGTAGAGCGCCAGAACAATCCAGTACGGGTATGTCGCCAGAGCCACCAGGCGCACACGTTTGAGCAGATCCGGGAAGGTCAATTTGAGACTGATTGTTGTGCGGGGGAAAATCAGTTCATAGAGGACAAAGGTTGCCGGCAGGGTGATCGTCATTTCTTTTGAAGTCAGGCCCAGAATCATAAAAATGATGGCCAGCCAGAAATACAGTCCTGATGGCTTTTGCCTGCTCTTTAAGTAGAAGAAAAAGGAACCGGTGATGAAGGCTGTGACGACGGCGTCGACGCGGCCGGTGATCCAGGAGACCGCTTCTGTGTGCAGGGGATAGAGACCAAAGAGAGCGGCGGCGAAGAATGGCCAGAAGAGCGTGACGGCCCTGGGGCTGAGGGGCAGGGCGGGCGGACTGAGGTCTTCTTCCGCCACTAATTTTTTGCCCAGGTGGCGGCCGGTCAGGAAAATGAAGGCCACAGAGGTCATGTGAAAGAGCAAATTGGTCAGGTGAAAGCCGAAGCCGTCACGGTTGTAGAGCACGTAGTCGCTGACCATAAAGACTGAAATCAGCGGACGATAAAATTTGGTGGTGGTGCCGTCGAGCCAGGATGTGTGAAAATTTCGCCAGATCAAATCGGTGTGCTGCACGGCTTGCTGCAGCCAGATCAGATGGACGAAGTCATCACCGGCAAAAAAGTTGAACAGAACCGGACGGTAAGCCACGGCCGTGATGATGAGCGCCACGGCCAGAAGTGCAAGTGCCATTTAGAGCTAGCGCACCAGGCCCGGTGCGGCTGCTACACCAGGTACTGCGACCGGTACTGCAGCAGGGGCAATAGCGGCCATGGCGTTGTTGATGCAGGTGCTCACATAATCGACGTCTTCGTCGCTCAGTTCCGGGTACATCGGCAGACTCAACACTTCGCGCGAGAGATGCTCGGAGATCGGGAAATCACCAAGTTTGTAGCCGAGGTGCTGGAAGGCTGTTTGCAAATGCAGCGGTACGGGGTAATAGCACATCGAACCGACACCCTGTTTGGTCAGTTCGGCAATCAATGCTTCGCGATTGCTGTTGACCAGATACTGTTCGGTGCTCATGCCGCGCGGGTTTTGATGCGGCTGGGTTTGCACTCTGATGGTGTATTGATGGTAGACGTGCTTGACCTGATCGGCAGCCTGTCCCCGTTTGCCACCGGCCAGACTGACCGAGGGTGTGACAATACCGGCTGTATTGGCCAGTTTGCTCGAATAGAGTGCGGCCAGTTCGGCGCGGCGATTATTCCATTCGTGGAGATAAGGCAACTTGACCATCAGGGTGGCGGCTTGCAGTTCGTCGAGGCGGCTGTTGACGCCGAGCTCGTCGTGATAGTAGCGGCGGCGCATGCCGTGTCCGCGCAAGCAGCGCAGGCGGTCGTTGAGGGCCGGGTCGGAGGTGACGATCATACCGGCATCACCGGCGGCGCCAAGATTTTTGGTTGGATAAAAGGAAGTGCAGGCCAGATCTGAAAGTCCGCCGGTGGCGCGTCCCTTGTAGGAGGCACCGATGCCCTGGGCATTGTCTTCGATGACTTTCAGGCCGTAGCGCTGGGCAATGGCATTGATCGGGTCCATATGCGCCGGCAGGCCGTACAGGTGCACCGGCATGATGGCCTTAGTGCGCTTGGTGATGGCTTTTTCTATCTGGGCCGGCTCTATATTGAAGGAGTCGGGATCGATGTCGACGAAGACCGGAGTTGCCCCTCTGAGGCAGATAGCCTCGACTGTGGCAGCGAAAGTGAAGGGGCTGGTGATGACTTCATCACCGGGGCCGATATCGAGGGCCCAGAGGGCTATCATCAGTGCGTCGGTACCGTTGGCGACGCCGATTCCATACTTTGCTCCACAGAGCTCGGCCACTTTCTCTTCCAGTGAAGTTACATATTTGCCGAGGATGTAGTTGCCGCTGCGAAGGACTTCGAGGATTGTTTCTTCTAATTTGCTCTGAATCGTTCGATATTGGGCGTTGAGATTGAGGATGGGAACGTTTCTTGCGGGTTGGCTCATTTAATGGGAGTCCTTTTAAGAGAGGCCCGGGGGCCTGTCGCTTATCCAATACTGTGAGTCTAGCCTGTTGCCGGGGCGATTCAAAGGTGTAAGAGATAAGGTAAAGGACGCTTTTCTAAAGTCGGTCTAATTATGCCGTCCGAACATCCGCTATTTGCCCCCACGGGCGCGGGCAAGGTGGGGCCGCTTAATCTTTCGGCCTGTCTATTAATAAAATCCAATACAAAAGAGGGGAGTATCGACAGGTAACTCCCCTCTTTTATTAACTCGGTCGCTTGTTCAGTGCTTATCTCTTTTTGCCGGGCAGAGCCACGGTGCGGGAAAGAGCATTGGTTACGAACAGGTTGAGACTGACGCCTTCTTTCTCCGCTCTGTCCACAAGGGCCTGGTGGAGAGATTTGGGCAAGCGTACGGTGAACTTGCCGGAGAACTTCATATAGTTGTCGTCGCCACCGCGGGAGGCTGGAGCCTTCGCTTTGGTTGTGTGCTTCGGTGCAACTTTACGGGTGGTGGCGATTTTGCGGCCGCCGCTCAGTTTACCTTTGTGGGCGGCTTTGGCAGCCGGTTTGGCCGACTTGGCGGCTTTGGATTTGGCTTTACCACCAGATTTACGAACAGCTCCTGCCATGATTCACTCCTTAAGTGTTAGGGAAATTGTTCCGAGCAACCCCTCTGGGTGCCGGGCTCTCTTGAAGACAGAAATTGCTTAGTGATGCTTCGGGCAGCGTAAGCAATTTCCTCTAGAGCGCTCCGCTTTAGGGATCGCTCTCGTTGGGCCGGTGGACTTTTTTTTCACCACCGTTTTCACGGGTACCACCACTTTAGGTGGCACCATTATTGTACCAAACAAGTATGCATTTATAACCTATTTGGATATACAAATTTTCTTTCCGTTGGGGGACAAGGGTTTCGGGGTTTTGATACCAGTCTGAGGTGATACCAGGGGTGATTAAAACTGGTATCACGTGCATGAGCACCATTCATAATGGCTGGTATCAAACCGACGGATGTACAATCAACAAAGCTTGAGTAAGCCTCTAAGCCCCATGGGTGACCCTTTTTGAAAATTCTGATTGTCAGACTTAGTGCCATCGGTGATGTCGTACATTGCCTCCCTTTGGCCGCTCAAATCAGGGCTCGTTTTCCACAGGCAAACATAACCTGGCTAGTGGAACCACCGGCAAGGGCACTTTTGCAGAACAATAATGCTGTAGACCAGGTAATAGTCTTTGAAAAGAAGGATCTGACCGCGGACCTTTTGAACCCCCTGACCCTGGGCACCAAAATTTCCAAAATTAAGACGTTACTCACGACTTTATCAGCCAACCGTTTCGACCTGGCTATCGACGCCCAGGGCTTGCTCAAGTCGGCGGTCCTGGCCTGGGCCTCCGGAGCGCCCGTCAGGGTTGGCTTTCGCGGCGCAAGGGAAGGTTCTTCGGCTTTGATGACCGACACCCTCGATGTCGGTGACTACTACGGACCGACCAGACACGTGGTCGACCTTAACATCGCCCTTGGTGATTTTGCCCTGGAGACTTTAGCTCGGCGTAAGAAAGTGGTGCTGGAGGGGGCACCGCCGGTGGTAAGCTTCCCTCTTCCGCGTCTGGAAAGCTCCGTCCAGCAAGGACTTGAGACTTTGCTGTCCGGTGGAGAAGAGGCCTCGGGGGCTGGCACCGGGTCCGGTGCCGGCACTGCCGCTCGGGGGGAGGCACCGCCGGTGATCTCTTCAAGCGCGCCACCACAGGCGATTTCGCCTTCGGAGGCACCACCGGTGATCTCCTCGTCGGAGGCTCCGCAAAATGTTCAAAACAAAGTCGTGGTGCTGATTCCTGGCACCACCTGGGCTACCAAAATATGGCCGGCGTCTAAGTGGGTGGAATTGGGTCTGGCCCTGGTAAATAGCGGTGTTTCACGTCTCATCATCTGCGGTGGCAAGGCCGACGCGGCCCTGACGCAATCCATATATATAGGTATAGATTCACAGCTGCAAAACAAGACGACGGTCTTCGACCTGACAGCTAAGACCGACTTAATGCAGTTGATCGCTCTCTTCAAAATGACTGACATCGTAGTTGGTGCCGACACGGGTCCCATGCATCTGGCCGTCGCCGCCGACAGACCGCTGGTGGTGGCAGTGCATGGCAGCACCCCCTGGCTCCGTAATGGACCTTACGGTGTCAGGGGGCGGGCTGTATATTCCGGAATCTCTTGCCAGCCATGCTTTTCCAAGACTTGTCTTCTGCCGGACAAATCAATATCCTGCCTCACCGACCTGGAGGTCGGCAAGGTGCTGCAAGTGATCGCAGCTGCGGATTTAGCGGGCTAGCTTCAGGGCAAAGTGCCCTATTCGCAGATCCACTTATCGATGGTGCGATTCCATGTCGATACCAGTTCTTCGTCCTTGAAGAAGAGGCCGACTTCGCGAGCGGCACTTTCGGGACCGTCGGAACCGTGGACGATATTGCGACTGATGTCGAGGGCCAGGTCACCTCTGATGGTGCCCATGGCGGAATCGGCTGGTTTGGTGGCGCCGATGACGTTGCGGCAGAGGGCGATTGCGCCCTTGCCTTCCCAGCACATGGCTACGATCGGTCCGGAGGTGATGAACTTCACCAGACCGTCGAAAAATGGTTTGCCTTTGTGCTCGCCGTAATGACGCTCGGCAAGTTCGGTTGGGACTTGCATAAATTTCATGCCGACCAGTTTCAGACCGCGCTTTTCAAAGCGGCTGATGATGTCGCCAATCAGTCCACGCTCAACGCCGTCCGGCTTTATTGCCACAAAGGTTCTTTCCACGGTTTGCCCCCTAGCTAGTCAAATTTTTCCAAAAAGAAACTCTCGGGCCTAAGGTCCGAGAGCTCTTATGTTCCAACATTAGGGAGTGGATCAGGACAGCTTTATAAGTTTTGCAAATGTCGGATCGAGGATCTTGGCGCCGTTGCCTTCGAAGTCAATCTTGTAAAACTCTTTGGCACCGTCGCCTATAACCTGCGCCACCTGGCCTATGCCAAACTTGACATGCGAAACCTTGTCGCCCACCTTAAGCCTTTCAAAGTTTGCCTGGGCGGCGGGGCTGGCCGGGGTGTTGGCGTCCAGGGCCCGACCGCTGGGTCGGCCGCCGGCGGGAGTGGAGCGCACCGGTGTGCTCTGAGCCTGCGGTGGCATGCGATAGGCGCGGGGTTTCTGTGGTTGCGAGGAGCTGCTTGAGGAAGAAGCCGGACGCTGACCGCCGCCATAGCTATTGCCGCCATAGCTGCCGCCGCTTCCACTTCCGCTTCCGTAGCGCTCGTTGCCGCCGTATTTGCTGCCGCCGCCGGAGTTGCCATAGTTTGTCGGGCGACTGTTGCCGTAGCTATTGCCGGTGTTTTGTCTGGCCGGTTGGCCGTATTCAAATCCGGCCTCGCCTCTGCCGGCCGTTCCGCCCCGGTCTTCACCGCTGGGGTAGTAGCCGGTGATGAGCCCCGGTGCGATTTCTTTGAGGAAGCGGCTGGGGATGGTGTAGGTCTGCGAGAAACCACCCGAGGACCAGGCGCGACCGACCATGGTGCGTTTGCGCGCCAGAGTCATATGCAGCAAGTCACCAGCTCTGGTGACGGCCACATACATAAGTCTGCGCTCTTCTTCCATCTGGGTCGGTGAGTCGAGGGAGCGGATATGAGGGAAGAGTCCGTCCTCGCAACCCATGATGAAGGCCACGGGAAACTCCAGTCCTTTGGAGGCGTGGATAGTCATCAGTTTGACCGCGTCTTCGCCATCCTTTATAGCGTCCAGATCCGAGACCAGTGAGATACGGGTCAAGAATGACTCCAGATCAGGCGTGTCCGCTGTGGATTCAAATTCCTTTGCCACCGCCACCAGTTCCAGGACGTTTTCGATGCGGCCCAGAGCCAGCTCATCTTTTGATGAATTGGCGTCTTCTTCCAGTTTGCTGACATAGCCGGTTTCTTTCAAAACCCGCTCCAGCACTTCAGAAGGCATGACCTGTTGAGCGTCATGCTGCCAGCGGCCGACCATGCCGGCAAAATCTTTGAGTGTGGTGTAGGCCTTGGGCGAAAGATCCGAGATGCGCTCGGCTTCGTGACAGGCTTCCAGGGGACTCATGTTTTTTGTTTCGGCGTAGGCGAGAACGCGGTCGAGAGTGGTTTTTCCCAGTCCGCGCTTGGGCGTGTTGATGACGCGGTTGAAGGCCTGCCCGTCCTTACCGTTGAAGATAAGTTTGAGGTAGGCAATCATGTCTTTGATTTCCTGGCGGTCGTAGAATCTTGTGCCGCCAACCACGATATAAGGCAGGTGCGAGCGCACCAGGACTTCTTCTATGGCTCTACTCTGGGAGTTGGTGCGGTAGAGGATGACGCAGTCGGCCAGTTTCTTATCGCGCGCCTTCAGTCGTTTCAGTTCTTCCACGACATAAAATGCTTCGTCGATTTCATCGGTGGCTTCGTAGCAATTTACTTTGCCGCCCTTGCCGCGATTGCAGCGCAGCACTTTATCGATACGCTCTGTATTGTTCTGGATGATGCTGTTGGCCACTTCCAGAATGGTTTCGGTCGAGCGGTAATTTTCTTCCAGCTTGATCATTCGGCAACCGGCAAAATCTTTTTGGAAGCCGAGAATGATGCGGAAATCGGCTTTACGCCAGGAATAAATCGACTGGTCGACATCACCGACGACCATCAAACTGCGTTCGCGCCAGCGCTCTTCGTTGGGAGTGGAAGGATCGCGACCGAGGAAGTGTTCGGGGCTGTCCACCTTGGTTATCAGTGAAATCAAGTCGGACTGCGATTTGTTGGTGTCTTGAAACTCGTCCACCATGACGTGGCGGAAGCGTCTCTGCATGCGCTCGCGCACATTTTGATTTTGCTGCATCAGATCGGTGAAGATCAAAATCAAATCGTCGAAGTCGAGGGCATTGTTGCGCGCCAGTTCTTTCTGGTAGTTGACGAAGACTTCGGCCATTTTGCCTTCGCGATAATTTTTGGCTTCGCTGGCATATGAATGGTGCGTATAGCCGTCATTCTTGAGAGCGCTTATCGTGTGGCGCACTTCTTTGGGGACAAAGACTTTGTCGTCCAGATTGAGTTTGATGATCTGGGCTTTGACCAGGGACTGAGTATCGGTCTCATCGTATATGACAAAGTTATTATCCCAGGAGAGGCCGTCGGCGGTCTTGTAGTTGGCAATCTCCATGCGCAGCATGCGAGCGCAGATGCTGTGGAAAGTACCGATGGCGATGCGGCGGGCGCAGGCCTCGCCGACGATACCCTGGATACGGTGGCGCATTTCACCGGCGGCCTTATTGGTGAAGGTCACGGCCAGAATCGATTCGGGCTCCTGGTTCAATCTTTGAATAAGCCAGGCGATGCGGCGCATCAAAACCGTGGTTTTGCCGCTGCCCGCCCCGGCGATGACCAGCGACGGCCCCCACTGCTGCATTACCGCTTCCCTTTGTTCGGGATTGAGGCGGGCGAGCAGCTCGTCTTGCTCATTGAAAGTGTTTTGGGCTGTGTTTTCGGTCATTGCTTCCTGAATTTGGGTCTGGCTCAGCACGCTCTATCTCCCAGGGTATATATAAGTCGCCTTTTTTGCCCGGCCTGGTCTTGGCATTTGCCTCGATTTTGTGGCCTCTGGGCTATTTTGATGTCAAGAAAAGCCGCCGTCCGACGAGGCGGATATAGATCGGCTATGCGCCCTGCTCCCTGGTGTATGTCTGTGAAAGCTGCACAGAGGCTTGAGGGCAATACTATTGTCCCTAGAAATGTGGCTCGCCGTTAATTAAAACTTGTAAACAGCCGGGTCAAGCCTTTTGCAAAAGCAACCTTAAGGCAGGTAATCTAAAAGCTACTGGCAATGTACGAAACTTATTGGGGTAGCTTAAATTTCAGCGCCTCAATTTATAAGGAAACGGATAGAAGCATATGTCTCCTCTTGAACCTGGTGCGGCTACGATCCCGACTGTCGATGAGTTGGCCCAAGAATTGCTTTTGATACAGCAGTCCGGCCCTCGTAAAGTGGCAATAATCGGCACTCGTAACTTACCCCTGACGCATCAGCAACTTGTGGAAATGCTTTCCTATGCGCTGGTCCTCTCCGGCAATCAGGTCGTCACCAGCGGCGGTGCCAACGGTACAAATATGGCGGTGATTCGCGGCGCGCAAAGAGCCAATCCCGACAGACTGAGCATTATTTTGCCCCAGACAATTGGGCAGCAACCCGGTGAAGTACAGGACCTTCTGATAGGTATAAAGAATATCGTCGAGTATCCCGAACGACGTACCATGACCCTGGCCGATGCCAGCCGCATATGCAACCATGAGATTATCGATAGATGTCAGCAAATAATTTGTTTCCTCTATCACACGAGTCATACACTGCTTGAGTCGGTAAACTATGCTAAAGAACATCGTAAGATTGTTACTAGCTTCTACCTCGACTAAGCCGTTTGTCTCCAGAACAACTAAACTCCTACAGCCAGGCTAATTATTCGCTGGCACCGACCCTCACCATCCTGGTCCAGTTTCTGGCGCCGGGCTTGATTGCTTTTTTATTGACCGCCGTCTTGATGCCACCATATATAAAGTGGCTCAAGCAAAAAAATGTCGACCAGCAGTTGCGCGAAGAAGGGCCCAAGTCCCATGCGCACAAGGCCAAGACGCCGACCATGGGCGGTTTGTGCTTTATGCTGGCGACAGCCCTGAGCAGCATCTGTCTGGCTTTTTTTCCGGTCACAAGATCTGTTTTGACCACTTCCTTGATTGTCCTCGGCGTCGGTCTTCTCTGCGGTGCCGTTGGCTTTGCCGATGATTACGCCAAGGTCAGACAGAAGGCCAATAAGGGAATATCTGCCTCCCTGCGCCTGGGGACCGAAACTGTCCTTGGTGGCATCCTCGGTCTGGTGCTGGCTCTGGTCGGACCGGTCTGTTTGATTTTGCCCAACAGTCTGGCCCAGGTCCTGGGCTTGAATCCGGCGGCGGCGGTGCTGACCAGTCCCGCTGATATCCATGCCTTCGTCACTCTGCCCATCCTGCTCGTCCTGGCCCTCGGTGCTTTCCTCACCGCCGCCACAACCAATGCCGTCAATTTGCATGACGGTATGGACGGTCTGGCAGCGGGCACATCTACTCAGGTTTTTGCCACCCTGGCTGTGATGCTCTTCGCCGCCGGCCAACCCGGTTATGCCACCATATCCGCCACCGTGTCTCTGGCCCTGCTGGGCTTTCTTATCTACAACAAAAATCCGGCCAGGATTTTTATGGGCGACACCGGCTCGCTCTTTATCGGCGGCCTGATGGCGGCGCTGGTGCTGGCCGGCGGCCTGACCCTCTATTTTGTGCCGCTCTCGCTCATTTACATTGCCGAGGCGCTCTCGGTCATGATGCAGGTGGTTTATTTCAAGCTGACCAAGCCCTACAAGCCGGAAAAACCTATGTCTGCGCCGGCCCTGATTTTCCTCAAATTAACCCGGCGCCTGCCGGGCGAAGGCAAGCGCCTTTTCCGCATGGCCCCCTTGCATCATCACTTCGAGGCCGTGCTCGGCCCCGCCGGCTGGGCCGAGTGGCAGGTTGTGGCCGCCTTCTGGGGGGTGCAGTTTGTCCTCTGTCTACTAACCCTGGCCCTGTTTCAGATGCTAAATTAGGCTGCTTCTTAATAACTAAGCGGTTATACTCAGAGCACTTACCCCTTTTATCTCGGACAGGCCCCGCTTCGTGACCTCGGCTCCTATTTCACAAGTAGTCTCAGAGCTCGCCTCCCAGGGGAGATGGGAAGAGGCCTATTCATCGCTCTATCAGTTTGCCCAGCAAAACCCCGGTCAGTTTATGAACGACCCGACGGTGCAGTACCAGCTGGGTGTTCTGGCCTTCAATAACGGCAAAATCGCCGAGGCCGAGCGCCATATCAAGACATCGCTTTCGATCGCCTCCGAAAATCCCACCGCCCATTATCAGTTGGGCCTGATTTTGCTCAAGGACGGGCATCCGGCCGAGGCTATGCCCTGTTTCCGCGAGGCCTGTGAGCGCCGCCAGGACTTTGCCGTCGGCCATCTGCACTGGGGCATGGCGCTGCTGGAGATGAATTCCATACGCGGGGCCATCGGTCAATTTAATCAGGCGGTGAAAATTGATCCGCGCATGACCGCCGGTTATATCCAGGGCGGTCTGGCTTGTTTCCGCCTGGGGCAATTTATGGAAGCGGCTCAGTATTTTCAGGCGGCGGTCAATATTGATCCCGAGCTGACCGAAGCTCTGGTCTCGCTGGGTGTGGCTCTGGCGGCCATGGGCAATGAGGAAGACGCCTCCAAATGTTTTATCCGCGCCTGGCAGATCGATCCCAAGGACGTGACTGTCATGCGCTTTGCCGCGGCAGCCCTGGCCGGTTCCGGTCGGCTGGAGGAAGCCGTCAGGTTGTTTCAGGACGCCGTCAATTTGACGCAAAGAGCCCTCAGTGCCAGGGAAAGAGCGCTCATTCACAATGACTGGGGTGCGGCCCTTTTCCGCAGCGGCATGGCGGAAGAGGCTTCGGAGAAGCTTCTTGAAGCGGCAGACATGGACCCGCAGTCGATGGAACCGGTGATGAATCTGGGGCTTTGCTGCGTGCATCTGCGCGAATTCGATCGCGCCGCCGAGTCTTTTGAGAAGGCCCTGGCCCTTGAGCCCGAGAATAACGACCTGCGCGTCTATCTGGCTGTGACTTATATCTTGATGGGACGGTGCCGCGAGGCGCTTATTCGCCTGGACGCCAGACGTGTCGATGGTTTGTTCGATTTCTGGCTCGGTCATGCCTATCTGGGCGTGGGTGATTTGCAGCGCGCGGCCCAGTATTTCAGCCAGGTCTTAAACGAATCTCCCAATAACTATCAGGCCCTCGACGGCCTGGGCTGTGCCTTGTTGCTGGCCGGCAATTATGAAGGGGCGCTGGAGAAATTTTCGGCGGCGCTGGCGGCACGGCCCGACTATGCCCTGGCTCACCTGCATCTCTCCAAGGCCTATGACCAGCTCGGTCAGGACCAGCCGGCGCGGCAGCATCTGGAGCTGGCCGTGCAATACGATCCCGAATGTCTGGACCCGCAAAAGGAAGCCCTCGATAAACTGCTCAAAGCGGCTCGTTATGAGCTTGTTGAATCCCAAACCATCAAGCTTCTGGCCGCCAGCCCGCGCGACTGCGATCTGAAGGTGGCTCTGGCTCGTTCTTTTAAGGAGCAACAGCGCTTCGAGGAGGCCCTCGAGGTGGCCCTGGGTGTTATTGCGGAACAGCCTACCCATGCCGCTTCCCGTCTGGTGGCCGGTCAAATTTATATGGCCATGGGGCGCTTTGTCGAAGCCGATGAAATGTTTAGAGAAGCTGCCGAGGTCGAATCATCGGATCCGCAGCTCTATTACTTCTGGGGCAAGACCCTGTCCCTGCTCGGTCTGCAGGAGCTGGCCCTGGAAAAATACGAGAAAGCCTCCGAGATCGATCCCTACGACGGCGACATCTATGATGCCTGGGGTGCCGCCCTCAAATCCCTCGGTCGTTTTGCCGAAGCCGCTGATGTTTACCGCCGCGCCGCGGAATATATTTAGCGATGACCGCCACCCTCAACCGAGTCAGGGAAGGTAAAGCCAGGACGCGCGAGTCGGCCGCCGAGCTTTATCTCAAAAGTGAGCAGTTGCTGCGTTTCCGCATCGCCTTTGCCCTGGTTTCGCTGGTCCTCTGTGTCGGAATAAGCACCTTTGCCGGTGATGAATTTGAATTTTATTCCAGTGCTGCCATCATCGGCGGTGTCAGCATCTATTCTTTTATCGGTCTCGCCTTTGTCGTGCGCAAGCTGCGTCTTTCGCCTTCTCGCCTGCGTCTCTTCAACGGCGTCATGATCACCCTCGACGTCCTCGCCCTGACCGGACTCATTCATTACACCAAGGGCATCGAGTCCGACCTTTATGTACTCTATTTGTTGCCGGTTTTGCTCTCCAGTTATACCTTCGGCAAGCGCGGTATTTACTTTGCCGCCGTGCTGGTTTCGGTTGCTTATATCGGTCTTCTCACTAAAGAAAACGAGCCTTTCCTGCCCTATATTTTCTCAGAGAAAGGCTCCAGCGGCCTGGCCGCCGCCTATGCCAGCCGGCTGTGGCGGCGCATTCTCGGCCGTGCCTTTTTCTTCTCATCGGTGGCCATGCTCTGGGCGCGCTTTTGCGATTATATGAGCCAGGTGGCCAGGCAGGGGCAAGAGCGGCTCTATGAGCAGCTGGACGCCAATGAGCGCCTGGTGCATGAAACGGATGAGCGTGCCAAACGCGAGCGCATGATCAACTTTATCAACAAGGCCGTGCGCAGCACCCTGGAGCTGGATAAGGTCTTCCTGGCCGCCGTTGTCCAGCTCTCCCAGGCGGTGGAGTGCGATCTTGTCACCATCGCCGTGGCCAATCCCGACGGCGGTAAAGATGCGCCGGTAATGGTGGAGCGAGCCCGGCAGACCGAGGAAGAAAAGGCTCAGGGTAAGCCTTCCAGCTTGCCCGGTATGGATCCGCGCATCTGTCAGTATATTCTCGACAATAAAGGATCCTACGAGCGCGACCCCAAAAGCGGTGCCAAGATCAAGACCTTTGTCTTTCGCGAACCGGCCGACGATGCCTTTTTTACCCCCGTCGCGGATCTGCTCAAAGAAGGCGGTTATCATCGATTGATGATTCAGCCGATGATGTACGGTGAATTTTCCAAGGGTGTTTTGATCCTGGCGGATCGCACAACCAGGGACTTTGCCCAGGCCGAAGTCGTGCTCACCAAAGTGGTTGCCGGACAGGTGGCCGTGGCCATTGAGCATGCCGGTCTGGTGCGCGAACTGTCGCACAAAAACGAAGACCTGGTGGAAAAGAATCTCAATCTCGACAGTAAGAACAGTGAGCTCAAGACCGTGCAGTCTCAGCTGGTGCACCAGGAGAAAATGGCTTCACTGGGGCGTCTTGTTGCCGGTATCGCGCATGAACTGAACAATCCCATTAACTTCGTGCACGGCAATTTGCCCTACCTGAAACAATACGTGGACGAACTCAAACGTGTTGTCTCCGAAATCGATAAGCTGCCGGAAGCCGATCGCAGGCCGGTTGACGAGCTGAAGAACAAATTGAAGTATGACTTTCTCGTCACCGATCTGGACAATATCATCGCCGATTTAAACGAAGGCTCGGAGCGCATTCGCCACATCATCAAAAACCTCAAGAGCTTCAGCCGTCTGGATGAAGCTGAGCTGAAAGAAGCGTCTATTGTTGAGGGCATCGAATCGACTCTTAAAATTCTCTCTCAGTTTTATGGCCGCGACAAAATCCCGGTCGATTCCAATCTTTCCGACCTGCAGCTGCCGCAGGTTCTCTGTTATCCCGGCCAGCTCAATCAGGTCTGGATGAATCTCTTATCAAACGCCGCCCAGGCCATGGCCGATGTGCCCGAGCCCCTGCTCAAAATCCGGGGCGAGCTGGAGGCCGAATCCGTGCTTGTCGAAATACATGACTGCGGAGGTGGCATTAAAGCTGAGATTCAGAGTAAAATCTTTGATCCTTTCTTCACCACGAAGCCTGTCGGTCAGGGTACGGGGTTGGGATTGTCCATCTGTCACTCCATAATCGAGCGCCACGGTGGGCAAATCTGGCTGACATCAGAGCCTGGGAAAGGTACGTCTTTCTTTGTACGTGTGCCGCTTGTCGCCAAGCGATCATCCGGACAAAATGGGCAAGAACTACTGGTGGGTGAGCCTGACTGATACTTGGCAGGGGAAAATAGATGCGGCGCCACAAAATACTTGTAGTGGATGATGAAGTGCCAAATCTGAGGCTTCTCAGACGGGTCTTGAGCGAAGAGCACGACATCCTCGAAGCCGAGGGCGGTGCTGCGGCGCTGAAAATTCTCAAAGATGAGGACATCTCTCTCATCATCACCGACCAGCGCATGCCTTCAATGACCGGCGTGCAGCTTCTTGAGCAATCCCTTGAGATTAACCCCGACGCCATAAAAATATTGCTGACTGGCTACACCGATGTGCAGGCCCTGATTGACGCCATCAATGCCGGTCATGTTTATAAGTACATCCCTAAACCCTGGGACGCCGAAGAGCTTAAGCTCACGGTGCGCCGCGCCCTTGAGGCCTATGAGCTGAAAGAGAACAACGACCGCCTGGTGGTGGAATTGTCCCAGGCTATCACCGATCTTGAATCAGTCAGTGTCGGCACTATCCGTGCCCTGGCCGATGCCCTGGATGCAAAATGCGACTATACCGCCGGTCACAGCCTCCGCGTCAGCCGCTTCGCCGTTTTGATCGGCCGCCAGCTGGGACTCTCCAACGACCATCTGCGCGATGTTGAGCTGGGCGGCATCCTGCACGACATCGGCAAGATTGGCGTGCCCGAGTCGATTTTGTGGAAACCGGGCAGTCTGACGCCGGAAGAAAAAGCAATCATGTCCAAGCATCCGGTCACCAGTGCCGAGATCATCGGTGATCTCAAAGGACTGTGGCGGGCGCGCGAGTATGTCAAACACCATCATGAGTATTATGACGGCAGCGGATATCCTGATGGGCTCAAGGGTGATGCCATTCCCATCGGCGCTCGTATAATTCTTGTCTCCGACGCTTACGACGCCATGACCACCGACCGGCCCTACCGCGAGGCCATCGGCCACGAGCGGGCGGTAGCCGAGCTCAAGAAAATGTCGGGCAAACAATTTGACCCCGCCGTTGTGGACGCGCTCATGGCCTTTATCGGCGATGACGGCCGTGAAATCGACAGGGTGCTGGCCGAGGAATTCCCCGACAGCTTCATTGGTCTTACTTTGCCTTCAGTAGATCCAGCACAGACCGGTAGACAATATCGGGCTGAAGCCGCACGCCGAGCCCGTCTAGCAGGGAGCGAGGCGGGCTAGAGCCGGCTTCGGGGCGGTCGGCCAGGACGGCGAAGTCCGGACTCTGGGGGATGAGCTTTTCCGGCTCGGTGGGCCCGAAGAGGGCGACTGTCTTTTTGTGCAGGCCGACCGCGAGGTGCATCGGTGCCGAGTCGACACAGACCATCACCTGAGAGAGGTCGATGAGAGCGGCCAGGTCGGACAGGCCCCGCGTCTTGCCGGCGAAGCTGACGAAATTGCCCGGTCTGCCGCCCTCTCTGCGGTCAAGCGCCGCTTCCAGAGCGGCTATCACTTCTTTGTCGTCGGGCCCGCCGGCGAGAATGACCCGGATATTTTTGTCGCAGTCGGCTGCCGGCACGGCGGCCAGTTTTTCTATCAAGGCCAGCCAGTGCTCGGTGGGCCAGGTTTTGATGATGCCTTTTTGCACGGCCATTGTGCTTGTGCCCGGATGGAGCAGGACAATAGTATCGCCGCTGGTGCCGGTTTCTTTGAGCAGGGCCTGCATCGCCGCGCGGGACTCTTCCTTGACCGTCACCTGCGGTATTTGCGACTGATGGGGCGGGAAGGGCAGTTGCAGATAGCCGTAAAGTCCGGCGATCAAGTCGTGGTACATGTTGCCGGCGTATTGCTCGCGCTTCAGCGCCACCGGATGCGTGAGCAGCAGCCTGGCCAGGGCGTTTGAGCCATAGCCTACGCGTACGGGGATGCCCGACAAAAAGAGGAGCGCCGCCACCTGTGGTGACGAGCCGGAGGAAATGACCAGGTCGTAGGAGCCGGCGCGAATCAAGCTGAGCAGCTGCCAGAGGTCTTTTGGCAGGAGCGGGCGCTTTTTGATGTCGAAGGTGATTGTGGCGTCTATCAGATCGGTCACCTGCTCGACTGATTTTGAGCGCGGCTCGAGCAGGAGTGTTACCTTGCTTTGCGGGAGCGCCTGGCGCAGCTGCTTCAGGGCCGGCAAAAAGAGTATTTCATCGCCGATGCCACCAAAATTTATCGTCAGTACATTTTTTGGAGTGGCTGGCGGCATTTGATACCTATATATAAGGACTGCTATAAAAAACGTCTTCTGGCTATAACAATGCCGCTGGAGCTTGGTCTGAGGGCGGCTGAAGCTTGAGTGATGACCGTCAGCACGTATAATATCCCAGAGTTGTTACCCTGCGAAATAAGACAAAAGATTTGAAACCGATCAACTGGCCGCTGGTTATATTGCTCCTGGCCGTTGCTCTGGTAGGTTTCGTCTATTCCTATCTCTATGTCTCCAAACCGCAGCTTATTCCGCCCCAGTTGCGTCTGGCCAGCCTGCGCCAGCCGCAGACGATTCTCTTTCTCGGTGTGGACGTCGTCTACAATCCCCAGGTGCGCGGCAACGTCAAAATAGACAGGGACGCCTTCACCGGCCGATCCGACACCATTCTTATCGGACGTCTCGATCCGCAACTTAACACACTGAGAGTGCTGGCTCTGCCCCGTGACACCCAGGTGCGCGTGCCGGGCTACGGCACTCAAAAGATCAACGCCGCCAACGCAATCGGCGGTCCGAACCTGGCACTCTCCACGGTATCAAACTTTTTGCAGATGCCCATCGATCATTTTGTCGTCTTGAACGTGCACGGCCTTGTAGACCTGGTTGACGAGCTTGGCGGCATTACGGTTGAGGTTCCCAAGAGAATGCAATACATGGACTGGACGGCCAAGCTGAAGATTGATATCGAGCCCGGGGTGCATACGCTAACAGGCAATCAGGCTATGGGTTTCGTGCGTTTTCGTCATGACGCTCTAGGTGATATCGGTCGGGTGCAGAGGCAGGAGATTTTCCTCCGCGCCGTCCTGGATAAAGCGCTCAAACCTGACTCCTGGTCTCACTTGCCGAAGCTTCTGGAAATCGCCCAACGATATATTTGCACTGATTTATCAGTCGAAGAGATGATGAAAATGGCAAATTTTGTGCGCGGCGTGCCCAAGTCGAATCAGGTGCTGACTATGATGCCTGGCCGATTTTCACCATCAGGTGACTGGCAGGTGGAGCGCTCGGATATAAGCAAAATGGTGGCACGGTTGAACGGCGCAAACTTCGTGGAAGAGGACAAACGCAACATGCGCGTCGTCGTCCAAAACTCAAGCTCCACAAAGGGTATGGGCTACAAGGTGGCCAATCTTTTGAACCTCAAAGGCTACCGCAACGTGCAGGTGCAGGGCTCAAGCCTTGACCTCGAATGTGGTGTCAAGCGCACAAGAATAGTCGCTCAAAAAGCCAATCCTGAAGATGCGCGTTTAGTCAGGAATGATTTGGGGGATATAGGAGATATGGTCAATGCATCTGTCGGTGATATCGATAGTTCGGTGACTGTGGTTGTTGGAGATGATCTTGCTCAAATAATTGAAAGCTCAAACTCGTCCGTAAATTCAATCGGATCACGAGAAGCGGCTACCCGAGCTGGTCTTCAAGAGCAGGTATCACATTAGTGTCGAGTAATTGTTCAGACAATCTTATTTTTTCTCTTTGAAACATGGCTTCGCACTTAGTATTTCGTGGTGTACATTTGGTTGAATTGCCATTACACTTCATTTGGGTGGCAAAATTACTTTCTTCTCACTCGGCTCGGTATCAACATTTAAGTTTGGTAGGCAACTCTCTCCAAGGCATCTAAGAGACATTCTAGAAAGGCAGGCGGCATGATCCACTACGTTTATTCGACTCGCGGCGGTTATCTCTATCTCGTCGGCAAGTACAACAATCAGCCCAAAGTAGAAAACACTACTGATTTTGTTCTTTCCGTTCCCGACAAAACATCTCAGACCCAAATCGACACACTCGCTCATCGTCGTTTTCTTGAACACCTCAGACGCCCACGCAAGGTAGTTCACGATCGCCACAAACATGAGACTAAAGCTGAACGGGCATTGGTTTCCGTCTAGTTACTGGCAAAAATTAACCTATGTTAAGCCGTCCGCCGGCCTGGTTCAGCGGACGGTTTTTGCTGAGCGGTTGAATAGGGTCAGCCCCGGCGTTTTTTGTTAATCTAGTGGTAGGTTGGGAAATATCTTATTAGGGGATTGGAATCTTGAGCGCGCCCGGGAAGAGTAGAGGGATTGAAATGGCTGCTAAATACCCGCTCCAGATTGGCTTGAGGCGCACCCCGGCTGGTTTCACCCTGCTGGAGATGCTGATCATGGTGATCATCGTCTTGATTCTGGCGGCCGTGGCCATGCCCATTTACTTTGGTTCTGAGGATAAGACCCGGGAAGGGGCGCTCAAGAACAACATGCGTATGGTGCAGATGGCGGCCGAGAGCTATGCCCAGGACAAGGGCGGCATCTACCCCGACAAGCTCGACGACCAGTACTTCAGCTATTTCCCCGGTGGACCGGGTGACGGTAAGACTCTGGGCAAGGCCCATGGTCCGCAAAATCCTTACACCCACAAGGAAGAATGGCCGATTATCGGCAATATCACCGATGTGCAGCTGGCCCGCTCCTCGGCTCCTACTTTTGTCGGCAATGCCGGACAGATTGAATACAGCCCGATTCCGGGACCTAATGGTGTGCGCGCTTACGCCATCCGCGGCGCCCGCAAGAACGGCCTGGCCCTGCCCGGGACCACGGCCAACACAACTTTTGTGCTCACTCGCCAGAACTAAGCAATGAAATTTGGTGACTTTGAGCTTTCTATAGTGCGCGAATCTACCCTCAGTCTGGACGGGGGTGCCATGTTTGGCGTCGTGCCCAAGACTCTGTGGGAAAAGAGCAGCCCGGCCGACGAGCTCAACCGGGTGAAGATGCACTGCAATTTGCTTCTAATTGATACCGGAAGCGCTAAAGTGCTGGTCGAAACAGGCATGGGTGACCGCTGGTCGGCCGCCGAGCGCGAGCGTTACGGACTGGAAACCCATGTGGCGCCCGAAGACGCCGTGCGCGAATTGGGCCTCAGCCCCGAGCAAATCGACTTTGTCATCATTTCGCATCTGCATTTCGACCATGCCGGCGGCGCCGTGCGCCTGCTCGACGGCAAGCTCGTACCTACCTATCCCCGGGCCCGTTATATTGTCCAGGCCGGTGAATGGGATTTTGCCTTCAAAGCCAATGCCAGAGCCCGGGCCAGTTATCGCCCGGACGATTTTGTGCCGCTCAAGGAAAGCGGGCAGCTGCAGCTGGTCGAGGGCAACACTGAAATCACCCCCGGTGTTTTCGTGCGGGTCACAGGAGGCCATACAAGCCATCATCAGGTTGTCTACTTTGAGTCAGGCGCCGAAAAAGGCGTCTTCTTCGCCGACATCATGCCCACCAGGAGTCACCTCAATCCTCCCTGGGTAATGGGCTACGACCATTTCCCTCTGACCAGTTGCGACGTCAAATCAGAATACCTGGCCCAGGCGGCCGAGCAAAACTGGCTCGTCGTCTTTGATCACGAATACGGCATACCCTGGGGCCATATAGTCAAAGGTGAAGGCCCCAAGGGCAAATTTGAGTTTCGGCCGCTGCCTGCGCAATCGCTTATTTCGACTGCACAAATTTGTTAGCCAGCTGACCGCAGGCGGCGTCGATATCGGTGCCGCGCTCAAGTCGGATGGTTACTGTTCTGCCCGTACGCCCGGCTATCTCGGCAAAGCGCTTTTGTGTCTTCATATCCGGGCGCAGATAGACGATTTCGCCCTTGTTGTTGCGGGTGGGATTGAAGGGGATGAGGTTGATGTTGCAATTGACGTCCTTGAGCATTTCCGCCAGGTGTCTGGCCTGATCATCGCTGTCGTTGACGCCTTTGAGCATGACGTACTCGATTGTCACCCGACGTCTTGTGGTGTTGTAGTAGTCGGAGATGGCCTGCATAACCGCATGGATAGAGTATTTCTTTGTGATCGGCACGATTTCTTCGCGGGTGTCGGCGTCGGGTGCGTGCAGCGAGAGCGCCAGAGTAATAGGCAAATTGGCCGCCGCCAGCTCGTTTATGCCGGGCACAATACCCGAGGTTGAGACTGTGATGTGGCGCGCGCCGATACCGACCGAGAGATTGATTGTGTTGATCGAATCAATTACGTTTTTTGTGTTGAGGAGCGGTTCTCCCTGGCCCATGTAGACGATATTGGCCACGCGCAGATTGGCTTCGCGCTGGATGCACATCACCTGATCGACGATTTCCTGACTGGTCAAATTGCGCTTGAAGCCCAGGTATCCGGTGGCGCAAAAAGTGCAGCCGACTGCGCAGCCGACCTGCGAGGAGACGCAAACCGAAAGGTTTGGTCTGTCCTCAAAGGCGATCAGGACTGATTCCACCAGCTGACCGTCGGGCAGAGCAAAAAGATATTTGCGCGTGCCGTCTCTACTGACTTCCAGATGACTGATTGTGAGAAGCGGCACATCAGCCACTTCCTTAAGCTTTTCTCTCAGCTCAACTGAGAGATCTGTCATCTCATCCAGTGAGCTGGCATATTTGGCGTAGATCCAGGTGTGGATTTGCTTGGCCCGAAACGCAGGCAGGCCCATCGCTTTGACGAAGTCGGTCAGCTCATTTATATCCAGCCCTGAGAGGGCGATTTTCCCCTGAGCATTTCTTGCCATACTGTCTAACAATTCTTATTCTCCTGCGCTTACCCACCTGTCGGCCCTCTAGCCCAGGCTCGGGCGGATGCCATGATATCAGGCTATTAAGATAAAGTGGCTCTTCTCAAGAGCTATGCTGCAAGATGTTAAAATTGGCTTCTAGAAAGAAGGTTGGGCCGGGCTCTCAAGGTAAGATACGCCCTCAGGCCAGCGTATTGTTTGTGACCGGCGGGAGATGCTTTAGATGTTTGAAGACTGGGACGAGCGCATGCGCAACTTTATCAAGGGGTTGTTTGGTGACACCCAAGAGAAGCGCGTCAAATCGCTCCAGCCCTACGTTGATAAGGCCAATACCTTTGCCGACGCGCTGAAGAAGCTATCCGACGACGAGCTGCGGGGCAAGACCGCTGAGTTCAAGCAACGTATCGAAAACTATCTCAAAGATGTGCCGGATGAAAAACTGATTCCGGACGATGTCATAAAAATGCCCGGTCAGATTCGCACCGCTAAGGACCGCGCCCTGGCCGAGATTCTGGAACAAATTTTGCCCGAGGCTTTTGCCGTCTGCCGCGAAGGCGGTTCGCGCGTCCTCAATATGCGTCACTTCGACGTACAGTTGCTCGGCGGCGCGGCGCTGCACTTTAATAAAATTGCTGAAATGCGCACAGGGGAAGGTAAAACCCTGGTTGCCACCCTGCCTACTTATTTGAACGCACTGGCCGGCCGCGGCGTGCATGTCGTTACCGTCAACGACTATCTCGCTCGTCGTGACTCGGAGTGGATGGGCCGCCTCTACGGCTTCCTCGGCCTCACTACCGGTCTTGTATACAGCCATCAACCCGACCATGAAAAATGGCAGGCCTACCGCGCTGATATCACATATGGTACCAACCACGAATTCGGCTTCGACTATCTGCGCGACAATATGCGCAAGTCGCTCGATGAGCTGGTGCAGAGACCCTACTATTTCTCCATCGTGGACGAAGTCGACAATATCCTCATTGACGAAGCCCGTACACCTTTGATCATCTCCGGTTATCCCCGCGACAGTTTCACCGAAATCTACGTGCGCATGGCCCAGATTGCTCCCTTGCTGGAGAAGGGTCTGGATAAAGACGATGAAGACTGCGACTACTGGGTGGATGAAAAACAGCGCAACGTACTGCTGACCGAGCGCGGTATGGAAAACGCCGAAAAGATGATCGGCACCGACGATTTGTTTGATCTGCATCATAACTACGCCCACCATCTGGTCCAGGCTCTGCGCGCTAAAGAGCTGTATAAGCTGGACAGTGAATATGTGATCATCCCCAACGAAGAAGGCAAGCCCGAAGTAACGATCGTGGATGAATTCACCGGTCGTATGATGGTCGGCCGCCGCTGGGGAGACGGTCTGCACCAGGCCGTTGAGGCCAAGGAGCGGGTGCCGATTCAAGAAGAAACGATGACCTATGCCTCCATCACCTACCAGAATCTCTTCCGTCTTTATCCCAAGCTCGCCGGTATGACCGGTACGGCTATGACAGAAGCGGCTGAATTTGCCAAGATCTACAACCTGGATGTGGTTTCGGTTCCGACGAATAAGAAAAATCAGCGTCAGGACAATGCCGATATCATCTACAAGACCGAGCGCATGAAGTACATCTCGGTCGTGGAAGAAATCGTCGACCTCCATCAAGAAGGCCGACCGGTGCTGGTTGGTACGGTTTCTATCGAAAAATCGGAATTGATTGACGAGCTTTTGAGTAAGCCCCAGAAGATGAATGAACATCTCACCTGGAAAATCAAAAAGTGCGAAGAGTTCATCGCCAAAAAAAATCTGAGCGGAGCCACTATCGACGGACTCAAAAAGATTTTTGAACGCCCCGGTCAGGTTGACGCCGACAAGCTCGAGCCCCTGGTCAAGGCGGCTGAGAGCGAATTTGCCAAGGAAGAAGATTTCCTCGATCGTTTGTTCAGCACCCTGCGCACTGCCAAAGTCGTGGCCGCTATTCGCAAGGGCATCGGACATTCGGTTTTGAACGCCAAGCATCACGAAAAAGAAGCCATGATCGTGGCTCAGGCCGGGCGTAAGGGCGCGGTCACCGTGGCCACCAACATGGCCGGTCGTGGTACCGACATTTTGCTCGGCGGAAATGCCGAGTATCTGGCCAAGGAAAAACTGGTTAAGGAGTTTCCCGAAGTCCCATCCATCAATCAAGACCCCGAGCTTATCGAGCGCTATGAGAGCCGGGTGCGTGAATTGACCAAGGAATTCAAAACCCAGACCGACGCCGAGCATGAGGAGGTGTCACGTCTTGGCGGTCTGCATATCATCGGTACCGAGCGTCACGAGGCCAGACGTATCGACAACCAGCTCCGAGGCCGTGCCGGCCGTCAGGGCGACCCGGGTTCGACGCGTTTCTTCCTCTCTCTGGAAGACCAGTTGATGCGTATCTTCGGCGGTCAGGCCATCTCTAAGTTGATGGATATGATCAAGGCCGAGGAAGACATGCCGATTGAATCGGGCATGGTCAGCAATTCAATTGAAAAAGCGCAGAAGAAAGTCGAAGCCCACCACTTTGATATGCGTAAACATGTGCTGCAATACGACGACGTTTTGAGCACGCAGCGCGAAGTTATCTACCGCGAACGCAGACGCATCCTCGAGCGCGCCAACCTCAAGGACGGCATGCTGGACATGCTCAAGGAGCATCTGGATTTGATTCTGGAAGCGCATATCGATCCCGATTCGCAGCCCGAGCTCTGGGAAGAAGAAGGTCTGCCTTCAGTTCTGGCGGCCCTGACTATGGACATCCCCATGTTCACCGAGGTCAAGGCCAAGGACCTGCATGGTCTTTCCTATGACGACCTGAGAGAGAAGCTCTACGAGGATATGGTGCACGCCTATGAAGTGCGCGAGCAGCATATCGGCACCGAAGACATGCGCGAGTTTGAGCGTCAGGTCTTGTTGCACAATATCGACACCAAGTGGATCGATTACCTGCACAACATCGACCTCCTGAGAGATGGTATCCAGCTGCGCTCCTACGCCCAGAAAGATCCGCTGCAGGAGTACAAACGCGAAGCCTTCAATATGTTCAACCAGCTGCTTCGCGCTGTGCAGGCCGAGTCCATCCAGCACATCTTCCGCGCTCAGCCGCAGATGATGGAAGTCAACGACATGTTTGAAATCCCCGAAGAAATGCTGCGTCCAGAGAATCTGCCGGAAGGCATGACGCAGGATGATTTCTTCGCCATGCTCCAGGGCTTGATGGAACAGCAGCTGCGCGGCGAAAACGGTGAGGAAGACCAGGAAACCACAGCCCAGCGTCAGTATCTGATGGAACAGATGCAGGCGGCCGAGGCCGAGCATCAGGCTTATCTGGCACAGCAGGCCGGCGCAGAGGGCGGGGCTGAAGGTGCCTCCGATGCTGCCGGTGAAAAACCCCTGGATCCTGAGATGACCCAGCCACCCGGCACCGCCGGTGATGCTATTCCGGTGATTGATTTGAAGACGCAAACGCCTAAAATCTCGGAAAGCCGACCGGCCAAAAACGGCAAGGGCAGCAAGCCTAAGAAGGACTCTGCCCAGTCGGTCAACGGCAAAAACGGCAATGGAGCGGAAGCAAAAGAAGGATCGGATGATGAATCCAAACCTTCCGAGGCTGTTTCCGATTCCGGATCGGGCGACGTTTCCTAGCACCAGCGGCGGTCGTAATACCCAGTGCCATTGCGCATCTTATCCTTCGATACCAGTGGCCGCGGCCTGAGCGTGGCTATTGCCGAGGACGGTCGCGTGCTGGTCGAGGCCAACAGCGAAAGTGACGGCCGGGACAGAGCCGATCGGCAGGAGTCGGTTAGTTTGCTCATGCCTACAATCGACGAGCTGGTGAGGGGGGCCGGGCTGAAAAAGTCTGACCTGCACGCCATCGCCGTCGGTGTCGGACCGGGCGGCTTCACCGGCGTGCGTGTGGCCGTGGTCACCGCCCGTACCCTGGCGCAGGCTTTGCGTCTGCCTCTTGTCGGTGTGAACAGTCTGGAAGTGGCCTCTTATTTTGATCCCAGTGCCCGTCTGGCGCATCCGGCCGGAGTGATCAAAGAAGCGTCCAAAACTCATTGTTTTGTTGCCCGCTATGAAAGGGTGGCCTTTGCCGGTCCCGGGGCGGAAGCCCAGACTGTCAGCCAGGTGCACGACCTGCGGCCTTTGATGCCGCCGACCTACATGACCGACGAGAGCCTGGTAAAACTTTTAGATGACGCTGAAAACGCCGCCAGTGATCGTCGAGAAGAAACTTTATGGTACGCCGAAGCGGCTGTTCTGGGCAGATTTGAGCGCTTTGGTGCCCGTCTTATGCCGGCCATTACAGTTAACAATGTTGCCGCCTGTCAGGCCAAAATCGCCCATGTTCGGTTATCTTTGAAAGCAGGTGAAGGTCCGGATCGCCTGGAAGAACTGCTCCGTGCTTTTCCGTATCAGCAAATACAGCCGCTTTATTTGCGGGGGGCGTCAGTGACGCTGAAAAAGGGCGATGTCATCGAAAGAGTCGAAACTCATTGAAATAACCACGCTCACCTTGAGTGACCTGGAACAGGTGATGGAGATCGAGCCCGTTGCCTTCGGTTCACATCACTGGTCGCGCCAGTCTTTCATGAACGAACTGCTCAATCCCAAAGGTTTTTATTTTGCCGCCCGGGACGCTGAGGACGGCAGTTTGCTTGGCTATTCCGGCTTCTGGTTGATTGGTGAGGAAGCGCATATCACCACCCTGGCCGTGCACCCCGACTACAGACGGCTCTATATCGGTGAGAAGCTGTTAATCCACGATGTGATCCAGGCCCGCAAGGTGGGCGCCGATTGGGTCACCCTGGAGGTGCGGGTTTCCAATGATTCGGCCCAGCGGCTTTACGGCAAGTACAGTTTTCGCTCCCTGGGCGTGCGGCGCAATTATTACCAGGACAACGATGAAGACGCCCTTGTCCTGTGGACAGACCGACTGACATCTAAGGATTTTCTCAACCTCTTTAAAAAGAGGCTGAAACAGCACGGTGTTAAATACCCGGAAGAGGAACTGGTTGAGCTATTTCTCGGCGAAGAGGCCGTCGAAAAACCATTGTTATAGCTGTTTTATACCGAGTAAAGGTGCGCTTCTATATCACCTGGCGGGGCTTGACTTGTCATATAGGCGCAAACGAAAATATAGAGGCACAATATAACGTGCCCCCCGTGAGGAATCTGTCTTGCGTTTAGTGTCCAGGCAATCGAGTGTACCTCGCATAAGACGCAAATCAATTGTCGGCCCGCTGGTGCTGATCTTGCTTGGCACCCAGTTGCTGTTCCTGGCCTCGTTTACATCGTTTGATGTGCCCATCGCCACCAAGCGCAATTTCACCAACTTTCTCCAGCGCCAGCTTCGCTATGTCTCCAACGCCGTTCCGCGCAAGTACTACCCCAAGGTGGAAGCGCTGGTGCCGGCCCTGAAGGAGCCGGTTAAGGATGTGCGTCGCTCCAGCTATACGCCACTTGTGGCGGTGGCAATATTTCTCGGCTACGTGCTCGGTCCCATAATCGGACCGGTGTCCTGCGCTGTTTTTGTCGTTATCGGCATGCTCGGTCCCTTTGCC
This sequence comes from Cyanobacteria bacterium SZAS LIN-3, assembly GCA_018266215.1. Classification (GTDB taxonomy): domain Bacteria; phylum Cyanobacteriota; class Vampirovibrionia; order Obscuribacterales; family Obscuribacteraceae; genus REEB67. The sequence goes on along the minus strand of JAFEAV010000051.1, from coordinate 1,971 downwards.
GGTGTCCATGCCTTTGCCGGCGGCGGTGGTCTCAATTACTACATAGAGCCAGGCTTCGGTTATTTGCTGTCGCTCATCGGCGCTTCCTGGATAGCCGGTGCCGTGACTATCGGCAGACGCACGACCGCCAGTCAGCTTTTCGCCGTCTTTTCCGGCCTCACCGTGACGCATCTTACCGGTCTGGTTTATCTACTGGGCAGTTGCCTTGTCTCTTATCTCATCGACGGCAGCCGTGCCTCGCTGGCCTGGCAGCCCTGGGTTTTTGAGTTGGCTCGCAATATGACCTGGTATCCGCTGCCCTACGACCTGGTCAGCTCGCTCGTCCTGATTGGTCTGGGCTTCCCCTTCCGCTTCCTGGCTCTTTCATTGATTGCCCCGGACTTGATGCCCAAGGCCGTACCCGCAAAGAATCAGCAAAAGGCCCGACCGCAGCAGGCAGGTTTGCCTGCCTATCAGACCGAGATAATCGAGGAATTCGTCTAATTGTCCGGACTGGCGAAATTCTCCCAATCGCGTCTGGGTGCGTACTCCTTAGTGGCCGCACTGTTTCTATTTGTGTCCGGTCTGGCACTTTTTTTGTACGGTACCCGGGTTGAGACGCGCAGATTTCGCCTGGAGAAATTGAAAGTGCGGGCCGGCCGGTTGCTTGCCGCCAATGGTCGAAAGCCGCGTACTCTCAAGATTTTGCATATTTCGGATCTGCACTTGCAGGAAAACGATCATAAGAAAGTCGAATTCATTCGTGCCATCACCGATGATGACTATGACATGGTGGTTTTGACCGGGGATATTTTCCAGTTTTCGAAGAGTTTCGACTTCGGTCCCTTCCTTCTGGCGCGGCAGCCAAGACTGGGTGCCTATGCCGTTTTTGGTAATCATGATTATTATGATTATTCGCTCGTCAATAAGACAATCGGTCGTGTCTTTCGCGGTATGCGGCAGCCCGATGTGCGCAAGGATGTAAGCCCCCATCGCCGTGCCCTGGAGGCAGGCGGCTTCACGGTCCTGGTCAATGAATGCCATGTTTTGCCCGAGGAAAATATCTTTATCGCCGGTCTCGATTATCCGGGCATTAAGGACTCGGACCTGGAAAATTTGATGAAGCAATCCGCCGGAGCCGAACAGCTCAAACTGGCTCTCTTTCACCTGCCCTGGCGTCTGGAGCGACTGGCGGAGGCCGGATTTGACGTTGTCTTTGGCGGACACACCCATGGCGGACAGATCCGTTTGCCTGGTTTCGGTGCCCTGATCACCGATTCCGAATTGCACCGCAGCGAGGCCTCAGGGCTGCTCAGCCGCGGTCAGACGCACTTTCACATATCCCGCGGCCTGGGCGCCGATCCGCGCTCAAATTTGCGGCTCTTTTGCCCTCCGGCCGCCACTGTAATAGAGCTCACTTATTAGTAAGGTCGCTTGCGTCTCAGCGATTGATTTTGACGCCGGTAATGGCGTTGCCGTCGGATGGCTTGGCCATGGCGGAGCCGAAGAGCTGCCCGTCACCTGAGGTTCTCACCCGACTGGCGCTTTGAGTTTGATTTTGATTGTAGTTCTGGTTCTGGCTTTGATAAGTCGAGTAGGCATTGGAGCCTGTATTAGTCAGGGTTTTTGATTTTTCAGTTTCGTCAAACAAACTGGGAAGCGGCACTCCCGGTACTCTGGGAATGTTTGTCTGGGCGTGGCGGAACATTGAAGTGAGGACGTTTTTCTCCAGGCTGACTTTGTACGTGCCCTGGGCATCACTGATGGTGCCTACGGCCTTGCCTCCGTCGATGCGCCCTTTGAAGACGGCGCGCCAGACGCGTCGTCCGGGCTGCTGCCATTGTTCCGGTGTGACGAAATAGAGGGTGACCATTTTGTCTTCTTTGGGAGAGGGGTGGTCTTTGGTCGGATCCAGCTCGAGCAGACCGCTCATGCCGTAGTTGAGCTCGGCATCCATTGTCGCTGCCCGGCGGCTGATGGTCAGCTGCACCA
>JAFEAV010000050.1 GCA_018266215.1 Cyanobacteria bacterium SZAS LIN-3 | reverse complement strand
CCGACGGCATGGCGATGATTACCTGGTCGATGCAGAGATTTTCGATCAAGCGCGGCAGATCGGCGGTGGTGCCGGATATGGTGATATGGCCGATGCGCTTCTGCAATTTATTGGGGTCGTCATCTACCAGTCCGACCACGTCAACGCCCAGATCGGGGCGCTGATTCAATTCTTTCAAAACCATCAAGCCGGCATCCCCGGCTCCCACCACCATGGCCCGGCGACGGACCGGCTGGCGCCAGTGTTTGCGCTGTTTATGCTCGGTCTGCAGACGGCGCAGAACACGGCTGGCGCCCATCAAAAAGAAGCAGAGACCGGCGTCTATAAAGATAATGCCGTAGGACAGCAAATGACCTTCGCTGCGGACGATCTGCACACCCAGGGCGCGCAGGACAACGATTATGAGCGAAGCGCCCAGGACGGCGCAGCCAAGCTCGGTCACTTCAGTCAGACCGGTGTAGCGCCACAAGCGGCGATAGACGCCGGCACAGAGATTAGCGGTCAGTCGCAGCCCGACAAAAAGAGGCAATATCTGGCAAAGCTGGCTCAGATAGAGACCGTCCACGTGGAAGTCAAAGCGGATCATATAAGCACAGCTGAGCGATGCGATCGTCAAAATAGTGTCCAGCACTATCTGCAAGACACGCATCCAGCGAATGGTACTCATCGGAGCCAGTTCAGGCTCTCGATCCACCGTGCTCTCATCGATACTGATTGGGGATTGACTAGAAATCGTCAGCCTACTCTTTGCCTGGGGTAACCAGGGGGCTATATTACCACTAGTCATGAGGTCAAAAGCTTATGGCCAGCTCACATCCGGACGGCCCCGGGGGAGGCCAAACCGAGGGGCGCTGGTTGGGGGCGCCGGGCGGGAAGACTAAGAAACTCTCATCTTGCCTTTTTGTTTCATTACCCATTCCTTCACGCGTTCCGGGGGCAGGCCCAGGGCGTGAGCGGTGCCTTTGATAGCGGTCTCATGACCGACGTCCAGCTTGAGGATGTCGTTGTACATTTTGACCGTGATCAGGCGCATCGGGCCATCTTTGAGCGAGCCGGTAGCGCTCCAGACCATCAATGAAACGGTGACATAGCCGAGGAGGACAGCAGCAGCAGCAGCCAGCAACGAGATCGTCTTCAAACCGGGGTGAAATGCCGGGATATACTGCATGAAGCCCAGGTTGTAGAAGTAAATGCCCACCTGCAAAATGATGAAGAGGGTGAGGAAAAGCATGGGCTTAAACTGATAGCGGGACATAACATCTACTTCTTGCGGCTTGGCAAAAATATCGCCACGAGCACTCTTGAACCATTCGGTGTTGATCTTCTTCTCGGGAGGAAAAACGAAACTGGCGCCGACCAGGGTGGCCAGCATCAAGAATGGTCCGTAATAAACAGATGAGGGATCGCGCGAGGCAGCTTCAAAAGCAACTACTCCCCAGGGAATTAGCACCGCCATTAGTATCAGCATGAAGAAGCGCGAAAATCCGATGCGCTGCTCCATCGATGCACCAAAAACCCACATCAAATAGCAGCTGATAACTACCTGGTAGCGATCAGCCGAGGCAAAGGTGCTGGTAAAACAAACGTTGAGAAGTTCGCCGATATGCTGCGAGAGCAGGGTGAAGGCACTGGATGTACCGCGCAAGCCCGCCATCAATAAGGTCAGACTCTCGGCCCAAGTAGCGGCCACTTTGGGGGCGCTGAAACAGTGATTCTGGATCCACATGTCTGAGGCCGAGCCATTAGTGCCGGCAGCCATGACATAAACGGCTGCAAAACAAACAATCAACATCATTGAGCACAACGGAATAACCTGTCGCGTCTCAAACTGAATCTTCGACCTGTTATTGATATCAGTCATTTCTTAGACCTATAGAGCGGCATAGGTAATATACCCACCCTGCCTCGGATAGTCAAAAGGCTCCCTTGTCAGGGGATTAAATCACAACATTTACAAGTTTATCGGGCACTACGATCACTTTGCGAGCGCCACCGCCATTCATTTTGGCCACCACTTTTTCCTCGGCCAGCGCTATGGCTTCCGCCGCTTCCCGGGTCAGACCGCGCCGAGCCGCCACCTTGCTGACAATCTTGCCGTTGACCTGAAGGACAAGCTCGATTTCATCATCAATAGTCAGCTTTTCATCAAAACTGGGCCAGGCATGGGTGTGAATGGACTCCTGCAAAGACTTGGCAAATTTGGACTGGTGGAAAAGCTCCTCACTGATGTGGGGCGCCATCGGGGCGAGCAAAAGAAGCAGTGACTTGCAGGCATAGGTGAGGACTTCACGGGCCTGAGTGCTATTCAGGTCCTTTTCTTCCTGCACATACTTATAAAGCGCATTGACCAGCTCCATACAGCGAGCGATCGCCGTGTTGAATACATAGCGTTCGGGGCTCAGGTCCTGGGTCACAGCCTTGATCGTCTTATGCACCGAGCGCAGTACGGCCCGGGCAGCAGGATCCAGCGAAGCTTCATCGATCTCGCCCTGGGCAGCCTTGAGATTCGGACAAATCACTCCTTTTTCGTTCAACTCGGCGACCAGGCGCCAGACCCGGCCGAGGAAGCGATACTGTCCGACGGCGCTGTCCTCATTCCACTCCAGCTCCTGCTCCGGCGGCGAGGCAAAAAGAGTGAAAAGACGGGCAGCATCAGCGCCATACTGCTTGAAGAAATCAGTTGTGCCGACTACATTGCCGCGCGACTTGGACATCTTCTCGATGCGCTTGGAGACGGGCGAATACATGGTCACCATGCCCTGGGAGAGCAAATTAGTGAAAGGCTCGGTGCACTTCACCAGGCCCATATCCTTGAGAGCACGGGTGAAAAAGCGCGAATAGAGAAGGTGCAAAATGGCGTGCTCAACACCGCCGACATACTGGTCTACGGGCATCCAGTAATCGATTTTGTCTTTGGCAAATGCTTCGTTGGGATTTTTGGCGTCGGCGTAGCGCAGGAAATACCAGGACGAATCAATAAACGTATCCATGGTATCCGTCTCGCGACGGGCATCGCCACCGCAGGAGGGACATTTGACGGCAAGGAAAGATTCCATTTTGGCAAGCGGCGAGCCGCCCTTACCGGTAAACTCCACGCCTTCGACGGGCAAGACAACCGGCAATTCGCTTTCAGCAACGGGTTTGACACCGCACTTGGGACAGTGCACAAGGGGGATAGGACATCCCCAGTAGCGCTGACGTGAAATCAGCCAGTCGCGCAAACGGTACTGCACCCGCGACTTACCGGCCTGATTCTGCTCGGCCCAGGCAATCATCTTGCCGCGCGCTTCAGCCGAAGGCAGGCCGTCAAACTTACCGGAATTGAGCAGTACGCCTTCATCGCAGAAGGGCTGTGAAAAACCTTCCGTCGGCTGTCCACTGGGAGAAATGACTTCCTTGACGGGCATCTTCAGAGCCATGGCAAAAGCATAGTCGCGCTCATCGTGGGCTGGCACACCCATGACCGCACCGGTACCGTAGTTCATCAAGACGTAGTCGGCGACCAGCACCGGCACAACATCACCGTTGAAGGGGTTGACCACATAGGAGCCTGTTGCCACGCCGGTCTTGGCCTTTTCGCCTTCACCGGCTTCCGCGCCAATCTGTCTGTCGCGGTCGCTTCTGAGCTTAGAAGCCTCGACATATTTCTGCACCGCTTCCCGGTTTTCATCGGTCGTCAGTTTTTCGACAAGGGGATTTTCCGGAGCCAGCACCACATAGCTCACACCAAATACGGTATCAGGACGGGTGGTGAAAACTTTGATTTGAATATTGGGTGCGCTCTCCACTGTGAAGTAGAGTTCAGCGCCCTGGGACTTGCCTATCCAGTTGGCCTGCATCACACGCACACGCTCGGGCCAACCCTTCAGGGTATCAAGATCCTGCAGGAGTTCCTCGGCATACTTGGTGATGCGCAGGAACCACTGACTCATCAGCCGCTGCTCCACCCGGGTCTCCAGGTGACGCCAGCAGAAGCCGTCATTGACGACCTGCTCATTGGCGAGCACGGTCAAACAATCGGGGCACCAGTTAACCGGCGCTTCCTTGCGCTCGGCCAGGCCGGCTTCGTACATTTTCAAAAAGAGCCACTGCGTCCAGCGGTAATAATCCACATCGCAGGTTGTGACTTCGCGGTCCCAGTCATAGCTTGTGCCCAGCTTCTTCAGCTGAGAATCACGCATGAAGGCAATATTGGACTTTGTCCAGGCCTCTGGGTGCTTGTTGTTTTTGATGGCGGCGTTCTCCGCCGGCAGGCCGAAAGCATCCCAGCCCATGGGGTTCAGAACATTGTAGCCGAGCATGCGACGCTGGCGGCTGATCACGTCCGAAATGGTGTAAACCCGCATGTGACCCATGTGCAGGTCACCGGAGGGATAGGGGAACATAACGAGGGAGTAAAACTTGGGCTTACTCTGGTTCTTAAGATCGTCGACCGCTTTGTAAATGCCGAGGGTTTCCCAGTGCTCCTGCCATTTTTCGTCAATATCCTGCGGCACGTATTGGCTAACCATGAACACTGGCCCCTTATTAATCAGAAGAAACAAAGCAAAGTCTGAATATACTTGGTTGCCTTTTATCACTCAAGGTAAAGTGACCCCATGCTAAGATTTTTAGCGACTTAACAGTCTTTATTAGCGTCCGGTCATCTCGCCGCTCCCCGGAGCCGGGCCCGGGAGCTAAACGGTCATCAGCGCGCAAAAGGTCAAAACTATGGAAGCAGAGGTCATGACAGCCCGAAATTCTTGGGAAGAAGAATGCAAAAAAGAGGGGATTCCTCTGTCTGTGCTGGAGCAGGCCCAGGAGCTCTGCCGCGGTGCTGAAGTGCTGCCCGAAGGCGTTATGGGGCTGGCCCGCAAAATTCATGCCGCCGAAAAGGCCGGACGCAAGCTGCGCGCCAAACTCGGGGTCGACCCCACCTCGACCGACCTGCACCTCGGCCATGCGGTATTGTTCCGCAAACTGCGACGCTTCCAGGAATTCGGCCACCAGGTCGTACTTATCATCGGCGGCTTCACCGCCCAGATTGGCGACCCCACCGGCCGCAACACCACCAGACCGCCGCTCACCCTGGAGATGGTGCAGGCCAACGCTGAGACTTATTTGAATCAGATGGGTCTCATTCTCGACCTGGAAAAGACCGAAGTGACAAACAATAATGACTGGCTGGCGCCGCTCAATATGAACGACGTAATCAAGCTTGCCGCCTCGGTTACAGCCAATCAGCTCCTGGCCAAGGAAGCTTTTGGCGAACGCCTGGACAAACAACAGCCGGTTTCTTTCCACGAACTTTTCTACCCGCTGCTCCAGGCCTACGACTCAGTGGCCATCAAGGCCGACATCGAGCTGGGCGGTACGGATCAGCGCTTCAACATTTTGCAGGGCCGCGAACTGCAGCCCAAGTACAACCTTGAGCCGCAGATGGCCATGCTGTTGCCGCTGCTGGAAGGCACCGACGGCGTCAAAAAGATGTCCAAGTCCTACAACAATTACATCGGTCTCAAAGAAGCACCGACCGAAATGTTCGGCAAATGCATGCGCATTCCCGACGAGCTCATACTCAAATATTTCGAGCTGACCACCACTCTCACCGGCGCCCAGATCGATGAGATTGAAAATCTACACCTGAAAAATAACGGCAACCCTAAAGACGCAAAACTCAAGCTGGCGGCTCAAATTGTCGACCAGTATCACGGACAGGGAGCCGGCCAAGCCGAGCTGGACAGATGGAATAAAGTCCACAGCGAGGGTCAGGCCCCCGAAGACATGCCATCACATGTGGTGACTGAGCCGACGGCACTTTTCCGCCTGATGGTGGAGACCAAACTGGCCTCCGGCACGGCTGAGGCCAAGCGCCTGGTGCAGGATAACGGGGTCAAGCTGGACGGTGAAACCGCTCGTGAAGCCAACGAACAGATAAGCCTGAAAGCGGGCGAAAGCAAAGTACTGCAAGTGGGCAGACGCAAATTTGTCAAACTGCATGGACCCACCGCCTGAGCCAGACTTTTTTGGCACTGCGTAGCTAAAAATTCTTAGCGACGGTCTTTTCTATGGCCGCCGCTTCCGCATCGCGCTCCAGGCGACGCAACAATGTCGCATAGTTGACCAGCACATGACGCACCTCGGCGGAGACCTCCCCATGCCGTTCCCGGGCCAGACGTAGATGCAATAGATAAACCGATTCGGCCTTGCTGTAATGTCCGTTGGCGATAAATTCCTGGGCCCGGCGCTCAAAATTTTCTTCATTGACGACGGCGGCAACCGTCACCTGCTTATGCCAGGAAGTGAGACTGGCAGCGCTTCCCAGTATCTCTCTCTGGATATGGCTGTAACTGCGGGCCAGGTTTGACGACTCCACATTGTTGCGACCAAATAGTTGCTCCAGTGCTGCCTGGGCCGTGCGATAAAGGTCGTCGGCCTCGCCCTGGCGTCTCTGACTGACAAGCATGCGCAGGGTGGAGGGCAGATCGAGAAATTCTATAAACTCGGCCGTCGGCGGCCGCACGCGAAAAGTCTCGTAGCAACTGCGCAAAATGACATCCAGATCCGGATAAAGCCCATGGATCAAACCCAGCAGTCCAATCCTTGCCCGCACCCAGACTACATCTATGTGGTCCTCTCCCAGATGAGCGCGCTTGACGGTGAGAGATTCAAGATAGAAAAATTCAGCCCGACCCAGAGCCCCCTGGTAGCGAGCAGCCTCGCCCATGATGAAATAGGACTCGCCGACCTGACTGCAGCCCCCGCCCCAGTAATCTTCATCGATGGCCAGAGCACGGTTGGCGGCCCTTTCTGCTTCGGCGAAGCGGCCCCGGGCGATGTCGGCCCGGGCGATGCCCCGCAGACAATCAGCGACGATGGGCTCATCGGAGGAATTGCCATAGCGCTCGATACATCTTTGATAGAGACCGGCGGCCTCGTCCCAGAGCCCGCGAGCGAGCGCCGAATCGGCCATGCCTTGAAGATTATCGAACAACTTCAATCCCCCTTCTTAAAATACCCGGCAAGCACGGGATTTTTCGGCCTGGAAACAATCAATCGCAGGCAATCAATTGAAATTACAAACCACAGGCCCAGCGCTCCCAGGCTGATTGTCTCTCCGATGAGAATCAGGGGCGTGTCATAGGTCATGACCAGATGATGCAAACCTGCTTCCAACTGGACCGCGCGCTGCACATAATTGGCCCTACTTATATAGGTGGGCACGGAAGCGCCGTCCAGTTTCAATTGCCAGCCCTGATCATAGAGATCGGTCAAAACAAAATATCCCCGGTCGGGAAGACGCACGTCAAAAGTCAGACGGTCGTCGGCCAGTGTGTAATTCTCAATTCTGGCACGAGCTTGAAAGTCGCTGACAGCGGCCGGTGAAACCTCAGCTCCAGGCTTATCTTCCGATGATTCCAGAAGAACGGTTGAACGCGGATCGAAGAGTTTGCCATCCGGATACTTACCGGTGGTGATGGTTTGAAAAATAGATTCGGCGCTCAGATCCCGTTCTCCGGGCACTAGATAGAAACGAGGCAGGACATCCAGATTTTCATAGATGAGCGTTTTGTCGGCGGCCTGCACCAGCTTCCATTTGCGCTTCGCATCGGCGTCAAAAGCGTGCTCGGCAAAGGCACCCCAGGGAGCAAATAAATACTTGACCGATACCATATCCAGTGCGCGATTGACACCGACTATGCGCCAGGGCGGTTGCATAAAACCACCTTCGGCAATACCCAGCAGACGACTGAGACGCAGCGAAACAAGCGGCTCATAGCCGGTGGCACTGGGCACGCCCCAGAGACGCGATAAATTTGGCGGCAGTTGATCACGCTCGCCTTCGATGCCCTTAATTGTAAAAATGCGTGTGTGACTTTTATTTGTCTCCTCGCCGTAACGCGCAGCTACAGCCGGCGGAGCGAAGTCGGTCGCTAGAGGCGAAGCCTTTGACCACTCGGCGTTCCATCCGTAAGAAGCAAGGGCGAGAAAAGATGCAGCCAATAATATCCACTGCCTCCTGCTCGAGAGCGGCTTGTAAAGCCAGGGCAGTCGTTTGAAACGAAAATTGAAAAAGAGCAGCGGCACCGTGCCCAGCAAAAAGGGATAGCTCAAGCCGGCGCAAACCAGATAGAGAAAAAGGAAAAAATGTTTGATTGGTCCGAGCCTGCCGAACATTATATTAAGCGGCTCGGGCTGTGGATTCTCACCGCAGTAGTCTTTTTCCAGCTGGGCCAGCCCATAAGCCGACAGCATCGAAACTGGCAGGGCACAGAGTACAAGGATGCGATAGAGACCGCGAAACTGTCCGAAAAAAGGTAGATGGTAAGCCAGCCTTCCAAAGACCGTATGGTTGCCCATGGCGATCATAGCGACCGACAGGGTGAGAAAGAAGAAAAAAGAAAGGCGCTGGACCGACAAATGATCGCCGGCACTACTTGCTTCCGTATCGGTATTGCTTGACTGTTCCAGGCGCAGTCTATTGGCTGCCAGTATGGCCACAACAGCTAGCAAAACCGGACCAAAACCAAAAAACATCAGGCCCGGTGGTGCGCCCTGCTCCGAGAAAGGCAGGTCTCCGATAGTGCCGTAGGCACCGCCCAGCATATAGGGAAAAAGAAAGCCCAGCATTTGCAAAGGCTCCACTTGCCCGATGATGAAGTCCTTAAAAGTGAAAGCAGCTCTGGCGCTGAAACTGGCCAGATGAATGCTGGGCAAGAGCTGAATGGCCGCCAGGGCCACCCCCGTGGCAAAACCGGATGTCTGAAAGAGCAGAAAAATCCAGCGGTGCGCGGTGCGCCAGGCCAGCATAAGCCCATAGGCGAAAGCGCAGGCGAAGCAATAGAGAGCAGTCTGGGGATGGCCGGCAAAGATAGACAGGGCGACGACAAAGCAAAGCAGCATAGAGATAAACCTTGCCCGCACACCGGCACCGCCGGTGGCGACTGCCTCGCGCAGCGCCTCCAGCAAATAGAGAAGCGCCGGCAACCAGAGCGCCGTATGCAAAACCTGCACATGCTTAAGCTCAGAAATCAGATAGCCGGAAAAACCATAGACAAGTCCGGCCAGAAGTCCGGCGTAAAAAGAGCCGGTCAATTTGCGGCCCAGGGCCGCGGCAAAAAATGCAGCCAGTACATAAGCCAGAATAATATATAGATTGAAATTGGCGGTCAGCCCCGGACCGAATAGACCGAGCGGCAGGGCCCGACAGAGCCAGGCCAGAGGGTAGAAACTCTGCACCTGAGGATCGGCCAGCACAGGGAAGCCTGTAAGGAGTAGCGGCGTCCACTCCTGAACAGGGCTGGCGAAGGCCGGGTAGTTTTGCACAAAGTCGTCTTCGGGGGCCAGCACATAGCCCTGGGCAAGCTTCGGCCCAAAGAAGATCAGGGCACAAAAAACAAAAAATACGAGTGTCTTGATATTTTTGCCCAGGGTATCGGCCACTATCGTTCGCCTCTCACCCTGACCATGATAATGGCTTCATTATCCCCGTAGGCCATTTTCCACTCGGCATTTTTTTGCAGTCTGTGGCCAAGCGGTGCCTGGCGAGGGAAAAATATCCAGTCGATTTTGTAATCCTGCAAGAGTTTTTCCCAACCGGGCAGGGCATTAGCAATCGTGTAGTAATCAAGACAAAACTTCGCTCCGTACATATCGAAGCGCGTATCGATAAAGACCTGCGCCTTTTCGTCCAGTTCAAATATCAGCACATCCCCAAACTGGGCATCGTTGCAAAGACGTCCTGCCGGTCGACTGGTTTTGATAAATTGCACCGCCTTCGCCGGCACCTGAAAGCCTGACGTACTCTGGGGAATGGCCAGGGGGAAAATCAAGGCACTGGCCTCGGTGCCATGGACGATTGCAAAGAAGGCAACTAAAAGCACCGTCGCCCCATATTTAACGGATTGTGTCGCTCGCTCGAAAGGCGCAAGCCAGGCCGGGCTGCCCGAGGGGCCAAAAACCAGAAGCCAGGTCATTTGAAAATAGAGAAAGGAAAAAAGTACGGCAAAGGGAATCATGCGCCGGCAGAGATCACCGCTGACAAAAAGGGCGGCCGTTACAAAAGCGCAACAAATCAGGCTTGCCGAAGGAGCAGATTTCTTCTGTTTCAAAAGGGAAGCAATCGAAGCAATGAGAAAAATGATTTGCAGAATGAGATAGGGCAAATAATCCAGTGACAATAATTCCCCCGGCCGCAGCGGCAGGAGCTCCTGGTTGTATTTGTTTACCGGCGAAAAAAAGAGTTCGGGCAGGTAGCTGTAAAGCGCAAAGCTAAAGGGCGTACACAAAGTACCGAGTCCAGAGCCGGCACAAAATGCAGCCAGGCTGCGGATTCTGGCGCCGCAAACCAGGGTCAGCAAAAAAACGACGAGCAAGCCCAGGGCAAAAGCCGAGTGCAAATTTGCCCAGATTGCAAAGAAAAGAAAACCAGCAAGAGCGTGCAGAGCGTATCGCACCATTGGCTTATTCGGCCCGGGCTGCTTATCTTGCCCCTCGGCGCCGGCCGGCTCGCGCACCCCGGGGATAAGGACAAGGGCCAGATAAGAGACGAGAAATGAAATGAAGAGATAGGAAAAAAGCTCGGGCCGCAGGGGGAAATGAAAGCTTGCGGCACTGAAAGCCAGCACCGAACGCACGCCCTGGGCAATAAGCGAAGTCCCCAGCCGGCGGGAAAGGAGCAGGGGCAAAAATACAAAGGCCTGAAAAACAACGGTGCTGACGAGAAATAAAAGGCCCACGGCACCGGCGCTTTTAAACAGGGCAAAAAAGACCAGGGTCGAGAGCCATTGATAAGGCAGGTAACGGACATCAATGAGAGTGCCCGCAGTCCAGGCAAAGGCACCGGCCGGGGGCAGGGCGCGGTGGCTTTCAATCCAGCGACCGACGGCCAGCAACCAGCAGGTATCGGGATCGGCCAGCGATGTGGCGCCGATCTGAAAACCCCAGTACCAGCAAAGCGCCGCCAGACAGGCCGCTAAGAACCAGCTGCCGGCGATATCCTGAGCTCTTATTGATATTTGACCGAGCAGCCGTAGGATTTGACCGAGCTTGTAGCTACGGTCTTGCCCTGCAGCAATTCATCAAGAGCTTCCTTGACATAGTTTTTAGCGCCCTTGATCGATGAGATGTCGGTATCGGCCTGGCTGTCGATGGCACCGGCATAGACGAGTACGCCTTTTTTATCGATGACAAACATGTCGGGCGTGGTCTTGGCACCATAGAGATGACCGACTTTGCCGTCTTCATCCATCAATACCGCAGTTGGTGCGGCCTTGGTGGATTTCACTTCGGCATCGTGCTCGGCAGCGGAGCCGTAGCCCTGTTTGCCTTTAGCTGAACTGCAGATGGAGAGCCAGACAACGCCTTTGGCTGTGTAGTCCTTTTGCAGGGCTTGCATGTTACCGGACTCATAATGTTTTTTGACAAAGGGACATTGATGATTGAACCATTCGAGCACCACGACCTTGCCTTTGTACTGCGAAAGGTCCACTGTCTTGCCGTTTGTAGCGGGCAATTTAAAATCCGGTGCAGCCTTACCGACCTGAGCAGCGGCTTCAGTCTCGGAGGCAGCGCGAACCAGACCACCACCGGCAAATTCTACCGACATAGCCATGGACGCCGTCAAAACCAGCAATACGGCCAGCTTTTGAAATATTTTGGATGAGGGGTTCATGTCAATCAACCTTCTGTTGATGAGTGTCTTTAAGATGAGAGTCCTTTATACTACGCCATCATTTGTTCAGGCCATGCTTAAGCATCTGTTTACCTTCGTCCAACCGGCTGAAAAGACTGAAACCCATTTAGCCTCGGGCATCTCCGGCGACGGCACCAATGTAACGACCGGGTCCTGGCATCACCTATAAATGTTAGCGCTGAAATTATATGTCTCAAGATGCACCCCAATGCATGTCCCCACGTGTGGTGCCATAAAGAAGAAGCGATTTTGTCCGGCGACTTATTCCTAATATAGATGGAAAAGCCCGGGACAATTAAGGCTGCCAAGTGAAGACAGGGCTGTTGTATAATCGGCACCAGCCCTGGATCACTGGACCGCGGTCCGGACTTCCTGGGGATATAGCTCAGCTGGTAGAGCGCACGGTTCGCAATCGTGAGGCCAGGGGTTCGATCCCCCTTATCTCCAAGTTTTTCCCCTGTCTTTGTGAAGATCCTTAAAACAACTGGGTTGGCCACAAGACACGGGGTGAGGGCAGTGCTACTATGTTCTAACTGCTGCGGGCTATTAGCTCAGGTGGCTAGAGCGCACCCCTGATAAGGGTGAGGTCCCTGGTTCGAGTCCAGGATGGCCCAGTAAGTAAAGCTTTCTGCAACAAAGCGTTAGCACTCTATTCAACTCCCCATCTTGTTGGTAGGATGAATAAAGAGCGCGCTGAGTGGAAAGATGCTCAAGCGGACCGCGGCTCCCATCCGATTGCGACTATAAGGCAATCGCTGGAAGTGATAAAGCGGAACGCAAAAGCGCGGGGGATTGGCTCAGTTGGTAGAGCGTCTCGTTTGCACCGAGAAGGTCAGCGGTTCGAATCCGCTATCCTCCAGTCTCAAGAAGAGTGAGCTAGATATAAGAAAGTTCCTCTTCAAATATCCGAGTGGTGTGATACTATTTACCACTCCAAAGGGCTGAGGCCCGAGCGCCAACCGAGAGGCGTCACAAAACCGGTCGCGTATCCTGAAAACTGCATATTGAGGTCCGTATTCCACCAAGTAGATGTGGGGACAAGGTAACTGCTTCACGCATTACCGATGTGACCCACACGCCGTTTGTAAGCTGCACGCCTAAATGCTTGTTATCAAAAAAACAAAAAGGCTTACGAACGTTGGTTAAGCTACTAAGAGCGCACGGTGGATACCTAGGCGCTAGCAGCCGATGAAGGACGCAATAAACTGCGAAATGCTACGGGGAGTTGTTATAGACGTCGATCCGTAGGTCTCCGAATGGGGCAACCCCGCCGATTGAAGATCGGTGATCCTCATCTGAATATATAGGGTGAGAGAAGGTAAGTCCGGGAACTGAAACATCTTAGTACCGGGAAGAAAATAAAACAAAACAGTGATTCCCTCAGTAGCGGCGAGTGAACGGGGAACAGCCTAAACCAGCACGACGTAAGTCATGCTGGGGTCGAGGGACTGCAGACGAGATGGGATGAGATTAGCTGAAGAGTTCTGGAAAGAACCACCACAGACGGTGACAGTCCGGTAAGCGAAAATTTCTGAACCTCAGCAGGATCCCAAGTAGTTCGGGGCACGTGAAACCTTGAACGAATCAGCCAGGACCATCTGGTAAGGCTAAATACTGACTAGCGACCGATAGTGAACAAGTACCGCGAGGGAAAGGTGAAAAGAACCCGTGAGAGGGAGTGAAATAGAACATGAAACCGTGTGCTTACAAGCAATTGGAGCCCTATTTATAGGGTGACAGTGTGCCTGTTGAAGAATGAGCCGGCGAGTTACCTTATGTAGTTGGTTAAGCAGTTAATATGCGAAGCCGCAGGGAAACCGAGTCTGATAAGGGCGTTTATAATTACATGAGGTAGACCCGAACCCGGGTGATCTAGGCATGGCCAGGATGAAGCGCAAGTAACATTGCGTAGAGGTCCGAACCAACTGATGTTGAAAAATCAGTGGATGAGCTGTGTTTAGGGGTGAAATGCCAATCGAACCCGGAGCTAGCTGGTTCTCCCCGAAAGGCGTTGAGGCACCGCGTCGGATGTATCCTGTGGGGGGTAGAGCACTAGTTCGGTGCGGGCGGAGAAAATCCGTACCAAATCGAGTTAAACTCCGAATACCCACAGCGTAAGTATCCGGCAGTGAGACGGCGGGAGATAAGTTCCGTCGTCAAGAGGGAAACAGCCCAGACTACCGACTAAGGTCCCAAAATTCATGCTAAGTGATTAAGGAGGTGGAGTTGCATAGACAACTAGGATGTTGGCTTAGAAGCAGCCACCATTCAAAGAAAGCGTAATAGCTCACTAGTCAAGCGACTCTGCGCCGAAAACGTATGGGGCTAAGCATGATACCGAAATCGTAGGATCAACGTTAAAATTGATCGGTAGGGGAGCGTTCTGTTGTAGGGCGAAGTACGAGCGTAAGCACGTATGGACGAAGCAGAAGTGAGACTGTCGGCTTAAGTAGCGAAAACATTGGTGAGAATCCAATGCACCGAAAGACTAAGGGTTCCCACACAAGGTTCGTCCATGTGGGGTTAGTCGTGAGCTAAGATGAGGCCGAAAGGCGTAATCGATGCACAACGGGTTAATATTCCCGTACCACCAAAAATCCGCTAGGAGCTAAGTCGGGACGCAGGAGGCTATATACAGGGGACTGATTGGTTTAGTCCCTCCAAAGGCGTAGCTAGTCGGGGTAGGCAAATCCGCCCTGGCGTTATTAAGTAAGGCCGAGTAAGGAATGCTCTACGGAGCAAATTGTATAGATGCCACGCTGCCGAGAAAAGCGGCGAAAGCCAGGATTATGGTGCTCGTACCCTAAACCGACACAGGTAGTCAGGTAGAGAATACCAAGGTGCGCGAGATAACTCTCTCTAAGGAACTCGGCAAAATAACCTCGTAACTTCGGAAGAAGAGGTGCCATGGTAGGGTGTAAGACTTCGCGTCTGAAGCCTGAGATGGTCGCAGCGACGAGGCTCAAGCGACTGTTTAACAAAAACACAGGTCTCTGCTAAACCGTAAGGTGATGTATAGGGGCTGACTCCTGCCCAGTGCCGGAAGGTTAAGTGGATCGGTTAGCGCAAGCGAAGCTGAAAAACAAAGCCCCGGTGAACGGCGGCCGTAACTATAACGGTCCTAAGGTAGCGAAATTCCTTGTCGGGTAAGTTCCGACCCGCACGAATGGAGTAACGATTTGAGCGCTGTCTCGGAGAGAGACTCGGCGAAATAGGATTGTCTGTGAAGATACGGACTAGGCGTGCCAGGACAGAGAGACCCTATTGAGCTTTACTGTAGGCTGAAATTGTCTGCGGACTATGTCTGCGCAGGATAGGTGGGAGACTTTGAAGTCGGGATTTTGGTTCCGATGGAGTCATCGTTGAGATACCACTCTGATGTAGTTAGCATACTAACCTGATTCCGTTATCCGGGTCGGGAACAGTTTCAGTTGGGCAGTTTGACTGGGGCGGTCGCCTCCTAAATTGTAACGGAGGCGCCCAATGGTTCCCTCAGGCTGGTCGGAAATCAGCCATCGAGCGTAAAGGTAGAAGGGAGCTTGACTGAGAGACAGACATGTCGATCAGGGACGAAAGTCGGGCTTAGTGATCCCACGACTCCGCATGGAAGGGTCGTTGCTCATCGGACAAAAGTTACCATAGGGATAACAGGCTGATCTCGCCCAAGAGTCCACATCGACGGCGAGGTTTGGCACCTCGATGTCGGCTCATCGCATCCTGGAGCGGTAGTACGTTCCAAGGGTTGGGCTGTTCGCCCATTAAAGCGGTACGTGAGCTGGGTTCAGAACGTCGTGAGACAGTTCGGTCCATATCCGGCATGCCCGTAGGATTTTTGACAGGAGTCGTCCCTAGTACGAGAGGACCGGGACGAATGAACCTCCAGTATGGCTGTTATCGCGCCAGCGGTAAACGCAGCGTAGCTGTGTTCAGAGCGGATAAGTGCTGAAAGCATATAAGTACGAAGCCCACCTGAAGATGAGAAATCCCATGGAGTTAATCCAGTAAGACCCCCGGAAGACCACCGGGTTGATAGGACGCAGGTAGAAGTGCCCCGCAAGGCAAGCACGTAGCTGAGCGTTACTAATAGGTCGAGGGCTTAACCAACAGACTTGGTGAAATACGATCAAGTAATTAAAAATACAAATAAAACCTCAATGTGCAGTTTTCAGGGTACATGAATCACCTTGGACCAAAAAGCCAAGGACGATCCATGAATCCCTAAAAGGTTCTTGGTGCCCGTGCGACTGGAACACACCCGTTCCCATCTCGAACACGAAGGTAAAGACAGTCAGCAGCGACAATACTTGGAGCGAGAGCTCCCGGGAAGATAGCCCGGTGCCAGGATTATAAAAGGCCTCCGTTAATAGCGGAGGCCTTTTTATTTGGAAAATTTTCCCGCGGGTAATTTTTCGCGTATGTCTCGTCATATAAGGGATGGCTTGTATTAGTTGTAGCTAGAATTATGGCGAGGGGAAGCTCATGCCAGAACCAGAAGATTTGCGCAAGCAAACAGCGCCTTACCAAGACCCGGCCCAACCTGAGTCAGTCAATGTTTCAGCAGGTGCATCCGAAGGCGACCAGAATTTCGGCGTCGACTACCTGGCCAGACTCAACCATCAGAAAAAAATTGCCGACCAGAAAAATGCAGGTATCATCTATCATCCGGTAGCACCGATGAAGTTCACCTTACTCTGCATCTGTATGCCCTTTCACGCCTACGAGATCTGGTGGCTTTATCGCCAGTTTGTAAACCAGAAAGATCGCCAGGAGAAGGGACTTTCACCTCTATGGCGCGTAAACATCCCGCTTTTCTACGTGCGCCCTCTGCTCAATGCCATGAGAGATGAAGGGAAACTTTACGGACTGGAGCAAAATCTGCCCGTCGAAAAGATTGTACTGTACTGGGTTTTATTGATTGGCTGCATGCTCTTTCCGCCGCCCTGGGGCATGCTCGGCACCTTCACTTTTGCCCCTTTCATTTTCGTCAACGACTATTTGATCAAGCTAAACAAAATAACCAATCCGGACCTGCCCCTGGATACGAAATATTCTCTTTCGGACTTCATCGTGATTATTTGCGGCGGCGCCTTTTTTGCCTTCAACGTGGCACTTTCGATGGGAGGTGGCATCTGATGCACCTCGATGTGGTGATGCTCTCCCGCATACAATTTGCCCTCACCCTCATGTTTCATTACATTTTCCCGCCCCTGACTATCGGCATGGGCGTGCTGATGGTGATCATCGAGGCCATCTGGATCAAGACCGGGGATGCCTCGTATAAGGCCATGTCCCTCTTCTGGACAAAACTTTTCGCCATCAACTTTGCCCTGGGTGTGGCCACCGGCATAGTAATGGAATTTCAATTCGGCACAAACTGGGCCACTTATTCACGCTATGTCGGCGACATCTTCGGTTCCGCCCTGGCCGCCGAAGCCATTTTTGCTTTCTTTCTGGAATCCGGATTTCTGGCCGTGCTCGTCTTCGGCTGGGACCGGGTGCAGCCCAAAACGCATTTTTTTGCCACCTGCATGGTGGCACTGGGGGCGATTTTTTCGTCCATCTGGATCACCGTCGCCAATTCCTGGCAGCAGACCCCGAGCGGCTATCGCATTATAAAAACAGTAGCCGGTTTCTACCGGGCCGAAGTCACCAACTTCTGGCAAATGGTTTTCAACCCGTCCATGGTGCACAGAGTTTTGCACGTCTGGCTCGGCGCCTTTATTCTGGGCGCACTCTTTGCACTCAGTATCGGCTCTTACTATTTACTGAAAAACAAACACATAATCTTTGCCCAGAGAACGGTCAAGATTTCGCTAATCTATGCCGCGGTATGTTCCTTCCTGATGCTGGTCTCAGGCCATTTCCAGGCCGATGGAGTAGCTAAAAATCAGCCGGTGAAACTGGCGGCTCTGGAAGGGCACTATATCACCGGTAGTGGTGGCACACCCATGTACGGTTTCGGCTGGCCCTCGGACAGAGATAAGGATGTAAAATTCGGCCTGGCAGTGCCGGGGATGTTGAGCTTCCTTGTCCATCAAAACTTTGATAAACCCGTAGCCGGTCTCGACAAAGTGCCGGAGGAAGATCGGCCGCCGGTCTGGCTTACCTTCCAGTCCTATCACCTAATGGTGGCCCTGGGTCTGGGCTTCATTGGTATGACTGCGCTGGGCTTAGTTTTCCTCAAACTCGGCACACTCTACCAACAAAAATGGCTCTTATGGATCTATGTTTTTTCCGTGCTGGGTGGTTATGCCGCCAATGAAAGCGGCTGGATAGCAGCCGAAGTCGGCCGCCAGCCCTGGGTTGTCTATGGCCTTTTGCGCACCAAAGATGCGGTGTCTAAAGCAATCGGCACCGAGCATGTGATTGGATCGATGATCATGTTCGGTCTCGTCTACACATTTTTGTTTTTCGTCTGGGTCTGGGTGATGAATCATCGTATCCAACTGGGCCCCCCCGAAACGGCCAAAGTAGCCGCTGATCACGAAAAGGAAGCTGCCGTAGCGAAAGCCAAAGATCCCTTTGCCGCCATCGCCGGTCTGCTCAAACGCGGACCGTCCTCTCTCTCCGATAGCTGGAGAACACAGGATCCGCCGGTAGTAGAAAGCATCAAAGATGAAGCAGAAAAGAAACCGGAGGGCTTGAACTGATGCACGTCGATGCCGCATACACACTCAATCTGGTCTGGTTTATGCTGCTCGGTGTTTTGCTCACCGGCTATGGAGTGCTGGACGGCTTCGATCTGGGAGTGGGCATTTTGCATCCCATCGCCAATAGCGAAGAAGAAAGGCGTCTCATTCTCAACTCCATCGGCCCACTCTGGGACGGCAACGAAGTCTGGCTGGTGACCTTTGCCGGCGCACTCTTCGCATCCTTTCCCGATGTTTATGCCACAGCGCTTTCCAGCTTTTATTTCGCCATCATGTTCATTTTAGTCGGCCTGATTATGCGTGCCGTCTCCATCGAATTCCGCAGCAAAATCAAAACTCCTTTCTGGTTCAGATTCTGGGATCTTTCCTTCTTCGGCTCAAGCACGCTCGTAGCTTTCCTCTTCGGCTTTCTCATCGGTCATCTCTTTCTGGGATTGCCCATAGGAGCCGACTTTGAGCTCAAGCGTCAGTCCTGGAATTATCTGCATCTTTATCCGATTTTGACCGGCATTTTATCCGTTGCCACCTGCGCCATGCACGGCTCGATTTTTCTCTATCTCAAAACCGAAGGCGACCTGCAAGCCAAAGTGCACAACTGGATCTGGCATACATTCGGGACCTTTGTCGTGCTCTACATGCTCACAACAATCGTCACGCTGACCCAGGTGCCGAGCGCTACATACAACCTCCTGCGCTATCCCTGGCTCTGGTCTGTGGTGCTCCTCAATGTCCTGGCCATCGGCAATATCCCCAGGACCATATTTTTGCGCAAACCGGGACAGGCCTTCCTCTCCTCCATGGCCACCCTGAGTGCGCTGGCCATGCTATTTGGTATTGCCATTTTCCCTAACCTGATAGTCTCCAGTATCAGTCCGGCCTACAGTCTCAGCGTTTACAATGCGGCGGCCTCCCAGGGCACACTCAAAACCATGCTGCTCATCGCAATAATAGGCCTGCCCTTTGTTTTCAGTTATACGATCATTACCTACTGGGTTTTCCACGGTAAGGTTAAGCTCAGCAACTACAGCTACTAGGCCCTGTTTTGTCCGGCACCTGCTAGGATCAAATTAGACCCAGCGAGCAGTGCTATGAATATAGACACAGTCCTCCTTATTGATGACAACGCCGAGTACAAGAAAGTCGTTGCCAAGGCTCTTGAATCTCTGACGAGCTGGCAAATCCTGACCGGCAGCAACGGGCAGGAAGCCTTGCAAATACTGCGTTTACAGCAGCCCGACGTAATCCTGATGGATGTCTCGATGCCGGAAATGGATGGGCTGGAAGCAATTGAAAAAATTCGCCAGGACAGGGAACTCTCGGACATTCCCATAATCCTTGTCACAGCAAAGGTTCTGGAAGAAGAGATGGAACACTACGCCACCCTTGGTCTGGCCGGCATAGTCTCCAAGCCATTCGATCCTCTAGAATTGCATAAACGCGTAGAGGAGATGGTCTCTGACTGGCGAAGCTAATAGCGGCGGTATAGGCAACGAAAATCAACGGGACACTTACTTCGATTTTTTCGAAAATGCCCCGATCGCTATGTACTTACTGGATATCAAAGGCACTGTCCTGCATGCTAATCAGGCCTGTCTCGATTTACTGGCTGTAAATTCATCTGATTTTGTCGGACACGATGTCTGCGACTTCTTCGCCGAGCCCACCGAGGCAGCCGGTATGATTGCCGAACTGTCCGCGGGAACTGCGGTGAAGAGCCGACCGGTAAAATTCATCACAGGCAGTGGCGGTGAAATGACGGCTCTGCTTCAGGCCAATGTCTGCCTCGATGGCGAGCTCTTTAGATACAGCCGCTGGTTTATGCAGGATATCAGCGGACAGGCGCTGGTGGACCGGGCGGCCCAGCTCAAAAGCGGTGTGCTCAAAGTGCTGGCCGAATCCGCAAACAACACGGAAGCACTGGCAGCGGTGGTGCCGGTGATAGCGCGGGCTGTCGATTGCGAGGTAGGTCTGGCCTGGCGCGCCAATGAAAAAGCCAACCAGCTCGAAAGACTGGTGCTCTGGAGAGCGGATCCGCACGCCGATGCGACTTTTTTACTGAGCAAATGCAATAACATTTCTCTGGTTCTGGCCTCCGGCTTCCCGGCGGCAAACTGGTTTTCGGACAGAGCCCATGTAATCAACAGCAGATCCGAGCAAGAGCTGCGCTGCTGCGGCTCGCCCATGCCCGAACGTCTGCCCGACTACAAGCAAATTATTTCGGTACCGATTGCCATTGGTCGGCTCAACTGGGGCCTGCTGGGATTTTTCAGCAGGGAAGAAATCGGCGTCAGTGCCGAGTGCATTGCTCTTCTTGAGGATATTGGGCGCGAGATAGGACGATTTGTCGAAAGGCAAAATGCTTTTGAAAATTACCAGAAGTTGCAGGAGAGCTACAGTCTGGCCATAGCCGGCGCCAACGACGGCATCTGGGACTGGGACTTCAATACAAACGAAGCATATTTTTCACCCCGGTGGAAATCATTGCTCGGCTATGAAGACCACGAACTGGAAAATCATTTTGAGACTTTCCGCGCCCTCACTCATCCGGATGATTATCCCCGGGTCATGGACGCGGTACAGAGACACATGGAAACAAGGGAGCCTTACGACGAGCAGTGTCGTATGCGCACAAAAGACGGTGACTATATCTGGATCAGCACCAGAGGCCAGTGCAGCTATGACGCTCAGGGCAAGCCTGTGCGCATGTCGGGCTCACACCGCGACATTACCGACTTGAAAGAGGCGGAACTGGCGCGCCAGCGTTCCGAAAAAAATCTGCTCGAAAGCGAATCAAAATTCAGACAGCTGGCCGAAAACATTCGCGAGGTCTTCTGGATCGTTTCAGCTGACCAGAAGGAATTTATCTATGTCAGTCCGGCCTTTGAAGAGTTCTGGGGGGCCAGCTGCCAGGATCTATACAATAACGCCTCGCTGTTTTTTGAAACCATGGTCAAGGAAGACCGCGACAAAGTACTGCAAATGCTTAACTCGGACCTTGTCGATCCCGCCGGCCTGGAGATTGAATTTCGCATCGCCAAAACCAGCAGCGCCGGGCCTCGCTGGATGTGGGCCAGGATCTTCCCGGTAACCGATCAGGAAGGCAACATTGAACGCTTCTGCGGTATCGCCCACGATATCACCAATAAAAAAGAAGTGGAAAAGCACGTGCACGAGTTTTACTCGACTATCTCCCACGAGTTGCGCACACCTCTTACCTCCATCCGGGCGGCCCTGGGCCTGGTGGAAGGCGGGCTGACCGGAAACATTTCCAGAGAAACGCTGGAATACACAAGCATCGCCCGCGACAATTGCGATCGCCTGATCCGCCTTATCAGCGATATGCTGGACATCAAAAAAATCGAGGCCAATCATCTGGAGCTGCGACTGGCCCGACTCAGTCCCCGCGACATCGTGCAGGCCACGGTGGAGTCGGTCAAACCGTACGCCGAGCAAAGTGGTGTCATCCTCGAGGTGCTGCCCAGCACCGCCGGAGACTGCCTGGGTGACAGCGACAGGGTGATGCAAATTTTGACCAATCTGCTCTCTAACGCCATCCGCTTTACACCACCGGGCAAGACAGTAAAAATATCCGCCGAGCAGAGTCCATCCAGGGGACCCGGCAATATCAGATTTGCCGTGCGTGACGAAGGACCGGGCATTGGCGAAAGTGAAAAGCTGGATATTTTCGGGCCCTTCCAGCAGCTCTCCTGCATCGAAAATCAAGTCAATCGCGGCACCGGGCTCGGCCTGGCCATATCCAAAGTACTTGCGGAAAAACAAAACGGCACAATCGGCGTCAACAGTCGACTGGGTGAAGGAGCCGAGTTCTGGTTCGAATTACCGCCTTATACAGCCGAATCAATTGGGGTTAACTCTATGTCCAGCAGCCAGGAGGGCTCGCCTCAGAGCCAGCCGACGATATTGCTTTTGGAAGACAGCGAATCAATCGCCATGATACTGGCGGCGGTGCTCAATAAAAATGGCTATCAAGTAAGGCGCGCGGCAACCATTGCCGGTGCCAGAGAATTATTCGATAAAGATTGTGAGCCGGCGCTGGTGATAGCCGATGTCAACCTGCCCGACGGCAGCGGTCTTACTTTCGTCAACTGGATGCAGCAGCAAAAGGGCGCGGACAGGGTCATACCGGCAATTATCCTGAGCGGCGCCACACCCAATCTGGAGACGATTCAGAACCGCGATGCGGTCGACTGGGTGAGAAAACCTTTCGACAACAACAAGCTTCTGGCGCTGATCAAAAAGCGGATCAGTAGCCCCAGCGCATCAGGGCCGCACCGGCACTGAGTCCTGCGCCCATGGCGGCAAAGAGGACCAGATCGCCTTTCTTCAGGCGGCCTTCCTTAAGAGCCGTGTCCATAGCCAGAGGCAAGGTGCCGGCTGTGGTGTTGCCGTACTGATCGATATTGACGATAACTTTTTCCATCGGTATGCCCAGGCGCTCCACCGCTGACTTGATGATGCGCAAATTAGCCTGGTGCGGGATAAAGACATCGATGTCGGCACCGGTAAGATTATTGCGGTCGAGCAAGCGCACACATATTTCCGGCATGCGCTTGGTGGCAAACTTGAAAACAACCGGACCATCCTGCTTGAGGAAGTGCAGGCCCTGTTCCACAGTTTCTTTAGAAGGGGGATGAGCGCTACCGCCCGCCGGTATACAGAGAAACTCTCCGCCGGAACCGTCCACTTCATGAAGGAAGTCGATAAAGCAACCGTCCGCTTCACTGGTCGAGGGCTGAATCACGCAGGCACCGCCACCATCACCAAAAATTATGCAGGTCTGGCGATCCGTATAATCGATAACCGAGGACATCACATCAACGCCGATGACGATGACGTTTTTATGGGCGCCGGAAGCAACAAACTGCACGCCCACTTGCATGGCATAGAGAAAACCGGAACAGGCTATAGCCAGGTCGAAGCCCCAGGCATGCTTGCAGCCGAGCTTGTGCTGCACCAGGCAGGCGACCGCCGGCAGGGGCGAATCGGGGGTATTGGTGGCGACAATAATGAGTTCGATATCGTCGGGGGTAAGACCGGCCTTCTCCATGGCCTGACGGGCGGCCTCTGTGGCCAGGTCCGAACAGGTCGTGCCGGGATCGACAATATGTCTTTGCTTGATTCCGGTGCGTTCCTGGATCCACTGGTCGGAGGTATCGACCATTTTTTCCATGTCGTGATTGGTCAGAATCCTTGGCGGCACACCAATGCCGACCGAACTAATCTTAACCAGTGCCAATTTGGTCTTTTCGCTGCGGCTCGATGCAGGTATGTTCAGGATCTATCTCCAGGGTCGCCATGTATCCACAGGGATATTCTAGGTGAGATTTGGTCAGGTTTTGGCAGGATCTTGGTTGCAATCTTAGTGAAATGCCCTTTAAATAGCCCGGGGCGGTCATCCTAATTAGTTCTTCATCCAGTTTTTGGCCCTGAGCTAAACTTACCTTTCTTAATTGTTGGCGTCTTTTAAGTGAACATCCCGGGTTCTCAAGACTTAGTCAGAGTGAGCGCCATTAATTGCTGATAGACCTTGGAGTCCATCAGAGCTAGAAACTTACGCTCGTCCTTGAGTTCGCACAGAGCGCATATCTGCTTCCTGTTACCGCCCAGGGTGAGACCGGCGAGCATGCCCAGCGGTCCAAACAACATACCGGCCATACCCCAGCCAAGGGTCTGGGCAATATTTTTGGCCGATTCCTCGGTTTTGACATCGATCTTGCTCAGCTCGGTGGCCAGGTTGATCTGATCAAATCCGCCCCAGAGGATGCCCCCGTTGTATTCATAATCTCCGGCGCTGACATCACCGGCCAGTACTTTGACTTTTTGTTGTCAAACAATTTGGTAACGCTATCCATTTCAACCTCTTTGTTCCGGGTGCTAAGGATCTACCACAACCAAAGACCATTAAATGCAATGTTAAGAGCATTATCTTGACTAAAGAATTGGCACTGTCTAGCATGGCCCTGGCACCCCAGTAACCGGATTCAAGCGTCGTTCCTACTTTGCGCAAATTGCTAACAGCTCCAGCTATAGCCTTTCTGGCTCCGGCTCTGCTTTCCGCTTACTTCACGTTTGGGGCCAATGACTTCAATCGCGGCCTGGTGTGGGATTCGGCTCATTACGTGCTCAGTGCGCAATCGCTTCTCACCTGGCTTGTGGGCTGCATCAATCATCATTATGTCAGTCCGGCGACCATCGATCTGGGACCCTCGCTGATGATTGACGGACCGGTGCTCCCCGCTTTTGGAGCCGTTCTGATAGCCCTGGGCAAACTCTTTCATGCCTCGGCCGAGGTGGCCATTCTGGCCGGACAGAGCATGATCTGCGGTCTCAACAGCCTGCTCTTTTTTCTCATCGCCCGGCGACTGGTAGAGCCAAAAGCGGCTCTGGCAGGGGCATTACTCCTGGGCTTTCACCCGGCGACAATAGTCTCGGCCAGCCAGTTTTTAACCGAACAACTGACCCAGACCAGTCTATTGGCCTTTACTCTGGCGCTGATACTGGCTCTGCCGCGCGGCCGGCTGAGCGATAAGCAGGCGACCAGCACGCTTCAATACAGCGCATTCTTCATCGCAGGTTCACTGGCGACATTGATTCTGCATTTAAAAACGGCCCTTTTCCCCACAGTAGCAGTGCTTCTACTGCTGGCCCTGGCGAGCAAAAATGAGGGCCGAAGACAGTGGAAAAGTCGGGGCAAAATTGTACTGGCTCTGGCCGCGGGATTTTTCATCACCATCGTCCCCTGGTTGATTTTCAGCAAACTGGCCTCCGGGCGCATTACCCTGGCGCCCAACCGCGTGCCTTCAATCAATCTGGCCGTGGGACTGGATCTGGAGAGCGATGCCTGGGGTGTGGCACCACCCACCGAAAGCGTCATGCCTATTATTTTTGCCAAACCCTCGGCTATAGCTTTCAGCCTGATTCAAGCCCGACCGCTGAGCATAGCCAGCCTCTGTCTGCGCAAGATCGAACGCCTGTTTGCCTACAGCTGGAACGATTTTTGCTGGTCGGTATTCGGCCTCGATATCTACTGGCAGTGCCTGCTGCAAAGGCTGATCCTGGCCGCGGCGGCTCTGGGCATGATTTATATCCTGGTACAGGAAAAGCTGCTCAGCAATGATTTTAAAAATCTGAGCAATACAAACTTTCTCAAAGTGCTGACACTGCTGATGGTGGCAGGACATTTTATTTTTATACCGTTTGAAACACAACCGCGCTATGGCTACAGCGCCCTGCCTTATCTGATTTTACTGGCCCTGTTCGGCGCCCAGAAGCAGCTCAGGGTCCGAAAATTCCCCGGTACTTACGCCGCCCTCTGTGTGCTTTTGATCCTGCTTGCCGGCTCGGACATATACGGACCGCTTTTTGCCCTCTGCGGCAACATCGACCAGGCCGAGCTGATGAGAAACACAATCCTGGCAGTGCTGGCGGGTCTTGCACTGAACGCCGGCTGCTGCCTGGCGGTTGAGGAGCTGCATTTCAATTTCAATCGCCAGGCGGCCATCGCCGGCCTGGGCACCCTCATCACCCTGGCCTTCCTCCTGGCCCGCGGCTACAACAGCACACCGCCCGAATGGTCAGTCAATGTCGCCCCGGGACTGCAAGTGGAGCGACAGGTCCTGTTACCGCCGCAACTAACCAGCCAGTGGCAGGCCAACGCCTGGCTGAAAGGCACCTGGGCTGCCGTTCTGATCGACGGCGATGAAAATCTTGCCAGCGCCCTGATTGATGTAAACGGCCAACAGTCTACAAGCGCAGCGGCTCCGCTGCTGGATTTCGAACAGGATTATGCCTTCCAGTCAACCGTCAAAGAACTGGCTCAAATGGCGGCCAGGACACGGGGCGACTCGCCCCAGTCCCTGAGACAATGGCGTCTGGCGCCGATCCCATTCACGGCCATAAAGCTGGATGGTTCGGCCAATGTGGTGAAAATCACGCCGCTGACAAAAGCGGTAAAAATATACGGACAATATCGCCTGCCGGCTACGGATAAACGAGACAAGAAGCTGATGCTGCCGTCGCTCTACGGCTTCAGTGCACTCAGACTTTCCATTTTAGGCGACCCCCGCACCACCGATCGACTGAAGCGACGCGTAGCTCAGAGTACGAGTCATTTCAGCGCTCAGATGGGCAGAGACCTGGCCCCGGACAAACCGGGAGAACAGACGGGGGACTATCGCATGTATCTGATTCTTGCCGCCCCGGCGGAGGATAAGCCGGCCGCCGCAGCCGACCAGCAAACAAGCCAGCCGGCCCTGACCTTCAAAGATCATTTCTGGCAGATTTTCTAGATCAACTGGGGCTCGAATATTTTTCGGCGTAAGGTGCGATGAAGGGCACTGCGAATTTTTGCCCGCTGTAGGCACTGACCACCAGTTTAAGACTGACGAGTATATAAGCAACGATCAGCACGGCCATGACAATGCCGAGGCCGAAATTAATCAAACCGCCGACTATAGGGATCATGGCAAAAACGCCCATAACGCCACTGAGGACAGCGTTGAGAGCAAAAAAGCCGCCGTTGAGAATGAGACTCTGCACCGCGGCAAACCGGAGGTCCTCGGGTTTGTCGGTGGTTGTGTTAAGGGCGATAACGCAGGGGATAATCACCGCCGGAAAGAGCGGCAAATAACAGAGGGCGGTAAAAATGTTGAGGTCCATCTCATAGCCCAAAACCGTTATCCGGCTTGGCTCGAGCGTATTGAGAGGCTCTTTCCGGCCGCTACCTGGGCCACGTCCGGCGGGATCTGGTAAGTTCATATTTCGCTTTTACCTGTGGTTCTGGTATCTGGACTTCTAATCTTGACTGCTTAATTGCTTGTCTAATTACTTATACCTTGGGTTTAATATAAGCGTCTAGAAGCAGGTCTCCCCTCTTGAATACTAACACTGTAAAGCCCGATAATTTGCACAGCGGCGGTGACGGAGCGTAAGTTGTCAAACACATCTTTAGTTGGCTCGGTCCTCGCCCAGCGTTACCAGATAATTTCCGAGGTCGGTCGCGGCGCCCTGGGCGTCGTCTATCAGGCCAGGCACCTTGTTATGGACCGGATTGTGGCCATCAAAGTGCTGTTTGAAGAAGTGGAAAAAGACGAGACCCGCTTTCACCGCTTCCAGAGAGAGGCTCAGGCAGCCAGTTCCATGAGCCATCCCAACATCGTCACGGTTTACGACTTCGGCGTTTCCGACTGCAATACGCCGTTTCTGGTCATGGACTTCATCGAAGGCATAAATCTCAAAGATGTCCTGCAAAGACATAACAAATTACCGGTTGAGCGCTCGGTGGCAATTTTCCAGCAAATCGCCAGCGCCCTCGATCACGCCCACAGCAAGGGCATTCTGCACCGCGACATAAAACCGGACAATGTGGTCCTGCTGCGCACATCGTGGAATCCGGAATTCGTCAAAGTAGTGGACTTCGGCATCGCCAAATATGTCAACGAGCCCACCCACGACAGCCGTAAATTGACCATGGACGGCCAGGTCCTGGGTACGCCCGCCTATATGAGCCCGGAACAAGTGCTGGGCAACAAACTGGATGCCCGCTCCGATGTCTATTGCCTGGGCGTGCTCATGTATCACACCCTGTCCGGACGCCTGCCCATCCTGGGAGCGACCTCGGCCGAGACTATGAGCCGCCACATCACCGATACGCCTAAAGAATTTGCCGACGCCTGCCCCGGCATCAAAATACCGTTCAGACTGCAGCGCACTGTTATGAAAGCAATGAAAAAACACCCACAGGACCGCCATCAGACAATGCGCGAACTGATAATCGAACTGGAAAATTACCGCGACTGATGTCAATCAAAAATATCCTGATCATCGTAATCCTGGCCTTAATCGTCTCGCTGCCCTTCGTCACCAAGGCCAACGATAATCAGGGACCCACCAGCGTGCGCCGGCTCGCCGACATAAGCTATGTCGAGGGCTCCAAAAATCCGGCCCAGGCACTGGATCTGTATCTGCCGACAAAAACCAAAAGCCCGACACCGCTCATAGTCTTTGTCCATGGCGGCGCCTGGCTGCAGGGCTCCAAGGAAGAAGCCCAGCATGACCTAGGTGCCTTCTTTGGCAGACAGGGCTTTGCCTTCGCCAGCATCAACTACAGACTGAGCCAGGAAGCCGTATTCCCGGCCCAGAT
Source organism: Cyanobacteria bacterium SZAS LIN-3 (assembly GCA_018266215.1). GTDB lineage: Bacteria > Cyanobacteriota > Vampirovibrionia > Obscuribacterales > Obscuribacteraceae > REEB67. Next base: position 20,201 of record JAFEAV010000050.1, on the reverse strand, counting down.
AGAAGACTGCAAGGCGGCGATCCGCTTCCTGCGCGCTCATGCTGCCGAGTACAACATCAATCCCGACAAGATCGGAGTCTGGGGCGTCTCCGCCGGCGGTCATCTGGTCGCCCTGCTTGGCACCAGCGGCGGTGCCAAAGAGCTGGAAGGCAACCTGGGCAACAACGGCGTGGACAGTAAAGTACAGGCCGTTGCCGACTGGTGCGGCCCCAGCGATTTCGTCAGCGTCGCTTCGCAGGCTGGCTCACGCACCAAGATAGATTTTGAAAGCAAAGACGGCCCGGTGGCCAAACTCCTGGGCGGCCTGCAGACCGAAAAACACGACCTGGCTGTGGCCGCATCGCCGGTCACATACATCGACAAGGACGACCCGCCGTTTCTCATCGTCCACGGCGACATAGACGATCTGGTGCCCTATGCCCAGTCGCAGGAATTGGAAGAAAAGCTCAATCAAGCCGGTGTGCCCAATAAGCTTATTACAATCAGCGGCGGCGGTCACGCCTTCACATCAGAAGAACAGCTCAATCATGTGGTGGACTTTTTCAAAGAGACTTTGATCAAAGGCAACCGCAAATTTACTCTCAGCGACTCCTGATCCCACTCTCAATCATTCAGTAATTGTTGGCTCCGGTGGCCCGGGTGAAGCGGATCACTCTGTTTTGCTTGTCGATTGTGTAATGCCAGCCGCGCAAAAAGTCCTGCCCCAGAAGTGACTGGGAAATCGCCGTTTTATCAGTGACCGGCACGCGCATGGCGCGCCTTTCGATGGGACCGAGTTTGATACTGTCGACGACACCAAGGGTGGCGGCGACGGCTCCACCTATGCCGCCTATCTGCACCGTTCTTCCCCCTGGTGGAATACCCACCGAGGCAGCCTGAGATGTAGTGAACATGGTCACTTCGGCCCCGGTATCGAAGATCATCGGTATCACTTTATTGTTGACCGTCACTTTCACCGAGGCGCATTCGCCCAGCTGCTCAAAAGGCACCACATAAACGTACTTGCCGCTGGCGTCAACGGTCATACCGGGCCGCACCGAGACAGCGGCTATGGTTTTACCGGGAGCGGCCTCACGCTTTTTGAACGAGATGACATTGTTGGAAGAATCGATCGAGTATTCCATACCAGTAAAAAAGTCCTGGCCCAGAAGCGGCAGAGACATGCCGTTTTCACCGACCGAGACGAGGAATTGCTTGCGCTCGATACGGCCTACGACAAGGTCAATTTTCACCTGCCACTCGGGAATGGGCTCACTTTTGCCCACGCCCTGCGCAAAAGCTGTAGGTGGCCCGCTGGGGATGGGCAAACCAAGCTGGCGAAAATGCGCCAGACTGAAGGCGCAGCCCTCGGCGCCGGTATCGAATATCATTTTCATGGGCTTATTGTTGACCCGGGCGTCAACAATCATACTGGTGCCTCGACGGGTGAAAGGCACCCAGGTTTCCCTCGGCAGAGTAGCCGGTCCGGAGGTCAGTGCCGCACTCAGCTGATCCATGGCCTTCTTAGACATGGTGGCGGCGGTGGTGCCGGGGAAATTTTTCACCACAAAGGCATAGGCTTCCCGCGCTCCGGCGAGACGCCCCAACTGCTGATAGGTCAGGGCCAGATAATAGAAGCCGTCGGGCCTGGAAGAACCTTCCTTGAGACAGGCCTCCAGACCAATCCTTGCCTGTTCATACTGCCGGGCGTTGTAATCGGCTATCGCCTGATTGAGCGCGGCCTCGTTCTCGGCCAGCACGGGCAACTGCACAGAGGCTGCGATGACCGACGTTAGCAGGACCGAAAGACAGGACTGAAGGCGCACCAGAAGCGACTACTTGCCGATCTGTATAAAGGTGCCGCCATCCTCTGCTTCGCTTGAGCCGCAGCCGGATCCGCATCCGCTGCCGCAACCCATTTCCATATCTTCTTCTTCGGGCAGTACGCCGACGGCATCTGCCAGCACATTACCGTGAGCCTGGAGCTCATAGGTCAGCTCTTCGATCTTAACTTCTATATTGCTGAGTTTTTCTACCATCAGCTCAAGAGCGCTGGCGATACGCTCGGCCACATCTTTTTCTACTTTAGTTTGCATCTCTTCACCCTCTGATTGTCGCCAAACAGGCGCTCGGAGCATTGTAATACATACATGACGACTATAGGAAGCGATGCATTAAGTACGTATCGACGAGCCCCAGCGAGCGATGCTGGAAGCCTCCGGGAACAGTGCCGATGATGCGCATGCCGATCTTCTGCCAGAGCGCAACCGCGGGCTTATTGGTGCTTATCACCAGATTGAACTGCATGGCGCTGTAGCCCCTCTCCTTTGCCGCCGCCAGGGAATGCTCTCCCAGAGCCAATCCTACCCCGGCACCGCGGGCGCGCTCGGCTACCATATAAGTTGCAGTGGCCACATGCGAACCCCGTCCCGGCCACTGGGGCTTAACATAATAGGCGCCGCCGATTTCGCCGCCGAGCAGCACCGCCACATAACTGAAGCTGTTTTCCACCAGCCAGATCTTCTTAAAACCCTCCAGGCTTGTGTCTTCGGGATAGGGAAAAACATCGCCGCCGGACAGCACTTCCTGAAATATGGCGAAAACCTGCTGCAGTTCAGCCTCATCCAGCCTGAGCGGGCGCAGTTCTATGGCGCTGGTCATGAGCAAATAAATCCTCGATTATGTAAACAAAAGGGTGTCCATGCCCCGGGTCAAACCGGTGCGCCCGGACAGGCGACGGACGGCAAGCAAGGTACCCGCCACATAGGGCCCGGCACCGCTACCGGCGTCATGCCTGATGGTCAGCCGTTCGTCGGGCAGACCAAAGAGCGTTTCAAAAGACAGGGTCAATCCGGGCAAACGCACCGAATGCACCGGTGTGCCGGCCACCTGAGCACCCCGGGCCTGCTTTTCGCCGACAACATCGGCAAGGGGCACCAGCAGCTTATTTGTCGCCACTTCCGCCAGCGACTCGGCCAGCTCGCGCGCCGTGCCGCTGGGGGCGTCGATTTTGTGTCCGTGGGCGTAATCGATGACCTCCCGGTGGGGGAGATATTTAGCCGCCAGCAATGAGAAATGTTTGGCCAGAGCAGCGGTGATCGAAAAATTGCCGCAGGCAATTACAGGCACACCCTTAGCCTCGGCCAGTTTGGCAATCTCAGCAAAATCCTCGCCGCTCAGCCCGGAGCTGCCCACAACTGTGGCCAGGCCCTGTTCCAGGGCCCAGAGGACATTTTGTTTAACCGCCACCGCCGAGGTGTAGTCGATAAAGACATCGACACCACCGTGCACACCGGCACAGGCGGCGGCAAGGGCCTCAGCACAACCGGCTTTTACTTCTACGCCCAGAGCCCTGCCGCCCAGCGCCTCGCCGACGTCTCGTCCGGCCCAACCGCGGGCAACCGCCCCGACCAGTTCAAGGTCCTCTGCTGCAACTATGGCCGCGGCAACGGCACTGCCGGTCCAACCGCTCACCCCGGCCAGAAGAATTCTGATTTTCTCGCCGCCACCACTTCCTGCTGCATTACGCATGAGTACCACCTTGAATCTGTGTTTTCCAGGTGGCCCATAATACAGGACGGCCGCAATCAGATACTATTCATTAGTAATTACTTCAAGCTTGGACCATCAATCGAATTACCGGCAGGAGAGCCGCAGTGCTGCCAATTCTTCAAGGGACAATCAAACGCCGACTGCTCGTCAACTTTCGAGCGGATCCCCAAGTGGCGCAGAGCCTTATTCCCACTCCGCTAAAAGTCCTTGAACACAGAGGATCGGCAATAGTGGGCATTTGCTTGATTCGCCTGGAGCATATACGCATCAAAGGACTGCCCCAGGCAGTAGGCATAAATTCAGAAAACATGGCACACCGCATCGCCGTCACCTATGCGGATAAAGACGGTCAAGACCGAAGCGCAGTCTACATCTGGCGCCGGGATACAAATCAACCGCTCAATGCCCTGGGCGGAGGCAGGCTCTTCCCGGGTGCACATTTACCAGCACAGTTTGATGTAGACGATGACGGCCTCAATACTGAATTGCAGGCAAAAACTCAGCAGCACCACGCCGACGCCCACGTGAAGGGTCAAGACAGTATCGGCGACGCATTCACGTCACAGGCCTTCGCAAATTTTGAAGAAGCGCGAGCATTTTTTGCCGCGGGGGCCTGCGGCTTTAACTGCACCGGAGACGGGCAAAAGCTAGAAGGCATGGAGCTTGTAACCAGGGAGTGGCTGGCCAGGCCCGTGTCCATGGAAAGGACCGACTCAGCCTTTTACACCGACGAGGCAAAGTGGCCGCGGGGCTCGGTAGAATTTGATTGCGCGCTGATTATGCGCGACATTGAACACGAATGGCACGAAATAAGGCACGAAGATATACCGGCAGGAAACTAAAAATCGAGAGCGCCGGCGTCGGTCATTTTGAGATCGGCCGCGGCCTGAGCCTTCATCCCCAGCTTCTTGTAGGCGCCGGCGCGATAGCCGTAAACTCGCAGGTCCTTGGGAGCAATTTTGATCGCTGCGGTGTAATCGTCGACTGCCTTTTGATACTCACCCATCTGGAAATAAGTATGACCTCTGCTGATCCAGTTGTCGGCCATTCTCGGCTCAAGCTTGAGCGCCCTGTCATAATCAACCAGAGCATCTTTGTATTTGTGCACCTGGGTCAAAAGCTCGGCGCGCATTCTCATGTTGTTGGCCACTTCGTGGGCCTCGGGCTTTTTCTTACAAAGCTGAGCCCTGGCCAGATCATCTATAGCCAGTTGCAACTGTTTCAAGTCAACGTAAGCGTAAGCTCGGTCGCGATAGTACATGTAGACTTCAGGGTCCAATTTAATAGCCCGATTGATGTCCTGCAAGCCGGCAGTCGTATGCCCGAGCCAGACCAGGGACTTACCGCGAATATCAAAAGCCTGAGCGGAATTGGGCCGCAGTCGCAGCGCTCTGTCACAGCTGGCAACAGCCGCACGGTGAGCGCTGTGATCCTGCAGATCAGCGGCGCGATTGAGAATCTCCGCCACCTCCACGTCGGGGTTGCGCGGCGCGGCAAGTGTCGGCCCGACTGCACAGCCAAGCACCACCAGAGCAGACGCACCAGAAAGTATTGGGGCTAACAGTCGTCGAGACAGATCAGAAATCGAGATCACCCGTTTTTGCCTTAACCTCATCCCGTTTCGCCAGATCAATTTTGCCCATTTTGCGATAGATCTGCGCCCGCGCACCGTAAAGGCGCAAGTTGCCAGGAGCGATCTTGATGGCATTTGTGACGTCCGCCACAGCCTTATCATACTCACCCATAGCAAAATAAATATTACTGCGCGCCGACCAGTTGTCGGGTTTTTCGGGCTTAATTTTCTGCGCCTTTGTCAGATCCGCTACCGCCAGATCGTGTTTACCGAGCAGTTCATAAGTCTCTCCACGCATGCGATAAATCTCGTCATCGACCTGTTTTGGCGGCACAGTTTTCATCCCTAAGGTCAAAATATCGGCGGCATCGGCCGCGCGACGCAGGCACATGTAGGCCTCGGCCGCACCGACATATATCGACATATCGCCGCTTTCGTATTTGAGCGCCTGCTTGCAATCGGCAAGTCCCTGCGGACAGAGATCCAGCATCACTTCATCGCGCCCACGCAGGGAAAGCGCAGCGCTATTGCGTGGATCGATGGCCAGGATACGAGTGCAGGTATCAATCGATTCGCGCACATGGTTGCGCGCGCGCTGCTGACAGGCGAGTTGATAGAGTTGCCGTATCTTTCTCAGGGAAGCAGCATCAGGTTTGGGCGGCTCCGCCCCTGCTGCTCCGGTGGAGTTGAATGCAGTCAGTAAGCCAGCCGCAAAAAGAGTTACGGTCCAAAGGCGCATAGGTTATTCCTTTTAGTCCGACTTCGACCAGTCTAACCCGTCAATTGCAATTCGACAATAAATTTGCTGCCCTTGCCCACCTGTGATTCAACCGAAATCGTCGCATTGTGTCTGTCGACAATGGATTTGACGATCGACAGACCCAGGCCGAAGCCGCCCATATCGCGCGAACGCGACTTGTCTACCCGATAGAAGCGCTCGAACACATGGGCCAGACTTTCCCTGGGGATACCAATGCCTGTATCTTCAACGATGATGCGCAAACGATCGCCCTCCACCTCAAAATGCAAAGAGACAGTGCCACCATCATCGGTGTAGCGCACGGCATTGGCAAGCAAATTGAGCAACATGCGCTCCAGCGACTCACTGTGCCCCATCAGATAGACGTCGGGAATTTGATCAATGACCAGAGACTGTCTTTTATGCTTTGCGACTTGCTCGCACTCCGCCACCACCGGCGCCACCATATCAGCGAGCTTGAGCTTACTGACCGAAAACTGATACTCGGGGGACTCCATGCGGGAGAGAACAATCAAACTTTCACCAAGAGCCCGCATACGGCCACTGGCGCGGGTAATGATGGGCAGAATATCGTCCTTGAGATTTTGCTCGGCAAAGGTTTCTTCCAGTGTCTGGACCGATGCGTCAATCACGGTGATAGGCGTATTGATCTCGTGGGCGGCGTCGACGACAAACTGGCGCAAAAGATCAAGCGTTTCTTCCACCGGTCGAGTAGCGTTACCCGAAAACCAGGAGCCACACAGGGCGACGGCCAGAGCCAGGAAAGGACTGAGCGTGACCATAATCAAAACAATTTGTTTGAGGGCGTCATCCCGCTGCACGGTCGATACCTGCACCTGCAGATATCCGGTTTTGTTGCCGCCCTCAACCACTTCAATATAGCGAGAGCGGACACTGACCGGATTGGCGTCGTGGGCGCTGTCATCGACAATAGCCGTACCTCGCACCAGATGCCTGTGTCCGTCCGGCCCAAATTCTTCCAGAATGGTCCCGCCACGATCAAAGACCTGCACGGTGGAGAGCAGCTTATCGTGCCGGGCCTCGGCCCGATTTGCCCAGCGCTTGAGGCTGGGCGCGCCGCTGCCGAAATCAACCGCCGGCAAAATCTGATTAGCCAGGTCCTGCAAGGATTCGTCCAGGGAGGCATCGAGCTGGTTGGCAAATACAAAAATAGCGACGGCGCCACCGGAGAAGTAGAGCAGGACGAAAAGCAGCACAAACTGAACGGTCAGACGCCCGCGTAAGTTACTTGGCACCCATCTCCTCTCCCAACTTATAGCCCACACCATATACGGTGGCAATTATTGAGACGCGACCGGCGGTGTCGAGCTTTTTGCGCAGGCGGGTGATGTGCCCGCGTACTGTGTCGAGTAGAGCCTCGGTGTCCGATTCCCAGACCGAGGCCAGAATCTCCTCAGCGGAAAAGACCTGGTGCGGATGGCGGACAAAAAATTCCAGCAGGCGAAATTCCTTGGGCAAAAGATGCACTTCCTGGCCGTCTTTAGTCACCTTAAATTCGTGCGTATCGATTTCAAGATCCCGAAACTTGAGGACATCCATGGTCTGACCGTGATTACGCCGCAATACGGCGCGCACCCTGGCGGCCAGCTCCTTGAGCTGGAAGGGCTTGGTCATGTAATCATCGGCACCGGCGTCCAGTCCCGACTCTTTGTCATCCACATGCCCCTTGGCCGTGAGCATGATGATGCCGGCTGAACCGCCACCCTTGCGATAGCGGCGGCAGATTTCCATGCCGTTTAGCGAGGGCAGCATGATGTCCAGTATGACCACATCATACTTATTGGTTTCCATGCGGATGAGCGCGTCCAGACCGTCGTCGGCGGTCTCAACAAGATGGTGGTCCCGTGCCAGCCAGTTCTTTACAAGCTGAGCCAGGTCGGATTCATCTTCAACAATAAGTATTTTGGCCATCAGTCCCATTATAGGCGCATAGCCCTGCCAACGGCTGCTATTTAGCTCCGGCCATTGAAGTTTCCCCCTTCAGGCGGCGAGAGGCCATGGGATGATGCGAGACGGGATTGTGCAATTCCAGACCGGTGACCTGGCACTGACCGCCGGCGTTTTTATAATTACGCTCGAAGTCATGCAAGTGTTCCATCACGCTGTGATCGACAAATGAGGCGCGACTGAGATCGAAAATGACATTCTTGCCGGGCGCGATCTTGTCGAGATGCTTTTTGATGGCCAGAAAGTTGGAAAAAACCGCTGATCTGGCAATCGCCACCCGCACAGTATTTTCGCCTTCCTCGGTTACTGTGACATCGGGATTAAAAAGCTGACCGACAGGCACTCCTCGCAACAGATGGAGCAAAAATTTGACGGCCACACCGGCGGCCACACCAATGAGCAAGTCGGTAAAAAGGGCAGTGATCGTTGTTGTGCAAAAGACCAGCAGTTGCTCCCAGCCAATCTCGTAGGCTTCTTTGAAGACCCTGGGTGAGGCCAGGCGGTAGCCGGTGAAACAGAGAAGGGCGGCCAGGGAAGCCATCGGAATGTTATTGACGAGGGCGGCGAAGCAGGAAACAAAGATCAAAATGAAGAGGCCGTGGAAGAAATTAGACCAGCGCGTCCTGGCACCATTTGCTATATTGGCCGTGCTTCTGACAATCTCAGCGATCATCGGCAAGCCGCCTATCATGCCGGAAACGACCGTTCCCAGACCGACTGCTGCCAGGTCACGGCTGGTATTGGCCTGACGCTTAAAGGGATCCAGTTTGTCGACAGCGGAACAGCTCAGAACTGTTTCTATACCCTGTACAAGCGTGACCGACAGAACACAGGCCCAGAAGCCATCTTTGGCGATGGCCGCCCAATCAGGACCGCTGAATGATGAAGCGAAATTGGTAGGCAGTTGCACCAGCAACTTTTTTGGAACAATGTCGAAAACCTGCCCGAAGGCCACGTAGGAATGCGCCTGATTGATGTGTATAACAGCACCGATAAGGCAAGCCACCATTACAACGATGATAGGCGGCGGCACTTTTTTAATGATGCCCTTTTTGACGAAAGTCAGGGCGATCAATATAAGGAGTGAGACCCCACCGATAACGGCAATTTCCGGATTTAAATGGGTGACGGTAAAAGGGGTGGCCACAAGCAGCTCGACGGGCTCTTTAGCCGGGGGAGCGACGCCGAGCATATGGGGAAACTGCTTGAGCATGATGGTGATGCCTATCGACGCCAGCATGCCGTGGACAACCGAAGAAGGAAAAAACTTGCTCAACTCCCCGGCTTTGCAAAGCCCCATGATCAGGAGCAAAACACCGGATATAACAATCACCGCCAGCGTGCCGTGATAGCCCTCACTGCCACCACCGAGTTTATCCACCGCATGCACAACAACTACAATCAGACCGGCTGCCGGGCCGTTAATAGTGACGAAAGAGCCACTCAACTGAGAGACCACCAGCCCACCGATAATAGCGGCGAAAATGCCGGCCATGGGAGGCATACCGGAGGCGATGGCGATGGCGAGGCTGAGGGGCAGGGCTATGAGAAATAGAATGAAGCCGGAAACAATGTCCTGCTTCCAGTTTTCCTTCAGTCCGGCGATACCATCTTTTGGAAGGCCGTATTGCAGTTGACCGGAAAAAGGAAGGGTTGAGCCGGGATTAGACATGGAGCATGAGGTCCTGAATAGAAGTGCGGTCCAAAATTAACCGCTTGCAAAATCTTGGAGGCTCGTCAAAGGCCGGCGTGCCTAGCTTGAAACCTAACAGGGAAAAGTGACGAGCTTGTGATCGCAAGAAGAATGTAGTTATGTATTTACCCGATGAACAGATTAGAAGTTTTGATCACATTCGGATCATAATATCCTGATAGCGTTTGTGCTGGAATCTTCCTGAAGAGAGCCTCTTTGACCGACTCGTTACAATTGACCGCCGCCAACCTGGTCCTGCTCGCGAGCAGTCTCTGGATCGCCGGCCTGGCATTGCCTTTCCTTCTGGGAGACAAGACAAATGATCGCCTGATGGCTTTTATAATGCTGGCGGGCAGTCTCCTGACAATAGCCGGAGCCGCGGTAGCCTGGAACAGCCCCGAACATTTCAACCTGCTCCACTGGATAAAGTTTGGTCTGACCCGCGCCGATTGCCGCATAGACCAGCTCAGCGTTCCCTTTTTAAGTCTCCTCGGTCTGCTCGGCTCAGCCTCGGCCATCGCCAGCCCCAGCTACACTGCCCAGCTGGGCGGACAGGGCAGACGCAACCATTACTGGAAGCTGAGCTTTATCTTCCTGATTGGCCTGCTCTACGTGATCATCAGTGAAAACGGCATCTGCTTCCTGGTCTTCTGGGAAGTGATGAGCCTGGCCTGCGTTGCCCTGCTGGCCTCGGACCACGTCAAACACCGGGTACAGCACGCAGCCTTCGTCTATCTGGCCGCCACACGCACCTCCACAGCTTTCTTCACCGCCGCCTTCCTCTGGATGCATCAGTTGACCGGCAGCTGGAACCTCTCCGACTGGCATTTTGACAATCATCACACTATACCGGCGGCCGTACTTGTGCTGCTCGGCGTCTGCACCAAGGCCGGCATCTGGCCCATGCACGTCTGGCTGCCCTACTCATATCCTGAAGTCCCGGCCCCGACCTCGGTGCTGATGTGCGGAATCATGAGCAAACTGGCCATGCTTGTCCTTCTACGCCTGCTTGTCTGCGGGCACTGTACCAGCGTCACTATCGCCTGTATCGCAATCGCCCTGGGCACGATTTCCGCCGTCTGGGGCGTGCTCTTCGCCCTGATGGAGCGCGACCTCAAGCGCATTCTCGCTTACAGCTCAGTGGAAAACATGGGCCTGATCTTGATGGCTATCGGACTGTCCATGCTGGCCGGAGCCCGGGGCCTGACCATGGTCCAGGATGTGGCCACGGCCGCGGCCCTCTTTCACATCATCAACCACGCCATCTTCAAAGCTCTGCTCTTCCTGGGCGCTTCCTCGGTCGAGCGCTCGGTGCACACCCGCGATCTGGCGCTCCTGGGCGGCATTGCCAAAGCCATGCCCTGGACCATGCTCTGCTTTTTCGTCGGCGCCGTTTCCATCTGCGCCATGCCGCCCTTAAATGGATTTGCCAGCAAGTGGCTGCTTTATCAGTCGTTCTTCCGCCTGTCGTTCGAACACGCGCCCTTGATTGAGCGCGCCGTCGCCATGGGCATGGTCGGCACCCTGGCCTTCGTAGGCGCCCTGTCCCTGGCCGCCTACACCAAGGCCGTCGGTATTGCCTTCCTGGGGCGCCCCCGGTCGGCGGCGGCTTCCCGCGCCAAGGAATCCAAAGACCACAACCCGGACGGCCTGATTTTCAGCCAGATACTGCTCGCCTGTGCCTGCTTCACGATTGGCACATCGGTGCCCATAGTCCTGGACTATCTCACCCCGGCCCTGACACAACTGACGCATCATCCGGGCCTTGTCGGCTCGCAGCTTTTCCCGCTGCCGCAGGGCGAGCTGTCGCTGATAGGAGCACTGACCGTGGCCCTGGTCTATCTCTTTGTGCTCGGTCGCAAATCCGCCGACATTCGCAGTTACATCACCTGGGACTGCGGCTTCGGACCGACGTCGGCCCGGGCGGAGGAAACAGGCTCCAGCTTCTCGCATCCCATCGGTCGAATTTTCTCGCAGGTACTGCAATTGCGTGTCACCACCGAGATTACCGGCAAGGACAGAAGGCATTTCCCAGAATCGGTAAAAGTGGCCACCAATATGACGCCGATTGTTGAGACCAATCTATACAAACCGGCTATGCAGGTCCTCAACTGGCTCTCCAGCTCACTTGCGCGCATGCAAACCGGCAGCATTCACATCCACCTCCTGTATGTGTTTTTGACCATGATCCTTCTGGTATTTCTGGGGACCCACATATGAGCGGCAATCTCAATACGGACTCAATACTTGAAACTCTGGCTTTTGTAGCCACTTTGTTCCTCCTACCGCCCTTTCTGGTCGGGGTTATTCGCAAGACCAAGGCGCGGATGCAAAATCGCATCGGTGCCCCTTACACCCAGCCATATTTCGATCTGCTCAAACTCTTCAATAAAAACGAAACAATCAGCAAGCACACCAGCTGGATGTTTCGCAGCACCGCCGCCTTCAATTTCGCCTTCCTTCTGGTGCTGGCATTCCTGGCACCCTGGACATCCTTTCACCCAATTCAAATAAACGGCGATCTCTTTTTGATACTTTATCTGTTCGGGCTGTGCCGATTTTTCACCGTGCTCTCGGCCCTGGACGCCGGTTCGGCCTTCGGTGGTTTCGGCGCCAGTCGCGAAGTTACCCTGGCGCTGCTGGTCGAGCCGGCGGTGATAATGTGCCTGGCCTCGCTGGGAGTCATAGCCCAGACAAGCAATCTGACTGAAGTTTTCAATTACACCAACGTCAATTTGAGCACTCAGCCGGCTCTCTGGTTCCTGGCCGGAACGGGGCTCTTTCTCGCCAGCCTGGTGGAACTCTCGCGCATGCCCGCAGACGATCCCACCACCCACCTGGAGCTGACGATGGTGCATGAGGCGATGATTCTGGAAAACAGCGCCTCCAACCTGGCCCTGACCGAATACAGTCACTGTCTCAAGATACTCATCCTCCTGGGCATCTCCTGCCAGTGCCTGCTGCATGCCTGCCCCTTTTTCTGGCACACAACAGCGCTTATCCGCGGCATCGCCAGCGTTTTGTCGATTGTGCTTATGGCCGGTTTCGTAGCGCTGATCGAAAGTCTGGCGGTGAAATTGCGCTGGACAAAGTTGCCGGAGTTCATCGCCTACTCAGTAGCCATGAGCATCTTCTGCGTCTTAATTGCCCTGGGAAAAAATCTTTGATGAGACTGACAATATGGTATTAGACACATTTGAAGCACTGGCCATGCTTGCCGCCATGCTCGGCATTTTGATTCTCGGTACAAACGACTTGAGAGCTAATCTCAGCTTCTACTCCCTTCACACCACCGCCATTGCCGCTGAAACCGCCTGGATCGCCCATCTAACCGGTGAATCTCACTTGTACTGGATTGCCGGTTGTGTATTCGTCATCAAAGCAGTGAGCATTCCCTCCTTCCTCAAATGGGTCATCCGCAAAGTGGAAGTGGGCACCGACACCGGTGCCTTTATCGCCGCGCCCCTTTCCATGCATCTGGGAGCTTTCACACTAGGACTGTCTTACCTGATCGCCAAACAGATACCGGGTCTGATTGTTGACGCCGACTCCACCCTGGGCAGTACAGCCGCCATGTCCATTCTCTTCGCCGGCCTCCTGCTGATGCTCACCCGCCGCGCGGCGATAAGCCAGATTGTCGGATTTCTGGTCCTGGAAAACGGCATCTATCTGTTTGCAGTAACCCAGACCCACGGTATGCCATTGCTTGTGGAAATGGGACTGCTCCTGGAAGTACTTGTGGCCGTAATGGTCGCCGGATTGCTGCTCTTCAACATCAAGAAGAGCTTTGAACATATCGATGTCAGCCAGCTGACGGAACTGAAGGATTAGATGAACAACTTTCCGTACTTCTTTGTAATGCCGGCCATCCTCGCGCTCTTGAGTTATGTCGTGCGCGATGTGCGGTTGACGCGCAAACTTGTACCGATTGTATTGTGGTGGCAGCTGGCTCTGGTAGGACTCTTACTTTTGCCAGTTTTGCAGGGCCACGAAGCACGCATATACTTCGCTCCCGGCCTGGTTGTCGATAAACTGGGCGCCTACTTCGTTATGCTCACAACCATTGTGGTTGCCTGCTGCATCACCCACGCCGACTATTTTTTTGCCAATCACGAAAGACATGAAGCTATCCAGCCACAACATCTGCGCATCTTCTATGCCTGCGTCAATGTATTTTTGATGGCCATGACTCTGGTTTTCCTCTGCGACAGCCTGGGCTACCTCTGGATCGCCATTGAAGCGACGACGCTGTCATCGGCTCCTCTTGTTTATTTTGAGCGCAATAAAAACGCCCTGGAAGCGACCTGGAAATACCTTATCGTCTGCTCGGTGGGCATCGCCTTTGCTCTCCTGGGCACGGTCTTTATCTTTGCCGCCAGCCAGCGGGGAATGGCCCCCTCACTCAATATCAGCGAGCTGATAACCAACGCCAAGTCCCTCAATTTTCCACTTTTGCAACTGGGCTTTATTTTCTGCTTACTGGGCTACGGCACCAAAGCAGGTATTTTCCCGCTGCACAGCTGGCTGCCCGACGCCCACTCCGAGGCTCCGGCCCCGGCTTCGGCCATGCTGTCAGGCGCGCTTCTCAACTGCGCCTTGTTCGGCATCTGGAAGGTCTCCAGCATTTTGCTTGCCGCCGAGCCGCATTCCCACACCTACCACCTGGTGGCCATGCTCGGCACCGTGACGGTATGCGCTGCCAGCTTGCTACTTTTGCGCCAGCACAATTTCAAAAGACTCTGGGCCTATTCCAGCATCGAAAACGTCGGCCTCATGCTCTTTGCCATCGGCTTCGGCTCGGGACCGCTCTTCTTCCTTCAGGCCCTCAATCACAGCCTGGCTAAAGTGGCGCTCTTCCTGCTGACCGGCAACATTGTCCAGGCGGCCGGCACGAAAAAATTATCCAAATTGCATGGCGTTATCGAAGACTCACCAATATGGGCCGGACTGCTGGCCCTGGCTGCCCTGGCGGTTGCCGGCGCGCCTCCTTTCGGGGCCTTCGTCTCGGAAATGTCGATGCTTACTTTGAGCTTCACCGACCAGCGGGTCTATCTGGCATTCTTTACGGTGGCGGCCCTGGCCATCAGTTTCATCGCCATCTGCGCCCATGTCGGTCGGGTTATTTTCGGAGCGGCCAAACAAGGTTTTGTCGCCTGGAGACCGCGCCAGGCTTCCATCATTCCAGCCATCATGGTGATCTGCACCCTGCTGCTGGGGCTGACCCTCAAAACCGACACCTGGACAATGATCCCTCGATAATGACAAAGGCGCTGACATGCAACCAGACTATGTAGAGCTTTCACAGCCGGACCTGACTAAACAAATCAGGGAGCGCCTGAGCAAAGGCTCTTCGGAACGTCTCGGCTTGCTCACATCGATTAATGGTGGGCAGTTGGCGGTGCTGCTGCTCAATCCCACAGCCGGGACCTGCAGCCTGATCGAAAGTCCGATCGAAAACAATACCTACAAATCCTTTACCAGCACTTACGCACAGTTTCACTGGTTCGAGCGCTCGACTTTCGATATGTTCGGCATCGTCGCCGAGGGACATCCGCGCTTCAAGCACCTGGTGTTGCACGAACAATACGCCAAAGATTTTTATCCGCTGCGACAGATCCCCCTGCCCGAGGGCTTCCATTCGCCGATCGAGCGTCAGTATCAATTTTTAGAAGTCAAAGGCGAAGGTGTCTATGAACTGCCCGTAGGTCCTATCCATGCCGGTGTCATCGAACCCGGGCACTTTCGCTTCTCCTGTTTTGGTGAGACCATAGTCAATCTGGAAATCCGCCTTGGCTTTCTCCACCGAGGAGTTGAAAAACGTCTGACCGAAGTACCCTGGCAAAAAGCACACTTCGTAGCCGAAGCGGTCGCCACGGACACGGCCTGCGCCAATGCTCTGGCCCATGCGGAAGCGATCGAATCCATCGCCCAGGTGGAAGTACCGGAACGGGCTAAATTTTTACGTTCGATTGCCCTGGAAATTGAGCGGCTGGCCGTACACATAATCGATGTCGGCGGCATGTGCACCGACATAGGCCTACTGGGCATCTCGGCCACCATGGGCAGACTGCGCGGCAACGCGCTGCGGATGGGCGACCTGATTTCAGGCTCGCGCTTCTTACGCGGCTTTATAATTCCCGGCGGCGTGCGCAAAGTAGACGAGCGCAGACTGGGGGAAATCAAAGCCGGCTGCCAGCAACTGCGCAAGGATCTGAAACCGGTCATCAGAATGTTTTTAGAAAATCAGATGGCCATCGAGCGTATGCAAAATGTCGGCTCCATCTCCTACTCGCTGGCCAACGAATTTGGCCTGGTCGGCGTGGGAGCCCGAGCGGCGGGCATAAATTACGATGTGCGCCAGCACTTCCCCCACGGCAAGTACCCCGAATATGCGCCATTGCCGGTGGTGGAAAAGGGGGGAGACATTCTTGCGCGCGAAAAGGTGCGCATTGGAGAAATCTGGTCGACCCTCGACACGATTGAAAGATTGATAGATAACATCCCCCATGGCGAGGAAAGAATAGATCTTCCCCGAGAGCTGCCGAAAATGGCCTGGGGTGTGGGTATCGTCGAAGCCTACCGGGGCGAGCTCATTCACATGATCAGCACGGATATGAACGGCAACATCAGAAGATACGCCATCAAAGATCCCAGCTTCGACAACTGGACAGCGATATCCATAGGTATCCGCAATCAACTGATAGCCGACTTCCCTCTGGTCAATAAAAGTTTTGCACTCTCATACGGCGGCAACGACCTCTAACCCAGGCGTCATAAAGGATCTAAAAGAACATGCCATTGCTCAGACTCTTCTCCTATCTCTGGAATCAGGGTGTCGCCACCCAAACAACTCTGTTTCCGGATCTGGCGGAAGGTGTGCGCGGCATGCCCAAGATTACGGAAGAGCCCTGCGCCTCTGGGTGCCAGGCCTGCGCCGATGGCTGCCCCACCGATGCCATCAAGGTTTTCAAATTTGACGACAAAGGCGGCATCACACTGGATCTGGGCAGTTGCATCAATTGCGGCCTGTGCGTTGAGGCCTGTCCGACAAAAACCCTGATCAATAATCCCACCACAAAAGTAGCGGTAAAAGAGCGCTCCGGGCTGATCCTCACAAACCTGCAAAAAGACAACGAGCAGGCAAAAGCAGCCCTGACCAAAATGAAAGAAGGCCTGCCTCAAGCATCCTTCGGCCCAAGGGATCCATCCAAGGACTTTTCCTGGTTCAAGCGCTCGGTGGCCGCGCGTGTCGTATCAACCGGTTGTTCGGCCTGCGATATGGAAATAGGCGCCGCCGGCAATCCTATATTTGATATCGAACGCTTCGGCATATCGATTGTCGCCTCGCCCCGCTTCGCCGATGCCTTGATAGTCACAGGACCGGTCCCCAAAGGCATGCACGCCGCTCTGACGAGCTGCTATCAGGCCATGTCCAGCCCCAGAGTTGTGGTTGCCCTCGGCACCTGTGCCATCTCCGGTGGTGTGCATCGCGGCGGCTACGCCGAAACGAACGGCGTCGATCATATTTTGCCGGTCGATGTTTATATCCCCGGCTGCCCACCTCATCCCTGGATGATCATTCACGGCATGCACGTGGCCATGGGCAAAGAACCACCGGCACGGGAAGGGCTGTAACAGCGACTTTCTACAGTCCCACTTTCTTATCCGGGGCGAAAGCATGCAGCTGGCCGCTTTCAATTAGTTTATTCAGTTCGGCGAGATCATTTACTTTATCTCTATTCAGATTGGCACTCCAGAGCAGTCTGGCTTTGTCCGCACTTGCTCCTTTGCCGGAGGGCGCGAGGTCGTAAGCGACAACTTTGAAGAAGTGCGCAATACCGCCCTGCTCATAATGCACAATGCAAAAGTCCTCAGAAACCGCGGCAAAAATCAGACGCGCAAAAGGCAACGGGTGCTGAGAATCGACGACACAGCCGACATTAAAAGGTTGGCCGGCATCGGCCATAGGCATGTCTTTTAGCGCTTCACGCATAGCCGGCGGCAACTTCGCCACTAGGGTTACGGTGCTGAAAGCAGCAGTGGCAAATGGTTTCAAATGCACCTGCCCATCGGAAGCAGACATAACTTTCTCCTTTTTACGCGGCGACGAATGACCGCGAGCCAGACCATCTGTAGCACACAGCGACGCACAAAAAGTTGACGCCAGACTACAGGCAAGAAAAATACTGATGGATTTGTTCATTTAACCGCCTTGAGATTTGTCTCCAGCTCTTCCAGTTTTGTCAGCCGGTCAGCCAGCACCTGTGAAGGCAAAAGCCTCTGGGCCCCGAGTTTTTTGCGACGAACCTCGTCCAGTACCCTTAATCGGATGTTTTCCGCGGCCGAGACCCACAGCGCACTGGCATAGGTGATATTACCAGGAAGGATGACATCATTGGCCCTGTGATTACGAGATGTCAGTCTGTAACCGGCAACCATTGTCGTCACCCCCAGGCAGACCTTACTGGTGCCGACAATACTGCCCAGCAAGACGTTTTCCTGCGCCGCCCGTGTGCCGGCACGCAATTCGCTCTGAGCTAACTGCACCTGCTTTGCCCTTTGCGCCGCATTGCCTTCATAAGTATCGAGCAGCGCCGCCGCTTTTTCCGACACCACCTCCCCTCGCAAAACCTTATCATTGATCACAGTCTGCAATCCCTTGCGATCAAGATCATACTTCGTCAACTGGCAGGGTGCTCCGGCATAGACTTCCTGGCGCAGTCTGTGTCGGTGGTGCTCACCAACTAATTTGCCCCAACCACGAGCGAGGGCAGGCGCGGCAATTATCAGGGCACCGGATACGGTGGTAAGCACACCGGCATGCCCGGTAACATAGGGACGATTTTCATGATTGGCCGCCACCTGCACAATGTTGCCGGCGGCGCCGACAGTATTCTTTGCAATATCGAGAAGATAGATACTGTCCTGAAAGGCTTTGAAGCGATGCGCGGCGACATGGAAATTTTCATATTCCTCCAGCGACAGGTTGGTGATGTCGCGCAGCACCGTACCCTCTGCCCTTGCTATGGCCGAATCCACCCGACCGAGGGAGGAAGATGCAATCAGCGCTTCACGTCTGGCAAAGAGAGTATCGATGCGCCCCTTCAATTCCTTTACTGTTTTGACACTACTGCGGCAATCATAGCCACGCTTGCGGCACTGCCATTCGTGGAAGTAGTTAATGCCCAGCTCGACCATTGAACCGCCCGTGCCTATAAACTGCCCGGCAATCTGGGGATAGAGACTGCCTTCAATCTTGGAGCGTTTGGGGTGATTTTCCCGGGCCACGATTTTCCATTTTTTCTTGTCGACGACAGCGTCTAGAACATACGGATGCTTGACTATGCGAGCGCGCTCGGCCAGACCATAGAGCAAACCGGCGGCCGTAGAAACGTTATTCGCTTCTTGCGATATAAAATAGCGCCAACCTTTCCAGCGGCCCTGCACATTGTTGTAGCGGCGAAAGTTTATAGAATGTTTCTCCAGCTGGATCTCACTCAAAATGATTTGTCTGTCCAGTTCTTCAATTTCTCTCAGACCTGCCTGTGGTACAGGAGGACTCTTGGCATCGCCCGCGGGGTCAAGCCCCTGGGCAAAAGCGCACAAATTCGTCGCTTGCAGCAGCTGCAAGAACAAAACGATATACAAGATTGAGCGCTTGCTAAAAATTTTCGACCACACCTGACATCTGCATTGGCACTTGCTGGGCCCGACACCAGAGCCAGGTAGATTATCCACGACAGCGTCAATATTTTCCGCCATTACCGTTAGTTACAAAAGAGAGATCAGACAATCATCACGCTATTGCCTTACTATTTCTCAGTGATTGCACCCACTGCTTTCAGCAGCAGCTTTGTCAAGACCAGGATTTCCCGAGTTAACAGGTATTTCACAGTGGCCCTCAGTAAAAACGGCAAAAATTGCCTTGCCCTGTTTCTCGCGTCTTCCCTTCTGCTGCAATCCAATCTGGCCTGCATGGCCGCGTCCGAGGCCGATGCAATGGCCGCTCAGTCCGAAAAGCAACAGCAAGTTTTAAGTGATCTTCCGGCTTTAGCTTCGCTCCTGCCTGCCGGGCAGAGTAGTATAGTCGACAGTGCCGCAGCCAGCGTCAACGACCTTGATCAAGATGTGACCGACACCACAGATGGTGACGACCGCGCCTTCGACGACAAAGGCAAAATATTGAAAAGTCCGCTGCTTCTGGCCGCCGGCGAGCCCCTTGATGGTTTCAAGCTCAAGGGCGGGGCCTCCATTTCCCCCGATGAAACTCCCGATGCCATTGACGCAATCACCAAGCAAATTTTGCTCAAGGAAATTGAACTGGAGAGATATAACCTGCACTACACACTGGAAGTGGCCAAGCAGGGTCGCTGGAAAGGTTGGCGCTATGCCGGTCTTCAGGAAGTCAACGCCGGCATGGGTCTGGCCGGCGCCATCATTTCCACTTCCTATCGCGGTGCGCGTCTCGATGATTCGGCAAAAGTCAGACCATGTATTCAAGAAAGCGCCAACTACGTGCCTATGATCGGTGCCATTATCGGCGCCGGAGCTGCGGCTATTGAGTTTGGCATCAACGGCTACCACGATATGGTGGCGCGCAAGAACGGCTTTTCTCCAGCGGCAGCCCGAGCCAAGGTGGGCGGACTGAAAAACGAAATCGACACCCTGATGGCGGA
>JAFEAV010000004.1 GCA_018266215.1 Cyanobacteria bacterium SZAS LIN-3 | reverse complement strand
CACTTTCTTTTTGCTCTTCTGGCGCTGACTTTCATCGTCAGGATTTTTCAGAGTCTCGGCCATGATCTGACCGACCAGGGTCATCTCGGCGGTGTTGAAACCACGGGTGGTTACAGCCGGAGTGCCAAGGCGGATGCCGCTTGTCACCATCGGTTTTTCAGGATCGTTGGGGATGGCGTTTTTATTGGTGGTGATATTCACTTCTTCCAGCACGGCACAGGCTTTTTTGCCGGTCATTTTGATCGGGCGCAAATCAACAGTCATCAAATGATTGTCGGTGCCGCCCGAGACAATGGCCAGACCTTCGCCGACCAGAGTGTCGGCCAGGCATTGAGCGTTGGCGATAATGCGCTTGCAATAATCCACAAATTCGGGTCTGAGGGCCTCGCCAAAAGCGGCTGCCTTAGCGGCGATCACGTGCATCAAAGGTCCGCCCTGGATGCCGGGGAAAACCGCCTTGTCGATCTGCTGGGCAAATTCTTCCTGACACATAGTGACGCCGCCACGAGGACCGCGCAGAGTTTTGTGCGTGGTTGTGGTGACAAAATGCGCATGGGGGAATGGATTGGGATGCAAGCCGGTAGCGACAAGACCGGCAATGTGAGCGATGTCGGCCATGAGGTAGGCACCGACACTGTCGGCTATGGCGCGCATGCGCTCAAAGTCGATGATACGCGGATAGTTGCTGGCTCCGCAGATGAGCAACTTGGGCTTCGCTTCCTTGACCTGTCTTTCCACTTCGTCGTACTCAAGACGACCGGTCTCGGGATTGACTCCGTAAAACTTGGCGTCGAACCATTTACCCGACATATTGACCGCGGATCCATGGGTCAGGTGGCCGCCCTGATCGAGAGCCATACCCATAATCGTGTCACCGGGCTTGAGCATAGCCATAAATACGGCCATATTGGCCTGGGCGCCGCTGTGCGGCTGGACATTAGCGTGGGGTGCGTTGAAAAGCTTTTTCACCCGCTCGATAGCCAGTCGCTCAACGCCGTCGACAAATTCGCAGCCGCCGTAATAACGCTTGCCCGGCAGGCCTTCGGCGTATTTATTTGTCAAGACCGAGCCCTGTGCTTCCAGAACGGCTTCACTTACAAAGTTTTCACTGGCAATCAGCTCGATCGAGCTCTGCTGTCTGTGTAATTCTTGCTGAATCAGCTCGTATAACGCCGAATCGCTAGACTCAAGACTTCCCACTGGTTTGCCTCCCCGATTTTCAAAACTGTCGCCAGCCAAAATTGCCCGACCTTGCTATTTTAGCCGTTTTTACCGATGAGCGCCCTCGCAGAATGTAGCCTGGCGGCACTATAAAAGGGAAACTTCTCTCATCAGGAGGGCAGGTTGGCAAGCAGGTCAAGGGAGCGCATACGCCGACCGGCTTTATATTCAATATAACCCTGCATGATGCGGCGCGCCGCCTGGGTGGCTTTGCCCTGCACGCCGCGCTCGCTGTCGAGCAGAGACTCCTCGGTCAGGCCGTTGTTCAGCAGCTCCGAGGCCGTGCGCGACAAAATCAGACGCTTCCAGACCATGGGCGTGACGAAAACATTGGCCCTCTGTCCGTCTATCGCCTCACGACGGCGGGCGATGTTGCCCACGGCCAGCTGCGTATCGCGGTCATAGCCTGGTTCTACGCCCTCCACCACAGGCCGCCGCACCGGCTTATCGAAGGTGTGCCCGTCAAAAATCGCCGCACTTTCCGCCACACTCGGCGTGCCAGACTCGCCGCCATGATCATGGTGGTGATTTTCGGAGGCCCGCCGCCGCATCAGGTGGTAACAGGGGCGGCAGAGGAAGCCGCCAAGATCATGATTGAAACTGCTGAGATTTTGCTCGGTCAGGGGCTCACGACAGGCAACACAGACATCGAGCTCCGGCCTGATGCCCAGCATTTCGAGCAGAGCAAATTCAAATTCCAGACAGAGCAGGGCCGGCTCCCGCGGACTCTCGGCCATCAAGCCGATACTGAGCGAAAGCCTATCAAAATAACGCGCGGCATCTTCGGAGAGGCCCTGACCAAAGGTCGTGGTCAGCTCGGCGTAATAGAGCGCATAGGAAAGGCGCTGCAGATCCTTGCGCAGACTGCCGAATGTCTCGACACTTTCACACTGGGTGATGATGTCGAGGGAGCGGCCCTTGGCCAGGAGCATGCGGTTGATGTTGAGCGGCTCGGACTTCCCCGAGAGTTTGGTGCCGGGCTTGCGCGCGCCCTTTGCGACAGCGCGGTGCAGGCCACGTTCCCGGGCAAAGAGAGTGACTATGCGATCTGACTCGCCCAGAGGGAAGGTACCAACATTGACGGCCGTGAGCGAGAAAGTAGCCAAAGATATATACGACTGCAAAAAAGGATGCTGAATCAATCAACACCCTTCATTGTAGTGGATTTCAGGCGCTAAAGGCCGGGCCGGTTATTTAGCGGCGCCGACTTTTTCCTGCTTGATCAGATCGGCCCATTCGGTGTGGACAAAGCCGCCGTTCGGCTTGTCGACACGCTCGTAGGTGTGAGCGCCGAAGAAATCTCTTTGCGCCTGGGTGAGATTTTGCGGCAGGTTTTCGCTTCTGTAGCTGTCGAAATAAGCCAGCGAAGCCGAAAGCGCCGGCACTGGGATGCCCATCATCTGAGCCTGGCAGACGACTTTGCGCAGGGACTGATGCGAATCCATCATCCAGTTGGCGAAGTCATCGTCCATGAGCAGGTTAGGCAGGTCTTTGTTGCGGTCAAAGGCCTGACGAATGCGCTCCAGAAGCTGCGCTCTGATGATGCAGCCGCCGCGCCAGATGCGCGCGCATTCGGAGAGATTGATGCCCCATTTGTAGTGGTCGGAGCCGGCTTTGATCAGGGCCATACCCTGGGCATAGCTGCAAACCTTGCTGGCGTAGAGGGCTTTTTCGAGATGGTCGATGAGAGCCTTGTCAGCCACGGGGGCGGAAGCCAGGTCCTTGGCCACCCGGGCAAATTTACTCGAAGCCTTGACCCGTTCGTCTTTCAAGGAAGAAAGCACACGACCGGTGAGGGCGGCGTCGATTGTAGGCACCGGGATACCCAGCTCAAGCGCCGCTTCCGAGGTCCATTTGCCTGTGCCTTTCTGCCCCGCCTTATCGAGGATCAGATCAACCAGGGGCTTGCTGGTCTCGGGATCGGTCACAGTCAGGATCTTGGCGGTGATTTCAATCAAGAATGAGTCGAGCAGACCTTTATTCCAGGTGGTGAATACTTCGGCGATGGCCGGAGCGCTCAGACCATGGGCCTTGCGCAGGACATCATAGACTTCGGCAATCAATTGCATGTCACCATATTCGATACCGTTATGCACCATCTTCACAAAGTGGCCGGCACCATCAGGACCGAGATACGTGCAGCAAGGGCTCTTATCCACATGGGCGGAAATAGCTTCCCAGATCGGCTGCACTTCGGCATAGCCGCTCTTGTCGCCGCCGGGCATGAGGGAGGGGCCCCAGAGAGCGCCTTCTTCACCGCCCGATACACCGGAGCCGACAAAACGCAGACCATCTTGAGCCAGGGCGGCTTCGCGCTTCTGGGTATCGAGATAGAAGGAATTGCCGCCATCGATGATGATGTCGCCTTTTTCCAGATAGGGCTTGAGTTTGGCGATAGTCTGATCGACGGCGTCACCGGCCTTGACCAGCAAAATTATTTTGCGCGGAGTCTCCAGCGACTCGACAAAGGACTTCTCATCCGGGCAACCGACAACGTTTTTGCCCTTGCCGCGGCCTTCGACGAAGTCCACGACCTTGTCGTGACTGCGGTTGAAGATAGAAATTTTGAAGCCGTTGCGCTCGATATTGAGGGCCAAATTTTCACCCATCACACCCAGGCCAACCAGCCCGATTTTTGATTTTGCCCCGTTATCACTAGCCATTTCATTTCCTCCAGATCTGTTTTGTTTGAATTTTGAAATTATTTATCCGGCTTCAAAAGGCTGGCGGCCGCCTGGTCCATAAACCATTCGACCGAATCCTTTTTGCATTGCTGTGCCACCATCTGCGCCGGCAGATTCAGTTGTGGCTTATTGAAAATATCGCTGACAATTTGCGCCTTGGCCTCACCGGCTACCAGGAAAAATACACGATGAGCGCTGGCAATGACGGTTTTGGTCATGGTCAGGCGATTAACACCGGAGGCCTCGACATGGTTGGCGACAAAGATTCGATCTTCTTCATCGAGCGCCGGTGTACCGGGGAAAAGCGAGGCAGTATGCCCATCGGGACCGATACCCAGTAAAAACAGGGAGAAGCGAGGCAGGCGCCCCTTGTCATGACCGGCCCCATCTGATTCGGCTTCCAGCTTGAAAAAGCGGCGAATCGTCTGTTCGTACTTGCGCGCCGCTTCTTCCGGGTCCTTCTGTTGATTAATTGTGGGAAAAACATTAGTCGAAGGGATGGAGATGTGGGAGAGCAAAGTCTCACTTATCATCTTGTAATTGCTGTCGCCGTTGTCATGCGAAACGCAGCGCTCATCCCCCAAAAACAGGTATGTCTTGTTCCAGGGAAAGACACCATCCGGCAGTTTCGCCAGGTTGGCATAGAGCGAACGCGGCGTGTTCCCGCCGGAAAGCGCGAAGGTGAATATGCCGTACTTGGCTATGCACTCATTGGCCAGCTGGGTGATGCTTTGCGCCAGATCAGCAAAGAGCTGGTCTTCGTCCGGTGCAATATGTAATCCGAAACCGTTAATCTGCGCGGTCATATGGCCTTATGCATTGGTTGGCCGTGATTTTAGCACTAATCGATATATTAATTGGGCCGGGTGTAAATAAGCGCAAACCTGGGGTTTTCCAAGGGGTTGTGCTATTGACACCACCGGTAGTATCAGCGGCTATCGGGAATGGGATCGTCCGACTGCACATTCACGACCATCACACCGCGCCCGCTCAGATAGTCGACTACGTCACGTCCTTGATTGCTCATAGGCCAGAGCGGTATCTCCATGTCGATATAAGAGGTGTGCAAAATAATCGAGGCCTGGTCGGAGTACGGGTAGTACTCGGCATAGCTGATGTCATCCAGCAAAACCATCCGTGTGCCTTTTTTCTTGCGCAGTCTGTCGATCACGACCAGCACGGCTTCGGTATCGGTCAGTTCAAGGATATAGTCACGGTACGAGTCGCGCAGCAAGCCCATGCCAAACAAGCTGAGAACCAGGCCAAAGCCCAGCATCGATACAATCAGAGCCAGAGAAAACATGGCATTTTCCGACCAGCTGAGCACGGCAACCACCGTGTACATGATGGCCAGGGCCCAGCCCATAGCCAGAAAAGCGCACAGAGGCACAAGTCCGGCCCTCTTCTTGTGAGGGTTGGAAGTGAGTGTAATGTAGCCAGTCCGTACTGCAGTCATGGCGCTACCATTCGAGCCTGAGGCTTAGACAAATGCCTATAACATTTGTGCCCGACTTGACCGTTTAAGAATCATCAAAACTGCGATAGCCGGCAAATTAGCCGCCAAATGCCACCATCATCAGAATCAAGGTACCGCTATTCCACAAACAGTGGGCCACCATTGAAGGCAAAAGGCTTTTCGTGCGCTCCATCACCAGGGCAAAGACAGCACCCAGGATAAAAAGCTGCAAGAAGGCGCCGGGATCAAGATGCACGGCGGCAAAAGCCGTAGCCGAGACGATTACCGAGTACAGGACTCCGTGTTTGACCCGCAGGGACGTGTACAAAAATCCGCGGAAGAGTGTCTCTTCGCAGAGTGCCGGCATCACACCAAGCACAAAGATAAAGAGGGCAATCGTCGTGAAGCCCCCGGAGCGGACGACCTCCGAGATGATAGGCAAAATGGGATTGACCGAGCCGCTGCTCTGCAACGACTTGGAGATGAAAGCGCTGACCATGACCAGAGGGATAGCGCAGAGCCAGGCCGAAATACCGGCCAGGACAAGTCGCACAGGGCCCAGGTTGCCGCTCTTAGTGCGCAGTTTAACGGCATCGATAAACTTGACGCCGGTGGCCCTGATGGCCACAAGCCAGGCAATAATCAGAGACGGCACATTGCTCATGGTGTAAATGACCAGGATAAGCAGGCCAACCATTAGCGGATCCGGGGCACCCACGGGCTTTTTGACGACCTTTGCCACCTCGGAGACCAGGGGCGAAAGTGTACATTCCAGAGCCAGCCAACCGATGAACACGCCGTAAATCTTGAGAAAACCATAGTCCTGAGGCGCGGCGATGAGACTGCGCTGTTCGTCGGAGGTGAGCTTACGCGGCCAGAAGAAAAACTGGGCCAGGAAAATAATCAAGCCGACAAAGCCCAGAATACCGGCTGTTACCATCATTAGAACGATGCGCCCGGCATAGGCAACCAGCGACTCATGGTAGGTATCCTGCATTTTGGCGGCGGTCTGCTCCTCGCCCGAGACGCGGTAGACCTCGATTGTCGCCACATCGCGCAGCCAGCCGCGGGAGGTAAGGTTTTCACACATGGCCAGAGCGGCCTTTTGCTCTGCCCGGGGCAGGGCATGAGTCTCATACATGCGCTCTATCAGAAGAGCCGCCTGCGCCGCGGTTTCACCGCCCATCTCCTTGAGTGCGGCCAGGGACTTGCCCATGGGCATGCGCGACTCTCCGAGGATGATAAGCTCACGAAACTTCATCGCCACCGAGGCCGGATCATGCTTGACGGCCAGTTGTGCCGATTTGAGCGCCTGGGCATGCATGTCGTCCATCATCTTTTTGGAGCTGGAAGACGAGCCGCCGGCAGCCCCCATCAGGCCGCCACCGGCCTTGGTGAAGAGGTCGTCAATCGACGAAGCCAGCTTCATCACAAACTCAGAGGTGGAAGAGTCCATAATGGCGAGACTCTTGGTGTCTTTGGACTGGTTGGCCAGGGGCTGGTAAAAGGTGTAGCCGACCAGCGCCGTGCAGGCCATCAGGAGCGCTATGGCAAACTGGCGCTTGAGTCTGGCATCTTTGATTAGAAGTGCCGCCAGGCCGCTGCCCAGGACGAGCAACTTAAGTATGTCGGCCACCCCAAATTTGCCCACCAGGCAAGCTCCTTACAATAGCCACAGGCAACAGACACAGAAGCCCCATCCGGCTGAATCCCAGGATAGGGCCAAACTTGTTGCAGCGGTTGCAGATGAAGTTTAGATCAATATCGATTTAAGAGCTAGCCGCTGACGTCGCCGCCACCGCCGCCGCCGCTAAAGAAGCTGCCGCCGTACTCACCCAGCTGGCCGAAACCGGAGAATTCACCGTAATCGCCGAAGCCGTCAAGTCCACCAAAGCCCGTGCCCGTGTCATGCAAGAAGTCCTTGTCATTACCGGGGAACATGTTGGGGTCGCCCTGGGGCACCTGGTCGGCATAATAGCCCCAGGGGAAGCCTTTGACCAGTCTGCGCCGCATCATGAATCTGGGCATGGCGACATAGCCAAGCGAGACCATGACCAGGGCCACGAAACAAAACTCAAAAAGGCTGATATTCCAGAAATTCATGCAACCGAGGCCGCCGACCCTTATAGACCCGGCTCAGGCAAATCCTGAACCTACAGGTCAGATCCTATGCCTATGAAGGCCGGACGTCAACAGGTAGTTTTGATTTACAGTGGGAATATTACTCAGCGTCGGTGAGCAGGGCGATCTTTTGAGGACCAACCTGACTGACTTGCATCCGTGGGCTCTGGTTGCGCTTGAAACTATCGGTATATCTGCGCAAGGCTTCTCTTATCAGGTCAGAGCGAGTTCTATGCTCAACTCCCGCAACAAAATCAATTTGCTCAAGCAAACCAGGTGGAAGAGCAACAAGTACTTTCTTCGGCATTCTCGTTCCTTTAATCGATACCCAAAACTATTAAATTCAAAATTTAACGAGACCAGCAAAATGTACGCGCACAGACCTAGACGACAAGCGAGGTGAACGTCTATGCTTTGCGTGAACCGCTGATTTCCGCATACAAATCTACACTCAACAACGACCTTTTTAAAGGGCTGAAGTGCCACTAAATGACCAAACTCCAGCAAACTAATATAAAAGGTTTCTTGGAAATAGAAGTAAATGTTGCACCAGCTAACACCTGATACCATGCGGATATTGAAAGAACATATAAACTAGATCCTTATGACTACCAATCCACAAAAAGATCAGCCGGCAGAAACAGCGCGACTGACAAGTAACGTAAAAGCCGCTGGCTGTGCGGCAAAGATCAGTGCGCACGAATTGAAGCAAATACTGGCTTCTCTTCCAAAAGTACATGACCCAAATCTTTTGACCAGTATCACAAACTTTGAAGATGCTGCTGTTTACAAGTTGCACGACGATCAAGCTGTGATACAGACCGTTGATTTCTTCCCACCCGTTGTAGACGATCCGTATTTGTTCGGACAGATCGCAGCCACCAATGCTCTATCCGATATATACGCTATGGGAGGCACACCCATACTGGCTCTGGCTATCTTTTGCTTTCCCACATGCGATTTCCCGCTCTCGATGGCAGCGGAAATTTTGCGTGGTGGCGCCGACCAGATTGTCAAAGCCGGAGCAATGGTGGCAGGCGGACATTCAATACAGGGAAGTGAAGTTTTGTACGGCATGGCCGTAACCGGTCTTGTGCATCCGGATAAGATGCTCACCAATGGTGGTGCCAAACCAGGAGACGCGATCATCATGACGAAAGCGCTGGGCACAGGTGTCAACCTGCTTGCGCTAAAAGCGGATCTTCTGGATCACGATGAACAGGCACGATTATTCAGTTCGCTGACAACGCTCAACAACCGTCCGATTTCAATTTTGAGCGACATAGATATACATGCATGCACCGATGTTACCGGTTTTGGATTGATAGGACATATACACGAAATGACGAAGGCCAGTAAACTGGCGGCACGCATCTCGATCAACAAACTGCGCTTCCTGCCGGCATGTCTTGAGCTGGCACGCGAAGGTCTGGTACCGGCTGGCAGTTATGCCAATCGCAAATCATTTGAGTCAAATGTTTCCTATATAAATGATTTGCCTCTGGAGGTAACAGACCTCATCTACGATCCGCAAACCGCAGGTGGGCTCTTGTTTGCGGTTGCGGCAAAGGACGTTGATACCGTCTTGCAAAAACTGAGTGACGACAAAATTGAGGCCAGCCACATCGGTCAATTTTTGGAAGGCATTCCCGGACATATAGACGTAACCATTACCTGAGTCAAATAAAAACGAGGAAGAAATGAAGAAACAGGTCGACCTGAGAGGGCTGAGCTGCCCGGAGCCGGTGCTGCGCGCGAAGAAAATCATTGACGACCAGACGGTGTCGTCGGTGGAGGCACTGGTCGACTCCGAAGTCAATGTCCAGAATCTGGAGCGCCTGGCGCGCTCGCAAAATCTTCATGTCAAAAATGAATCCCTGGGCGATCACTTCCGCGTCTCCATCGACCGCAAGGACGGCGGCAACGCCCTGGAAGATCACAAAAGTGAGCATGCCAATCTGCAAGCGGCAAAAAGTCAAGTCAAAACAGAGGTCACCCGCGGTGGTGGCACGGTTGTTTTCATTTCGCGGGACACTTTTGGCCAGGGCGCGGACCACGAAAAAGATCATGACTTCAGCAACAATCTATTGAATGTCTTTTTGCAGACCATTCAACAATCGGGCTTGAAACCCCGCGCAATTCTTATGGCCAATTCGGGAGTGAAACTAATGGACCCCGCCTCAGCTACATATAAGGTATTGTCCGATTTAAAAGACGGCGGCACGACTGTCCTCGTCTGCGGCCTCTGCCTCGACTATTACGGTCTCAAGGAAAAGGTACCGGTCGAGCAGGTGACCAATATGTTTGCCATCTGCGAATATCTCTTTGCCGCCGATCAGGTAATCAATCCCTAGGACTTACTGAATATTGTCGAAGTCGCCGCGAAAAACGCCTACCATCATCAGGCAGACCAGTAGCGAGACGATAACGAGAAAAATAATCACCACTAGAGACAGTGAGTGAAACATGTCTATCAGGCTACCGATGGCTTCCACGCAGAGATATTCTCGACCAGGGGGCAATTGGACTGAGTCTAACAGTAAAATCTTGGCCGAGGAAGACTCAAACAGGGCTTGCAGGGGGGGCTTTACGAAGCAATTCCTCCACTTCGGCCAGGGTCGGCAGGCCCTCGGAGGCCGAAATCGTACGCGTCGCCAGGGCACCGGCGGCATTGGCAAAGTTGGCTAGAGGCAACCAATCGATCCGGTCCAAATTAATCGGCTTGGGCTCCTGGGCCAGTTTATGCAAAACAGCCGCCACATAGGCATCCCCGGCGCCGACTCCGGCGACGACCTCCAGGCTGTGAGGCGGGGCATAACCCTGGAAAGTTTCAGTCGTGACGATGGATCCGTAAGCACCCAGAGTGCACATCAATATCTTCGTCCCGGACTTGACCCGAAACTCGCGGCAGAATTTTTTCAGTTCTTCCAGATTGTCCTTCTTGCCGGGATTATCCAGGACCTCTGCCAGGCGGGCCGGCTCCATGGCAGGCACAAGCCAGTAGATAAGCTCCGGCAAATTGACCTTGAGTAAATCGGACAGCGACATCGCCTCGCGCACAAGTTTTTGCGCCAGCTCGCCTTCACCGGTGGGGAAACCGGCGTCGAAGGACACGGTAAGACCGGCCGCCCTGGCCTCTCTTATGATTTTTATGATGAACTGAGCCCGGGGTTCGACGGTGAGAGATATGCCGGTTGCATGTAGGCAGAAGGCACCATCGAGCATGGCCGGATCAAACTCGTCCTCGGTCAGCTGATGGCAGGCATTGGGCCGGGGCCAGTTAAAGAAGAGGTTCTCGCCGCTCTCATCGGTGAGTACATAACACTGGGCGGTGGCAAATTGCTCACTCTGAAAGACAAAATCGGTGTCGACATCGATGTCCTTAAAGTAGTGCAAAAGGTAGTTGCCATGCAGATCTGCGCCGATTTTGGCAATCAGTCGCACGTCTCCGCCCAGACGCGATATACCGAGGGCGACGTTGGCGCTGTTACCGCCAAGACTGCGAATAAACGTGTGCGGATCTTGCCAGGACGCGCTGCGATCGGCTGCTATCCAGTCGACCACCAACTCTCCGACGGTCACAACTTTCATGTTCAGGCAGAAACTTTGAGACCATGATCCTTGATCACGGTGGGATATAGAGAGTATGCAGGACGGATAGCCGGCAGTAAGGCAAGAGCCTTGTTAACAGGGCCTTTCGAGACTATCTTGCCCTGGATCAAAGCCAGGGGAACATTGACTTTGCCCAGCCAAAATTCGTGGGCGACGTCCGACTTCATAAACATTTCGACGACCGGTTTTTTGGGACACTCACCGGCCATGATACGCATCTCCTGGCCATCGGAACAGTCCACAGTCAGGCGGCCTTCGGGCTCGCGGTAGTGAAACTGCACGGTCAATCTCGACGCCAGCAAAGGTTCGGACATCTTCGGATCGTTCTTAATCGCCGTCCAAAGATCGACCATCACTTTGTGAAGCTCGTCGGTATTGGAATAAACTGCCATCAATAGGCCCCCCTCAAAATAGCTACCAGATCCTCGCTGGTAACCTCCCTTGGATTAAACATTATGGCAGGATCTGAGCTCGCCAGATCGGAAAGTTCGCTCAAAGAGTCATTATTAAGCTCTGGAACACCCAGTTGTTTGAGATTCACGGGAAGATCAAGCTCGTCGAGTAGGCCACAAACCCAGTCTATCAGAGCCTCGGCTGCTTTGGTGTCCTGAGGGTCCTCACTCACCTGGATATAGCGAGCCAATCTGGCAAAGGCTTGTTCGGCGGCGGGCAGGTTGAAACGCATGCCGTGAGGCAGCAAAACCCCGTTGGTCATGCCGTGATGAGTGCCGTACTTGCCGCCGATGGCATGGGCCAGAGCATGGACAACACCGACTCCGGAGTTGGTAAAAGCCATCCCGGCCATCGTGCTCGCCACAAGAGTAGCCGAACGCGCCTCCAGATCAGCACCGTCGGCAGTGGCGATAGCCAGCCAGTCCTTGAGCAAGCGCAACGCTTCCAGACAGAGAGAATCGGTCATGGGTGAATTGGTGCCCTGGGCGACAAAGCATTCGATGCAATGAGTGACGGCATCAATACCGGTGGCAGCCGTCAATTTTGCCGGCAGAGAAACAATCAAAAGCGGATCAAGAATAGCCACATCCGGCGCCAGAAACGGGCTGCCGAACATCATCTTTTTATGCTCCTGGTGGTCCTTAACCATGGCCACAAAAGAGACCTCGGAACCGGTACCGGAGGTTGTGGGAATGGCGATGAGAGGATGCAATCGCCGGGTAATATTGTTGATGCCCTGATGATCAAGCAGATCACCGCCGAGGCTCAAACAGATGTTTATCACCTTGGCCGTGTCCATGACAGAGCCGCCGCCGATTGCCACAATACAATCGCAGTTGTTTTCCCTGGCAATTGATGCCCCTTTGTCGACGCAGCTGACGTCGGAATCGGGGGGCACATCGGAAAAGACGAGCGGCTCGACACCGAGGCAGCTTTTTATGCTGGCAATCAATGGCGCAAGCTTGCCGCTCTTAGCGATGAAGGCATCGGTGACTATCAGTACTTTCGTACCGCCGAGCTCCTGCACGTAGTCGCCACAGGAGGAAAGGCCTTCCTCGCCGAAGCGTACTTTAGTGGGGCTGGTAAATACGAATGGGTTCATCCTCATAATGAAACCAGAAGCAGAAAGAAAAAATTGGAATTGGACGCTCCTGATTACATTTTGTTTATGAGACGAATTTAGTATGTGAAAAATTGGCCGTGACGGGCTTCTTGTAAAGCGCTGCGAACGTTCAGTGTGTCACGAATTTGAAGAAGTTGGTAAATGATTGGCTGGAAGTAATAAAGAGAACGAGGTTTGCTGAGACAATAGTGCGGTTCAGGAACCTCCCGTCTAATTACATCGTCGCTTGGGTTGCTTGAGAGACAAGGACTCGCCAGGGTCCAGCCGATTGTAATGGCACCGGTAGTCAAGAGACAAAACAGTAGAGAGGCCGATTTGAGCACTAAGGCGACCTTTTCCAAGTACAAGAGCCGGAGACTGCTGGCGTTAAGCCTGACGCTGGTGTTCGGGTCCAACCTTTTTAGCCTGGCAGCTCTGGCTGCGGCCTCAAAGGACAAAAATAATTTTGGCAGCACGATCCTGCTGCCCCTGACGCCCAAAATAGATGATAACGAACTGACCGCCGACGAGCAGGAAGCGCCGAGCCCGGCTCCGCAGACAAGCAAACCTGCAGCGGCCAGTACCCCCGCCAAGGCCGCCCCTGCAGCTCCAGCCGCCACCGCCCTCGGTGATGACCAGTTGCAGATGCTCGAGAGCCGCGAACCGGTATTGGACCAGGAATTGCCTTCGGTCTCGGATCGTCCGCACCCCGAGCTGGGAAAAGACACATCCACCGTTCTTGAGGCGGAAGCCTCGGAAGACGATCTCAGATTATCCGAAGTCAACGAACCGATCAGCGAAGATACAACCCTCAAGGGCGTTATTCAGATCGTCGCCGACGACACCGAATACGACCAGGACAAGAACACCTTCCTGGGCACGGGTAATGCCGTAGCCATCATCGGCGGTCAGAATTCCAAACTGGAAGCCGACACAATCCTCTATGACCAGGCCAAGGAAATGATCGATGCCCGCGGCAACGTCAAAATCCTGAGAAACGGTCAGCTCACAACCGGCGCAGCCTTTAAGTTTAAGGTCTCCTCCGACGAATATCTGATCACCAATCCCGACACCATGCTGGACGGCACGCAGGTTATCTCCCGCACCGCCTACGGTGTCAAGAAAGGGATGATCTTCAAAAACGGTACGATGTCCCTGGCCAAGCCGTTCCATATCGGTAAAAACGTTATGTTCGGCCCCGTGGGCGCCGGTCAGGATATCATCGACCGCGTAACCCACCCCGACGCCTTCGTGGAAGACAAACCGAGCTTTGTTTTCAAAGCCCGCAAAATGGTCTACGAAAAATACGGCGACGGTAAAGTCACAATCTTCGGCGGTAAATTGGACTTCGGCAATTTCACCGTGCCCCTGCCCAAGTTTGTTGCCACTGTCGGTGTCAACGGCGAAAACCACGTTATGTTCCCGGTCACACCGATGTTCACCAGTAACATCCAGTCCGGCGGTCACAACGTTGGTCCTGCCTTCAACTACGCAGTCGGTCGGTCAGGTCAATTCTCCTGGGCCCCGATGGTACAGTTTGGCGGAGCTCAGACCGGCACCAGCACCAACTCCAATGGCAGCAATATAGGTCTATCCGGTCAGATTGGCTATAGCGATGCTCGCCTGTCCACCCACTTTGCCTACGGTAGCGTTTCGCAATTACCAGTCGGCGACTTCAAAATGCCCCTGCGCGGTATCGCCAAAGGATTCAAATTCCAGGCCGGCTTGAACCGCTTCTTGACGGAAGGTTTGTTCGGCTACAGAAGAGCGCACTTACTGGCGGAATTTGTAGACGACCATCCAGTCAAAAAACAAATACCGTTCGTCAGCGGCATAAACTTCCGCTCTTCGGCTGGTGCGATGCAAGACAACGCCACGCTGGTGACGAGCAATCCAAACCTCGTACCTTTGTATGGCAATGCCACAACAACCAAAAAGCAGCAGCCTTCCGCCTTGCGAATCGAGGAACAGCTAACCGCCTCCACCGTAAACCTCTTCGCCCTGGGCGATGACAGATACGGCGTCAAGTCCTACGTATTCGGCGGCGTAGCAGTCGGCGCTTACTCGACAGGCAACTACCGCGGCCTGGCTCAGATAAGCCCGCAGATAAACGTAGCCCTCAATCGTATCCACTTAAACGCCGGTTATACACAAGCCGCCATCCGCGGTTCGTCACCCTTCTACTTTGACCAATACCTGCAGGGCAGCCGCTCGGTCAACCTGGCCGGCGACATCAAAGTGGCGAAATGGCTGCGCATCGGTGGTGGCTACGGTTACAACTTGATTGCAAAAGCCGCTTACTCCAAGACGCTTACTGCCGCCTTCGGACCGGACGACTTCAAAGTCCTGGTCAACCGCGACGTACTCAATAAGGTCAACAGATTCGGTTTCGACATCCTCTACGGCCAGCCTGTCCCCTTCCAGAAGTTAGTGCTCAAAGGCGGCGCCGACAGCGGTACACTGGGCGGCATCTAGTCTTGTCGGAAAAACGGGAAAGCACAACCTTGGATGCCCTAAAAATAACCATGCCGGCCCTCGGTATAGATCTTGGCGGCACAAAAATAAGAGCCGCCGCCGTCCTCGATAACAAAATCCTGGGCGAGCCACGCCAGATACCGACACCCAACGGACCCGAAAACATAGTCCGCGCCATCCTTGATCTGATCATCAGCTTCCAGGGTCAGTACATCCTCAAAGGCATAGGCATCGCTACCGCCGGTATCATCAATACCGAAACCGGTGAGGTCATCGGTGCAACGGGTAACCTGCCGGGCTGGTCCGGCACCCCGCTGAAGTTAGTAATCGAGAAAAGCACACTGATCCCCGTCCATGTGGAAAATGACGCCAACGCGGCCGCCTTTGGCGAAGCCTGCGCCCGCAATCTACGTGATAAACAATGCGTCTGCGTCATTACTCTTGGCACCGGTATTGGTGGCGGTCTGCTAATCGACGGCAAGCTTTTCCGCGGCGCCCACTGGGGAGCCGGCGAAGTTGGCCACAGTCGCATATCCCTGGGCAATAAAAGACTTTGCACCTGCGGCTTGTTTGATTGCTGGGAAGCTTACGGCTCAGGCCGCGGCATGGTAGCCACAGCCAGAGACATTTTGCAGGGGCTGACACCGGGCCAGACACCGCTGGTGGAAATGGCTCCGGAGTTGACTACAAGACAGATTGTACAAGCTGCTCAGAAAAATGACATCGTCGCCCAGCGCGCCCTCAATGTCTGGCACGAACATGTCGCAATAGGCATAGTCAATCTAGCTCACATCCTCGATCCCGATGTTTTCGTCCTGACCGGAGGTCTGGCCGAATGCGTCGATTTTGAATTGCTCCATGAGATGGTCGTCGACCGCTGCATGGTGCGCATCGGTGAAAACATGAACATCCAGAAGTCCGAACTGGACGGCTTGGCCGGTATAGTCGGTGCCGCCCAGCTGATTATGGACGCCATTTCGGAACGCGCCAAGTAAAGGCGCTAACTCGCTGCTGATTTACTGATAGCGGGTCTCTACCGTATAGGTGATTTTCGTCTCGCCATTTTTCGCTACCGGCACAGTAAATTCATAGGTCGTCGAATTTTTCTTGGTGAACGGCGTCGAAGGTGTCGTAATCTTCCAATCACCGCCGGCATGGCCGACAAAAGTGACAGTCACAGGCGCGTCCTTGTGATTGCGCAGCGATACTTCATAGCTGGCCTTTTGCACCTTGCCGCCAAAACTGGAGCCGTCATTAAAGCTCGTTTGCTTGAAGCCGCCTACGACGTCAAAAGCATTGCCGATTTCCAGCCGCACTTTTTCATCCTTGGCCGTATGGTCGATTGAATCTTCCCCGATAAACTGCAGGGCACTATCGGCATCGCGCTTGTACACGCGTACCTTGCCCTTGGGCAGGGCCATGCCCATGTTGTTTTCCTTGCTGTTGACCATCTCCAGTTTGACTTTGACTTTGCTGTCATCGCCACCGCTGCCGTCTTCAAAAGGCCCGGACGGTTCAAAGATAAAGAGCTTCTTCACAGGCACAGCGCTGGCAGTAAAGAGAGTCATCTGTTTGGTTTCGTTATCATGCAGGTCGGTCCTTCCGGCCAGACTATAGAGATGGTACTCGGCAAAGCTCTGCTCGCTGAACTGCTGCGGTGCCGGGGCGGCTACAGCGTCCATAGCCATGCCTCTCTCCATCATGGGCTGGGCATTTTGCACCTTGTGCACATCACCGGCGATAAGCTTGAGCGCTGCATCGTTATATGTGGCACCGGATTTGTTATCGAGAGTCACCCAACTGGTGATATCAACGCCGCTATCGTCAGCATTGTCGACGGCGACATAATCGCACTTCCAGTTTAGACCCTGAGTCTGGTAGCTGATTTCGGCCTTCTGCTGTCCGGCCTTTTCGCAATCAATTTTCCAGAGAAGGGATGGTTTGGCAACCAGCCCCTTGGGCAGCTCGGCCAACTCCAGTTGTCCCTGCGGTGCCACCACGATACCGCTGGATGTTTTCACAACAATGGACTGGGCCTGCTCCGAAACATTACCATTTGAGTCGGCCACCGAGGCCGAAGGAGGCGAAAGCAACGTGCCTTCGACAGAGCGCTCACCGCCACCGGGTATGAACTGTCTGAACTTAACTTCTCGGCCGACGGAGCGCTTGAGAATAGTGTTAATGTCCATCAAATCAAATTGATAGTTTTGCTCACGCACCGCCACCGAGTTTGGTGCGGTCAAACTGATAAAGCTTACAGTGGTCGGATCGATACCGGCGGCCACATCATCAAATTTGATATTGTTGCGGCCGTCTTTGAACATAATCTCGCGCACATCGCGCACCAGGCCGAAGTTTTGATTGTAGATGGTAATACTCACGTCTTTGGAGTCGGAAGAAACCGCGGGCTTGTCGGCCATCTCTTCGGCAACCTTATTGGATGTATTTACTGGAGTGGGCTCTTGAGCCTGCATCCTGGAATAGCCGGCCCCCAGCAAACTGATGCCGACAGCGAGAGTGACAGCGTTTCTTTTCAATATGTCCATGACTGCTCCGTATGTGGTGTATCTTCTGAAAATTTTGTGTGCGGGCCTTCTGCCACCGGTCGGCCATCGCGGACGCCAACGGGCCTGCGAGGAAAATCCCCTACGGTAGAACGAGGGACCGAGAGCTTCGACCCAAGCAAAGGAAACGATCTATAGGTAGTACTGAGCTTTGGACTCTCGAGGTTTCTAATAAAGCTGCACCCTGTTAAAGGTGATGGATTCGACGGACTAGCGCCCTCGCGGTTACCAGGCGTAATCTTCACCCAACGGCTGTTCAAGGTCTCAATGACGACATTCGTATCAGGCAAACGCAATTTCTTGCGAAGGTCAGTTGTACTCATAAGCACCTGCATACCGGTACGCGGCGCCGAATTGCAACAAGAAGCGCCCAGCTCCTTAGCGAAGTAACCACCGAGCCGATAATTGGTGAGTTGGGGCACCCCAAAGCATAAAGCCGTGATGGTTTTTTTTGTCGTTTGTATCACAGAGATCATATTGCGGTTAAAAGGAGAATCAGGCATCTTCGCCACCTGAGCATTGCCCAGGTTGTACCCTAGCGGCAGAGAATCAACACATACAGACGGATGTACAGAGCCGCTGCGCTTTTCATCAACCTCAATTTTGAGAGTAAATTTTCCAGGATCTTTCACTGATGGTGTCACTGAACGGCGTATGTCAGAGAAGTATCCATTCGAGAAAATCTTATTGAGACCAGCGAAAGCAGTCTTATCGTTATAGGCAGAAGCAGGCTTCAATTTAAGGTTATTGCGAATGACAAAATCCTTGGTTTTGTGATTGCCCGAAATTTCAATAGCATCAAGAATTCCTTCATCGATGACGAGCTTAATTTCACCCTTTTCGGCATCCTCCACCTCGGTAATCTTCGCCAGGACAAAACCCCGTTCGTGATAAAGCTCTTCAGCCTTCGCAACTGCGTTCACTACCGCACCAGGATCTATTGGCCGACTTAATTGGCCGTCAAAAAATCGCGCAATCTCACAGGCGGGTATTTCTTTATTGCCAACCATCGTAATTTCTTTGAGCAGGGGCTGGGGCTTATCCTCGGCCAGAATTGGCCCGCATGCCAGCCCCATCGCCATGCCAAAGGCGGCGACAATTGACACGACAAAGAGTTTACTGGCTTTGAATTTCAAGACGTTCAAACGCCCCCGGTCTCTAATACCGTGTTTCCACTTCGTAATTGACCTTGGCCTCACCGTTAGCGGGGACCTTCACGGCAAATTCAAAAGTGTGTGAATCCTTCTTGGTCGAAGGCTGGCTGGAGCTGATTATCTTCCAGTCGCCGTAGGCGTGTTCGACACATGTGATTGTCACAGGAGTCTCTTTGTGGTTGCGCAGAGAGATTTCCATCGACGATCTCTGGATCTTATTCGAGACCTGATTGAAGTTAGTCTGCTTGCGCTCACCGACAAGGTCGAAGGCATCTCCGATGTAGACACGCACTTTCTCGTCCTTGGGCGTGTGGTCGATCAAATCTTCGCCGACAAATTGCATGGCTCCGTCTTTGTCGCGTTTATAGACGCGCACTTTGCCTTTAGGCATGGGCATGCCAAGGTTATTTTCCTTGGAGTTGACCAGCTCAAGCTTGACGTTGACCTTACCGTTTGTCGCCCCACTCGGATTAAAGCCACCGTAGTACGGCTGCGGGGAATCAAAAATATAGAGCTTTTTGACCGGCACATTGCTGGTGTTAAACAGCGTCAATTGCTTGGTTTCGTTATTCATCACATCGGTCTTGTTGGCCAGACTGTAGAGGTGGTATTCGGCAAAGGACTGCTCGGTAAACTGAGGGGCCATGCCGCCGGCCATACTGGCGGATTTAAACATCATCGCCCTGGGTGCGACAGGGGGCTGTATTTTGTGGACATCACCGGCCATAAGTTTGAGGGCGGCGTTTTTATAAGTCGCTCCGGATTTATTATCGAGGGTAACCCAGCTGGTCAGATCGGCGGCACTGTCATCGGCATTGGCCACGGCGACATAATCACACTTCCAGTTCAGGCCCTGGGTCTGATAGCTGATTTCAGTTTTGTGCGTACCAGGCTTATCGCAATCAAGCTTCCAGAGCAGAGACGGCTTGGAGACAAGACCCGGGGGCAACTCGGCTATTTCAACTTCCCCGGACGGCCCCAGGACTATGCCGGAGGCGGTC
This sequence comes from Cyanobacteria bacterium SZAS LIN-3, assembly GCA_018266215.1. Taxonomy (GTDB): domain Bacteria; phylum Cyanobacteriota; class Vampirovibrionia; order Obscuribacterales; family Obscuribacteraceae; genus REEB67. The sequence goes on along the minus strand of JAFEAV010000004.1, from coordinate 125,042 downwards.
TTCAAAACGATGCTCTGACTGCGCTGGCTGACGTTACCGTTGGAGTCGGAGACGCTGACCTGGGGCGGATTGAGAAGGACGCCGGTAACTTCGTGGGTACCGCCTGTGGTGTACTGTCTGATTTTTATTTCTTTGCCGACCGACTTGGAGAGAATGGTGCCGACATCCATCAAGTCAAATTGATAATTTTGCTCGCGCACCGCCACTGAGTTGGGCGCGGTCAAGGATGTAAAACTCACGGTAGTCGGATCAATTGCAGCAGCTACGTCTTCAAAGCGTATCGAGTTGATGCCTTCTTTGAGTTCGAAGTTGCGGATGTCTTTGACCAGACCAAAGTTCTGATTGTAGACGGTGATGGCAACGCCAAGTGATTCGGCTTTATTTGCAGCTTCGCTCTTAGATTCAGCGGCAAAGACCGAAGTCACCGGCGACAGCAGGACGCCGAGAGCCAGCAAGGTCGAGAGTGCGAGTCGCCCGGTAAAATGTCTATTCATTTGAACCTCTGATTTATACGCCGGTGGCGCAGGCGGGTTTTACAGCGTTTGCCAGTAGCAAGGAGAGCTTTTTGGAGATTTCCACATCCAGCTCGTGACCGGCTTTGATACTGATAAAGCGAGCTTTGATACGCAAAGGATTAACGCCGATCAAGGCCAGATCACCGATCAGATCCAGGAGCTTATGACGCACCGGCTCGTCTGGATAGCGCAGGGGCATCGTGAAATCATCTTCGGTCAGGCTCACTACATCGTTCACCAGTCCCAGCATCTCATGCTCTTTCAACATGCCGAAAGTGCGTGAGTCATAGATATCCTTGATGTCTTTGGAAAGGTCCCAGGTCTGCCAGCGCTGACCGATTTTGGGATGCTTCCAGTCCATGAGGTAGGTGACCGAAAATTTCTCATCGGGTATTGCCAGGATGCAACGATCGCCCTTGCTCACTTCGGTCAGATGCGGCAGAGTGATATCGCAGGTGATTTTGCGCTGGGGGATGCCGGCTTTTTTGAAAAGCTCGATCCAGAGTTCGGCGCTGCCGTCGGCCAGGGGCATTTCCGGCCCGTCGACTACGACATACAGATCCTCAAGGCCCCAGAGGCTGGCGGCGCAGAGGAAATGCTCAACAATGCAGAGTCTGGTGCGGCCGACACCAAGCACCACATTACGCATTGTGTTTACGACAGAGGTGTAGTTAGCAGGTACCTCGATATAACCATCGGCAGCCTTGAGAAAAAAAACAATGCCTCGCCCTTCGGGGGCCTGGTGAATGTCGACCGTTACTTTTTGCTTGGAGGTCAGTCCCATACTCTCATGGGAAGCCAGTTTGGCATGCCCTTCGAGTACTTCTTTGAGATTGACAGCTTCGCTGCCGGCTACCTCTAATGTCATTTCAATTACCTACCCTGACTCTTGTATCAAATGCGTGAATTGTTATCCGTTTTTGGACGTGGTTGCCAGTGCCTTTTCGGCGATCTGCTCTTCTAAAATTGCCATGCGTTTTTTCAAGTCTTTCAGATCGTCAATCAAGCGCGGCATACGGCGCGAGTTGGCAATCTGAGAGAAGAAATCACGGCTGGCCACCGCCGGCGTGCCGACGTGGATTTCACCGGGTGGAATATCTTTCATGGCACCGGAGCCACCGGAGAGAACAGCGTCATCGCTCAAAGTGAGGTGATCGCTGACGTTGGAACCACCACCGATTACCACCCTGTCGCCCAGGACGCAGGAACCGCCAACGGCAACACAGGCTATGATCAGATTCTCTTTACCGATGCGATTGTTGTGCGCAATCATCACCAGATTGTCTATTTTGGTACCTTCGCCAACAATGGTCGAGCCCATCGTCGCTCTGTCGATGGTGGCATAAGCACCGATTTCCACATCGTCGTGCAATACGACATTGCCAATCTGAGGGATTTTCAGAAGCGGATTGGGGGCGTCGGAAAATTCCTTTTGACCGGCCATCTTTTGTTCCAGATTGCTCGGGCGTTCGGTCACATAGCCAAAGCCATCGGAGCCCAGGCTGGCGCCCTGTTGCATTATTACCCGGTTGCCGATTTTGCAATAGTCGGCCACGATGCAGTGCGGATAGATTATGCAGTTTTCGCCGATTTCGACCTCGCCACCAATTACGGTGTGTGCCATTATTTTTGTACCGGCTCCAATTTTTGATTTGGGACCGACTACAACATAAGGGCCGAGGGCGACATTGGCACCGAGCACGGCACTCTCGTCAACGACCGCGGTTGGATGCACTCCAGCCGGCGGATAATAGCGCTTGGGAGCGACGGCGGTAAGCACCTTTTGAATGGCCAGATTGGGTCGGGGCACAAGCACCATGTTGCGCTCGGGGAAGTCCTTTTCAGTACCTTCCTTGGCGACGATTGCCTTGGCCACACAGTTGCCCAGTTTCTTCACCAACTTCTGATCAAAAACAAAAGCCAGATCGTCTTCTTTAGCCTGCATTGGCGATGGGCATACAGTGGAGACTTCTACAGTCGGATCACCGTGTACCCGGCCGCCGATAAGGGCCGCTATTTGTCCGAGATTCATTGGTTGTGGGAGCCGCATAAGGCCTCCTTGTGTAAAAAACTAATGACCGTTTAAACAGCTAACCCGCGCAGAGCGCGGGTATCGCATGTGTCTTAATCGCTAGACGCCTCGACAGGCACTGATTTACTTAGTGACTGTTTTGGTGCCGGCACTGGCGGTAGCCGGCAAGCGCTTGATCACGCCGTCGGTAATATCGAGTCCGCCGAGGAGGACCGAATCCTTAACCAGTACTGTGTCCAGATTTTTGCTGGTGGCTTCATCTTTGATAGCTTTGTCGATGTCGCTTTCGAGCTGTGATTCAAGAGCCTGAGCGCGGCCCTGAGCAGCTTTGTATTCGGTATCGATTTGCTTCTGCAAACTGTCCTGAAGAGCCTTCAGTTCGGTAGGCGATTTCTTAGCAGCCTTAGCTTCTTCGTACTTCTTGTTGGAAGATTCCAGCAAGTTGCGGACTTTGTCTTCCTGACCCTTCAGTTCCTGAGCGGCCTGCTGAGCTTTGGTGAAGCTGGTAATTACTTTGTTGCGATCAACGATGCCGATGTTTGTGCTTTTGGCCGGCGTGCCTTGAGCCAGAGCCTGACCGGCAACACCTGCCGCCAAAACTACACTGGCCAATACTGCATATTGTTTATACTGCATTCTTCTCTCCGCAGAATATTCCTGTTTAAGGACGATAGTCGTAAAATGCGCCCGAGTGCACAGTTTACAACATTCGCAGGGATTCAAACCAGAGAGCTTGAAGAGACCTTCTTAAAACTTGTCTCCAAATCCGAAAGTCAATCGGGGAGTGAATTTGTTTGTGGACAGGGTACTCAAGATTGGCAAACCGTAATCTATACGTACCATGCCCACCATGGGCATCTTGATGCGTACGCCAACACCCACCGAAGCGCCCATACTGTTTCTGGTCAGCAGTGTGTTCATGTTACGGTTGCCGCCGACCTGACCGTAGTCAAGCCAACCGGTCAACTTGACGTGGCTGTTTAAGACCTTACTGACAACGTTGTCGCCGGGCAGATTCAACTTCTTGCGCAGCTCAATTGTACCCATGAGCATTTGGGTACCGGTACCGAGGTCGGAAAAGGAGCGGAAGCCGCGCACACCATTACCGAAGTAGCCGCCGAGACGGTACTGGGCAAACTGGGGCATACCGCCAAATGACATGCCGGCAGTGGTGTTCATGGCCAGGGTCACATCATGACCCAGGGGTACAAATTTGCTGGCGACGATGCCACCCTTGATGAAAGCGGCGCTGGGGCCGGCGGTGGGAGTGGTGGAAAATCGCAGATACGAACCTTTAGTGGCGTCAACGATAGCATCGCGGGTGTCATAGGAGACCGATGGGCTGATGCTGGCGAAAACTCCGCCCTTGAGTTGCTGACTGCGATAGCTCTGGGCCAGGCCGGAGGCCTGAGCAGCACTCGATGCCAGGCCAGACCTCAAAGCCTGTTGTTCCATGGACGAAATAATATTCTGATCCTGATAAAGGCTGCCGACATCTCTCAGCCTTGTACCCTCGCCTGTCAGGCCAAGATTGCCGGTCCAGTGGCCGACAAGAGGCTTGGAAAAATTGGTGCTCAAACCAAAGGTCTGTTGCATCGACTGGTCAATCGCCATCGAGGCCATATTGCGGCCGAAGAGAGTATTGGACATCGAGACATTGGAGCCACGCAGGCTGGGCTCAATAAAGCTCAATTCGGCGTTGTAGGTCCGGCCTGTAGGCAAAAAGCTGGTGCCACCATTATTGACACTATTGCTAATGCCGTTGAGAGTGCCTGAGCCCATTTGCGAACTGAGTGAAAGCACCTGTCCGCGACCGCGGAAGTTATTATCCGAAAATCCAAATGAGCCGAAAGGCCCGGCCAGTGAGTCAACACCGGCACCGGCATTAACCGAGCCGCTACGTTTTTCGTCAACTTCAACCTTGAGAGTAAATTTGCCCGGGTCTTTTTCCGAAGGCACCAGCGAACGGCGGATATCCTGAAAATAGCCATTGGCATATAGCTTCTTCAGATCATTGGTCAACTGCCTTTCGTTGTAGACAGAGCCCGGCTTGAGTTTGATGTTGTTGCGAACAACAAAATCTTTGGTCTTGTGATTGCCGCTGATGACGATATTGTCGATTGTGCCTTCATTAATGACGAGTTCAACGCTACCGTCGGGATCGTCTTTGACGTCGGTTACCTGAGCCAGGACAAAGCCCTTTTCCTTGTAGGCCTCTTCGACTTTGGTGATGGCGCTGGAAAGAGCGTTGAGATTGGAAGGTCGGCCGAGTTGATCATTGAAGAGCTTGGATATTTCTTCGGTGGAAATTGCATTGTTGCCGGTGATGGCAAACTGCGTAATGGGAGCGTTTTCTTCCACACGGATCTTAAGCAGGAGACCGCTTTCGGTTACTTCCTGATTTACCATCAAGCTGTTTTTATTGAAGTAACCCATGCCGTCGATGGCTTTGAGGTCGTTCAAAACCTGCTCTTTATCGTACTTATCACCCTTGCGGGTTTTTACTACGGTAGCAATTTCCTCAGTCGGGATGAGGCGGTTACCCTCAATTTTCACATCGTCGACAACCAGATTGCTGGCGGCGGCATCGGCACTGTCGGAGGCCTGTACATTGTCGGTGGCGCCAACATGGAAGACACTGTCGCTGCTGGTAGAAATACCGGCCGAGGAAGAAGGTGCCAAATATGGAGATGAAGGGGAGGGCGCGGGAGCAGCCGCCTCGCCCGAAGCATCAAGGGGTCCTTCCAGACTGCCATTGACCGGCAATTGAAAGTGATTTTCGCCAATTTCCGCAAAGGAAGGCAGCGCAAACGGGACCTGCCCCATACAAATGAGCAGCGAAAGGGCGATCATCCCGGCCGGTGACTTAAAGGACTTTAGTTTTTGCACTAATTACATCCTGACAAATGCGCGGAACTTAGTAAACAATCCCGAGAAGTACAGTTTAGCAGACGACCCGGCATGCCAAGGTGTTCCGTAACACCACTCTTGTTAGCAAAGGCTAATCACTTGACTACCGGCCGTTTGGCCGAATTCCCCCCTCGGTCCAATATTGCCTACATAGAGGCTCTGGAAATTAGGAATCATCACTGCCGGTAATACAGCTATATAGATTAGAGAGTTGCCATCTAAGCAATGCTTCAGCAGATAAACTCAAGAACTATCAGACAAAGTGCGAGCAAAACAAACGCAACACCAACCAGTTAATGCCACTACAAGCGGTGCAGATCAGCACAGGACCGCAAAAATCGGCGGGAACCGGGGGCAAAATGCCTCGTCGGCTATAAAGGCTCGTATATAGAGCAAATATCACTTGTGCGGGGCTCCGTCTATGTCAGCGACTATCTGGTCCGGTGTAATTGGTTTTGGCATGGTCAGCATCCCGGTCAAGCTATTTGCCGCCACAAGCAGCAAGCGTGTGGCCTTCCACCAACTGCATGCACAATGTCAGACCCGCATCAAGGAAGTCCGCTGGTGTCCGACCTGCGATCGAGAAGTGCCCTGGGAAGAAATAGTCAAAGGCTATGCCATCTCAAAAGACGAATTCATCCCCATGACCGATGAAGACTTCGACAAACTTCCCATCCCCAGCAAAAACATCATCGATGTCACGTCTTTTGTCCGGGCCGAGGAAGTCGACTCACTATACTTTGAAAAAAACTATTACCTGCTGCCGGAGAAGCAAGGCACGCGCGCTTTCAATCTGTTTGTCACGGCGCTGGCCAGCAAATCATTACTGGCAATAGGCAAAATCACAATCCGCAGTCGCGAAAGATTATGTTCCATTCGCACCCTGGGCAACACGCTGATTTTGACCACTTTGCTCTATCAAGACGAAATCAAAGTCGAGACCGCCCCCGATGAACCGGGGGCAAAAGTGCCCAAACAAGAGCTCGATATGGCTCTGAGTCTGATCGACTTGATGAGCGCACCCTTTGATCCGGCCGGCTACAAAGACGACTACAAAGAAGCCCTGGAAAAGATGCTTGAGATGAAAACCCACGGTGCCACCGCCGGCAAAACCAGGAAACTCAAACCAAAGGCAGTCGTGGACCTTATGGAAGCGCTCAAAGCAAGCGTCAGCAAGGCCGGTGTCAGCAGTGCCCGGGCCGCGGCCGGTAAGAGCAAAGCAACCGTGAAGGTCAAACCAAAAACAGCGACCAAATCGCGAGCAAAGGCTAAGAGTCGCAAGTAGCGCTCTGCCCTACTGCTGGCCGAGTATCTTCTTCACATCGGCCTTGTGATCGAGGATGTCCTTCCAGAGATCGCCGACTTTAGCCAGACGCTCGGGCACGGTTTTGATCGTGAATTGCTCGGGATAAACATCATCCAGCTCATCCCAGGGCAGAGGCACGGACACAGTGCCGATCTCACTCATACGCGGTGAATAGATGGAGGCAAGAGTCTTGCCGCGAGCATTCATATTGTGGTCAAAGAATATTTTGCCTGTTCGTTTCACCACCGCCCAGTCCATCGTTACATCGCGCGGATGCTCGTCCATGAGATGCTTGCCAATGGTCTGAGCGATGGCACGCACCTGGTCATAATCGACATTGCGCACGATGGGCACATAGATATGCAGACCGGTGCGACCCGATGTTTTAACAAAGGCGTCCATGCCCATCCCGTCTAGCATTTCCTTGAGCGCCCGGGCGAGCTTGCAGACTTTGCGAAAGCCCTTTCTATTGAGAGCTGGTTCTTCACCTTTAGCCTCTTTGCCGCTGTAGATGTACGGATCCAGATCCAGCACGAGATAGTCCGGATAATTCAATGTCGAGCGCTCTATTCGCTCAAGCGAATCGGTATAAGTCTGGGTCAATTTTTTGTTTTCCGCCGCCGCTCCGATGCGGGCGTGCGAAGTATGCAGCTCAAGATCGGCAATCTGAGCCAGCCAGATCAATGTGGCCAGATTATTGCACAGGAGAAATTGATGATTTTCATCGGCGTTCTCGGAGAAATGTTCAAAAGTTTCCACAAAGTCCGGACGATTTTGCTCCCAGTGTTTTTGAAAGAAGCGCTGACCTTGCACACCGTTGGGGAAGCGCACCAGAGTCAATGGCCGGTTCTTGAGGTGGGGCAGAATAAAGGGTGCCACCTGCAGCAGATAATTTGCGTAATCACGTTTGGTCAGGCCCTTGCCCTTGAGTCCGGGCCAGAGCACTTTATCCAGATGGCTGAAAGCAATTGTGTGTCCATCAACCTCCAGCTTCAAGCTGTCTCCGGTTGATTTGAGATTCTCAGCTATGTTGGCGGTGCCCTCGACTTTTGCCTTTTTTGACTGTTTTGCCGCTTTTGCCGGTTTTAAGGTTTTTGCCGGGGGCAAAGCTTGCTTGCGCGGTCCGGTCTCGGCGGGGGCGACATCCTCCCGCAGACGCAAAAATACAGGCGCTCGCAGCCTGCCGTCGGCTGTCCACTCGGCGTATTTGAATTCCGCAACCATGGTGGGCTCCACCCAGACTATCGAGCCCCGCGGCCTGTCCTCGATGACGTAATCAAAGGGACTGGTTTTGCGCACTAGAGGCTTGAGTCTGGCAAAAAGTTGTTTCAATAGTTTGGTATCAAATCCAGTGCCCACACCGCCGGCATAGAGAAGCTTTTTATTTTTGTAGTGCCCGATAATGAGCGAGCCGAATGTATTTTCTCGGCTGCCCGTGCCTTTCGTGTAGCCGCAAATGACAAACTCAGCGCTCTGGGTTGCCTTGACCTTCATCCAGTCGGGGGAGCGGCGGCCGCTCTGATATGTGGCATCCTCACGCTTGGCGACGATGCCCTCCAGGCCCTGTTTGATACAAAGGCTGTAAGCTGTCAGTCCGTCACAGTGCAAATCATCAACATATTTGACGTCGGCGGTGGTTTTCAGATTTTTCTTCAACTTCTTTTTGCGCTCGGCCAGCGGCTCTTCCATCAAAGACTGACCGGCCAGATCCGGGATGTCGAAGACGTAATAGACGATGTGCCTGGCACTGGACGCTTCCTTGCTTTTCAGGGCCCGGGCTTGCAACAACTGAAAAGACGGGCGCCCATCATCATCAAGGGCAACGATTTCACCGTCAATGATCATATCGGGATTTTTGGACAGAGATTTGACCAGGTTGGGAAATCTGTGATTGAGACTGATGCCGTTGCGTGATTGGAGATTGACGCTGCCGGAGGATATATAGGCGACCGCACGGATGCCATCAAATTTGGGCTCGTAAATCCAACCCTCCCGCGTAAAAGGAGTTGCCGAAAGACTGGCCAGCATGGGCTTTACGACGGTCGCCTTCCTAGCGGTGACTTTTTTAGTGGTGCGCTTTTCAGGCATGGCCTTTTTCTTATCGGAATTGATCTTTTCCAGACTGGCGATCGTCTTGCGAGATAGAACGCTCTTATCATTTTCGGTGATGTCGACTTCGGTGTCGACAAACTCATCGGTGTGCTTGATCAAAAGCCAGTCCTTTTCACTGCGTTTGGTGCGCACCAGGGTCCAGGAGCCGCCCAATTTTTTACCCGACAGAGTAAAAGCTAATTTCCCGGCTTTCAGACCGGCCTTAATTTCTTTTTGCTGGGCGGCACGAGCGGCTGTTACCTTGCCGTCCTGCAAACAGGCGTCCGGCACATAAGTGCCGCGCTCCCAGACTATGACTTCGCCGCCGCCGTATTGCCCGGCGGGAATAACACCCTCAAAATCGCCATAACTGAGGGGATGATCTTCGACCATCAGGGCCAGCCTTTTAACCGCCGGATCAAGCGAAGGCCCCTTGGGGACTGCCCAGGAGAGGAGCACACCATCGCATTCCAGGCGGAAGTCATAATGCAGGTGACTGGCCGAATGTTTCTGAATGACGAAAGTCAGGGCCTTGCCGACAGACTTGAGCTGAGACCGGCCAGGCTTTTCTTTGCCGGAGGGCTCAGGTGTTTTGCTGAAATCGCGTTTTTTGGAGTAGGTCTGAAGCATGAAGGCACCCACTGAAGTACAACTGCAATTAGTGACCGAGAGCAGTGTCTACGGTTCCCGCAAAAGGAAAAGCCCCACCGGGGATGGGGCTTTTCTGGCAGTGCTTGATGGATGATTCGAAATGCTCTCTGGTTTAGGCTTCGAACCAGCCGACCGCTTGCGGATCGAGGTTGATATTGATCTGTTTGACTTCGGTGTAAGCTTCCAGACCAAAGGTGCCAAGCTCACGGCCCCAGCCGCTCTGCTTGTAACCACCCCAGGGGCATTCGGTGTAGGTATTGTGATAGGCATTGACCCAGGTGATGCCGGCACGCAGTTGTTTTACAACCGTGTGAGCGCGGGTGATGTCGTTAGTGAACACCGCACCGGCCAGGCCATAGGCGGAGTCATTAGCCAGCTCGACAGCTTCTTCCTGGGTTTTGAATTTCTGCACCACAACGACCGGTCCAAAAATTTCTTCCTGGACAATGCGCATATCGGATTTGACGTCGGCAAATATTGTCGGATTGACATAATAGCCGGCACCGTACTTATCGCCTTTAGGCTTATCGCCGCCGGTGATGAGCTTGGCTCCTTCTTTCTGACCGATCTCGATATATTCCATGACGCGCTTCATCTGCACTTCATTGACGAGCGGACCCATTTCTGTTTCTTCTTCCAGACCGGGGCCGACTCTGATTTTCTTGGCACGCTCGGCCATCTTCTTGACGAAGGAATCGTAAATGCTCTCTTCCACAATCATGCGCGATCCGGCCGAGCAGACCTGGCCCGAATTGCAGTAGATGGCAAACAGGGCGTAGTCAACGGCAACGTCCACATCAAAATCAGAGAACACCACCATTGGTGACTTGCCGCCAAGCTCGAGGGTCACTTTTTTGAGATTGGTGAGGGCGGCGGCGGCGATTATCTTACCGGTCTTGACACTACCGGTGAAGGCAATCTTGTCGACGAGGGTGCTTTCGGCCAGGGGCTGACCGACGGTCGGTCCGTCTCCCAGAACGATATTCACAACACCGTTGGGCAGCTCGACTTCAGCCATTATCTCAGCCAGTCTGACTGCTGTCAGAGGGGTGTATTCCGAAGGCTTGAGGACGCAGGTATTGCCGGCGGCCAGAGCGGGAGCGAGCTTCCAGGCAGCCATCAAAAGGGGATAATTCCAGGGGATGATCTGTCCGCAGACACCGATAGGCTCACGCACGATTGTCGTCACCGACGGTGCCGGCACGTCCACTGTCTGACCGGTGGGCTTGTTGATCAAACCGGCATAGTAGCGGAAGCAATAGGCAGTATCGGCGATATCGTATTTGGCTTCGCGCAGGGGCTTGCCGCCATTGAGAGTCTCAAGCTCCGCCAGTTCTTCGGCGTTGGCATCGATGGCATCGGCAATCTTATTGAGATAACCGGCCCGTTCCAGGGCGGTCATGCGCGGCCAGGGACCATGGTCAAAGGCCTTACGAGCGGCTTTGATAGCCTCTTCCACTTGTTTTTTGGACGCTTCCGCAACCTTGGTCAGGGGCTGACCGGTGGCGGGATTGATCAAAGTGCGCTCCGAGGCACCAGGTACAAATTTACCGTCTATCCACAGTTGCCACTTGCGATCTACCTTGACTTTGGGAGCCGTTAAGGTCTGAGCCATGACAAAACCTCTCTAAAACTATTTGAACTATTGGGTGAGAAATCAAAAAATTTCGGCCAAGAGCCCCTCGGCCATTGCGCCTTAGAAAATTTCCCAGGAGAATGGCAATCATATCATTTGTGCAACAATATTAAGCACTAGTTCCACAGTTCATAAGAGACCCGAGACCCCTTAATGGCGCACCAGTACCCAGGCACATTCATCACTCTAGAAGGTCCGGAGGGTGCTGGGAAGACCACACAGGTGCGACTGCTGGCAGCCAAGCTCGATGCGGCGGCGGTGCCCTACGTGCTCACCCGCGATCCGGGCGGCACACCGCTTGGCAAGCAGATCCGCCACATACTCCTCAAGCCGGGCAATCCCGTAGCTCCCATGGCCGAGCTTTTGCTCTACCAGGCCGACCGCGCCCAGAATATCAGTGAAGTGATCCTGCCCGGGCTCAAAGCAGGCAAGCTGGTCATCTGCGATAGATATATAGATTCGTCCGTAGCCTATCAGGGGTATGGTCGCGACATCGACCTGGATTTGATCAAACAACTAAACGAGATGTCGACCCAGGGACTGAAACCGGAGCTGACGCTCCTCTTTGATCTGGAATCAGAAAAAGGCCTTGGCAGGCTGCATCCGGGAGGTCATGACCGGATGGAAAAAGAAGCAATCGAATTTCACCACAAAGTGCGCCAGGGTTATTTGACGATCGCCAAACAAGAGCCTGATCGCTTCCGCCTGATCGATGCCACCAAAGCTCTGCACAGCGTGCAGGACGACATGGTGCGATTGATAGGCGAACTGATGGCCGGCAAAAAAGCGGCCTTTATCTAATTCAACGACGGTCTAAAGCTGTACGCGATTGGTCATCTCACGCGCAAAATCGGTGAGATTCTGGCGGATTTCGGCTTCCACGTCGCTGCCCAACTGACCGCCGCCCTGGATGCGATAAGAGCGTTCTTTCGACTGTATGTCCTTCAAACGCAGCTTCAAACTGTTGTAGTCGGGGTCCGAAATCTTTTTGTTTTTCTTCGCATCATCCAGATATTGCGCCATATCGGAAAACTGCATGGAAAGCGGCGGCAGCTGAGCCACAGTCTGGGGAGAAGTGCCGCTTTGATCGACATAAATTATCTGCGAATAAATGGGATTGCGCGAAGCCCAGGGATAGTAATACCCCGACGGCCCCTGCCACATATTGGCCGAGATGCCACCACCACTGAATGAAAAAATGCCATTGCCTACCGGTACCGGTGCGATGTTGGGCACGCCAAAAGGATAGACAACCGGCCGACCGTTGAGTGTACCGAGGGCGCTGGGCATACGAGAATCACCATAAGGCATTCCGTAAGGTACAGGCATAGTTTGTACGCCGATGCCGGCATTGAAACCACCGATGACACCGGCGCCGCCGGCATAGCTATTGGGATTTGGTCCCCAGCCGGTGGGAGAGTTGGGATTCATCGGTCCGGCTCCGTTAAAGCTCTGCGCCAGAGCCGCGGAAAAATCCAGGGAGAGGGCCGAAAACAAGATTGCAGCCAGAGCCGAGAGCCTGAGACGCCTGCTTTTGTCCGAATTCATAGCACCTTCCCCCGAGCCTGATGACAACTTCCATAAAGGATAAATGACGTACATAAAGGGCAACTGTTCCGGAGCAAAAGACCCTATGACTCAGCTTCCACGGGCTCCGGTTCGACGGTGGCGGCAGCGGCGGCAGCGTCCTGTTCAGCTTTCACAACCAGCTGATAGTTGGACTCTTCCCCCAGGGCATGCGCGCAAATGAGACTCCAGAAACAAATAAAACCAATGGAATTGACGTTGTAACAGCCGACCGGCGGAAGTTTCCCGCTTGTGACCAGGGTGTAGAGACCGGGGGCGGCGACAATGGCGCAAAAAATGGCCAGACGGCGGCCAATAGCCATAAAAGGCCCGGACAGGCGATGGCCGCGATTGCGCAAAACCAGCGAAACAATAACCAGAACAGCCGCCACGGCCAGTCCGTGCACAGCCCAGTCAAAAATGATGTGGCAAAAGATGTTGTAAGCCGCACCCATCACGGTGTGCAGCGTCTCGCTGAAGCTAAAATGCTCGTAGGCCTTTTCCATACTACTATCTTAATGCCAGACCAGCCCGGGATCTATAAAGCTTTACTGAGGTGAAACGCTCTTTAAATTTGCCGGCTGCGTCAGTTTGTCCAGTTTTTCAAGATTGACCTTGCCGAAACTGAGCTCGGGATCGAGGTCCAGGGCAGCGCGAAACTCCGCCTCGGCGTCACTCTTGCGCCCCAGTGCCGCCAGGGCCAGGCCCAGATTGTTATGAGTGTTGGGGTCATGGGGGGCAAATTTGAGACTTTCTCTGAAGGCTTCTTCCGCCTGACCGTAGAGTCCGGCCTGCAAAAGGGCGACCCCCATGTTGTAATGAGCCTCGGGGTAATCGGGGCGCAATTTGATCGCCTGCCGCCAGACATCAATAGCCTCGTCACTTTTTTTCATCTGGTAGAGCACAATGCCCAGATTGTTGCGTGCTTGCGGATAAGCCGGATCCAGTTTGAGGGCGCGCTCAAGGACAAAAACCGCCTCGGGAAGATGATCCATTTTCCAGAGCACCACACCCAGGCAATTGAGCGAATCCCCGTCGTTGGGGTCTTTTTCCAGCAGGGTCGAAAGCAGCGAACGCGCTTCCTCGTATTGACCCAGACCTTCAAGACACTTAGCCATGGCCAACTTCAAATCACGGTCCAGGATGCCGCGCACATCACTGAGATTTTTCTCGGCCACGCGATATTCCATCAAAGCCTGCTCATAGTGCTTCTGTCCGCGCAGAGCATCACCAATGTCGATGTGCACATCGTTGAGATAAGGGTCTTCCTTCAAGGCCTCCTGAAATTCAATCACCGCCCCTTCGTAGTCGCCCTTGTGGCTCAGGCAGAGCCCCAGATTGCGGTGACCGTCGGCCAGATTGGGTTGCAGGCGCAGGGCGCTAAAAAGCGCATCCTGAGCCTGGCTGTATTCTCCCAGCGACATGTAGGAGAGAGCCAGATTGTTGAAAAGCTCAGCCTTAGTGGGATTATTGGCGACAGCCTGTTTGAATTCCTCCAGCGCCAGACGGGTCTGCCCCTGACTCTTGAGACAGACAGCCAGATTGTTGTGGGCCGAGACATTATTGGGCTCGCGCCGCAATACTTCCTGGAACATGGAAATAGCCTCGGAGACCCGGTTGCGCCCGGCATATCTGGTGGCCAGAGCGAACAATTCGCCGGCACTCAAACTGGAGATGTCGTTGTCGTGCAGGTCGCCGCTTTCAAAACTGCTGGCCTGACCAGCGGAAATGGCCGAGCCATCGGCACTCTGTGCCAGGACACAGGGCATAGCCGCCAACCCGGCAAGGGGCACGGCAACGAGGACAGCGAAAGTGGAAAGCGCCCTAAAAATTTTCTCGCCCTGGCCAAACCGATGAAAGGACAATTTAACCACGGCTCCGGCTTTGCTATCCTGTACGAACCAAGTTTTTGAGGGGATTTCATGAGAGACAGCCGGACTCTTTTCGCCGTTGCATTGCTTAGCTTTTGCCTCGGCACCCAGGTCAGCAGACTTTCATCCAACGGAGCGCAGGCCCAGGATGACCTGTTTAACCTGAGCAACCGCAAATTTACCCGCGAAGAAACAATGCTGCTCAACATGACGCATGCCAAAGGGTCTGTAGGCTTTTTCCTGTTGGAATCGCTGCGCAACGCACGCGAATCAACACGCAATATTGAAAAGGGCTTGTTTCAACTGCGCGAAATTGAAAAGTCCTATGCCAAATCAAAGGGGCAGCCGGATACCCGCTACCTGGCGCAGACCGAACTGAAGATGGTCAATGCCAAGCAACGCTCGGAGGAACTCGAGGGCTTCGCCTCGGACTGCTTCCACACGCTTAAATCGAGCATCAAAGAGACTCTCTTCGAAAACTCACTGCCTAAAAAATAAAGAGTGGCTCCGACTGGATTCGAACCAGTAACCAGGCGATTATGAGTCGCACGCTCCACCATTGAGCTACGGAGCCACGGTGAAATAGTATTTTACTACTATTTTTATTTTGTCTCCTGCAAAGTCATATGCTTCTCGACAAAGTCTGTTGAAACGTCACCTTTCTGGAAGACCGGGTGCGAAAGCACTCTTTGATGAAAAGGTATCGTGGTTTTGATACCGGTGATGGCGTACTCATCTAAAGCGCGCTGCATGCGGGCGATTGCCTCCGGTCGATCGGCGCCCCAGACAATCAGTTTGCTCACAAGCGAATCATAAAATTGGGGAATGACATAGCCTGGATAACAGTGGCTGTCTACCCGCACACCGGGGCCACCAGGGGCGATGTAGGCATCGACGCGGCCGGGGGATGGCATAAAATTGCGATCCGGATCTTCGGCGTTGATGCGGCATTCGATGGCATGACCGGTAAATTTTATTTGCTCCTGGGTCCAGGAAAGTTTTTCACCGGAAGCAACGCGAATCTGTTCTTTAATCAGGTCGGTGCCGGTAATAAATTCAGTGACCGGATGTTCGACTTGAATACGCGTATTCATTTCCATGAAATAGAAATTGCCGTTGGAGAAGATGAACTCCACCGTGCCGGCGCCTTCATAGCCGATATTTTTAGCGGCGTCGACGGCGGCCTTACCCATGCGTGCGCGCAA
Organism: Cyanobacteria bacterium SZAS LIN-3; assembly: GCA_018266215.1. Lineage (GTDB taxonomy): Bacteria > Cyanobacteriota > Vampirovibrionia > Obscuribacterales > Obscuribacteraceae > REEB67. Next base: position 109,259 of record JAFEAV010000004.1, on the reverse strand, counting down.
TTCGGGTGTAAGCGCGGGACTGGGAGACTCTTCAATTAACTTCTGGTGCCGTCTCTGCACCGAGCAATCACGCTCGCCCAGGTGGATTACATTGCCGTGCTGATCGGCCATTACCTGTATTTCTACGTGACGAATAGGCTTCAAATATTTTTCAATATAAACGCCGCCGTCGCCAAAGGCCGCAGACGCTTCCGACTGAGCCGAGGCCAGGGCATTGAGCAATTGACCGGCATCGTTGGCCACGCGCATACCGCGGCCGCCACCACCGGCGGTAGCCTTAATAATGACCGGGAATCCAATTTCATCAGCCAGTTTCGCCGCTTCGGCTTCATCGGTAATGAGCCCGTGACTGCCGGGCACCACCGGTACACCGGCTGCGCGCATGGCTTCACGAGCCGAGGATTTATCGCCCATGCTCTCGATGGCGACAACACTGGGGCCGATAAATTTGATGCGATGATCGGCGCAAATCTGGGCAAAGTTGGAATTTTCAGAAAGGAAACCGTAGCCGGGGTGAATGGCATCAGCACCGGTAACAACAGCGGTGGAGATAATCGCGGGGATATGCAGATAGGAGCGACCCGACTGGGGCGGTCCAATGCAATACGCTTCATCGGCCAGTTTGACGTGCAGCGATTCGGCATCGGCCTGCGAATAGACAGCCACCGTAGAGATACCCATCTCACGACAGGCGCGGATAACTCTCAGCGCTATCTCGCCGCGATTGGCAATGAGAACTTTCTGAATCATTTACTCTCTCTCGTCTCTAGCCTTTAGGATCGACCAGAAATAGGGTCTGCCCGTATTCAACAGTTGTGCCGCTATCAACGCAGATTTTGACGATCTTGCCGGCCACTTCGGAAGGCAAATCGTTCATCAATTTCATTGCTTCGATGATGCAAACGGTCTGTCCGACATTGATCTTGTCGCCGACCTTAACAAAGTTGGAAGCAGTAGGAGAAGGCGCACCATAGAAAGTGCCGACCATAGGCGACGTGATTGCCACCGAACCGGCATGACCATTGTCTTCGGCTGGGACTGGATCCGCTTTGGGAGGCGCTTCTACGGGAGCGGGAGCGGCGGCGGGCCTGGGTGCAACTTCATGGTGTACGACCTGAGCCGGAGAACGGGTGGCGAGCGGAGCCACTTCCAGATGAGTGTGATGAGCCGCCGACGTCTTTTTTACCGTTATCTTTTGATCGCCAAACTCAATGGTCAGCTCGGTCACATCAGTCGAACTGACAATGCCCAGCAACTCTTTGATTTGCTGCAGATCTATCTTCACTGCCTAACTTGCCTCTAGCTGAACCTAATTACACTGATTAAACGCGGGTCAGATACTTGCGGTTTCTGGTATCGACTCTGAGTTTGTCGCCTGTCTTGATGTGGAAAGGCACGGCGATCGTGGCGCCGGTTTCCAGTACGGCCGGTTTGCTGCCACCGGAGCTGGTATCACCGCGTTCGTCGGGTCCGGCTTCGGTCACTTCCAGTTCTACTGTGTTGGGCAGTTCAACGCCGATGATACGGCCGTCGAAACGCAATACAGTGATACCTTCCTGACCTTCTTTGAGAAATTCATGAGCAGGTCCGATCTGAGCAGCAGACAATTCGGTCTGCTCAAAAGATGCCTGGTCCATGAAGGTGTAGTTTTCGCCGGCTTTGAAAACATACTGCATGTCGATCTTTTCAACGATGGCCTGGGGCACTTTTTCAGCCGCTCTAAAAGTTTGCTCCAGCACATTGCCTGTTTCTACGTTCTTCATTTTGGTCCGCACAAAGGCTGCGCCCTTGCCCGGTTTTACGTGCATGGCTTCAACAATTTGCCAAACACCATTGTTATGTACGATTGTCACGCCCGGTCTGAAGTCGTTGCTGGAGATCATATAGTCCCTAAATTTGTGCAAATCCGTGAGGCTGCGGATGGAAGTCAAGACAAAGCAGCGGCTGCCTCATGCCAGGCCAAATTTTAACACCATCGCCCTACTCTCTTTCCTTGCAAGAATTTGATGTTTCGGCACATTTATTACAGATCGCTATTTGCCGGGGCCCTTCAGGTTGAAGAGGGGTCGCAATCGAAGCTATAATCAGCATTCCAGGAGGTACTGCCTCCGAGCGCGCTCGGCCGCGTGGGCGCTTAATGCCCATGGGCCGCATATAGGATTTAAGCCATGACCAAGAGTTCGACCACCCCCGGGACCCCCAGCAAAGAGGATTCTAATATGGTGGACAACCAGGACGTGGGCCAGGGCCAGAACAGCGCCAATGCGGGCGCCGGCGCCTATAGCCCCAAAGATGTGGAAGCGCGTTGGACCAGCCACTGGCACGATAACAAACTATTCAATCTGGAAATCCACCCGGATCGTCCGCGTTTTTCCATCGCCCTGCCGCCGCCGAACATTACAGGCAATTTACATATGGGCCATGCCCTGAACGGCACGATCCAGGACATGCTCATCCGTCTCAAGAGAATGCAGGGCTATAACGTCCTCTGGCAACCGGGCACTGACCACGCCGGCATCTCGACCCAGATGGTTGTGGAGAGGCAGCTTAAAAAAGAAGGCAAAAACCGCCACCAGCTTGGCCGCGAAGCCTTCACCGATAAAGTCTGGGAATGGCGCAATCAGTACGGCAACCAGATCATGGCTCAGTACAAGCGATTGGGCGTGAGCTTCAGCTGGGACAGAGTCGCCTTCACGATGGACGAGTCTTATGTAAAAGCAATTTATCGTGCTTTCGTCACACTATTTAAAGAAGGCTACATCTACCGCGGCAACCGGGTGACCAACTGGTGCCCCCGCTGTATGACAGGCCTCTCCGACCTGGAAGTGGTCCACGTCGAGAAAAAAGGTCACCTCTATTTGATTGACTATCCGCTCGTCGAAGGAGCCGGAGCCCTTACCGTAGCCACCACCAGACCGGAAACATTGTTTGGTGACGTGGCCGTAGCCGTGCACCCGGAAGACAGTCGCTTCAAGGCTTTCATCGGCAAATCGGTGAAATTGCCTCTGACCAATAGACCGATTCCGGTCATCGCCGACCATTATGTCGAGCGCGAATTTGGCACCGGCGCACTGAAAATTACGCCCGCCCATGACGCCAATGACTTCGAAGTCGGCCTGCGTCACAATCTGGAGAAGCCGGTCGTTATCGACAAAGCAGCCAAAATGATCGCCTGCGATTTCGTCCCCGATTATCTGCACGGCCTGCCCGCCGCCGATGCGCGCGAGAAAACAGTCGAGAAACTGCAAGAAGCCGGGCTTTTAAAAGAAGCAAAAGACTACACAAACGGTGTCGGCCAGTGCGAACGCTGCAACACGGTGATCGAACCCCTGCTCTCGGATCAATGGTATCTGAGCATGAAAGAGCTGGCCCAACCGGCAATTGAAGTGGTGGAAGAGCAAAGAGTGCAATTTGTACCCGAGCGCTACGCCTCTACATATATTGATTGGATGAAAAACATCAGAGACTGGTGCATCAGCCGTCAACTCTGGTGGGGCCACCGCATTCCCATCTGGACCTGCAGCGCCTGCAACCATCTGGATGCCTATGAAGTACCGCCCACAGCCTGCGAAAAATGTCAGAGCAGCGATCTCGTCCAGGACGAAGATGTACTCGATACATGGTTCAGCTCCGCTCTCTGGCCCTTCGCCACCCTCGGCTGGCCCGGTGAAACCCAGGAGTTGAAAATCTTCTATCCGACAACAGCTCTGTCCACCGCGCGCGAAATCATCAATCTCTGGGTAGCGCGCATGATCTTCATGAGCATGAAGTTTATGAAGACAATACCTTTCAAACATGTCCTGATTCACCCGGTTATCCAGACCGGCGACGGCAAGCGCATGTCCAAGTCCAAGGGCAATGCCATCGATCCTATCGATATGATCGAAAAATACGGTTGCGACGCCAATCGCTTCTGGTTTGCCTCAATTGGTATCAAAGGCGATCAAGACGTTCGCTTCCGCGAAGAAAAACTGGAAGAGTACAAACGCTTCGCCAATAAAATCTGGCAGGCCGGCAATTTCGTACTGAGCAAACTGGAAGGCTTCACTGTCAAAGGTGTAGATCCCGCCAAGCTGACCCTGGCCGACCGCTGGATTCTGCACCGCTACAACATCATGCTCGATCTCGTTCAGATGCATTTTGACGGCTATGACTTCGACAAAGTGGCGAGCGAATTTTATGAGTTCATCTGGGATCACTTCTGCAACTGGTACCTGGAAATAGCCAAGATCCAGCTCTCGCAAGAAGCCACAGCCGAACAAACCAAAATAATTCTCTACTCGATCTTCGAAGGCCTGCTCCGCTCACTGCATCCGATCATGCCTTTCATTACCGAAGAGCTCTGGTCTAAGTTTCCCAAGTCCAAATTTATACCGGCCGACTTTATCTCGATCATGTTTGCGCCCTTCCCTCGCCCCGATGAAAATTTCGTCGATGAAGAAGCGGAAGAAAAAATGGCCTTCTTGATCCGAGTCATTCGCTCCATCCGCAACATCCGCCAGACCTACAACGTACCGGCCGGCACCGAAGCCGAGGTCATGATCGTCTGCCGTGATGAAGACGAGATGAAGTGTCTGGTGGACGGCAGCGATTACATCAAGCGTCTGGCCAAGGTCAGCCCGCTCGATATTTCGATGGACTGCTCACCACCCTCGATGGCAGCCTGCGAAGCGGTCAGCTCGGTCAGCATCTATGTTCCCCTGGCCAAACTGATCGACATTGAAAAGTCGCGCGAGAAGCTCAATCAGCGCAAACAGGCAATTGAAAAAGATCTGGCCAAGGTCAATTTGACCATGGCAAATCCTGACTTCAAAGCCAAGGCGCCACCGGAGAAGGTGCACACAGTTGAAAGTCAGCTGGCCGACCTGCAGCGCCAACTGGAATCGGTTGAGTCGCAATTGAAAGTGCTGGACAAGGGCTAATTCAAAAAAGCTTCAATTGCTCGACTCCGCCATCATCGGTCTTTTTGGGGCGGGCAGAAGCGGTCTTTTCCTTAGCGGCTTTCGGTTCTCTTGGTGGAGCCTGATACTCGGGCTCGTCCGCTGCCAGTCGCCGCGACAGATCCGGATCGTTGAAACTTGTGCCGTTGACCCGTTTTGAGACGCGGTAAAGCTCCATCTCGCTATCGGGATAGGGGCGCATCAGGGCCTGCACATCGGCGAGATTTTCGTGGTTGGTATCAAGCCAGAGGTCTTCCTCGCCACGACGCAAAATTACAGGCATACGATCATGAAACTGTCCAAGCAAGCGATTGGCTCCCACCGTAACGATGGCATTGGTGCGGATCATACTGCCGTCAGTCGAGGTCCAGTCTTCATAGAGCCCAGCAAAAGCGAAGAGCGGCGCGCCTTTGAGCTCGATGCGATAGGGCAGTCGATCCTTTCCCTGCCCCTGCCATTCATAAAATCCATCGGCGGGGACAAGGCACCGTCTGCGGCGAAAGGCGTGACGATAGGAATTTTTCTCGGCCACCGTTTCACCCCGGGCATTGATCATGGGCGGGAATTTCTTGGTGTCTTTCACCCACTCGGGGATAAAGCCCCAGCGCGCGGCACGAATAATGCGCTGCCCGGGCCTGGCGTCTTCGTCACCGTCCTGGGCGGTGAATATTATAGGCACCATCTGTGATGGCGCAATATTATAGCGGGGCTCAAGCGGCAGCAACATCTGCTGTACCTTGAAGGCCTCAATAATCTCTTCCATGGAATGAGCCAGGGTATAGCGGCCACACATAGGTCCCTAACCTCTCTTATCGGTCGACGAGAAAACAAAGGTCGGCGCCTTGTAGTCAGCCGGCAAATTTTGATCCGGAATAGTCGTTTTATTGCCGTCGCGCAGATAACCGTAGTGCGCCGACATAATCTCGACACCGGCGGCATTAAACTTGTCCTGAATATTGGCGTGCAGATCCGAGTAAACCCTGGGCATACTATGCGGCGCATTGCTATAGGCGTTGATTTCATAGCAGACATAAAAATCTGACAGTGCCGTTTGCAAAACAAAAGGAGCCGGCTCGGGCACGATGCCGTCGGTGGCCAGAGCGGCCGCAATCAGAAGCTCATGCACATGGCGCCAGGGCTCGCCGTAGCCGATTGTGACGCCGGTGTGCACAATCAGCTGGCCGCCTTTACCCATGGAGCTGAAATTAGTGATACTGGTATTGAGAATATAGCCATTGGGAATGGAGACGATTTCGTTTTTTGTCGTGCAAAGCCGCGTGACAAACAGGGATTTATCCTGCACATCGCCGATGGTGTCACCGATCTTGATGCGATCGCCGACCTTGAAGGCTTTGGTATAAGTGAGCACAGTACCGGCCATGACATTGCCTATAACCGATGTCGAGCCCAGGGAGACAAGAATACCGACCAGGAATCCCACCTGTTTGAAGGATTCGGATTCGCCAAAAGGAGCGTAGGGCAGAGCCGCAACCAGGGCAAAGGCGAGGATCATGGCGCGCACCAGCTGATACGTGGGGTGTGCCCATTCGGGATCAAAGCCGGAAAAACTTATTTGCTGTTCTTTAATAGCATCGAAGAAGAAATCGGCAAAAGCGATAATGGCATAGGTCAAAACGGCAATCACGACAATGGCCATGCCCTTGGGCAGATAGCCAATCAACGCCTCCACGGTTGTAGTCAGAGGCACAAGAGCCGTATCACGCAGAGCAAGGGCCAACCACTTGGTGGCGGCAAAGCTGTTGAAGACAGCAATCAAATAAATGTACAGGGCAATCATGAAAGTAGCCAGGTGGGCTACTTTATTGAGGGTGTGCAAAATATTGCACAGGGCCGCGGCACTGAGCAGCTCAGCCTTCTGAATGCGTACACCGCTGATGGCGGTACCTTTGTATGATTCGATACGAGTGCCGACATAAGCCGCGACCCGTCCAAGCACGCCCATGACGATAAGCATCAGGATGCTGGCGCCGATTGTCAGACCGACACCACGCGCGACACTATAGGGAGTGACGGGCTCGGACTGACGCATGAGGGCGATGCGCAATTTAGCGGCAAATTCACTGGCCAACAGCTGGGTGGAACTCTGCGCCCTCTTGGCGTCATCCATGGTCATGGTGGCGATGAATTCATTGCCATAAACGACTTCGGTGCCATCCGCCGTTTCTCTGAGCTTGAGCATTTCCGGCAGGAAATCTTTGGATGCGTTGAGGCGCTCTATTGCCTGGGTAGTCCGCTGGGCACGTTCCTTGGCGCTGAAGCCGTCGAGCCCGCCCCGGAAGATGAGCAGTCTTTTGCCCTGGAAAACCACCGCCGCACTCTGATCATCATCTGAAGATGAACCCGCCGCGCTTTTGTCGGCCGTCAGGGCAGAGGACTTATCCGAAAAGAGGTCCGCTCCCTGGGCGTGACAGGGCAAAAGAGCCGCCAGGGCAAGGAAAATCGCGACAATACTGCAAAAAAATGAACTCATGGCAAGCCCGGGGTCGATATGACCGACCCATTTTAGCGATTCCGGCCCACTAAAGCGACCGGGGCTTTACTTGCCGGTCAACTTATTGACTTCGACCACGGCTTCGTCGACATGCTTCTTAGCGTTCAACTTATCGCTGAATACCAGGCGGATGATGCCTTCCTTATCAACAACAAAGGTGGTTCGGCCGGGCACGCCCAGCAAGCCCTTAACGCCCCATTCCTGGCGCACCTTACCGCCCTCGTCGGCAAGCAGGATAAAAGGCAATTTGTGATGTTCGGCAAACTTTTTGTGGCTCTCGCTTGTATCCGAGCTGATGCCGATAACCTCGGCCCCTGCGGACTTGAGGGCTTCATAACGATCGCGGAAAGTGCAGGACTCCTTGGTGCAGACCGAGGTCTCATCCTTGGGATAAAAATAAACGACCAGTACTTTCTGGCCTTTGAAATCGCTCAATTTGACTGTTTTGCCGTCGCTGTCGGGCAGAGCAAAGTCGGGCGCGGCCTCGCCCAGCTTAACCTCGGCAAAGGATGGCGGGATGGAGTTGGTCAGGACACCGGTAACGGTCCCGGCCAGCAAAAGCACCGAGGCAAGGGGCAAAAGGGCTACTTTTCTCATGACAATTCCTCATAGTGTTGCAATCAAAGAATAACAACATTGGCAGCAACTGCCACCAATTTGACAGGTTATTGGCGCTGTGTAACCATGAGGCTCATGGGAGCTAAATAAGTGCCATGCCTGATTTACGGCAAATGAGCAACCGGCGCGGACTGATCGGTTTTTTCCGCACTTTATGGTTTTATACAAAAGGCATAGCCGAAATCACCCTCGTGCTGGCGACGCTGGGGGCAACCGTTATCGGCATGCTGGTCATGTCGGAAGTCTCGAAGCTTCCCGATATGAGTTATTTGAAAAATTACAAACCTATTGATTCGGTCAGCATTTTCGACAAAAACGACAAGCTGATAGAAACAATAGATCAGGGCATCCCGCGAACGGTTATTCCTTTTTCACAAGTACCTCTGGTCATGCGCCAGGCCGTGCTCGCCGCCGAGGATAAGCGCTTTTACGAGCATGAGGGCATAAGCTTCCTCGGCATAATGCGCGCCTTTGTCGCCAATGCCAAAGCTATGAAGATGGTAGAGGGCGGCTCAACCATCACGCAGCAGCTGGCCAAGAATCTATTTTTCAGCGACGTAAAACGCACAGGCATTGTCAAACTGTCCGAAATGGTGGCAGCCTACAAGCTGGAAGAGAAATATACAAAGGAAGAGATTTTTTCACTCTACCTGACCGAAATATACTTCGGCAATGGTGCCCGCGGTATAGAACAGGCCTCCAGAATTTACTTCGGCAAGAGTGTCTCAGACATCACCCTGCCGGAAGCGGCATTTTTAGCCGGCATCATCCGGGCACCGTCCTTTCTGGGCAGCGACAAGCATCGCAAAGAAGCGATGGCCAGGCAGAGACAGGTATTGAGCAGTATGGCCGAAGCCGGCTTCATCACCGTGGGAGATTCAATTCTGGCCGAGGCCAAACCGCTTGTGTTCAAGCGTATTGCCCCGCCGCGCAAGGCCAAGCCTTTTACAAAATATCCCTACTTCACCGCTTATGTACTGGAGCTTATCCATCGCCAATTTGATGAACAAATGATCGAGCTCAATGGTTTGAAAATTTATACCACCCTCGATCCCATGGCCCAGGATGCGGCCGAAGCCGTACTCAGCAGTGAAATCAAACGGGCTCCGGTAGGCATCGAGGAAGAAGCGCTGGTATCGCTGTCGGTGAAAGACGGCTCGATTATGGCCCTGGTAGGTGGAGCCCACGATTACTGGCAAAATCAATGGAACTGCGCCGTCAATCCGCACACGGCGGGCTCGTCGCTCAAACCATTCGTTTATCTCTCCGCCTTCATGGGCGGCTTCACACCGGAGACAACGGTGCAGGACATACCATTCACGCTCAAAGAAGCAAACGGCGAAGAGTGGAATCCCAAAAATTTTGACGGCAAGTACCTGGGCACAATATCGGTGCGCGACGCCCTCAGCCAGTCGCGCAATATGTGCACCATCCGCGTGGCCGAGCGCGTAGGCATACCGACCGTGATTGACACCCTGCGCAAAGCCGGCATCAAGACTGACCTTACCCCCACTCTATCGCTTGCCCTGGGCAGCTCGGCGGTGACGCCGCTGGACCTGGCTGCTGCCTACGGCACGCTGGCCCGCGGCGGCATTGCCATCAATCCCTGGACTATTCGCAGGCTGGAAGACGCTCGCGGCAGAATTATAGGATCATTCAACCCTTCGCCGGTACGAGTCTTCCCACTGGAGCAGGTCGCCTGGATTACCGATATCTTGCAGGACGTCGTGTGGAAAGGCACAGCCACTCAAGCCAAGCTCAAAAACCGACCGGTGGCCGGAAAGACCGGCACCGCCGACAAAGCCAAGGATATCTGGTTTGTCGGCTTCACACCGGATATGGTGACAGCGGTCTGGGGTGGCGGCGACGAGAAAAAAGTGGTGGCCAAAAATGTCACCGGCGGTACGGTCATGGCCCGCATTTTCCGCGTCTACAACGAAGACTATTACCGGGCCAACCCGCTGCCCGCCGGCATGCTTATATCCTCACCCTACAACGATATCGGACGCATGACCGCCGGTACGACAGCGGCTAAACCGGTCAGCCACAGCAATGATGTACCTTATGTCGATACATCCGCCTACCAGGTTTACCAGCAATCGCAGCAGCAGCAAACAAGACAGTATCCACGCGGCACAAGCTCACCTGTAACCGATCCCTCCGGCGGTCGTGCCATAAAGAATCAAAAGGGCGTTACCAATTATCAATGGTCGCACTAAACCCCTCCTGCTCTTACCTGTTAGTGAGAGCTTCCAGATGTGCGGGATAGCGATCGCCCTGAAGGGCTATCTTGGCCGCCGCACTGTCAATCTCAGCCAGGTCATCGACCGATAGCTCGATCTTCAAAGAGCCCAGATTCTCATCCAGACGCGATGCCTTAGTGGTACCAGGGATCGGCACCATATATGGTTTTTGAGCAAGCACCCAGGCCAGCGCAATTTGAGCTGGAGTAGCGTTTTTCTTCCTGGCTATTTCTGCCAGCAAATCAACCAGAGCCTGGTTTACTTTCATCGCTTCCTGCGTAAATCGCGGCAGGGTACTGCGAAAATCAGTGCTGTCAAAGGTTGTGCCGCCGTCAAACTTCCCGGTCAGGAACCCTTTACCCAGCGGACTGTAAGGAACAAAACCGATACCCAGCTCCTCCAGAACAGGCAAAATTTCGACTTCCGGACGACGCCACCACAGCGAATACTCACTCTGCAGAGCTGCTACCGGCTGGACGGCATGAGCGCGTCTGATGGTGGCTACCCCGGCTTCGGACAGACCAAAATGCTTGACCTTGCCTTCTGCAATCAGTTCTTTAACGGCTCCGGCAACTTCCTCAATCGGCACATCGACATCGACGCGGTGTTGATAAAAAAGATCGATGACATCAGTCCGCAGGCGCTTGAGTGAAGCTTCAGCAACTTTTTTGATGTTCTCAGGACGGCTGTTCAGACCATCCAATCTCACACCGGTGCCAGGTTCGATGTTGAATCCAAACTTGGTAGCAATCACAACCTTATCCCGCACCGGTGCCAGGGCCTCGCCGACAAGCTCTTCATTGGTGAAGGGACCATAAACTTCGGCAGTATCAAAAAAATTCACGCCTTTTTCCACGGCCCCGCGTATTAGAGCAATCATCTCTGACTTATCCGCCGGAGCACCATAGCCAAAACTCATGCCCATACAACCCAGACCCAGAGCAGAAACTTCCAAATTACTGTTGCCCAGCTTTCTCATTTCCATTGTTTTTTCCTCAACTTCATCGGCGGCTTCCTCTATTAAAACTCCGAGCATCCGGTTTGAATATGCAAAAAACTACGGGATGTTTGCCTAATCCTCCGGCCCGCCATCGAAAAATGCGCCACGGAGGCTATATAATAGGACTATGCCGAAAAACAAACTGAAATCAATCATTGAATACGCGACCAGGATAGTTCCCACCCCCAGTGTCCGCAGCACCCGCCTGCCGCAGGTAACAGTCTCTCGGGCGGAGAGAAACTGGCCCCGCAAACCGGTCCTCTACCAGCCAAAAATTGTAATTGTTCTGCAGGGGGCTAAGCGCGGATACATAGGCGATCGCATCTACACTTACGATGCCGACAACTATTTTGTCACCGCAATACAGATGCCCTTCGAGTGCGAGACCTTCGGCAGCGAGGAAAATCCCCTGCTGGCTATTGCCATAAATATTGAACTGCCGATATTGCGAGAACTGGTCCTCCAGCTGGACATGAAGCCCAGCCGTGACAAGATGAAGGAAGTCTCCTATGCCACGCCCCTTACACCTGAAATACTCGACCCGGTGGAACGACTGATGGCAATACTGGCACCGGCCAGTGAAAACTCGGAAGATGCCCTCTGTGATCTGAAGATGCTGGGGGGACAGCTCCTGCGTGAAATATACTACCGTGTACTGAGAGGTCCGCACGGCGGTGCGCTGTACGCCCTTGCCACCCGCCACGGGCATCTAAGCGAGATGAACAGCGTGCTCGAATACATTCACGAGAAATACGCCACCGATATAAATGTTGAGGATATGGCCCGCTCCCTGAATATGAGCGCCACCATGTTTCACCAGCACTTCAAGGAACTCACTGCCACCTCTCCCATTCAGTACGTCAAATCTTTGCGTTTGCACAAAGCAAAGATTTTTATGTTTCAAGATGGTCTCAACGCTTCAGAGGCCTCGGAAAAAGTCGGATACAACAGCCTCTCACAATTCAGTCGTGAATTTAAGAGGATGTTCGGCAACAGCCCGACGGAAGAAGTCGCCCGCATGCGGTCAATTTATGGCATGGACCAGGCAGTGCTGGAAGATTCAGTTATCGCCGGCCAGACCCTTGTGGCCAGTAAATAGAGACTGATTTCTTTTTTCAGTGCACCATATAGAGCCGGGTATAGAGTCCGCCCTTCTCCAGAAGCTCGGTATGTGTGCCGCTCTCCACTATGCGTCCCTGATCGACGACAAATATGCGATCGGCATTGATGACCGTCGACAAACGGTGCGCCACCACCAGCGATGTGCGCCCCTTCATCAAGGGCACAAGTGCCGCCTGAATCAGTTTTTCGTTCTCCGTATCAAGCGAGCTCGTTGCCTCATCTAAAATCAACACCCGGGGATTTTTCAAAAGCACCCGGGCGATAGCCAGACGCTGGCGCTCTCCGCCGCTGAGTTTGTGACCACGCTCGCCCACAACCGTATCATAGCCCTCGGGCATAGCCATGATCACATCGTGAATGTTGGCCGCCTTGCAGGCCTCAATCACATCCTGGTCGGCGGCACCTTCCCGGGCATAGCGGAGATTGGCTTTGATGGTGTCGTGAAACAAAAATGTTTCCTGGGTAACGATGCCGATTTGTTCGCGCAATGACGCCATCGTCACAGTCTTGGTGTCGTACTGGTCAAGCAGAATGCGCCCTTCCTGGGCCTCGTAAAGCCGGGGCACAAGATTGGTGATAGTTGTTTTGCCGGCGCCGGAGGGCCCGACAAAAGCCACCATTGAGCCCGGCTCAACCACAAATGAAAGGTCCTCGACCGCCGCCCTGCCGCTTGGATAGCGGAAAGTCACACCTTCAAAAGTGACCTTTCCTTCGACCGATTCAATGGCGATTGCACCTTCAGGATCGCGCTCTTCTTTCATATCAAGATAGTCAAAAATGCGCTCAAACACAGCCAGGGCACTGACGACCTGCACCTGCACGCCAGCCAGGGCTGAAACCGGCGTGTAGAGCCTCGCCAGCAGGGCAACGAAGCTGACCAGCACACCAACTGTGACACCATCGTAAATAGCCAGCCAGCCGCCCGATAGCCAGATGATGGCAGGACCGATTGTAACCATGGAAGTAATCGCCATCAAAAACCAGCGGCCGATCATGGCCACATTTATTTCCAGGTCCATGAGCTGACTGGCCAGATTATAAAATCGCTTGCGTTCACTGCCCTCGCGCACAAATGACTTGACCAGGACAATGCCTGAGACTGATAGCGTCTCCTGGGTAGCGGCCTGCATTTCATCGCGCTTGGTGCGGGTCTTTTTACGGGCGTCGTACATCTTGCGTCCGACGGGCCAGAGTGGCAGTACCATGACCGGCACCACCAGCAGTGATATAAGGGACAGTCTCCAGTCGATGGCAAAAATAGCAACGACTGTCGTGATAATGGTCAGGATATTGGAAATTATCGACACCATGGTCATGGTGACAACGTTGTCCACACTCTCCACGTCGTTGCTCACCCGGTTCATGATTTCACCGGTTTTGGTGGCAGTGAAAAATTCAAGCGGCATCTTATGCAGATGACTGACCAGAGCGGTATGCAAGTCGCGGATGATGCCCTCGCCCACTTTGCTGTTGAGATAGCCCTGATAGACACCGGCCAGACCGGCCAGCAGCGAAGCACCCACCATCAGGCCTACATCGATAGCCAGGGTCGTAAAATTATGCGATGGAATAGCTTTGTCGATAATGGACAGAGTCAGCGCAGCCGGAGCCAGACCGAGAATGGAACCGAGCAAAATGAGGAAAAACACGGCCGTCTGCATTTTCCAGTAAGGCAAAAAGAGGGCGCCTATTCGCCGCCATTCAACCTGCCCCTTGAGCTTTTGCTTCTCGGGGTTATACATGTTGGACCACATCAAATGGATTGGTGGACCACCGCTAAACATTTTGAACTCCTGGGTACTTGCGTACGACTGATCAGTCCTGCGGGCCTGCAGGTTCCGCACCTGCCGCTTCATCAGGCCCCTGATTTGACTCACCGTCCTGAGCACCGACAAACATTGCCATTGCCCGCTTAGCTATAGCATATACAGGTTTCTTGCGTAAGTTGGATAATGCCACCACCGCAACATTGGAATCCGGCAGGAGCAAAACCGTGGAAGCCACGCCCGGCAGGCCGCCGTTCATGCCAATCACTCTCTGATTGACTTTCTTATTTATGGTCGAACCCCAGCCAAAAGCCCAGGTTGCCGGTTGGCCATTGGAAAGCGGCGGCCGGTCCATCATGTACGTCTGATAGGCAGCCGGACTCAAGATTTTATGGTCCAGCAATGCCTGCGAATAAGCGCACATATCCTTGAGACTGGAGGCCAGCATGCCAGCCGAATATGAGGTCATGGGATTTTTAGGCGCAACGACACGCAGACGCGCCCGCCCCTGGCGATCGTCATATTGGGTGGAGACCCGACCGGTGCCGGCCATAGTGACAACGGTGCCGGTAGAAGTCATACCCAGGGGCTGCAAAATCACCTTCCCGATATAGTCGAGATAAGGCATACCGCTGACTGCTTCGATAACCGAGCCCAGAACACGGAAGCTGGGGTTGCTGTAAACAAATTGAGTACCCGGTTCGTAGGCCAGTGGCTGCCCCTCAAGATAAGGCATTTCTTCGGGCCAGGGCAGTTCATCGGCCCTGCTCTCTGGCAAACCCGCGCGCATGCCGGCCAACTGGGCAATAGTCAATTTACGCCAGGCTGGAGGCAGGCGGTCACGCTGTAAGTACTGATCGAGGGTGGCATCAAGTTTGATTTTGCCCTGATCGACCAGGTGCAACAGAGCCAGACCGGTAAAGGTTTTTGTCACCGAAGCCAGGCCAAATATCGTATCGCCGGTCACTGGGCGCCCGCTCTCGAGATCGGCCAGGCCCAGGGTTTCCTGATAAACAACCCGCCCGCCTTTGAGTATGGCAATCGCGTAACCGGGGACATTCTGCTCGGCCACGGTCTGATGCACCATGGCACTGATGGCAGCCAGTCTGATCTGTTCTGAATTACCGCCACTGCACTCGGGGGGGGCCGTCTGCTGAGCAAGACTCTGAGCGCCCGCCTGCGGCATATGCAATAACGAGGCAAGCAAAATCCCGATTGTGACCGACTTAAAATAGTTAACTGCCATTGCCTGGTTACCATCTCAGTACCGATACAGCAGTCAGTTTATTATCTTGGCAACACGCATTAGCTAAGCATCACCCAATTTCTGGCCAAAGCTCTAAAATTGCAGCTAATGTCCAACCCCACAGTTACCGACAGGGCCATATTTGCCGGCGCCGCGCTATTTTTTTTGCTGGCGCTCTTTTTATGGTGGCACTTCGATCACAGTTATCCCTTCTGGGATGGTGCCGCCCATGTGAAAGATTCCATGGCCTATGCCAGGCTGCTCAAACACGCACATATTTTCAAGCCCGAATGGATCAAACAATTCCTGACGGTCAACTACGACTATCCACTGACCATTCATGCCATCAACGGCACCTTCAAAGCGATACTGGGCATGGGCCGGATAAGCGATATGGCGGCGCTGATTTTCTACGAGTTGATTCTCATCCTCTCCATTTACAGACTCTCGCTTACCTTACTGAAAGACAGACTGGCAGCCGCACTTTCCATAGTATTGATTTGCAGCTATCCCCTGGTTGCCATTCTCAGTCATGTCCCCTTACTGGAAACCGGCTACCTCGCTTTTACTACCCTGGGGCTCTGGGGCATCGCTTTATTTAACGAGAAACCAGGCTGGAAAAGCGCCGCCATCATGGGTCTGACCCTGGCCCTGGGATCGACCAGCAAACAGATAGCCGTGCTCTTTTTGATAGCACCGTGCCTGGTGCTACTGTTTAAAGCCCTGAAGTCGCGCAACTGGCAGGCGGTGGGACAGCTCACTCTGGCCGCGGCATTTCCGGCGGCGGCACTGCTTATCTGGATCGTCCCCAATCACAAAGCTCTTGCCGCCTGGCGTGATTACTACAAAGACGACCCGACCTTGCAGGGCGGATTTTTCAATGTATTGATGGACCACCTGCGCCACTATCTGCTGGGCATGCCGTCAATGCTCTCGCCCACCCTCGGACTTCTGGCGCTTGCTGCCCTCGTCTATTTGTTTGCCAAAAACAAAGACCAGCTGCTGGCGCTGGCCATGCCCATTTGCTCGGCCGCCTTTGGTCTGGTGCTGATCAGTTGTGTGGCAGTTAACCGCCCCGAACAGCGCTATGTGATTCCGGTAGCCATAGCCGCCGCCCTGCTCTCCTCAGCCCTGCTGTCGAGCTGGCTCAAGAGTTCATCAAAGGCCCTGAAAGCGGCCGCTGCCGCTCTGCTTGTCTTTGCCATGCTGCAATTTGTACTGCTCAATTTCACACCCTATCCAATTGCCGCAAGCCAATCTTTTGTCGAGACGATCAATAAAATTGCCGGACACAATATGAGTCAAGAACTGGTCGAGCCCCGCTGCGCGCCGACACCACCGGGGGACAAATGGGGCCAGGAATGGGCTGTAGCCGAGATAGATAAAGTCGAAAAGGGCCGCAAGACAACCCTCAATATCATGCCCAGCACGCCGGATTTGAGCGTGCACACAATTGATCTGGTCTGCATTTTTGCCGGTACCCAGATCGAGCCTTCGACATTTCGTCAATTTACATTGCACGGCGACATAGTGCGCTATGACGAAGAGGCCATAAAATACTACCAGTGGTATCTGCTTAAAACCGGCTACCAGGGCACCGCCCAGGACAGCAAGGAAAGCGCGCAAAATTATCAAAACATTCTCCACTACGTGGAAAATCCCGAGCACTATCAACTGGTAGGCGAGCGCGATCTGCCAGACGGCAGCAAACTCAGACTCTATCACCAGATCAAACATCAATAGGCAAATCGGACACCAGAGGGAAAATTTCAAAATGGCCGCAAAAAATATACTCATGCTCGTCGGCGACTATGTTGAAGACTATGAGGTTATGGTGCCCTATCAGATGCTCCTCATGGTGGGCCACAAAGTGACGGCAGTCTGCCCCGGCAAAAAAGGCGGCGACAAAGTCAAAACAGCGATTCATGACTTTGAAGGTGACCAGACATACAGTGAAAAACCGGGCCATCTCTTCAGCGTCAGCGGCGACTTCGAAAAGATCAAAGCCGCCGATTTTGATGCCCTGGTCATCCCTGGAGGCCGGGCGCCCGAATATCTGCGCATGAATGAAAACGTCCTGCAGATAGTCAAACACTTTTTTGAGACCAATAAACCGGTTGCCGCCATCTGCCACGGCGCACAGATACTGAGTGCCGCCGATGTGCTCAAGGGACGCACATGCATGGCTTATCCGGCCTGCAAAGCCGAAGTGCTAATAGCCGGGGCAAAATGGGCCGAACCCAATGCCACCGCATCCAGTGCGGTGACCGAAGGCAATCTCGTCACAGCGGCGGCCTGGCCGGCGCACCCGGAGTGGATGGCGCAGTTTCTCAAATTGCTTGGCAGCAAAATAGAAGCCTGATCCGACTGCTCGAAATTAGAGACCGAGGAAATCTTTGATTTTATCCTTGGCGTTTACTTTTGGCTTGTAGAGCTCAGCTGTCCAGCCCTGGTGGCCGGTAGCGGCAGTGTCGCGGGTCTGGCTGGTGCTGGCCATGGTGGTGAGTGTGTTGAGCATGGCACGGCACTCGGCGGTGGCACTGGGTCCATCGACCGCCAGTGTCTGCGGTTTGTAATTGCCCATATTGGCGTCGAATTCACCTACAAAGCGGGCATATTCGGGACGCAAGCTGTAGCCTGCAAAAGGCAGCGGCGGCTGAGCAAACTGGGTGCAGAGCTGATCGAAGAGGGCCTGTTGCGCGTTCAGGTCCCAGGCCAGGATCTGCTTGCCGCTGATCAGACGGCCCAGATTGACCACGATATCGGAAAAAGGCTGAGCGTTAAAAACAACCGAATAATCGAGGCCGTGCTCATTGAGTAAACCGGCCGGGATCATCTCCTGGGGCTTGAGCATGGTCTCGTACACAATTTTGCCCGATGGCGTGAGCAAGCTCAAGGAGAGCAGCTTGATCGGACTGGTCAGAGGACCGGTCTCGGCATTGGTGCGAGTGACTCGCGTGGCAAAAATAAGCCAGTCGTGGGAGTCAATCAAATAGCGGGCCCAGATGATGGCCTTATTGCGATCCAGTTGAACAGGGCTACCGTTTGATTGGGAGACGATCTGCGACATAGTTTGCTCTCGCGAGGTGGAATCTGCTGAAGTGCTAATTTTATCGACTAAGGCTTTGCGACAAATTAACTCTTTGCAATTCAAGGGCGGCTCAGCTCCGCTTCTTGCCCCCATGCCCCGCGGGAGCGTATATCTTGTTGATAGTGTTCATATCTCTTTCGGATAGCTTCTGGGCGCAGGATTTCCAGTACATGACGTCCGGACCGGCGGGGGAATGAGCCAGGCCCAGGACATGGCCGAGCTCGTGAACCAGCAAATACTTAATTTGAATCTTTGCAAAGCTGCTCATTTTGACATCCTGCCGCTCCCAGTCATTGCCGTCATAGCTGGGGCAATAAACCCGGACGTGCGTGCGGGTCAAAACCTTGGTGTCGGCCTCGCCCTTGCGCTCGTAGGTGGCACTGGTGCGCCCGGCTGAACCATAGGGAATGTCGTCGTAAACGGTCACCCTTTCGACGAATACATCGGCCTTTTCCAGCTTGTCAACATATTCTATTTTGACCGGCGAGCCCTTGTAGTCGGTCCAGACCGCAAAGGCTTCCCGCACCATATCCATCAATTCGCCGCCAAAGCCCCGCTCTCTGCCGCCATCGACATAAACCTTGAGCGGGAAGCTACTGAGTCTCCAGCGACAGTTATCCGCCAGGTCCGCATAATCTTTGTTTTTCAGCGGGTAGCGGCTGGCCATTTTGAGATTCCAGCGCAGGTCTTCGATTGTCCAGTACAGGTGGTCCCGGGCTTCATCATCTTCTTCCACCCTGCGTTTCTGCTCATACAGGGCGATGGCGCGGTCAATATCTTTTTTAGCCAGATCATGCCTGTTGATCTGGTCATAGCTGATGCCCCGCCCGTGATACCAGTAGGCGAGCATGGCCGGTGAGGACGCACCATGCGAATCTATCAAACGAGTGTAGTATTGAGCCGCCTGCTCCGGCCTGGCGCAGGAATCACAGGTATAGGCCAGCCCCCAGAGCACGCTCATCATAGTAGCGTCAATCACAGGTGTGGCCTTACTGCGCACGGCCAGCAGTGCCTCGCCCGCACCGAGAGCCAGATCGTATTGTTTCAGCGGCAGTGCCGCATCGACCACCCCCTGCAATCCATCGTCAATTTGCCGGCGGGCATCAGCATCGGCGCTGACATAGTGGTCGCGCAGCGCGGCGATAACGACATCCTGTTCCGAGCGACTGACAGGCGCTTTAAAATCTAGTTTGGCCCCTTTAAACTCGGAGCGCACTGCCACCGAAATCAAATTGTCAAAAAATATGCCCAGGGCCTTGTGGGCCTGCCCCTGCGACAACCTGGCCCGACCGAGCAAATTATTGGTATCAATGGCGGTGACTGAATGCGGCTGGGCTTCGGCCCGAGCGCGGGCAGAAAGGCCGAGATAGTAAACACTGTCGTCGAATTTTTCGTCCCAGAGCAGGGTCTCGCCAAGATCATAGGTGAGTGAAGTGTAGTCTTTCATTTGCGCAGGCAGGTATCTATCTATTAATAGATAAGCGCGCCGGAATAAATAGGCGGCCTCGCTCAAGCGGCCATCGAGCTTGGCCAGATAAGCTATATCAATCAAATAATTGATATCGCGCTTTAAAAGCGGCCTGTCGATTTCAACTGCGGCAGCGTTGTTTTTGTCCACCCCCTCATAGGGCGCAAGGTCAATGTCCAGCACCCTGAGCAGGTCCTTGCGCAATCTGTCGGTCTGCGGTCTCTGGGCCACCGGTCGCGGCCGCAAATAGGCTATGGCCTCGCCAAAATGTTTTGATGCTTCCTCTCTCCTATCAAGTTGATAAAAGGTGTAGGCCCGGGCGACATCTTCCTCGTACTTCTTCACCGCCTCAAGATCAGCCTTGCTGGCCGCCTCGGATGAAAGTTCACTGGTAAATCCATGGGACAGCCGCTCCAGATTTTCCTGGTTGAGGAAACTTTCCTGCCTGCCGTAATCGAGACTGAGAGCCAGAAGATCACCAAATAAAATAGTCCCGGTTTTCCTGGCCTCGGCATTGCGCTGCGCCAGATAATCGGCGATTTCCTTTTTGACTGCGCTTTTGCCGCCGACAAAAAATTGCAATCGCCAGCGCAAAAATCTGAGGCTGTCAGCCAGGGGAATACTGATTTGACTGACCTGCTGCGGGCGCTTTTTCGGCACCACCGGTTTTTTATTGACTTCGCCCGGGGGCAGAGGTTTTGGCATAGTGCAATATTTGGGCAGTAAGGCCAGGGCCTCAGTCGCTCGTGCTCGGAGAAGAGCAGGAGGGACATCCCCATCGGCCAGGACCACGGGAGCAAGATAAAGAGCGGCAATAGTTCTGGCTTGCGCCACCACCAGAGCCGAGCCTGCGATGCTCCCTTCCCCGGGTAGATCACTGTCCCAGGTCTTTACATTGGGTGCGGCACCAAACAAAAAATCATCGTGCCTGGCCTGACAATAGTTCATAGGGATGATCAGCTCGGCGGCGAGCATCAGGCTCGCAAACCCCAGCCCAATCGTCGCAGCCCTCGTCCGGCGCGCAATTATCCGTTTGAACATCCACTCACCATGGCATAAAAGCAGCAACAGAAATTATAGGTGCTATTGTGTCCGATTTCGCCGCCGAGTTCAGCAAAGTAACCGACATGATCAGTGGCGCGGCCAAGGGCATTTTCAATAAAGTCGACCATATGCTCTTTAATGCCCTGATCGGCTGCCTCAAGAGCAACGATTATGAAGCGGCAAAAGTAGCAATTGAGCAGATGGTCAAAGAAAACAAACCTGTCAGCATTCCGCCCCTCTATTTTGTCTCCCGGGAACACCCTGTGCTGCGCATCCGCGAAGAAGCCGCCCGTGGCTTGAAAGCCTTTAAACAAGACAAGAGAATCGAAGAACTGACCGCCGGCAAAGAAATCAAAGAAGCCGTCCGGGCGCTGGTGGAAGAATTCGGCAACTATCGCGAATGAGCGCTCACTGATCACCCGGTAATTTGCGCCAGGGGTTTGCTCCCGGTTTGGCCGGATGCAATTCCACATTCGCCGGAGTGGCATTATCGAGTTCTTTTTCGTAATAGATCGTTCGGAAATAATCACAGAATTGTTCCAGAGTCAGTCGCAGGACAGACTCATCAAGATTGCTGGTATTGACCGTGCCGACCCCGCGCACAATCATTTTATTGCTGGCCGCGTCAAAACCCTGCACCGCATATGGTTTTAGTGGAACAGGCGCGACCCCGGCCAGGGTCGCAGACTGCGGTATGCCTTCATTAGCGAGAGCGACTACAATCTTGCCTTTGGAGAGAACACTCATGATGCGTTCTTTGAGCTCGGCGTCCTGGTACTCGGCGGCAACCAGACTGCCGGTGCGGCAATTGGTAAGCGCTTCCATGGCCTGCTGCACCCGGGGGAAGAGATCTCGACCATGACCGTGCTCAAGGGACGAGGCCAGCTTGTGATGCTGGGCCACGTACATACCATAAGCCTTTTCCAGCAGCGGATACCAGTAGCCGTATTTTTCAGCCAGCCCGTAATGAACGATTTCCTCGGCGCGGGGCGGCATCAACTCCAGTCCCTTGCCGTGCAGACCCGGGAACATAATAATAAATCCCTGGTCATGCGAAACATTGATCATGCGCATAATTGACCGCGGCTGCAGATCGATAAGTGAAACAAGACAGGCGGCAAAGCAGGCATCACCCATGGTGCCCAGCTTGACGGCCTGAGCTTTGATGCTGCCCAGGGGATAATCTTCCTCGGCATAGACAGTAGGGCGAAATGCACGCACCTGGTGGGCCGGAGCCTGCAGGTTGCCAACGCTGGAATTTGCCAGTCCAGGCATAACATCCTTAAGAATGGAGGCAAAGGCGAGCTTGAAGTCATCCTTGGACATGACGGGCACGAAGGTATTATCGGCAACGGGTCGCTCGGTCACTATCTTTTTGCCCACTTGATAGATCAGCTGCACAAACTGTTTTTCGGAGGCCGTGAGTTCATCGCCCTCAAGCATTTTTGTAATTTCGTGAAAGTCAACGTAGCCGTTGAAATCAAGATCATTGAGCGAAAAAATGCGCTCCACGGTCTGGCTCAATTCGGCAGGCAGACTCAGTCCGGCAAATCTCCTATCATTGCGCAGATCCAGTGGTAATGGAGTTGCTTCGCCGGCACGCTTGCGCACGGCCGGCATCGGCGGTGGTGGCGCGGACTGTCTCGGCGGCGGGGCCGGTGATGCCTGAGGCGGTTTGGGCGGCGGCGGTGGTGCCGGAGGAGGTTTTGGCGGTGTGACGGCAGGATTGAGGACAGGGACAAGGGCCGGGTCGACGAAGGAAGAGACCTCAGGCGGAGCCGGGGCTGGGGCTGGGGTTTGGGTTGGGATCTGGGTCTGAAACTGAGCCTCACTCTGGGCAAGATCCGGGATATCCGGCATCGAGGGCAGGGCGGCCACATCGGTCACGCCGGGCACCGCTCCCAGATCAGGCAGGACCGGGCTCTCCGGCAATTTGAAAGCCGGCAGGTCATAACTGGCCGGGGTACTGGTGCCCGGGGTACTGAACCAATCGGGCAGACTGGTGTCAAACTGGGGCGATGAAACACCCGCGGTATTACCCAGGCCAAAACTATAGCCGCCGGCATTGTTCGGGTCATCTACAAAAAACTGATAGCCGCTTCCAGCCCCGGTTTTCGAGTCAGAAGCAGGACTGGAGCTGGATTTCTTATCCTTGTCCTGCTCGTCCTGCCCGGCCAACTAGAATCCACCACGCATCATGCCGCTGCGACCAGCCATAGGACTGTAGCCGTAGCCGCCGAGGACACCGTAACCGCCGGTGGAATTGTAATAGCCGTCATTGGGCGTACCGCCCCAGGAACAGGCACCCATTTCACTTTGCAGTTCATTAAACTGGTTGATTTGCATTTGATTCTGGAAACGCTGCTGGTCCTTGCGGTCTTGCTCATTCTGGCGCATGCCGGCAATATCATTGTTGAGATTGGCCAGGGTCTGCGTCTGAGACTGGCGCAAATTAATAATCAACTGATTGAGCTGATCGATGTAAGACTGCTGCTTGGCCCGATAAGCGTCATCATTTTTGAGCCAGGCCTCAAGCATCGGCAGATCCCCGGCCTTAGAACCAGACAGGGCGGGGGAACCGCGTTTCTTATATTCTTCCAGCTGATTGATCCGCTGCTCGGCATAGAGCCTGTATGCCTGGTTGCGCTGCTCCTCTGTTCGCAGATCACCCTCGGCCTTGTTCTCGGCCTGGGTGTACTGGTTAATCATGGCTCCATCGGTCTGGAGCATCTGCTGCTCATCGTTAAAAACGCCCTGATTGGACGCTGCCGCCTGTGCCTGCGCCGCCAGCGGAGAAAATGCAAGCGCGGCTACAGCCAGGGTAACGGCGGACTTCCAACTTTCTTTCATGCTTTTCATCTGTGCTCTCCGACTACATTAAACAGGCCAAACTAAGTGATCTATACCCGCCTCCCGCCGCCTAAACACCACCGGGCATTAAGGCATGATTACGATTTGCCAGATCTCATTGCAGTAAGCACGGTTCGAAAACAAAGCAACGAAAGTGCAACCAGCAGGCTTATGACTTAAGAGTACTCTTTCTTAGTTTTCTTTTTTGGAGGTGTTGCCTTCATTGCCTTCCCGGCGACCTTTCGATCTTGTCTTCGTAGCTCCACAACGCTAGCAGCGATTCTCCGAGGAGCGAGTTTCTGACCCCGCTTCTGTTTTGGTTTCTTCCTGGGTATCGGCTCGCCTTCAGGTTTAGTCCCGAAAAATACATCCGCAGGGACCTTGAAGTAAACGGACAGCGTCTCTATGTGTGTTTTTGAAAGCGGCCGTATGCCATTACAAAGCTCGCTGGCTCGGCCTCGACTCACGCCTAAAATCGCTGATAAATTAGATTGTGTAAGATTGTTTGTTTCAAGGAGCCAATTCAGCATTTCAACAGGTGATACCTTGGCCGTGCCTACTGATGTTTGAGCCGCTTCACACTTCTGGATAACATCAGACAAGATCGCTAAGTACCCCTTTTCGTCCTCGGCCAGTTCCTCATACGCGAGGTGGAGTTCCAGGGAGAGTTCGAGCGCGGCCGTCAGCTCTTCACGCGACACGATAGGCCGGAGGGGAAATCGCTCAATTAATTTTAAATACTTTGCGGTGACTGCGAACATGGGCCAGGCCTCTTATTTGAATTTCTTTTTGCTGTACTGTGAATGCGTCATTACTTCGCGAACAAAGACTGTGGCCTGTGGAAAAAAGACATTCGCTGCAATCCGGGTGTTATTCCCGCCAACATTGAATATATAAAGAGAACCGCTAATAAGGTCAGCAGACGAAAAGGTCTTTTTTATATCCGCGTGCTTAGTCCACCTAACTGCCTCGACAACCTTCACCCAGGCATCCAGGCTTTTCCGCGCAGACGCATTGCTCCTGTAGAAATCGTCAATTGCAATCTTATTCTGGATTATCAAAATAAGTTTCCTGGGCCAGCCTCCTAATGTTCCCATTTTGGGAGCGCCGTGTCAAGGGGATTGCATTGGGAAAGAGCGCGGTAGCCAAGAAAACGCCTCGCAAACGCTTACGGCACGATGCCAAAGCCATTAAGGCATGATTACGATTTATAGAAGTGACCGCCGGGCATATGTAAAACGACCTTACCCCGCCGGAGGTGCATGGATGTCTAAAGATAATTCCAATACTTCGGACCAGCCGAAGGAAGTCACGACTCCGGAAAAAGGCGTCGACAACGTGACACCCACTACCAGCAGAGACAATAAGCTTTTAGAGAAGCAAAGACTGATGGCAGGCCAGGACTTTTCAATGACCAAAGTTGATCAGTCAGAAATAAAGAAAGCAAGCGAGGCCCAGAGCAGCGCCTTCCAGCTGGTCGATGGGCACTCCGTAGTCGCGGCCAGCAAAAAAGCTTCCGACAAAGCCGCCCCTGTCGGCGAGAAGCACGCGATGGCGATCCAACCTGGTGAAATTCAAGTCGATCAGGGGGTGTCTCCAAGGCGCAAAGCGGAGGTTGAGCACTGGCTGCAAACAGTGCCCGATCACCTTCGGCAGGCACTTCTGGCCAGCCACTGCAAGTGTCGCATAATTGTCAACGTCAATCTGTCGCCGGACCTGGCAAAAGAGGCCTCCGAGGCGGCCAGAGGTCAAAATCACACCATTGACCAGCTGCCTATGTTTTATAGCCCGAGTAAGAACGCAATCATCTTCGTTGACAGGGCGTCCAGAACGGTGCAGGAGCAGAAAGTTGAGGCTAAAGTTAACGCCTCCATTGATTATCAGCGCCGCAATGGATTGCAGTCGTATGGAGACGGGAAAGAAAATCTCAATAACTTCGACGTAAAAAGTCTGACCTACGCAGGCATCGAGCGCAATGGCTGGCATGAAATGGGCCACGCCATTGACCAGGCTGTTTTGAAAAAATTCAGTGCCCGGCATGATTTTGATGCTGCCTTCCAGGAAGGCGCAAAATCACTGAACACGGAAGAACGTCATCGGTTGAATTACTTCCTTACGAATAAGGACGAATTATTTGCCGAGATATTTGCCATTAAGCACGTCCCCGACCCCAAGAAACAGGTCAGCGACGAGATAATTTTGAAGCACTTTTCCAAGCTGATCAAGCTGATGCATGATCAGGCACAAGTCAAAGACAGCAGCGGAACGAAACACCCCCTGTTTTAGTCTTTTACTCTGTCGATCAAACAGACGACAAGAAGGCGTTGCCCTTTGGCCTTTGCGCACTCAAATGTAAGCCAACCTTTGGGCTTCTCATAGACATAGGCGCGAGCAGGCGGCTCAACACTCATGGCACCTGGCTCCCCAACGTGGTGCCACTTGCCAAACACTCGCTTGACGTCAGAGAGGCTGAGGCCGGCGTTGGGCTTAAGTTCCAACTCCACCGAACCCTCGCCCCGAGCCTGAACAACATTGATTAATGAGCTGCAGGCAGGATTCTCCGGCGATCTGAAATGATCACTGGAATAAAAATTCAGGTCAGTCTGAGTGATTTTTTTGATGCTGGCATGCGTAATCGGACGCGCCTTATCGAGTGCCTTCACAAGGGCGAAAAACTTCGCCACCTCAGCAGCTCGGGCAGTCTGGCTGTTTGCTGGAGCGGCTTTGGCAGTTTTATCCTGAGCAAAAGCCGGCCCTGAAAACGTCAGAACAAGCACGGCCGCCATCACAGCCCAAACAGTGTCCTTTCTCATGAAGCGCTCTTAAAACTGCGTGCCATCGAGTACGGTGCCGCTAACGCTGGCGCTTGCGCCCGAACCACTCATGTTCATGGCTGAACCGGAACCGGATCCAAAACCACTGACTGCGCTTCCGACAACACTGGCTCCGCCGATAACCGCACCGGCAACAGCTGTGTTGACCAGACCTGGTACCGAACCATTAACAGTGATGTTGATATCGTTGCCGATCAGACCGGTCGAAATAGGCGTGGGACCGGGATAAACAGTCTGGATAATGGGATCGTCATAATAGAAGAGGGGCTGCTCGTTGTAACCGACGCTAATCGTCACCGGGTTACGATAATCACCGGCAAAGAAGCAGTGCTGGCGCAGGTCCTGATAATGATTTGGCTGCGTAAACAAGGGAGCTGAAGACTGATCCAGCTGCTGGTTAGGTCCGCTTGTCTGGAAGGCACCTTGCGCAGAAGCGGGCAGCATTGGTGAGGCAAAAATCGCGCAGACCAACAGATACCGCATGGCAGTTTCTAGTTTGGTTCCTTTTTTCATACTTTTTCTCCCAGTTACTTTGTCTCGATCGCCCTCACGCTGCAACGATATGCCAGCGCCCAGCACCGATCAATGGGGGAAGTACGAAGAAGCAAACCAGGCCAAGAAATCAGGCAATATATCTTAAAACCGTACAATGTAAGGTCGGATGCTCGCCCCTTCGATGGCCAGACGGCCGAAACTGAACTTGGGCTCCCGTCTGCGGTCGGTGCAGCTGCCCGGGTTCATTATCAAAAGACCCTCAAAAGTCTGCAAATCCGGAATATGAGAATGTCCGTAAACAACCACCTGGGCGTCGGGGAACTGCTTGCGCAAACGCTCCGGCCGCCCCTTGCGCGGCCCCGACTCGTGCAAAACGGCCAGTTTCACCTGCTCAAACTGCAGTTCCAGCCGCTCGGGCAGTGTCAGGCCGGTGTCATTGTTGCCCAGGACAGCGTGCACCGGGACTATTTTGGCGATGGCCTCAAGCAAATAGGCCTCGACCACGTCCCCGGCATGGATTACGGCATCGGACTCTTTGATGCTGTCCCAGACAATTGCCGGCAGATCCTGCGCCCGCGAGCGCTTAGCCGTTGTTACATGGGTGTCGGCGAGAATGGTCAGTAGCAAATCAATTTACCTGGCAGAGAGCGCGGCATTCTTCTTTAGCTTTTCTACCCGGGCAATGGCATCCAACACTACCCCCTTATCCTGGGGATTGAGACGCATCGCTTTTTTATAGTCGGCCAGGGCCTGGTCATAGCGACCCGTGAGCGTATAAACTTTTGCCCGTCCCATAAGGGGGTCGTCCTCGGTGGGACTGAGTCGAATTGCCTGGTTATAATCGGCCAGGGCCTGGTCGAAATTTTTAATGCGCACCGCCAGCTCAGCCCGCTGGATCAAAGCCCCCAGATCACCGGGATTGAAATTGATCACAGTGCTGTAATCAGCCATGGCCAGTGCGTTTTCATGCCTCTTCTCATATAACTTAGCGCGCTCAAAGAGAGCTTCAATATATTTGTTGTTCAGTTTAATCGCGTGGTTGAGATCGACCAGAGCCAGGTCTTCACGATTGAGCCGCTCGTTGACTACGGCCCGGGAAAAATAGGCCTTGTATTCAGTGCCATCGATGGCGATGCACTGTCCAAAATCCTTAGCCGCGTCCGCGTACCGGCGCAGATCGGTTTCGGCCACACCGCATAAATAATGAATATCGGCGGCATTGATCACCTGCATATCATTGGGCTCAAAATGTTCGCGGTTGCGGCCTGTCATAGCCGTATACTGCAAAGCTATCAACCCCGGGTAAGGCACCGGATGCACCGCCAGCGCCTGCTTCCAGCTCTCCAGCGCTTTGACTTTGTTGTTGAGCTCAAAATACGAATCCCCGCGCAAATAGTAAGACGTGGTCAAAGTCGGCTGCAGAGCAATGACTGCGTCAAAATCTTTGATTGCTTTCTGATGCTCGCTCTTGTTGTTGTACACAACTCCGCGCAGCAAGTGCGCATAAGCAAGAGAAGGATTTTCCTTCAGCATTTTGTCCAGCAAAACAAGGGACTGATCGAGCACGCCCTGCTCCCGCAAAATGCGGGCATGCGCAGCGTCCTGACAGTATTTGAGCTCTTTCGTAAAGCGGGCGGCATCGGCCTGGCGACCCAGTTTAGAGGCCAGCTTACACATATTGGTTAAAAAGCCGCTATCCGGCATCACGTAAATCGGATCCAGTTGTTTCAAGCCAAAAGCCTTGAGGCCCGCGTCAAAAGCGCCCTTATAATCGCGCATTTCAATCAGGCAAAAACTTAAACCCTCGTATGCGCGGGCATTTGTCGGCGCCAGGGCCAGACATTCCTTAAAAGCAGCGATAGACTGTGGAATTTTTCCCTGAGACAGCAAATAGCGCCCTTTGATACCGAGCATATCGGGATTGCGCGGATGTTGTTTCATGTATCTTTCGGCCAGCGATACCTGGGAGGGGCGATGCGCAAAATCCGGTTCAGCAAGTACTTTTTCAAGCAGTGTCGGGGTCTCGCTGGCGAGCGACGGTCCGACTGCAGCAACAAGCGTTGCCAGAGCCAGGCTCAATGAAAGTGGGACGGCGAGAAATTTATGGTAAGGACTGGTCACAACAAAAGTCCCGGAACAAAACTGGTAGAGCGCGGAAGCCGGAAGTGGTGGGTGCTTCGACCTTACACTCAAGATATCACAAGATCTGCAGGCATTAGCGAAATCCAGTGTCCACGTCCATGCAAACGGCGTATCTCCGCAAGCAAAATACGCATGCGATCGTAGGTGACAAGATCGACTGCTTCGCGGCTGTTGATGCCTGGTCTGACAATCATCGGTGCATAGTGCGCCTGGCCCTCGGCAATTACCGGCTGCCCCAGGTCTTCACTGCGAGTCAAGCGTCCGCGTTGAAAGACAAGTTTGCGGCGACGCTTTTTTTCTTCAAAGGCAATCGTAATATCGAGCAATCGCATCAATGTCCGGGCCAGGGCATAAGCTCTGGCAGAGCCTGTGACAAGGGAGCGCACCATCTGCGCCAGTTCTTCATCAGACAGTTCTTCAGCTTCTTCGTCCGCATCTTCCGGCTCGGACTCACCTTCCGCCTCGACGGCACCGTCTAAGAGCTCAGCATCGATTTCGTCGTCGATTTTTTCCGCCGCAGGCCCGATAAAATATGTCAGAGACAAACTTCTGGCCGACGCCTGGGTAGCAAGCGTACTGAGCAAATACTGGCGATAATTTCTCATTCCCAGAGCAAGAAGGCTGCGCACCGTCGGTAAGGCAACATCCGGACTTTCTATGTCGATGTTTTCCTCGGCAAAAAACAATTTCACCGCCCGGTCCGTCTGCTCTTGGTCGAGCAATCCCCAGAACAAGCCGGGATCAAATGTCCCGGTCTGCAAGCCCGAAACAAGCAAAAGCAAGGGCTCGATGGTTGAGCCCCGGGGGAACGGACCCAGGGCATGCTCAGCATCGGGTTTATCGGCCGCACTCGTAAATTCTCGATTAAAATAGACCAGGGCGCGACCGCGTTTTTTCAGGGCGCGGTTATAGGGCGGATCGTGTTCTTTGATCAGGTCGTTTTCCAGCAGCGCCGCCTCAAAGGGCGTGGCCAGAGGACTGACGTCCAGATCAAAGACCTGACTGATAAGCTCCTTGGTCTTGCTGTCCTTGCCTTTGCGACCGGTAAAATAACTGTTCACCCGCGATTTGAGCGAGGTGGCCTTGCCTACATAAAGGATCTTGCCATTGGAATTAAGCATGCGGTAGACACCGGGCTGGTCCGGAAGCTCCAGCCTGGTAAGCCTTTCCAGCCTCAGGCGCGAGGCGCCGGCAGCCGGCTTCTTGACCGGGGCTTTAAGCCATTCAAAAAGGTCGGCGAGATTTTTCAAGCCGAGCGCGTCAAGCTCCGGCACAAGTTTTTGCCAGATGAAATAAGTCGTCTCCACGTGCCCGCCGGCTCTTTTCATTTCTTCGGTACTGAGACCAAAATAACCGGCCACAGCGCGAATCGCCCGCGAAGGCAGGTCGGGAAAAAGCTTTTTAGCTATCTGGCAGGTGCAGACAAAGTCCAGGGGCAGCACTTTATCGTCTGTGTTCTGGGCAAAATAGTGACTTAAAAATGTACGCTCGTATTGAGCCCAGTGAGCCACGGCATAACGCAGCCGGTGCTCATTGATGAGGGTCAGAAGCTCGGCGCAGACCTGGGGTGCGGCCACAGCCAGTGCCATATCATCAGCCGAAATGCCGGTGATTTTTTGAATACGATTAGGCAAAATCTCATCGTCGGGCAGGGCGACCAGCCTGGTAACCACCGGCGGTGCCGGCTCTAATGCGGCGGAGCCCACCACCCAACCAACTTCCAGCAAATGGGCACTGCCGGGAGTGGCGCCGGTAGTCTGGCAGTCGACAAACAAAACCGGCTGCTCAAATAAACTGTACTCAGTCAAACCTTTCTCAGACAAGGGTCGACTCCTTGGCCGGATGCCAGAAGTCCTGCAGGTCTTGAATAATAGACCTGGACACAAGCTCCGAAGCATTCCTGTCAAACCAGTCGCCGGGCATGGCGAGGGCATACTGGCGCTCGATAAAACGCTGATCCATAAGGACGATTATGCCCCGGTCCTGATCCGACCTTATGACCCGCCCGGCGGCCTGGATAACTTTAGCCATGGCCGGATAAACATAGGCAAAGTCGAAGCCGGAGCCGTACCTGCTGTCATAAAATTGACGTATCTGTTCGCGTTCAAAATTGTAATTGGGCAGGCCGGGACCAACGATAATGGCACCGATAATCATGTCGCCGGGATAATCGACCCCTTCGGCAAAGACTCCTCCCTGCACTGCAAAAACAAGGGTGGGCTTGTCCCTGGCCAGCAGTGAGGTCAATAGCTCCTGGGCCTTGACCGCGCTCATCTCCGACTCCTGGCGCATCAGACGAAATTCATCGGGCAGCAACAGTTTTACTTTGTCGAATACCGAAGACAAAAATCCATAGCTGGGAAAAAACACAAAATAATTGCCCGGCCTGACCGCTACTATTCGTTTGATGGCCTCGGCAATTTTGCCGTAGTTGCGTGCGCGATCGCTGTACTTAGTCGAGACCTGGGGGATAATCAGAAGCTTGCGGTTGTCTCTGGGAAAAGGACTCTGATACTCGCGGGTCTTCAAATCTTCTTCATGCAAACCGGAGAGCTGTGAAAAATAATCAAAGGGTTTGATTGTGGCCGAAAATGCCACCACATGTGCAAACTCCTTATGCGCCAGCTTGAGCCGGGAGGAGGCATCGCAGCATACGACGCGCAGACTTTCTTCTATACCGCCGTCCTGCAATTTACTGCGCACATAAAGATGCAAAAACTCATCGCCTTCATAGGCCAGGGCGTCACTGAAATCCGAAATCAAATTGACCAGGGTCAGCAGAGCATCGCGTTTCTTGCCCTTACCCGACTCACCTTTATTGGCGCCTGTTGCAGCACTGCTGTTGGCCGCCTTGCTTTCAACATAACGACCGGCCAGGGCTTGCAAGTCGGCCAGATGCGACTCAAACAAGAGTGGAGATAAAGCCACTTTGGCATCTCTTTGATTGACCGTGCGACCGACTGTGGAGATGGTAAACAAAATATTGGAGACTATTTTTTTGCCTTCCACGGCAATTTCAAAACCAAGATCGGTAAGCTCGCTGCCCAGCTCCACAAGCTCGCGACTGGTTAGAGTCTTAGAATAATAATCAGCGGCCCGACCGGGCAGATTGTGGGCCTCATCTATAACGAGATTGGGCTTCTCATTGCTCTTGGAGAGATTGAAAGTCAGACGCCCGAGTATATTGCGCGGGCTGAAAACATAGTTGTAATCGCCGATTACCACATCAGCATTTTGCACCGTATCCAGTGACAGTTCAAAGGGACAGACTTCATACTCCTGGCCCACAGTCTTAAACTCTTCCGCGCCGAGACTTGGCATTTTAGCCAGTTTATCGACAAGCTTTGCCTGATCCACTTTTTGATAGTAATCTTTGGCATACTGGCAATAGGAAGGATTGCAGATCACTTCCTCCTTGAGACACATTTTTGCTTTGGCATTAATGGTGGTGCTGAAGAGTTGAGTATCGGTCAGTGACTGACCAAGCCTCTGCACCGCATCCTGGGCGACGGCATGCTGGCTGTTTTTGGGCGTGACATAAATAAAACGCTCCCCCCGCGAAAGACTGTCGGTGAGGGTGGGATACATGACACCGATTGTTTTACCCAGACCTGTGGGGGCCTGAATAATGATATTGGCGCTCTCGCCCAGGTCGGTCGCCAGATTGTCTACCAGCTCGCGCTGAAAGGGCCTTGGCTTTTCAAAGGGGAAGACCAGTTCACCGGCAAGTTTTTTGCGTCGAGCGCGCCTGTCTTCCTCGGCCCGGGCTTCATGCTCAAGCTCCAGAAGGCGCAGGGCAAGCCACTTCTCGTAGACTTCCACGTCAAACGGATAGTCAAATTCATCGATTATTGCGCCCTTGTCGTTGACCACGGCAAAATGCGCCCGGGGAGCAACAGCTCGCTCCTTGTAGACGATATAAGCATAAGTAGCCAGCTGCAAACCATAGGGATGCTGCGGGTCATTGCGCAAAATCTCAGCCAGGGCCAGCGCCTGCGAGGAGCTTTTGATTTCCTCGACCATCGGCACGACGCCATCGACAAAACCGTCCATGCGACCGGAGACGCTAAAGACAAAACTCTCGCTCTCAAATTTGTCGGCCAGCTTAACTTCGCTTTTGTAAACCGCGTACTGCTTCTGCCTTTCCTTTTGCACGGCCAGATGGATCTTGCGACCCTCGGCCGCCTGGGTGAGGGGGCCGCCGAATATCTGAGCATAGCCGGAGTTAACCTCGATACTGCCGGTCCGGGGCACCGGCAAGGCAAAGTCGCGAATGGCTAAGTTGATGGTCTTCTTGGTCTTATTTTTCTGACTGGCCACTGGCCCACCGGCATCCTACATAGCTATGTATGGTATACCGTCCGACCACCGCTCGTCAATTAAAAGGGTCCGTCAAAAGGGCTCAGCGCGTGCCGAGCTCATCGGTCGAGCGCAGCTCTTGACCGCAGTGACTGCAGCGGGGGAATTCACCTTCCCAGGCGCCTTTTGGAAATACATGGCCGTTAAGCTCGCAGGAGCTGACGTGCTTGGGGGCAAAGATGCCCAGAATCGAGCTGACCGTGTCGGAGAGCATCGTTTTGAATTTATTAAAGAACTTGATCAGCGCCGGCGGCTCTTTAGCCGCAACCACCTTCATCGCTTTAATCTCGTGGTGAGTGATACGCGCGGATTTGCGAACCGGCGGTGTATCTTGCTCCTCCATAATTTGGCCTCCTGGCGACTCTAGGTTTTTACTGCGACTGTACACTGACAACATAAACTATATGTGAGAATTTGACCAGCACCGGACGGGACGGCGCCGCGCACGGTCCGCGCTACCACATGCAATACCACAACCTTTGGTAACAACTTGGCTTGAGCCTGGTCACCTTCAGGGCTCTTGACAGTTGCCTTTTGATAAAATTGGACACTAAAGCTCTATAAGCAAGTAAAGGACTGAAAAGAAAGCTATGGGTAAGACATTAGGAATTGATCTGGGAACCACAAACTCCGTCGTAGCCGTGATGGAAGGTGGACGCCCGACAGTAGTATCCAACTCAGAAGGCGGCCGCACCACTCCGTCGGTCGTGGCCATCAATAAGTCGGGAGAAAGACTGTGTGGCCTGCTCGCCAGACGTCAGGCAGTGGTCAATCCGCTCAACACGGTTTATTCAATCAAACGCTTTATGGGCAGACGCTTTGCCGAAGTGTCGGAAGAATCCAAAATCGTCTCCTATAAAGTGAAGGAAGCACCGGACGGCGGCTGCCGGGTGCAAATCGGAGATAAAGATTTCTCACCGGAAGAAATCTCAGCCATGATCCTGCGCAAACTGAAAGAAGACGCCGAGAAATATCTGGGCGAAAAAGTTGATACAGCTGTAATCACCGTCCCGGCTTACTTCAACGACTCGCAGAGACAATCGACCAAAAACGCCGGCACAATCGCCGGTCTGGAAGTACTGCGCATCATCAACGAGCCCACCGCTGCAGCTCTTGCCTACGGCATCGAGAAAAAGGGCGGCGACGAAACCATTCTTGTTTTTGACCTGGGTGGCGGTACCTTCGACGTATCCATCCTGGAAGTCAGCGACGGCTTGATTGAAGTTAAGTCCACCTCCGGTGACACCCACCTGGGCGGCGACGACTTTGACCACGCCCTTGTCGAGTGGATTGCCGGCGAATTCCTCAGCCAGGAATCAATTGACCTGCGCAAGGATCCCCAGGCACTGCAAAGACTGACCGAAGCGGCTGAAAAGGCTAAAGTGGAATTGTCCTCGGTGACCGAGACCAATATCTCCCTGCCTTTCATCACAGCCAATGAGTCGGGACCGAAGCACCTTGACATGAAGCTTACCCGCTCAAAATTCAATGAGCTGACAAGACAACTGGTTGAGCGCTGCAAGAAGCCAATCGAACAGGCTCTCTCCGACGCCAAACTCACCTACAACGAAATCGATGAAGTAGTACTGGTGGGCGGCTCCTCACGCATTCCGGCCGTCAAGGAACTGGTAAAGAGCCTCACCGGCGGCAAAGAACCAAATCAGAGCGTCAACCCCGACGAAGTCGTAGCCGTGGGCGCCGCCCTGCAGGCCGGCGTGCTCTCCGGCGAAGTCACCGACCTGGTGCTCCTCGACGTCACACCGCTGTCTCTTGGTATCGACGCCAACGGCGGCATTTTCGCCAAGCTGGTCGAACGCAACACCACAATCCCCTGCCACAAAACACAGATGTGTTCGACGGCTGAAGACAATCAAAACGCCGTTGACGTAGTCATCTACCAGGGCGAGCGCGCCATGGCCAGAGACAATAAAAAGCTCGGCAATTTCCGTCTTGACGGCATCGCTCCGGCCCCCCGCGGCGTGCCCCGCATCGAAGTCTCCTTCGACATCGATGCCAACGGCATAGTCAAAGTCTCGGCCAAAGACCTGAACAGCGGCAAGGAGCAGAAGGTAACCATTACCGCTTCGACCAACCTCAATAAAGAAGACATCGATCGCATGGTCAAGGAAGCTGAAGCCAATGCTGAGCAGGACGCGAAATTCAAAGCCATGGCCGATCTGCGCAATGAAGTGGATGGTCTGGTGTACACCGTCGAGCATCAACTCAAGGATGCCGAAGGCGTCACTCCCGACACCAAGGACAAAGCGCTGGCACTGATGGCCAAGATGCGCGAGCAAGTGAGCGCCCTGGAAGAAGAAAAAGATGTGCGCGAAACAATGGACCAGCTGCGCGGTTTGATGGTCATCATTGACCAGGAAGCCAATGCTCACAGACAGGCCGAAGCCGAAAAGAAAGCAGCAGAAACGGCTGCCAAAGCCGCCGAAGAAGCTGCCGCCAAAGGCGAAGGCTCAGAGGCAAAATCCGAGACCGAAGGCAACGGCGCCTCCGCTGAAGCCGAGGGCAACGGTCACGCCGAAGGCAACGGCGACAAAGCCGCTGAAACAAAGGCCGAAGATGACACGGCCACAACTTCGGCAACGAGCGAAGGCTAATCGGAGAATCGGGGGCTGGATCGATGCCTGGAAAGGCGGAGATCCGGCCCCTCCTAATTTGGCCCCGCTACCGGTAGCACAGGAATCATAAGCACAGTCATTCCCACAGCCAGCGCAGTAAAAAATGAAAACAAAAAGCCTACGGCCGCTACTCTCAGTCATTTTGACCCTCGGCGCCATGCCGCTCATGCCTCTGACAGCCTCGGCCCAGACGGCGATAGCCGCCAACCCGCCGGTCAAACCTCTGGCCAAACCGGCCGCCTCGGTCCCTGCCGCCAGTACCGCCCCCGGCCCCAAGGGCATTCTGGGACGACCGCCTTCAGCCTATAAAATGGATCAGCCCCAGGAGAAAATTCCCTGCCTGCGCTGGGCCGACGAAACAGTCAAGCCCAAAGCCATTCTCTTTTGTATTCACGGTCTGGGCCTGCACAAAGGCTGTTATGAAGATTTCGGCAAGGCCATGGCCAAACAGGGCCTGATTGTTTATGCCATCGATGTGCGCGGCTTTGGTGAATGGGTTAAAAAAGAAAAGAACGACAAGGTCGACTTTGACGGCACCCTGAGCGATATCAGACGCGCTCTGGTGCAGGTACGCAGCAAGAACCCCGGACTGCCGGTAATTGTTCTGGGCGAATCCATGGGTGGTGGCATCGGCATACACGCGACCGCACAATTCCCCGAACTCATAGACGGCCTGATCTCATCGGTACCCGCCGGTGAACGTTACGGCGCCGGTGAAGAAAAGCTGAAAGTCGGTATGCACGCTATTTTTGGCTTGGGCAAGAAAATGGACGTCGGCTCCGGCGTGATCAAACAAGCGACGAAGAAGGAAGACCTGCGCGAACGCTGGGCCAACGATCCCCTCGGTCGCAAGGACCTGAGTCCGGCTGAACTGATCGCCTTCCAGAGTTTCATGAACAAAAACATCGATGAAGCGGCAAGGATAAAGTCCACACCCGTTCTCGTTATCCAGGGTGCTGAGGACAAACTGGTTATCCCCGCCAGCACCGTCAAGCTCTACAACAGTATAGCCAGCTATCAGAAGAGCAAAGTTTTGAGCAGAAATGCCGAGCACCTGATCTTCGAAGAAGGCCAGTTCACTCCTGAAGATCTGGCCTACGTAACCAACTGGATCGACAAAAAGATAATTGCTAAGAGCGACGATAAGGACACGGCAACGACAGCTTCCAACAGCGGCAATAATGCAAACGGCGAAGGCGGCACCACCGATAGTGCGCCACCCATTTCCATCCATATCAAGCCGACTACTCCCGTCGCCAGCGCAGCAGCGACCGCGCCCTCGGCCCAGGCCACCACGCCGGCCCTGAGTGACGGACCGTCAATTTCTTACTGGATTGAACTCTACCGCGGCGGCAAGGTTTATCGTTGCAACAATAAGATCGCCTTCCAGTCGGGGGATGCCATCAGATTTCACATCATCCCCAAAACCGACGGTTATGCCTACCTTTTGATGAAACAGGGCAGCAGCGGCAAGCGCGCTATCCTTTTCCCCTCGGCTAAAACCGGCAACGACAACTATCTCAAGGCAGGCAGCGACTACCCTGTGCCCTCGGCCGACTGGCTCTCCTTCGACAATACCCCCGGTATTGAAAAGGTCAGCATTTTGTTCAGTCACAAAAAAATGCTCACTGGCGAAGAGCTGAAGGAGCCAACCAATCTGGCCTTTGTCTCCAACGACAGAAGCGGCGCCAAGGACCTTGTACCGACCCGTATGCAATTGTCTTGGGACGATCCCACTCCGGTGATCTTGCCTGACGTCATCGCGCCTTCGGCTCCCGGAGCCAGACAGTCGATGAGCACATCGGAAAACGGCAGCCTTGTTAAAGTCAGCTTCAACGATCCCTCAGGCCTTCTGGCCGTCGACGTGGCACTTGCGCATCAATGAAAAAAACGCTAGCAACATACACCTTATTCCTTTTCCTGAGCCAGCTCCTAGCTGGCTCCGCTGCTATCTGTGCGGCCCGCGCGGCCGGCAGTCCGGACATCTCAAAAGGACCGGCATCGGGCATCAACTGGACAAAGGTGCAGGATCTAAACCCAAATGCCAAGTCGACAAATTATCCGGTGCGGCAAAAATACGCGGTAGTAATCGGCGCGTCCAAGTTTAAAGAAAGTCGCCTGGACAGCACCGATACCAAAATGGACCTGGCGGCAAAAAACTTTGTCGAATACCTCAAGGATCCAGACGCCGGACGCTTCCCGGAAACGCACATAAAGACTCTGATCAACTCCGAAGCCACCAGACAGAACGTCCTGGCCAACCTGGGCAAGGGCTGGCTCGGCAGTCTGGCTGAGCCGGATGACCTTGTCGTGGTCTACATCGCCACCCAGGCCTTCCCCACCACCGATGGTGGCTCCTATCTCTGCGCCTATGACTGCGCCCTGGACAACCCTTATTCCACCTGCTTTTCAATGAAAGGTCTGATGGAAACCCTGAGGCAGGAGGTAAAAGCAAAGCGCATCATATTGATCATAGACTCACCTTACAGCGGCGCAGCCGAACTCACAGCCGGGCCAGGCGCCAAACGCCTGAGCGAAAGAACCGCCGTAGCTGCCGCCACCGGTATAGCCGCACCCAGTCTGGGCTCCGGCTATGCGATTTTGTGCTCAAGCAAAGCCGACCAGGAAATTAAGGGCAATGAATTTTCAAACAATCTAATCGCGGCTCTGAGACAAAACAACGGCATGGTCACAATCGATCAGGCCTTTGCCTCGGCACGCGACAAGACTGAATCGGATACGGCCAGTCGTGGCCGACAGACACCGGTGATGAAAGCCGACTGGCATGGCGGCCCGATGGTCCTGGGCACGCCCAGCACCGAAAAAGTGCGCGACATCCCAGAAAACGTCCAGACCTTTATCGCCGCAGAAGCCCACTATCTCAAGGCCAACAACTTTGTCGGCGCCGGTGACTTCGACCAGGCCATTGCCGAATATAAGGAAGCGATCAAAACCGACGCCACCTATGCCGATGCCGTGGCTGACTACGGTGCGGTGCTGACCATAAAAGGCGACTGGGCCGGTGCCAGAGAGCAATATAAAACCGCAGTCACGCTCAGTCCCAAGGACGCACTCTTCCACGCCAACTATGCCCGGGTCCTGAGCAAGCTGGGAGAACAAGAGGAGGCCGATAAGCAACTGGAGCTAGCCTACAGTCTAAACGCCAAAGACCGTGTCATCATCACGGCCCTGTCCAATCGTTGCATCGCCGCCGGTAATTTTGAAAGCGCCATCAAATTGCTGGAATCGGCGGCCGTGTTATTTCCCGAGTCATCACAGTTGCAGGACAAGCTGAGCTATGCCTACGCCAGATCCGGCAATCTGCCGCAGTCTCTGGTGCATGCAAAGGCCGCGGTAAAACTCGATCCTAAATCAATACCATCAAAGCTAAATTTGGGCTCGGCACTGCTGCTCAAAGGTGATCTGGTCTCAGCCGAAGCAGTCTACATGGAGGCCACGGCCCTCGATCCCAAAAATGTCGACGCCCACTATCTGCTTGCAGGCATCATGGAAAAACTAGGCGATCATGCCGGTGCAAAACTTGAACTCAATACATTTTTGGAAATAGCACCAGCAAATGATGACCGTATAGCTAAGGCTAAAGAACGGCTGACAGCGCTCTAGGCCTCTCTGACGCTGAAAACGCAGTTGCTGTACGGCAACTTGGCGTCCCGCACTTTCTCAGCCACATTAAAAAACGGGAGCTTTTAGGCGGGGGTCCCGTCTAAAAAAACATGAGTCCGAGCAGTGCACGACAATTGAACAGCGCCCTCACTCATAAATAACAAATTGCATTAAGCACTATATTCAAAGATCCTATTGAAGGCGCTCACCGCCCTTCAGTCGGGGAGGTTAACATCATGGGTATCAAATCAATTACGTCCTTTGCTCTTGCCGCCGCCGCTCTGGCCTGCATCTCGATCAGCCCAGCCGACGCCAGGGACAACGACAAATATTTAAACGATCTGGCCATGCGCATGTATTTGCAAAATCAGGCGCAGTCATATAATCCGTACCTGTACGGTAATTACAGCAACTACGGTGGCTACGGATATGTCGCGCCTAATGGCCAGACACCCTGGTCAGCCGGCGCTATGCCCTATGTGTACGGCAACGGCAACTACAACCGTGCTTACGGGTATAACTACAACAATCGCTTCCACCACCACCACAACTGGTGGCGCTAGGAACCATCACAAATAAGCTCACTTATCGCCATATATCTCGCGGTAAGTGTCCCGGTAGGCCTTGCTGCTGATTTTGTCCAGATCGGCCTTCGCCAACTCCGTCTTGCCCTGCTTAGTGTAAATTGCAGCACGTAGACGGTAAAAATCAGTCAGCCGGCCGTCCGGGATGCCATACCTGTGCTTTTCCTTCTCATACAGAGAGAGGCCCTTGCTGAATGCCTCCAGCGCCTTCGAGTCATCGCCCATCATTTGATAGGCTTTGCCGATAGGGATGTAGTTGTACACATGCTCGCCATGGAGCATGGTCTGCTGCAGATCAGCAATGGCCAGCTCAGGCTTGTGCAGGCGAAGATACAGATTGCCTCGCTCAATAAGCAAATCAATACGGTCCTGCCGTCCGACACCAAGGTCGGTGCTGGTCAGGAGCATGCTATAGAGCGGCAAGCAATCGGCATAACGCTTCATTGACTTCAAAATGGCGATTTTGAGCTTAATGGACTCGGCCCTCAACTGGATCTGGCCCGTTTTAAGAATAGCGTCGACATCCTTCAGGGCCAACTCGTCCTTGCCCATCATTTCGTAGGACTGAGCCCGACCGTACAAAGCTCGCAAATTTCTGGGTGCAAACTGAAGCGCCTTGCTGAAATCCTCAATGGCATCTTCACATTCGCCGGCGGTTAAATTGGAAAGACCGCGGTCGCAATAGGCAGACGCGTCGCAAGGGTTTCTGGCGATGCGCTCTTCAATCTGTTTGAGGGAACACGCAGGCGCCTCAATCTTGTAGTTGCGTGTATCGAAGGCCCGAGCGCTCGAACAAGCGATCATGGACGCGGCAACGCCCCCTACGCAAGAGGTAAATATCAAAAATAGAGGCGGCCGCTTGGCAATAGTCATAAAAGCATTGTACAGCTTGTGTCTTACGCTAAAATAGCGCCTGTTCACGGCAGGGGAAAATTAATGCAGAAATGGATTGTGACGGCTCTCGGGGCGCTGACTGTGGCCAGCGTGACCATGTCCGGTTGCGGCTCGACCGCACATCAGAACGGCTATATCGACAAGACCGGGGCACTGGTGCTGGACGTCGATAAACTCACCCCCAAACCTCTTGCCATCGGTGACTACAGCGAAGAACTTGCAGCACTCCAATACCCGGACAAGGTGAGAGTCATCGATAAAAACGGACAGACAGTTTTTGAAAAGCCATTCAAAACCCTCAGAACATTTTCGGAAGGGCGCGCAGCCTTCAGCACCGGCAGTAGTGACAGCGATCAAAAATGGGGCTTCGTCAACACCAAGGGCGATATCATCATCAAGGCCATCTACGACGAAGTGCAGCCTTTCAGCGAAGGTCTGGCAGCTGTGCGTCTGAGCAAGGACAAAGCCAACGGCAAAGACGCCGGTCGCTGGATCTACATTGACGATAGTGGCACCAGAGCGCTGCAAGACTCCTTCGAGGAGGCCGGTCCATTTTCGGAAGGTTTTGCCGCGGTCAGACAAAACAAGCGCATGGGCAGCATCAACCGACAGGGAGCATTTGTTGTGCCCTGTGAATATGACATGGTCTACAAAGCAAACGATGGAATGATCGTGGCCGCGCAGGGGAAAGGCCTGTCAGGCCCTGAAGCCGGTCAGATGATTGAATATTTCGATAAGAACGGCAATAAAATCACGCA
This sequence comes from Cyanobacteria bacterium SZAS LIN-3, assembly GCA_018266215.1. Taxonomy (GTDB): domain Bacteria; phylum Cyanobacteriota; class Vampirovibrionia; order Obscuribacterales; family Obscuribacteraceae; genus REEB67. The sequence continues at coordinate 67,036 of JAFEAV010000004.1, read as the reverse complement.
CAAAGAAATCCATCCGGTTACTCTGAAAAATCTCAGTCCGATGCTGTGGACCACCAACACCGACAAAGCCCTGGCCAGACCGTTGAGTACATTTGTCACGCCGGGATTTTGCGAAACCAAATCTATAGCCGAATCATCAGGCAAATTCTTTATCGAACAACAATTCAGCGCCCGGGCTTTCGCCGGATCCTTTGACTATATTTTCCCGGTGTCGGACGGCTACTTTGTCGCCTACAGTGATGCCGGCGGCGGCAAAATGGACTATCGCGGCGGCGTTCCCGAGGACGCATCGGGCATCTGGAACAATAAACAATTTCGCTTTTACGATGCCGCACCATTTTCCAATGGTATGGGTCTGGTGCAAGAGACAAAAGGCGGCAATTACGGCTACATAGATAAGACCGCCAATTATGCACTTAAGCCAATTTACGAACACGCACGCTCGTTCAAAAACGACAGAGCCGTGGTCGGAGAGATGGCGCTTCACGATATGCCTTAGAATTGCTCCGGCGCAAAATCCCGAACCTGATGCTATCCTAACCGGGCACCGCTCAGTGAGGAGATTTGCCGTGGTAATGGTACGAATGGTCGAAGATGGGGCAGCAGCGCCGGAAGTGCAAGCTGTATTTGATGAAATAAAGACCGCCCGCAAGACCGATTGGATCAACAATTTTTGGAAAGTCCTGGCCGCTTATCCGCCAACATTGCATAGAATCTGGGCCACGGTAAAACAAGTGATGGCACCCGGCGCCATCGATCCATTGACAAAAGAAATGATTTACGTCGCCGTCAGCGTGACAAATAATTGCGAATATTGCATCCACTCGCACACGGCTGCTGCCAAGAACAAAGGCATGACCGACGAAATGTTTGCGGAACTTCTAGCTGTAGTCGGCCTCGCTAATGAAACAAATAGATTAGCCAACGGCTATCAAATACCGGTGGATGAAAAATTTAAGCCCAAGTTTGACTGAACGAAAAGGATTTAAGTCGTGCAGAAAATAAGCACCTGTCTCTGGTTCAATAACCAGGCCGAAGAGGCGATGAGTTTCTACGTCTCAACTTTCAAAAACTCGAAAGTCACCGATGTATCGCGCTTTGGCGATGCCGGTCCGGGCGAGAAAGGCTCGGTGATGAGCATGACGATCGAAATTGACGGCACTGAAATTATCGCTGTCAACGGTGGTCCCGAATTTGCCTTTACCGAGGCGATGTCCCTCTTCGTCAAATGCGAAGATCAAGCAGAAATTGATCACTACTGGGAAAAGTTGCTGGATGGCGGCAAGCCCATGAGATGCGGCTGGCTGACGGACAAATACGGCGTAACCTGGCAAATAGTACCAACTGTCCTGGGCGAGCTGCTCAAGGATAAAGACAGGGAAAAGTCTAAGAGAGTGATGCAGGAAATGCTCAAGATGGTCAAGCTCGACATTGGTTTGCTGCAAGCGGCCTCCAAAGGCTAAGCCATTTTTAACTGCGGTTATTCCCACTACAGACAGCTAAATTGTCGGTAGCTATCACGTATGTTTCACGCCCGCCTTTATACTTTGCCATGGTGATGTCTCGCACAGGATGGCTCGTAACCATGTCCGGCAGTGATATAAACCGTGCAGAAAAGGCGCCGGGCGGCGCCTCAGACCGGCCAATCGGAACGGTCGAAACTCCTTTCGCCGAGCAGGACTGGCGGCGGGCCTACAGCCTCAGCTCGCCCGAGATGCGCAGCCAGCTCTCCCGCGTTTCAGAAAACGGAGATTTGCACGATCACGGCCTGATTGCAGATCCCTGTAAAAAGACGGTCGCTTCGAGTTTTGCCACCGGCAGCGAACCACAGGCGATGGAGAAAGTCAAAGACAGGGACCCGGTTCTCTACGCGCAGATCAAAGGCAAAGTAAAAGATCCCACTTACATTGGACAGACCGGAGATGTGACCGTTTCCACGCACGACCGGCGCGGGCGCACAAACGGCTGCGTATTGATTCAAAACGAACCCTACTGGTTGTCCGGTGATGCGGCCAAATCCTATTTGGACCTGAACAAGTCACTGGCGCCCCTGCATAAAGAGATAAGTGTCGATCGCCTCAACGGCGCCGGTCGTACCCTGGGACAGGAAGAAGCAATAGCCTGGCGCAATAGCGGAGTGCATGCCAAACCGGGCAAGTCCAACCATGGCTACGGCAGGGCCATAGATATTGCCTACGGACCAGACGGTCAACCACAGCCGTACGACGATAAGGACGTGCGTGAAGCACTGCACGCCAACGGTTATCGCCAGGGCGACAGTCACGGCCCACTCAAAAACGACCTGCATCACTGGAGCTATACCGGCCCAGGTCGAGCCACCGAGGGACATCCGTCAGCGCATGTTGGCCCGCACAGGCATCATCACCGCAGCAAGTAATAGCAATAAAATTACAGCGGGAAATTAACGGTATTGCCGCCGGAGCTCAATCCAAGCTTCAGGGCCTCAACGCATATGGCTATCAGTGCATCAGCGCTTTGCACTTCTTCATCAAGACTGGCACCGCCAACGGTGACTGTCGTGTAAAGCAATTCCTTGTCAAATTCGGTGGCCAGATCTTCCATCTTGGTGCGCATTCTCTCGGCGGCCACTTCTGCTCCGGTGCGCGGGGTCTCGGGCAGGATCACGCCAAAGCTGTCGTCTCGACAGCGTCCGGCCACGTCCACATCGCGCACGCAACCGAGCAAAACTTTGCCGCAACTCAAAATCACCGCATTTTCACCGCGCAGACCGCACTCATCGACCACCTTTTTGAGATTATCGATGGTGACGAACAACAAAGAAAGCGGCCGCTTGTATCTGGTGGCACGGCGCACTTCGTAGTTGAGTCGCTTATAGAATGACCAGAAGTTGAAGGAATTCAAATCCAGCAGAGCACGACGCTCCACTTCCTCATCCGAGAGACTGGGGTCTTCGATCGAACGCTCGGCAAAGAGCTTGGACTGGGCTTTGGGAATATCAAAATCCGGCGTCTCACTCAAATTCCAGGGGAATTGATTATTGCGCGCGCGCAGCTCAGCCAGGCGCTTCTGAAAGAGAAGCTCGCGCTCCTGCTTCTCATCAAATCGTTTATTGCGGTTATCCGACATGCCAGTGCCCTAATTGGTCTTTTTCTTCTCAGACATTTGCTGAGAAAAAGTACTCTCGGTGCCTTCGTCTTCCATGAATTTGGAGACCATATTTTGTTCCACATCATGAGCCATTTGCGCCGGCGATGAAATGGCATTACCGAAACGCTTCTCGGCGGCTCGCCACCACAATTCACTTCCATCAAGAAGAGATTCGTGAATCCATGCTACCTGCATTTTTTCAATTTCACTCTTAAATTTTGGACCGAGCTCGGAGTCCTGCCAGTACTTACGAGCAAAAGCCACGCGCTTTTTGTAAGGGATGTAGGTCTTGTAAGACTGTGCCAGGTTTTGATCCGACTTTTCAATCATGTCGTGATAGGCCATGGCAAATTTAGCTTTCTGCATGGGCGAAATGCTTTTGTAGTAAGACTTAAAAACTCGCGGATCGCGTCCGTCAATCCAGCCGTCAACATAATCAAGATCGGCCTTGGCGGCAATGCTTGCAACTTCATCAACGGTAACGCGATTGTTGGGGTCTGAAACCGACTGCGCCGGCGCGTCTGTGGCCAGGGAGTGGCCCTCACCGCCAAAGTTGGAAACGGGCTCAACACAGCTTGTCAAGCAAAGGCTCGCGGCCGAAAAAGCCAGGCACGACAACCCAAGACGCGCCCCACGAGCCAAAAACCTGAAATACGCGCTCATGTACACCTTACTTAGACTCCCTGTCACAAGACCATTCTAACCAGGCTTTCAGTGATAAACTAGCCCGCTGTAGGCCAAGGTGCTATGCAATGAGCGAACTGTCACAAATCACAACCTATCGTCCGGGTCAGGGCGTCATCTGCCGAATCGAAAGTATTGAGCCCGGTGGTTACGGCGCCGTCGTCGTTGCCGGCAAGCTACCCCCTCCTTCCGAGGGACAACTGGCCGAGCCGCCGATGAAGGCCTTCGTGCCAAGCACCGAGCCCCTTGAAATCGGTCAAAATGTACCGGCAACTTTTGTCTGCATGCACAACAATCGCGCTCTGATGACCTTTGCCTTCATGCTGGGCACAACCGAAACGATTCAACTGAGCACGGCCTCGGACAAAGAGAACGCTTTTGCAATCTGGGTTGACAGCTATCCGTCCAATCAAAGGGTGCGTCGTGCCATCGACCTTTTTATGCCGGCTGTCGAAGGCAAATTGTTGCATGAGTTAAAGTGCGCAAACTGCGATTCTAAAAAACTGCTCGCCGACCTGGAACTGGCTCATTTCACAGGTTGTATCAAAGCCAGATCGGAAGAAAAGAAATCACGTTCAGCTCTTCTAATCATTAACGGTCGAGTAGTCGGCGCCATCTACGGCAAGAAAGACGCCCAGGAGACTTATCCGGTCGACAAGGCAATAAAGATGATGGGCATCGACCTGCTTGAGCCTGAAACCTTGCTCACAGTTTATGAATTGCCCGAAGGCGTGGTACTGAGTATGGCGGCACTATTTTTAGGCTGTCCCATCGCCAAAGATGCCAACAAATCAACCGCCGATTATCTAGATCATGCACTGGTATCAATGAAGCTGGCCGGTGAAACGGGCTGTGTCACAATATCTCAGGATTCGGAACTGGTGACGACAATACTATTCGTTTACCAGGGCAGCCTCGTTGGTGTCTACAACATCCCGGCCCAGAGTTTTAGCGAAGAAAGTGCGCCAGTCGTACAGGAAACGAAAGAAAAGAACAACGCCACCATAGAAGCGCATATTTTGCCCGTGCACCTCTTGTCCGACGCAATAACATTCGGATATAAGCTCAGCGGCGCCTTTGCGTAATCGCACAACAGAAGGAAATCCCCGTGTCAGATTCAACATTAAAAGCCGAGACATCGGCCACGAGCACGCTTCAGCCGCTCGAGACGCTAAAAATCGATCGCGCAGAAGACGGCGTCGCCACTCTCTGGTTTGACTGCCCGGGTAAGGTCAACGTTCTTGGAAACAACACTCTCAATGAGCTGCGCACCCTGGTCAAGGAACTATCCGAGGACGACAGCATCAAGGCGGTGATCATCGCCTCAGCAAAGAAAGACACCTATGTCTCCGGCGCCGACCTGCACGAACTGCTGGCCTTTGATTCAAAACAAGCCGCTCATAAATTGGCCAGCGAAGGACAGGCGGTTTTCAACAACCTGGAAAAGATGGGCAAGCCCACTGTTGTTGCAATCCATGGTGCCTGCCTGGGAGGCGGACTGGAATCAGCACTCTGCTGCACCCGCCGCATTGCCACCAAATCGTCTCTGACTATGATTGGTCTGCCCGAAGTACGCCTCGGGCTCATCCCGGGATTGGGAGGCACCCAGCGCCTGCCGCGCTTGATACCGGTCAAGGTGGCAATGGAGTTGATACTTGATTCCACAATCCTCAATGCTGAAAGAGCATTTGAACTGGGCATCGTTGATGAGCTGGTGGAAGACTTTGACCATTTGCACAGTCGCGCTCGCGCCCTTGCCCACGAACTGATCAAAGGCACGGCCAGACCACGTCAGGCAAAGCCTCCGGAAGATCCGGAGAAACTCAAAAAACTCTTTGCCCTGATGGAGAGGTCCCTCAAGATCCGTCTGAAAGGTCACTATCCGGCCCCTGTCAATGCAGTCGAATGCATCAAAGCGTCACAGGAAGCCAATGAAGCCGATGGTTACGCGCTGGAAGCCGAGCGTTTTTCGGAGCTGGCCTTCAGCAATACCGCACGCAATTTGATTCAATATTTCTTCTCCCACGACTTCGTCAGTCGGTCAGCGGCCAGAACTGCCGAGAGAACAGCGAAGAAAATGGTCAAGGTCCTGGGCATCATCGGCAGTGGCATCATGGGCACGGAAATTTCCCGCCTGGCCACCGCTCACGGCCTGCAAGTGCGTCTCAAAACCTCCAGCAAAGACAAGGAAAAAGCGCTGCAACAGCGCGAAGCCGCCCATAAAAACGTAATCGTATCATCAAAATATGATGTCTTGAGAGATTGCGATCTGGTACTGGAAGCAGTAATTGAAGATCCCCTCGTAAAAACGACCCTCCTGAGCGAAATCGAGAAGCATGTCAGCCAGGACTGTGTTATCGCCAGCAATACCTCGGCAATCGAACTGATAGAGCTGGGTCAAAATTTGAAGCACCCGGAACGCTTCATCGGCACACATTTCTTCTATCCCGTCGATAAGATGCAGCTGGTAGAGGTGGCAAGCCACCCGAGCACATCGGCCGAAACCAATGCCAGAGCTCTTGGCCTGATAACGGCACTGGAAAAAACTCCAATCAATGTTAAAGACTCGACCGGCTTCATTGTCAATCGGCTGCTCACCAGTCATCTCATGGAAGCGTCGCGTCTGGTCGGCAACGGTGTGCCTATAAACTGGATAGAAGAAGCCGCGGTGAGCTTCGGTCTGCCGATGGGCCCCTTCACCCTGGTGGATGAGCTTGGCGTCAAGCTGTGCATCACTGTAGCCAAAGAATTGTACGAAAGCTTCGGCGAACGTTTCACTCCGCCGAAGGTGATGGCGGAATCGGACAAAGCAGGATTTATCGGCAAATCAGTCGATAACGGTGTTTTTATCTGGGATGAGTCAGGCAAGAAAGGGGATTTCAATCCCAAGTTTATCCAGCTGCACAAAATAGTCATCAGCCCGGAAAAACCGGATCAGGCGACACTGCACCTGATCCAGGATCAATTGATACTGCCGATGGTGGACGAAGCCGCGCGCTGTCTGGAGGAAAAAGTTGTGCGCAAAGCGCGTGAACTTGACCTGGCCATGATCATCGGTGCAGGCTTCCCCGCCTTCCGTGGCGGCCCGCTGCGCTACGCAGATCAAACCGGGATACCGGAACTTATCGAGCGACTTTACAAAGTCTACGGACTGATGCCGGTGACAGCCGCCGATGCCGCTCTTAACTCCGGCAAGATTCGGCAGCCTTCCGGCATACTTCTGAGCATGTACGAGCAAGGGCGTCGCTTTTATGCATCCGGTGAAAGCTAAGCTCCGACCTGAACCATAATTTTGCCGTTTTGCTGATTTGTCTCCATGTACTTCTGAGCCTCAACAATTTGCTCAAAAGGGAAGACTTTATCTATTACCGGCTTGAGCTTACCGTCGGCAAGACCATTGTAGATATAATCTTTCGCCCGGGCGAAGCGCTCAGCGTCATCGGTTATCTGAAACATCGTGTAGCCGCAAATGCTCAGGCCCTTTTTCAAGGCAATCTGCAAAGGAAAAATAGTCGACTCCAGAGAGAGCGCCCCGTAGATGTAGATGCGAGCTTCGTAGGCCGCAGCCCTGGCAAGATCAGCCATAATCGGTCCCGCGACAGCATCAAAGATGAGGTTCGCCCCTTTGCCGCCTGTTATGCGATCCACTTCGGCCACTAGTGATTGTTCATTGGTAACGACAACATGATGAGCGCCGGCGGCCTGCAATTGATCGCGCTTAGCGGCAGTGCGCGTTGTGGCTATTACCTTCGCACCGACAGCCAGAGCCAGTTGTATGGCCGAATAGCCTACCGAGCTGGACGCAGCAGTAATCAAAACATATTCGTCTTTTTGTAATTTACCAAGCTCAATCAGGGCACCATATGCGGTGAAGTACTGCATCCAGATGGCGGCTGCTTCGACTTCATTGAGACAATCCGGGTATCTAGCCAGAGACCTGGCCGGCACCACGACACTTTCACCATAGACGCCGTAGCGGGTCATAGAGAAACAGGGGATGACACTTACCCTGTCGCCGACGGCGAAACCGGCCTCCTTACCTGCGGCGCCAAGCTCGGTGATGACTCCGCTGGCCTCATAACCGATACGCGAAGGCAGTCGCGGACGCTCAAGATAACGTCCCTGTCGCAACAAGCACTCGGCCCGGTTCAAGCCTATCGCCGCCACTTTAATGCGAGCTTCATCCTCGCCCAATTTAGCGTCCGGAACATCCTCGATTTTCAGGACTTCAGCGCCGCCAAGCTCATGGAAACGCACAATTTTAGCCATCTGGTCAGTCTCCCCGATTTTTGCTGCCTGTTGATGCAGTTTAGTTAGAGACATTCTAGAATAGGATTCGAATCAAGACCGCCGCCAATTGCCCAGAGAGAGGAAATTTATGAGCCCGGATGTCATGGTAGTCGGCAGCCTCAGCATGGATCTGGTCCTGCAAGTACCTCGCGTACCCAGGGTGGGCGAGACGCTGGCCGGCTCATCCTTTGAGACATTTGTGGGAGGCAAGGGCAACAACCAGGCGCTGTCGGCGGCAAGAGCCGGCGCGAAGGTGACCATGCTCGGCAAACTGGGCGGCGATGAATACGGCAAAGTAGTCCTTGAGACGCTCAAAGCCAACGGCATCGACTGCAAAAATATGCTCATCGATCAAACTATCGGTACAGGCATAGCCAATATCTGGGTGGGACCGAGCGGCGAGAATTGCATCATTATTGTCGCCAATTCCAACGGGAAACTTTCGCCCGGCGATGTGGAAGAGGCAAAAGACGTACTGACTGCCGCCAAAACAGTTTTATTGCAACTGGAAGTGCCGGTGGAAACGGTGACAAAAGCGGCAGTGGTAGCCAAACGCGGTCAGGCAAAAGTTATTCTAAATCCGGCGCCGGCGCCTCCCTCTGGTTCATTGCCCGGCGAGCTCCTGGCCAATGTCGACATACTTGTGCCGAACGAAACCGAAGCCGAAATCCTCACCGGCATCAAGCCACACGACGACGCGAGCACCGAAGCCTGCGCCCTGAAGCTCCTGGACCTTGGGCCAAAAGCGGTCATCATCACCCTGGGTGAACGCGGTGCGCTTATGGTCAGCCGTTCGGAAAAGGGTGTCGAGAAACTGCATATTGCCTCTTATCCGGTTAAAGTAGTCGATTCGACTGCCGCTGGCGATGCATTTTGCGGAGCTCTGGCCAGCAGACTGGCTACAGGCGCAAGCATGGAAGAGGCGATAAGATACGGTTGTGCTGCCGGTGCGCTGGCCTGCACCAGGGCCGGTGCAGAACCATCACTGCCGAAAGCGGCGGATCTGGATGCGCTGGTTGCGTCAAAAGTTTGATTATTGAGCACAGTTAGCATGAAAGCCCTGACCAGAACAGCACTTTGTTTAGCCTTGCTTGCCAACGCACAGAGCGCCTGGTCCTACTCGGTCAAGGACGACCTGGCCGCGGCCAATGCCTACAAATCCGCACCGGGTCACAAAGAAGCAGCTGCCCAGTTCTATCTCCAGTCAGTACAAGAACTGACTAAGGGGCATTACCGCAAGGCCCACGATCTTCTGGAGGCAGCCCTGCGCGTCGAGGGCGGCTGCGCCGACATTTATTCCACCTATGGCTATTGTCAGACAGGGCTCGACAACAATCAGGAAGGCGCACAAGCTCTGGCAAAAGCAATAATGCTGGGACCGGCCAAATCGATTTATTACTATCGCAAAGCTCTCTGCTATTTCAGCACCATGCAGTTTAAGGAAGCCATTACCGAGCTCAACTGGATACTGAATAAAGAGCCGAACAATGCCGATTGCCTGAGACTGAGGGCCCGCTGCCAGCGCACCCTGCACAACGATGCGGCGGCGATTGCAGACTTCAGCCAGCTGATTAAAATGAACGCTTATGCGGCAGAAGCGTACACCGAGAGGGGAAACATCTATGCCGGGATGGGAGACAAAACAAGAGCACTGCAAGACTTCAACGCAGCGATAAAACTCGCTCCCAGCACCGGCGAAGCATACGTGGGCCGGGGCACAGTTTATTATCAGATGAAAAATTATCGTGCGGCACTGGATAATTACACTGCGGCAAATGTCTACGGAAACGACAAGACTAATTTTTGCCGCTTGCAGAGTCAGCTTTGCAAAGATTGCCTGAGGACTGCGCAAAAATGACCAGAGCAATTACACTCCTAATCGGTATTTTACTTGTCGGCAGCGTACTACTCCCGGTTAATCGGGCTCGAGCAAGCAGCAATCGACAGGCGGACATCCTGCTGAAAAAGGCTTTTACAGCCGATCTCGACGAGGACTACAAGGCGGCGGAAAGCGAGTATATTTCGCTGATAAAAAGCCTCAAGGCCACTGATCCGGGAAGTGACACCATCCTTCGAGCAAAGGCCCGCCTTGCTCGAGTCTATATAGTGCAGGGCAAATTTGACGAAGCTGAACCGTTGTTTGTGCAACTTATACACACGGACAAGGAAACACTGGCCAGGGATCCGGAGATTATGGTTGACCTCGATGACCTGAGCGATGCATATGTCAAACTCAATAAAAGCAATAGATTTGGCTATGAGTCACTCAAGCGCGCCCTCATGTTAAGACGTTACATCAATCCCAGACATCCGCATCTAGCCGAAGCGTACAGAGAACTGGCAAAGTTCTGCCTGCGCTGCGCAAATTACAAAGACGCAATCGCCTGGATCAGTAAATCCATCGAGACGGAAAATGGACTGCCCCTGCGCAAGCAATCCAATCTTATTACGGATGAGACATTTCTGGCCGGCCTCTACCTCAATTCCAACCAACCAGAGGCAGCTCAAAAAACTGCTCTCTGGACCCTGGCGCAGATACAGAAGTGCACCTGTGGACAGGAAATGGACCGACAACTGCATTCGATCTTGGGGCGAACATACACTGTAGATAAGCGTTTCGACGACGCGGAGAAAGAATTTAAACTGGCGGAAAAACCGACCAGAGCCGGGGCGATCGTCGACGGAATAATGAGCAAATACATTAAGGAAGCCCGCGAGAAGAACGAGTTGATGCGCAACAAAGCGCGCGCGCGGCATCGCTCAAAATAGTCTATTGCCGAGTTTGTTTGCTCTTAAACAGGTTAATGGCATCGGCGGTTGGGAGCTTAATGACGACTCCTTCCATCAAGGGATGCACTCCGTACTCTTCTTCCGGCAAGACATACTTGCGATTCAAACTGAAAAGAAGCGCAGCCAGCTGTCGATCATGGAGGACGTCCTGAGCTACCGATTCAACCGTATCGCCGACCTTGACGACATAGTCCGTGGGTTCGCGAAGGGAAGGAGGAGCAGCGACTTCTTCACCGAGCGTAGGCAAGTCGATTTGAGTCTTACTGTCATCGATAAAATCCGGTGGCACCTCATGACCGGAACTCAACCACGGCTTGGCGGGAAGGTCCTGGCTGTTGTAGGCAGAGCCCGGCAGGTGCAGGTTGACCGAGGGGCGCGGCTTATTTCTGCGATCCTCTGACTTATCCGCATCATCTCTGTCCTGCGGCAAATTCAAATGAGGTACTTCAACGGTATCACCGCCGATATCAGCGGTTATTTCCGAAGAAATTTCTTGCGAATCAGTGGGTGACTGTCTGCCGTCCATAAGACGAGGTTTAGCAATCAATTCTTTGGCCATAGATAGAAATTCCAGCGAATTTCTCGGCTGAGAGATCCTGGATGGTTCTGCCTTGGGAGGAGCCGCCTGAGGTGGAGGCGCCGGAAGCGGTTCGGGTGCGGGAGGAGGAGGAGGCGGCGGCGGTGGAGCCATTGCAGGCACCTCGGCCGAAGCTACCGGACCGGCAGAATTTTTGGGTTGGGGGGCCGGAATTGCCGGGATCGCCATCTCCGACGTTTTGGGAGCATTTTCGACAATCACCGGCTTGCTGCTCATCGGCAATGGCTTAAAGGCAGCTGAAGGTTTGGAGCCGACCTTTTTCTCCACCGGAGGGAGAGGCTTTGCACCCCCGCCAAACTGCTTCAGTTTCGGCAGTGGATGCGTCCCCGAGTCCAGTGGACCAGCAGCAGGAGCAGGCTCAATAGCAGGAGCAGCAGGAGCGGGCCCTTCCACAACGGGCATAGCAGCTAGCGGCGGTTCTGCTACTGGCAGTTCAGCTACTGGCATTTCAGGTACCGGTATTTCCGCTACCGGCGTTTCAACCACCGGCATTTCAACCGTTTTGGGCGGCAGGTTAACGACCATTGACCAGGCATCCTGAGGCGCCGGGGCCGGCATCTGTACGGCTTTTATGTCCGCACCAGAAGTCCTGGAATTATTAGAATCGAATCTTCCCCGCGCCGGCAGCTCGGTCGAGAGCTTGGGTGCATTGAGACTCTTGGCGGTTGCGGTCCAATCAAGCGACTGCTGCTCAATGATCTCAGTAACAGCTCCCAAAGACGCTCCGGCGGCAGAAGGGGCTGACTGAGCCTGGTTGCTGGCCGGTTCCACCGACCACGGTGCCGGCTCCGCAGGTGCAGCAGGTTGGCCCCAGGCCGAAACTGGAGGGGGTGTGGCCCAACCGGCGGCAGGCAGACCGGACGAAGAGACGACTTCCGCACTGGTCGCAGGACCGGGCGAAACATTGCGCTGCTGATACCATGAGAGCCTGGCATAAGGTCCACCGCGCCTCTCCCCCGGTATGCGCGTCAAGCTGGGCCGGGCGGCGGCCACCGGTGTGGGTACGGGAGGCGCAAAACCACCAGCCAGGCTTGCACCATTGCCGGCAGACGCGCCGGGCTGCGCTGACCAAAATTCTTGCTTGTCGGACTCCGACACCGGGAGTATTCTCCTTAGGCCTCTCACTAGTCAATCTTCCACAGTCATCAGGGTAGCTAACTACTCCGACTGAGGTTCGAAATACTAGCGATACTGGTGCGGATCGAGCTGATTGTGGACAAAAGTCCCGCCGCCGAAAGGCAGAGTAAGCGGTCCGGTGGGAAGATTCTTTGTGGCAAGGTCGTGCAAAGGCACTTTCTCAAAGGTTTTAATCAAAGTCTCGTAAGGCTCCAACCTGGCGCCTTTGACCTCGTACAGCCCCCATTTGCCGCTCTCCCCAACAGTTGAGATGGTCATCCCTTTTTGCGCTGTCAGAGCCGGCAAATGCTTGCGCTCGGAAAAGACATAAAGGGGGAATTTAAGAGCTTCGTCAGACAGCTTAAATTTGTAATCGGCGTAAGGCACAAGGCGTTCAGGCTGGAAAAAGAAATAGACCGGCCGCTTTACATAGAAAAGTACAGACGAACGACAATCGAGGAAAAAGCCTACCTGTCCGGGTTTATTATCAAGCAGTGTGCACAGATAGTGCAGGTCCCTGATTGTATTGCCGTACCAGGCCTCGATCCCAGCCTCCACACCAAGGGTGGTGCCCATGGCCATGATCAGGGACATGGTGAGAAGACCGCGCTGCATTTCACCGCGTCGCAAAATGAAAAACTGCCCGATCATGGCGCCACCCAGAAGTAGACCAGCCAGAGGCAGCGCAAAAAGCGGCCAGGTCGGATTGGCCAGGGAGAGCTTAAAGACCATCGGCAGAGCGAAGCCGCCGACAGCCATGAGCAGTCCAACGGCAAGAATGATGCCACTGGCGATCCTGGTCCAGCGGGCCACAAAGTCGTCGCCGGCGGCCGAGAGCCAGTCGTTGAAGGAGAGGGCCATGTAGACGGCCAGAGGTGCTACTGCCGGCAGCAGATAGGGCTCCATCTGCGTCTTCGACAGGCCGAATATGATTATCACCGCGGCTCCGAAGCCCAGGGCAACCCGCTTGCCGTCAAGCAAGCTTGTTGCCTGTGCGGCGGCAGAATCGGTCGCTAAAGCTTCGACGCTGCGATCTCTGGTCTCGCCGTTCACGTCTGCCAGCCGGGGCCCTTTGCCCAGCACAGACTTGACCGTGCGCCAGAGGAAGGCGGGGAGGAAGAGACTCCAGGGGAAAAGACCGAGCAAAATCACAGCCGGATATCGGAACCAGTAGCGCGGATTTGTGTTGGTCAGACCGGCGGCCCGGCCGAAATTTTCGTAGGCAATAAAATAAGTCGGGAAGGATCCGTCGGTGGCCTTCCAGACTGCTATCCACCAGGGCAGGGCGATAGCCAGCATCAAAGGTATGCCAAACCAGGGTTTGATGGCGCTCAAAGCAGTCTTCCAACCCTTCAAGTCACAGCGCAGCAAAATCATGCCCAGCACATAGCCAACGCCGTAGATAACTAGCGAGGCCGGCCCCTTGGTGAGCAAAGCGGCTCCCAGACCGACATAGATCAGAGGCCAAAATTTTGTGCGGCCGCCGCTTATTACAAGCATTGTCGACAGATACGACAGACCCAGGAAGCTGGAGAAAAACAAATCGATCTCGGAGAGCCTTGCGTAGTCGATTATCAGCGGCGATGCCATGACGATCAACGAGGCCAGAAGACCGGCTCGGGCGTTGGAGACTGTGCGGGCACTGTGATAGGTGAGGGCAGTCAGCCCCAGGGCAAAGACGGCGGCAAAGAATCGGGCGGCAAAGGAGGTCAAGCCAAAGAGTTTGTATCCGGCGATTATCAGCCAGAAAATCATGATCGGCTTAGCGAATAAAATCTGGTAATTGAGTTGCGGCACCAGATAATTGTTGGCTTCCACCATCTCGCGGGCGGCTGACGGATAGTAGGATTCGGAGCCGTCGCAAATGCCTACCGACCCCAATCTAAAGAAGAAACAAAAGACCGCAAGAGCAAGGACAATTTTGAAGGCGTGCTTGTCGATAAAGGCCCAAAATTTCGATGATACTGCTGGTGGTGCTACCGGTTCACTGACCGGTACATTACTCATAGCCAAATCTCACTCCAGAGGCGCAACTGGAGTCAGATTTTATCAATTTATATGGCTACTCAAATGAACCGCAATTAACTGTCCTTGTCGGTTACAAGCATATATCCGCGATTGCGGACAGTACGTATGATCGTGTCTTCAGTCAGGCCCAGACTCTTGCGCAGCAGTTTAAAGTGCGCCCGCACCGTGTCGGTAGACACCATCGCGTCATCAAGCCATACCCGCTCGAGAATGGCTTCTGCCGAAAACACTTGATTGGGATGGCGCATGAGAAATTCCAGCAGACTATATACTTTCGGCCGTAATTTGATCTCCTTGCCTGCCCTGGTTACGACACAGGTGGCCGGGTCAAGGGTAATATCGTCGACGGTCAGGATCATATTGGCCAGGGAAGTAGGTCTGCGCAAAAGAGCACGGATGCGCGCCTGGAGCTCTCGATGCTCAAAAGGCTTGGTCAAATAGTCATCAGCCCCAGCATCCAGACCTTCTTCCTTGTCATCCAGGCGGGCCTTGGCAGTGAGCATCAAAACCGGCGTCTTGCCACCGGTCTTGCGGTAAGTCTGCAATACTTCAATACCGGTGACGACCGGCATCATCCAGTCCAGCACAACCAGGTCATATTTATTGATGCGCAAATTGTCAAGCGCTTGATTGCCGTCGGGGGTTACCTGCACTATGTGACCCTGGCTCTCCAGACCAAATTTGGTCACCTCAGCCAGCGCGACATCATCTTCCACAAGTAGAATTTTAGCCATATGCCTATATTAGCCTGCCGTTCACTCTATATTCACGGCGAGATCGTATGTTAGTTGTAGAAAATTATCAGGAGAGAGTCGATGAAAGTAGCTATTGCCGGTGCAAGTGGGATGGTCGGGAAGGCCCTGACCAAATATTTGACCTCAAAAGGTCACGAGGTAACGGCCCTGCGGCGAAATCCAGCCTCTAAAGGCGACGACGATGTCTTCCTGGACGTCACACCTCAGTATCTCGCAAATTTCGACGCCGTGATCAATCTGGCTGGCGAGAACATCGCCGCCAAACGCTGGACCGAAGACCAGAAACGTCTCATTCGCGAAAGTCGCACAAAGACCACAGGATTTCTGGCGCGGGCCCTGAGCCAGACCCAGGGCAAGCCCGCAGTCTTTATCAACGCCTCGGCCATCGGATACTACGGCGACCGCGGCAGCGCAGTCGTCGACGAGGACAGCACACCCGGGACAGGTTTCCTCCCGGCTGTCTGTAAAGACTGGGAAGACGCGGCCCGAGCAGCAAACTCGGACAATGCGCCCGGTCCCAGACTGGTGCTTGCTCGTATCGGCATAGTCATCAGCAAGGAGGGCGGCGCCCTCAATAAAATGCTACTTCCATTCCAGATGGGCGGCGGAGGCATACTCGGCAGCGGCCGTCAGTACATGAGCTGGATCTCTATTGAGGATATCGTCCGCGCCTTTGAATTCATCATCAACGACACAAACATAAAAGGACCGGTCAATCTGGTCTCGCCCAACGCAGTGACGAACGCACAGTTCACAAAGACCCTGGGCGAAGTGCTGCACCGGCCCACCATATTGCCCGCTCCCTCTTTCGCCTTAAAAATCATCCTGGGAGACATGGCCCAGGAAATGCTTCTCGAAGGCTGCCATGTCAAACCGTCCAAACTTACCGCCGCAGGATTCACTTACAAATATGCCGACCTCAAGGGTGCCATTGAACACGAAGTCAAATAACAACGACTATTGCTCTGACAAAGATGAGCAGCTGCTCCTCCTGCAGAGGGCGGTGGAATCGGCTCGCAACGGCATTTGCATAACAAATCCACGACAGACGGACAATCCGATCATTTATGTCAACGATGCGTTTTTGAACATGAGCAATTTCGAAAGCCATCAGGTCCTCGGACGCAACTGTCGTTTCTTGCAGCGCGACGACAGAAACCAGCCGGCCATCGAAAATATCCGGGAAGCGATCAAACAAGAGCAGTCCATCACCACTGTCTTACGCAACTACAAACGAGACGGCACACTCTTCTGGAACGAGCTCACGGTGTCCCCGGTACACGATGCCGCCGGCAATCTCATAAACTTTGTCGGAGTACAGAACGACATCACGGCAAGGCGTGAAGCAGAGACACGGGTGTCAGAATTCTACTCGGTCATTTCACACGAGCTGCGCACACCACTCACCTCAATCAACGGGGCGCTGAGCGTCATTGCCGATGGTTCAGCGGGCAAGGTCAATCCCCAGGTACTGCGCATGGTCAATATCGCTCTGGAAAATTCCGAACGATTGATCCGACTGATCTCCGACATACTCGACTGGAAAAAGATCGAAGCCGGTCAATTTAAATTGACCATCTCCGATGTTGCTCCGGAAATGATCGTCGACAACGTGATCAGCGCGGTCAAGCCACTGCTGCGGCTTGGCGAGATTACAATTAAGAAAGAAATTTTGACCAATGACCCGGTGCCGCTCGATATCGATCGCACGATCCAGGTCCTTATCAACCTGGTCGATAACGCCATCAAATTTTCAGAGACTGGCTCCGAAGTGATTGTGCGGGTCGAACCAATCGGCAAAGACACAACAAGATTCAGCGTTGTCGACAAAGGCGAGGGAATTGATCCTTCCCAGCTCAATAAACTCTTCCAGGTTTTTCAACAACTCGATTCCTCGGATGGGAGGAAAAAGGGTGGCACAGGCCTTGGCCTGTCCATCAGCAAATCGCTGGTTGAACTGCACGGCGGCCAGATAGGCGTTGAGAGTGCGGTCGGCCAGGGCAGTACGTTTTGGTTCGAATTCTACTCACGCAAACGGAGGTAAAGATTTCCGCTCTTCGCAATCGACTCTAAGTGCCGGCGCACAGGAGTTCCGAATTGTGGGTGACCAAAATGCAAAAGCTAAATGCTTTCGAAGACGACTTTGAATACAAAGTCAAAGACGACATCGTAGTTGATCTGGTCGGCGATACCGCAATCGACATTGAAGTCGATGTAGTAGCCGAGCCCGGTACCGAAGTCGCGGCCGGCGAAACGGCAGGCGCTGAACCGGCTCTTTATCTCTATTTGCAAGACATACGAAAAGGCAAGTTGATCAAAGCGAGCGAGGAAATAGAACTCGGACGCAAGATTCATCTCGGCGACAGTCAGGCACTCTCCAAACTTGTGGTGAGCAACCTGCGACTTGTCGTCTCTATTGCAAAAAAATACAGCAATCAGGGCCTCGATCTCGAAGACTTGATTCAGGAAGGCAACCTGGGTCTGATCCATGCCGCGAAAAAATACGACCCTTCCATGGGTACAAGATTTTCCACATATGCCACATGGTGGATCAGACAATCAGTGATGCGCGCCATTGCCAACAAAGGGCGCACCATACGCATCCCCGTACATGTACGCGGCCAGCTCTCCAAGCTGAAAAAAGCAGCGCGTGAATTCAATCAGCTGAATGATCGCATGCCCAGCGTGGAGGAGCTTGTCGCTCTGACGGAGTTCAGCGCCGAGGAAGTGTCAAAGTTATTGCTTTGCACAAATATGATTCTGTCCCTCGACGAACCCACCCCCGGCAGCGATAACATGCCGCTGGGCGCCTTTGTTGAGGATACTTTTTCCCGGCTGCCGGAACAGATTGCCGAGCAGGCAATTCTCAGACGCTGCATCGAGAAGCTCACCCGTTATCTCACGCCCCAGGAAAAAGAAGCAATCGAATACCTCTACGGACTCGAGGGCGACGGCATGTACGATCCGCAAATGGTGGCCGATAAATTGAATGTGGACATATTGGAATTACGCCGCATTCAAAAGCGCTCTTTGAAAAAAATGCGCAGACAATTGCACCACAGGACAATTGCCGACTTTATCTCCGGTTAGAACCGCTTTATCCAGCACCTGGTTAGCCTTAAGGTTCACCGGTCATTCACAATAGGGGCGTAAGATAACTATTGCCGGTACTTATAGTTACAGTCGCCTTAAATAGTAATCAAGATATGCGTTTCCGTATCTGAAAAAGCTCGTCCTATATACGTTTCGCCGATTTCTTATAGCGGCCGGGGGCAGGTAACGAAATATTTCAAACGACTTCCCTCGGTCACAGTAGAGGCCCATAATTAGGGCATCCCCAAGGAGACATAAGACTTTATATGAGTCTGCTCGCACTTTTGGTCGTCGTTGTCGGTACAGTCGTTTTCACACTAGCAAACGATTACCTACCGGTCGGTGGAGAATATATCGACGACCCTGCCTGATAGAGCATTACGCTGGCACCGCCGGTGATGCCCCGAGGCAAAACACTTAATTACAGCTTTCAATTTAAAACACGTTTCTGCGATTTTCATCGAAAATGGATTTGCGGAAAACCGTTACGGCCTTGTTGACAGGTTACGCACCTGGCGCTTATGCTGAATAAGTCGCTCTCGTAAGGTCAGGTGCGCTATGCAATCCACCTATACAACCAGCTTATATTTCAGCCCCCTGCGAAATCCGGGGGCGTCGGCCTTTGGCGGAAATATGGATAGACGAGAGACACCGGTCAATCGGCCATCTGGCGCAAGCCACGTACGCAAGCCGATTAAAGCCTAGAGTTTTAACTACCTGTATGCAATGTGCGCAACACTCGCCCGAGTGACAAAGAGTCGGCGGGATTGCGGGATGTTCTGAGTAATATCCGGTGAACGCGGAGCCGCTGCAGGCAAGCAAATTCAAAAAGTCAGTGCGGAAGCAGCTGCGGCTGCGGCCTGACTGCCAGCGACTGGCGCATGATTGCGTCGGTCTTGTGGCGAAAAATTTTCCAATACCCCAGAGGAGGTTAACCATGAGGTATGTTCTAGAGGCAATAGCCAACGTCAAAAACTATTCCGGCCGCAACCTGCTTGTGGAAAGAGTATTTCTCAATGCCGGCTCGCGTCAGTATTCCTGCGTCGAATGCGATATCGTGGCCGAAGGTCATAATAAACCGACAAATATGTGGAGAGTAAAAACATCATGAGCAATCACGACCACTCTTCTTACGAAGTGATTTATCTTAAGAAGGGCAAGCCAATCAAGGCCTGGGTCAAGGGTGTAAGCCTCGAGCCCGAGGCCAGACAGCAGCTGATCAATCTGGCGCAAATGCCTTTCATCCACAAACATGTGGCGGTCATGCCCGATGCCCATATGGGTAAGGGCACCACCGTAGGCAGTGTCATCCCGACATTCAAAGCCATTATCCCCGCCGCAGTCGGCGTAGATCTTGGTTGCGGCATGATCGCGGTCAAGACCAGCCTCAGAGCCGAACAGTTGCCCGACAATTTGAAGCCTATGCGTACCGCCATAGAAAAAGCCGTGCCCGTAGGATTCAGCTGGTGGAAAAAAGATCTGGAAAACGGTCATCCCGCCTGCAAGCCGGTCAACCAGGCCTGGAATCAACTGTATGAACGCTTCGATGCAATTCTGGAAAAACATCCAAAACTGGATCAAGATTCACTCAGACCCAGACTGCAACTCGGCACCCTCGGTGGAGGCAACCACTTCATCGAAGTACTGACCGATGAATCCGACAATGTCTGGCTTATGCTCCACTCCGGCAGCCGGGGTGTGGGTAATCAGCTGGGCACCTACTTCATCGGACTGGCCCGCAGAGAAATGGAGAAGCACTTCATCAATCTGCCGGATAGAGATCTTGCGTATTTGAGCGAAGGCTCACAATACTTCGACGACTATCTGGGCGCGGTCAAATGGGCGCAGGAATACGCTTATATGAACCGTCAGGTGATGATGGACCAGGTGATCAAGGCAATCAAATCTCTGGGCAAAGTACCGGAGTTTGAAGCCGAACTACAAGTGATCAACTGCCACCACAATTATGTGGAGAAAGAAGAACACTTTGGCCAGTCAGTCTGGGTAACCAGAAAAGGTGCTGTGAGAGCGCAAAAAGGCGACTGGGGTATCATCCCGGGATCAATGGGGACAGGCTCCTTCATTGTCCAGGGCAAGGGTAACCCTGAAAGCTTCAACAGCTGCTCCCACGGAGCCGGTCGGACAATGTCCAGAGCGAAGGCGAAAAAGGTCATCTCTCTGGAACAACACGCCCGCGATACCCTCAACATTGAATGCCGCAAAGATGAGGGCATTCTCGATGAATCTCCCGCTGCTTACAAACCACTAGATTTAGTGATGAAAGCACAGGAAGATCTTATCGATATCGTGCACAGACTGAAACCGCTGGTGTGCGTTAAAGGTTAGTTGTCGCCGGACATGACGACAACAACCTCAACGGCCTGTTGGGGGAGTGCTCCGGGAGCACTCCCCCGATGGAGCGTTTGCGCGGCAAAAGCCATGCAACTACAGGTGGTGCAGGCTGAAAAAGTTCCAGATCGCCTCATTGCAATTAAAATCTCGGCAGACCGGACCGACAAGGGCTACCGGCAGATACTGCATGCCCTGAGGCCAGGTATGGCCACCACCGTCAATCTTGTAGACAAGTACTTCCGAAGCGTCGCCGGGCTTGCCGTAACGCATGACTTCAGCCTGGCAGTGATCCCTCCGGACAAAATCAGGCAGCTTTTCATCACTGGTGAGAGCGCCTGCCCCATTTGCCTTACGGCGCAAATTAATAGACACGTCAAAAGGAAGCACCAGTCCGCGGTCTCCTTTTATCAAGCGGCCCCCTACTCGACCGCCATTAATAGGGATAAGCGGGTCTTTTGTTCCGAGCACAAACATGGTTGGCTCACAGGAAATTTCGCTGCGGGCAAAATCCTCACTCACCGAAGCGGCAACACTGGCCACGGCGGCAATCCGCCCCCGCAGTTGCTGGGCGACATACTGACTGAAGAAGCCGCCATTGCTGATACCGCAGGCATAAATACGCGCCGGGTCCGCTTGCTTCTGCCCCACGAGACCATCGATGATGGCGCTGACAAAGCCAACATCATCGGCCTGCATCTGTCCTTCGATAGCCCGTCCGTCGTTCCAGTGTTTATCGGTCCCGTCAGGTACAACCATGACAAAACCTTTTGCGTCGGCAAGTGCAGCCATGCCGCCTATACTGGCATCGACACCCTGAGCATTTCCACCGCCGCCATGGAAGACAAAAACCGCAGGAGCCGGCATCTTAGCCGATTCAGGGATATAGAGATAGAAGGAGCGTTTGACCCCGGCGACATCAATCTGATTGAGTAGCGGGCGCCTCACCCCCGACCAGTGCCTGGGGGCCTGTTGTTTGTAGGCCAGGGCCACACCGGAAGAGAGCGAACTGCCCAGTAAAAATGCCAGGACCTTAAACCCCAGTTTACTCATAGAAGCAAATCTCCAAATTATCCCGGACAAAAATACATTACGAAGACGCCGGCAAAAAGTTTCAGCCAGGATTTATCGATGCGCGGGCTTATTTTTTAGATGAAGGATTATTGGTCATAAACCATTGCTGGCAGCTCAGACCGGGCTCACCGGCCTGGGTGTGTCGGCGCACATAGCGGCCGTCGGAGAGCATTTCGCGAGCTTTAGCCGTATCGGCCAGATAAGTCTTCAATACCGAATCAGTCAGATAGCGAGCCAGACGATCATCTTCCACGGGGAAGATTACTTCCACTCGACGATCCAGATTACGCGGCATCATGTCGGCGCTGCCGCAGAAAATTTCTTCGGCACCACCATTTCTGAAGTAATAGATGCGACTGTGCTCCAGGAAGCGTCCAAGAACACTGTAAACACGGATGTTTTCGCTCAAACCGGGGATGCCCGGACAGAGGCAGCAGACGCCGCGGATAATCAAATCCACTTGCACTCCGGCCTGGGAAGCTTCGTACAAAAGCTGGATGATGCGCTCATCAACGAGTGCATTGGTCTTGAATATTATTCGACCTCTGGCTCCGGCTTTGGCAAAACCAATTTCTCTATGGATCAAGAGCTCGAAGCGCTGGCGCATGTTGATAGGCGCCACCAGCAGCTTGCGATAGTCACGCTTGGCGCTGTAGCCGGTCAAATAATTGAAGAGGTCGGTGACATCGGAGCCGATATCGTCATTGCAGGTGAGCATACCGAGATCGGTATAAAGATGCGCCGTGGTCGGGTTGTAGTTGCCGGTGCCCAGATGCACGTAACGCCTGATAGAATCCCCTTCTTTGCGCACAACCAGTGCCAGCTTGGAGTGAATCTTCAGTCCCAGCAAACCATAGACAACGTGTACGCCCTGTTTTTCAAGAGCCTTTGCCCATTCAATATTGCTTTCTTCATCGAAGCGCGCCTTGAGTTCAACCAGCACAGCTACTTGCTTGCCGTTCTCCTGCGCCTTGAGCAGAGCTTCAACCACCGGCGAATTTTTGCCGACCCGATAGAGGGTCATTTTGATCGCCAGCACATTGGGGTCGCGGGCCGCGGTGTTGAGGAAATTTACTACCGGCTGAAAACTGTCATAGGGATGGTGCAGCAAAATGTTGCGGCGGGCGATGGCGGCAAAGACATCTTCTTCCTGCTCCATCGAGTCAGGGTCCAGAGCTGCGGGAATGCTGGGTACGAAAGTCGGCCATTTGAGATCATGCCGATCGAGATTGGCCACGTGCTTGAGCGCGCTCAAGGGCATCATGCCTTCGACCAGATAGACATCGTAGGGCTCAATTTGCAGATTGCCCATCAAAATTTCAAGCAAATTAGCGGGCATGGCATGGTGTACTTGCAAGCGCACCACATCACCGAAGCGCCGCTGTCTGACGCCTTCTTCGGTGGTCTCCAGCAAGTCGCCGGCTTCCCATTCCTGGATTTCTACTTCGGCGTCACGGGTGACATGAAAAGGATACGACTCAAGAATGGTCATACCGGGGAAGAGTTCATCGAGATTGGCCCGGACCAGGTCCTCAAGCCAGATATAAGAGTTGGGCTTGCACTGCACAACAGTCGGGCGGCCACTCTGAGGTGGTTCCACCTTGCCGATGGGCACAAGTTGCGGCAGCGTATCGGGGATTTTCACCCGGGCGAAGCGCTCTTCACCGTTCAAATCTCGGATGAGAACGGCCAGATTAAGCGAGAGATTGGAGATATGGGGAAAGGGATGACCGGGGTCGAAGCCCAGGGGCGTCAGGACCGGAAA
Source organism: Cyanobacteria bacterium SZAS LIN-3 (assembly GCA_018266215.1). Classification (GTDB taxonomy): domain Bacteria; phylum Cyanobacteriota; class Vampirovibrionia; order Obscuribacterales; family Obscuribacteraceae; genus REEB67. Next base: position 43,365 of record JAFEAV010000004.1, on the reverse strand, counting down.
AATTTTGCGATTGAAGTGATCGCGGGCTTCGACTTTTTGTTCGTCCGAAAGCTCGTCGTACTCAAAAATCTGAATGCCGGTCTGGCGCAGAGCCGGAAGCAGGGCATGCAAAAGACAATCATGGGCGCTGGCCAGGATGCGCGTTACTTCGGAGCTGACGGCATCGAGCTGTTCCGTCGGAGTAAGACCGTCGGGTCCGGTTGTAACTGTGCCTGATTCAATCTGGCGCTTGAGACCGGCGACCCGCACCATGAAAAACTCTTCCAGGTTGGAGCCGACAATAGAGAGGAAGCGGAAACGCTCCAGCAGTGGATTGTTTTCATCCATCGCCTCTTCCAGCACGCGCCACTGGAAAGCCAGGAGGCTGAGCTCGCGATTGATGTATTGCAGGGGCACGGGCAGATTTTCAGGGGCGGCATTGCCGCTGCCTTCCTGCGCGGCAGTCCGGGCCACCCCACCGGGGATGTCCATGGAACCGGCTCTGGCCAGGGCCTCGGCCTCTTGCGGCGTCAACTTAGCATGCGAGCCGGTCGCTACAATCGCGTCCAGTGCAGGGGAGCGCTTAATCTCAGCCGTTTTACGGCTATTGGCGGTGTCTGGGCTTTGCATATATTAAATTGTACGGCATCCGGACGCTTTGCAACACTCCTGTCAAGCGCTGCAGACCCACGCCACCGCAATTCGAAGAGAAAAATAACCGTATTTCGGAGGCATTTTGCGGCTCCTTTACAATCGCAGACCGCGCTAGCGCCGACCGCGCACAGCTCCAGCCGCACGATCACCGCCACGCTCCATACCGCCGCCGGGTCCGCCCGATGGTTTGCCCTTTTCACTGACTTTATTGGCCTTGATCATCTTGCGCAATTCCTGCGCCTGGCCCTTGAGTGTCGGCAGCCCCTGCTTGTTGCCGAAGTGTACCGCCTCATAGGTGATGAAGAACTGTTCCAGGGCCTGGGGCAAATCATAGCTGGCCATGACGCCCTCACGTCTTTGCTCCTGGACGATGCGCTTGATGCGCTCGACAAATTGATGTGGCGTTTCGGTAGGCAGACGCTCCATGCGCGCTTTTTTGAAGTCTTTGGCCAGTTCGTTCCATACGCGCCAGGCGTCATCCTGCCAGGGATGTTTGCTGCGTCTGCGGCGCCATCTGATGAAGAACACAATAGCGATGATGAGACCGGCCAGCAAGAAGGCCAGAGAAACGACAATGCTGATCAAAGTCATAATCTTTTTCGGTGTCCAGTCCTCATCAAGCGGGATGCCGAGCTTGTCGCAGAGCCACTTGAGCACGGTCCAGAAGCTGAAGCCTTCGTCGCGCTTGACGCCGGGCAGCACACCACCGGGAGTGGCATCAAAAGGCACCCAACCGTAATCAGGAATGTAGACCTCAGCCCAGGTCATGGCATCGGTCATGCGGATATCCTGGCTGCCGGTATCTTTATTGAAAGTACCGGGACTGAAACCATAAACGATGCGCGCCGGCAGACCGACCGAGCGGCAGAGGATGACAAATGCCGTAGAAAAGTCTTTTGGGTTGCCGGCTTTTCTGGTGATGAGGAAATCTTTGACCCGGTCTTCCGCCGGCTGATAGTCGACGGGTTTGTCTATCTCAAGAGTGCAGGCGGCACGCAACTGGGTGCAGATGCGATCGGCGACGGCAAACCAGTTGCCGGTCTTACCGGCGAAAGCCTCGGCCATGGCCAGCACTTCATCGGAGGTGTTTTCGGGGATCTCCAGATAATTGGAGAGTTGATCGCGGATTTCCTTTTCACGCTCCTCGGTGATGACCGGCTCAGTGCGCATGGCAGGCAGGTTGTAGACCGGGAACTGTGAATTGACACTGAATCTGGTGCCCTTCTTGATGTTGTCCGGATTTTTGATCTGCCCGTAATCGTCGACAATAATTTTCTTACCCTTATAGGTAAGCGATTGCGGCAGCCAGGCCGAGGGGAAAACAGCATCGGCATCAGTCGCCACTTCAAAAGTCTGGGTCAGCGAAATGCATGGAAGTTTGGAGGGCAGGCGCAGCGCGGAAGCTTGATTGATGGGGAAGCTGCCCTTGGCCGGCACACCAAAGACATAGTCCACCGACATGTCCGGTCCAAAACCGGTATCGCGCTTACTCAGCTCGGCCAGTTTTTCCTGTTGCAGTTCTTTTTCCGCTTCTTCCTCGGGAGTCAGCTCCTTCTCATCAGTACCGCTGGCCGCGGCAGTATCAGTGCCGGCTGTGTCGGTATCGGGAGGAGCTGGGTTGGGAGCGTTGGCATCCTTGTCCTTGTCCAGGACTACTGCATTTGGATCTTTGACATCGATATTGGTGGTCTTTATCTTATCTTTGGAGCGCGTCCACTTGCGGCCGTCAAAGCTATCAAAAACGGTCCTGCGACTGAAGAAAAGTCTGGTGGCATTGACCTTATAGACAAGCACGGTGGAATCGGGCGGATCAGTATCCAGGTCCAGACTATCGCCGCCAAGTTTGTTGTCCTTGGGTCGGTTATTTTTGATGCGTTCACCCGGCGCCTGCTTGGGCGGTGATTTCTTGGCCTGGCCGGCGGGTTTGCCCTTCTTTTCCTGTTTCTTCTCGTCTTCCTTGGGCTTCTCTTTTTTCTCTTCCTTCTTCTCTTCTTTTACTTTGACGATCTTGCGCGTCTCAACGCCCATCTCTCTGAGCTTTTTATCGACTTCGTCCTTATTTTCCAGCTCATGCTTCTTGCGCTTCATATCGACCTTGCGATCGCCAAAAGGCTTGAATTCATGACGGGGCATATCCATGTTGATGGCAGGCTGATTGCCCGGCATCATCCGCATGATGGCGGCCAGGTCCAGATGCTTCAAATTGGACATGATGGTATCGATAAGATTATCGGAGCGCGGCACGAGCAAAAAGCAAATGGCCGAGAAGAGGGGCAACAGAGCCACTGTGAGATAAACGCTACCGCGCGGCTTACGGCGACCGGTGACATTGGCCACCTCCACTACGGGAGCCAGCTCCATCGGCTTATCAAGCCAGTTATGGAGCGTACGAGACATGCAGTCAAAATAGAGCATGACCGTGCCCAGACAGATGTAGTTAAACACCGCCAGACCAAAGTACATGCCGCGCACTACCGGCGACAGCAAACAGAGGATCAAAGCTCCGAGCAGAGCCGATAAATTGATGTCGGAACGACTCTTCAAGTCGAAAGTATGGAGAGCAAAGGTACCAGCAACAAAGTGCACCATCGGGCCCCAGAAGTCGATTGTGCCGTTATTGGGGTCCATAAATTCGGCCGCGGCGTTGGCACCTACGGCAAAAACGCCGACTATGACTATCCACTGCATCCAGTTTTGCTTTTCATTTCTATATTGATAAGAAACAACCGAACCAATGGAAGCCAGCGATACGGACAGAACAAAAACAGGCCAGGCGGTGCGCACAAAAATACAGCTGGCGCAGATGCAGGTCATGGTCATCAAAAAGACAACCAGGCGCAGGGGCACCGAATCTTCAGCTGGAGTAAGGTCGCGTTTATCCGTCATAGGGTATCGAAATCACCCTCCCACTCAACTCTGGCAATGACTTTTCCGGTTACCGGACCGAGATCATTTTTGGGAGCTTTCTTGAGAGCGCCGCGGATATTTTTGAAGCTGACGCCGCCCTTCTCGTCTTTTTCCGAAGCAGCCGCCAGAGCCATTTGCTCTTCCACATCCTCCCAGTTGGGCGGTATCTCAACTACTTCAACCGGGCAGCAAATGATGTCGCCTTTGCCGGGGACAACCTTGGCGATTTTATCGGTTGTCGGCACCACGGTAACAGTCGGACGATCGTTTACCTTGTCCCACTTTTTAAAGTCGTCTTCGCCGTCACTTTCATCGAGATCAAAGGATGTGCGATTGGCACCGAGTTTGGTGATTGGTTCCACCCGGGCCAGTATCTCGGCAATCAATGCCATATTAGGCGGCATGTGCGGCAAGTCAAACAATAGACTCTGCACCTCGGGGCTGTCCGCCGGCGGATTGAGCTTGATGCGCGGCATATGACCGAGATTGTGACCGAGATGCACCAGGGAATTGACCAGAGTAACAGTCAGCTCAAACTGCTCTTCGGTGCGGTAATTGGATCGCAAGTTGAGCAAAATATCAAAAATCGGCAGCATTTCAGAATCGAACTCACGCACCATCATAAGGCCCTGACGAGCGCTCGATCCCCAGTGAATGTGACGCATGCTGTCGCCGCTGCGAAACTCGCGCACCGAGCGGAAGCTGCTCGACTGGTGAGTGATTACCGAGCTGGACGTGGCGTGCCCCATCGACGATTGCACGCCGGTGAGTTTGTCCATGAAGTTTCCAGCGATGTTGAGGATATTGGGATAAACGGTAATGGTGGCACCATATTCGTTTTTACCGGTCTTCATGCTGATGCTGCGACTCCACCAGGCGATGCCGAAGGGGAAGCAGGTGGACAGCTCAATTGTTTCCAGGAAGTAAATGCCGCGTCGCAGGCTGGGAGTGGGGAAGCTGAAATACTGATCGTACTCAAGCTTTTCTATAAAAACCGGTTCGGGAGAAAGCATGACATCGGCCGGTTGCCCGTCCGGTCCACGCTTCTTCATATTGACAGTCAGGCGCAGAGCGCGGCTGGGGATGAGCCAGGAGAGAGGACCAAACAACATGGAGCGCTTGAGCTGCACCCGGATGCTGGCGGACTCCTGGGAGGAGAGGCCTTCGGGCAGTGTGTAACCGGCTTCTAGAATAGCCAGCTCCAGAAAAGGCGTGATAAATCCCAGCAGGACCGCCACAGCAAAAGCTGACGAAAGCAGATACATCCATTCGGAGGCCACAACCGCGGCAAACAAATAAAGGACCATGGCCAGCAAGACCATCTTCAGCTGCCGCATTTCCAGATAGACTTTATAGCCTCTGCCAACCGGCAATTTAATATGCTTGCCACCATCACCAAAGGGCAAACTCTGGTCAACGGTCGCACCAAGACCGGCGCGTATGCGCTCTTTCTTCTTCTGGGCCTTGGCGTCCACTTTGGGAGCGTGCTTGGAGTTGGCGGCAAACGCGCTGTTTGCGTTTTTCGCAGCTTTGGCCCGTTTGGTATCAGGCTGGGACTGGGATGGTTTCAACTATCTTCTCAATGAGATCGGTGTGGCTGACACGATTAGCTTTGACTTTAGGCGAGACACGGTGACCAAACACAATGGGGGCCAGCATTTTTACGTCGTCGGGCGTGACAAAATCACGGCCTTCGACAAAGGCTGCCGCCTGAGCGGCTCGGACCAGAAGTTGGCTTCCCCGGGGGCTCACACCCAACAAAATTGAAGGATGCTTACGGGTGGCATGGACGATGTTGACGATGTAATTGACCAGGGCATCGTGCACAAACACCCGCCTTACTGCCAGTCTAGCAGCAAGTACGTCATCGGTGCTGAGAATGCTGTCGACGTGAAATGCGCCATCCTGCATGGATTTTTTGATGATTTCGCCTTCCTGTTCCACATTGGGATAACCAAGCGAAAGGCACATCATGAAACGGTCGAGCTGAGCGTCCGGCAGCGGGAACGTACCATGGCTCTCAATAGGGTTCTGGGTGGCGATAACGAAAAACATTCGCTCCAGCTTACGCGTCACGCCATCGCTGGTCACCTGACCTTCTTCCATAGCCTCAAGCAAGGCCGACTGTGTACGGGGGGTGGCGCGGTTGATTTCGTCTATGAGCAGGATATTTGTGAAAATCGGTCCCGGTACAAAGCGAAAAACCTGTTCTTTCTGGTCATAGACGTTAACCCCGGAAACGTCCGAGGGCAAAAGGTCCGGGGTACATTGCACACGCTTGAAATTGCCTTTGACAGAGGAAGACAAACTACGAGCCAAAAGCGTCTTACCGGTGCCAGGCACATCCTCAAGCAGGATGTGGCCGCCGGCGAGCATGGCTATGACGGCCAGCCTCGATGAGCGCGCCTGACCGACAAGCGCATTGGCCATGTTCTGCACCAATGCTTTACCCGCTCCACTTGTAGCAGAAGGCATTCCAGGATTGGGAGCAGCCTGTGGTTTATTCACGATTTAAGCCCTTTCGTTCAACACGGATGGATACCAACAGACGCTATCATACCCATCCATAATGTTAGATTAAACGGCCCTTGAGGCGACTGTTAGCCATTCCGACACACCAGAGCGGCTGATAACAAGCACAAAACAAGACCCGCGCCCCTACTGGCAACACCCCAGCGGTGCCGAAATCCCAAATTTAATACCCCGGGAAGTCTATTTTTTTGGCAAAAAAACCCAGGGCTCTATGCAGGCAAATAGTTATGCTCATATAATCAGGTATGGAATCTTTTGTTTTGTTTGGCGCCCCCAACTTAATATCTCCAGATAACCGCTCAGAAGGATAGATCTCAGGATGTCAACCAATACCAAATTGACCTTGTTAGGATTGGCGGTCGTTGTTGTCCTGGGCTTTGTGCTGCAAACGATGGTTACCGGCTATCTCGATAAGCAGATGGGCGCCGAGTCGCAGCTGCTCTCCCCCGATGAAGCAGCCAAACAAGCCAAGAAAGAAGCTCTAAAAACTCAGAAGAAGTTTGAAGCGGCAAGCAAAAACAAATAGGCTGCCCCGCGGACTTCGACGCTGCATTTCCCGGGCATCAAAGGTTTTGACAAATAATCAACCGGCGGGCTGCGCCGGCGGCGCGGATTCTCCTACGGCACCATCGGCTGCAGGAGTGGGCTCGGTCGGAGCACCCGGGTCGGGCACGGCACCGGCCATAATGGCAACAGGTTGCGCCTGGAAGAGATAATAACTGCGGATGTGCGTGTAAATGACGTGCAAGGACGCGGCAACCGGAATGGAAAACATAATGCCGAGCAAGCCGTCTATCTTAGCGCCGACCAGAATAGCCAGGAAGATTGTCACCGGATGCAATCCAACGGCATTCCCAATGTACTTGGGTGCCACCAGATTGTCGCGCAGCCACTGAGCCAGATTGAAGACCACCGTGATGATAATAACCTGCCAGATACGGTCGAGCGGTACATGCTCCATGCCGTTCAATGCCACCACGACCAGACAGGGCACAAATCCGACCGTCGGACCAATCACCGGGATAACTTCCCAGACAGCCAGGAAGAGGCCCAGAACAAGGGCAAAGGGCACACCCAGCGCCAGATAGATAACCAGCATCACCGCACCAAATGCGAAACCAAGCACAATCTGGCCGCGGAAAAACGCCTGCAGATTTTTGTCGATTTCAGTGACCACGTCTCGCATCGGCGCATGGTAACTATGGGGAAACTGACCGATCAAATTTTCGGTCATGCCATAGCCTTCGAGCAAATAATAAAACGATACGACCAGCACACTGAGCCCGTACACGACCCAGGTCATAGTGGACATGGCCAGATCCGATACCCGGTTGAAAATCATGGTGGCATCCGGGTGCGGGATATTCTGCACCACAGTGGTCAGCAGGTCCATTGTCTTGACCTGGAGTTGCGCCGCGTGCAACTTGGCATCAAGCGGCGCCAGCAGGGCAAACAACCTGGTCAACTGCTGAGGCAATTGAGAAAATACCGACTCCAGCAACTGGTTGACCTGATAAACCAGAGCCGGCACCACAGTTACCAGCGCCAGGAAAAATGTCGCGCCGCAAAATGTATAAACAATGAAAATGGCCATGGCTCTATTTTTCAAGAACTTTTCCAGCCAGTCGACAATGTTGATAAACAAGTACGAAATCAAAACCGATATTCCGATAATTCTCAGAACATCGCCAAAAAGCGAAAAGACTTGAATGGCAATCAGCCCTATGAAAAGCGAAAGGCCGACAATTGTCAGCTTTCTCTGCAGGACTAAAAGCTTCTCCGCTTCGGACACTGTAACCCTCTGTTACTAGCCTGTTTTACTTGGTTCTCGATGCCTGTTTGATATAGTCGATCTTGGCCTTGAGTTCACCGGCGATGGTGGCAGGCGTATAACCTTTGATTTCAATTACGCGTCTGTACTCAATCATGGCATCATCGAGTTTTGCCGACTTGAGATAGATGTCACCCATGAGTTCGTTGTACTCGGCACTGTCGGGCTTCAAGAGCAAAGCCAGTTTAGTCGACTCGATAGCCTTGTCATAATTGCCGAGCTCATAATAAGTTTGCCCGAGACGGAAATTGCAGTCACTGTCGCCGGCATCTATGGATAGGGCCTCCTTAAAGGCGGCCTCGGCTTCGGCAAAACGCTTCTGCCTCTGCAAAATAATGCCCAGATTGACATGGTAGTCGGCGCGCTTGGGCCGCAGTTTCAGGGCAATGCGCTCCTCCGCCTCGGCCTCCTTGGGCTGGTCGAGGTCCTTAAGGGCCAGGGCGAGATTATTGTGATAGCCGGCACCGGCGGGATAGAGGCCAATAGCCTGGCGATAAAGGGCGCAGGCCTCGGTCAACTTGCCCTCGGATTGCAAGGCGATTCCCTGGCGGTTCAGCTCCTTCGCCTTATCCTGCGCCGATTGCGGACTTTGCCCGGCAACAGGGGGCAAAAAGCTCAAGGCTAGCGCTTGCAAAGCCAGGACTGAGATGAAAGTTTGTAACCGCCGGTAGATCATCTGTATGAAGGATATTAGCGCAAAAATTACCCAAGATCACCAGCATCTGATAAGCTGCCTGCAAGGTGAAAAGCGTCTCCCAGATAATAATTGCGGCTGCTCTGGCCATTACAACGGTTACGGCCGTGGTATTTCTCATCCTATTTATAGTATCGGCCGGGCAGAACGGCAGCCTCAAGAAAAAGGCCGCGCAATTGCAGGCCGAACTCTCGCAAACCAGAAATAGTCAGGTTTTTGACGGTCAGGCCCGGCCGGGCGTGCCCGAGCGCCAGGGATTTATGAGCCTGCTCGACGGCAGCAAGGACGAAATGGCCATCCTGCCGCCCAATTCATTCCAGGGCCAGAAGGATCTGACCCTGGTCGTATATCTACACGGTATGGGTTCGACATACATGGAGCCCTTCCTGGTCCCCAAAGATAAAACGGTCGGCCAGGCCATCAGCGAGCACAACGGCGCAGTCGTCATCGCCTCCCCCAATTATCGAGGGCAGTCGGCCTGGTGCAACGAGCAAGCAGTTGCCGACATCGACCAGAATATCCGCTCGCTCCTCCAGCGCTTCCCCATCTCCAAAATCGTCATCATGGGCACATCCATGGGTGGCTGCTCGGCGCTGGCCTACAGCTATCTGGCCGGCGACGACATCAAACGCCTGCTTATAGGTGTGGTTGCGGCCGAGCCATCAGGTGATCTGTCACTTCTGTACGGCAAAACCCACAGTCAAATAGTCAAAAACGGCATGATTGGAGCCTTCGGCGGTCCGCCTGAGGCCCAGCCGCAAAAATACACCAGCCGCAGTCTTCTGAACAATACTGATAAAGTCCCGGCCAACCTGCGCTTTGCCATCATCTCGGCAAAACAGGACAACGTCATCCCGCCGGATTTTCAACGGGCCATCGTCAACACCCTCAAGGACAAAAAGTTCAGCTGCGAACTGATTGAGGTCGACGAACAACACGGCGTACCCGCCGCGTCAGCCTTCGTCCAGGGCCTCGACTACGTGGTGCTGGGCAACAGTCTCAGGTAATTAAGAGGAAATCTTCTTCCAGGCGCCGCGGTAGTGGATGGTCTTCCACTTGTCGCCGTCTTTGACGAAGACTTCGGTGCTGTGCGATTCCATAGCGATCGGATGGGCGCCGGAGATCACTTTTTTGGCGACGAAAGTGACGACGGCACGGTTGCCCGTGACTTTGGCATAGGGCTGATCGATCGTGTACGAGACCAGATTCTCGCCTTTGTGCAGACGCTCGTAACGCGATTTGATGTCGGCAATGACGGCCGCCTTGCCCACGATTAGCTTCTTAGTGTCCTCGTTGAAGGTGATGACGCCATCGTCAAAATATTCGGCCAGAGCATCAAAATTACCGTCGTTGATGAGCTGGGTCAGCTTGTTGAGCGTTTCTATGACCTTGGCCGATTCGCTGCAGGCAGGATGCGGATCGTTGCAGGTGACGGCGCAGGCTTTGCCTTCCTCGGCCGAAGCCGGCAGGGGAGCGAGAAGCGGACTGAGAGACCCGGCGGCCATGATGCTGGTAAGCGCCAGAAAAGAAAGAGTTTGCGACAGCATGCCGCTTAGACTTTTAACTGAATGTCTCATCAGAACCCCCTATTGCGCCCGTCTCAATGCGTTGTCCACATCGGCGACGGCTTTGTCGTTATCGCGTAGGTAACCATTCACCAGCTCAATATTTTTCTTCAGAGCAATCATCTGTTGATTCAGTCGGTCGGCTTCAGAAATCAGATAGCGTCTTTGATCCATGAGGGCGTCGCGGCTTTTCAGAAGGTTGTTGTAGATTATTTGAGACTGACTCAGGGCCATTGAAGAGAGACAGGCAACCAGAAGAAACTCAAACGTCATCAAAGCAATTACGGTTGATAGTTTGATCGTCTTAGAAGGTAGCGACGTCACTTTTTCACTCCCAAAAGACCTCCCGGGGTTGGTATAAACTAACAACCGGGGCGGTATTGAAGAAATATCATATTAACCCAGGTTCAGCTGATTTCAAAGGGGTAATCGCATTTTTGCGTATTAAATGACGAATCCAAACACACTTTGCACACAAGTCGATCACTTCAAAGATCACCTCGTCGAACAAATCCTTGCTCTGGCAATGCTTGAAGACCTTGGCCCCGGGCCGCTTGACGTGACGAGCGCGGCAACGATCCCGCAGTCGGAAAGATGCAGCGCAAAACTTGTGCTGAAAGAATCGGCTGTCGTATGCGGCCTCAATATTTTCGACACTGTTGTCAAGTGCTTATCCCCAGAGGGAAAGATTGAGATTGTCGAGCTGGTCAAAGAAGGGACATTCGTCGAAGTCAAAGACAAACCGGTCCCGGTCGCAGAAATTTCAGCTGATGCCAGAACGCTACTGGCGGCAGAAAGACTCTCGCTCAACTTGATCCAGCGCATGTGCGGAGTGGCGACAATCACATCGACCTACACAAAAATTGCCGCACCGGCTTCCATCCAGATCCTCGACACACGCAAAACGATGCCCGGGCTGCGCTCCTTCGATCGCCGCGCGGTCAAGGCCGGCGGTGGTACAAATCATCGGTTTGGTTTGTTCGATGCCATCTTGATCAAGGACAACCATGTGAAAGCGGCCGGCAGTGTGACAAAAGCACTGCAGCAGGCACGCAAATATCTGCAGGGCGAAGGCAAGGATCTGGAGAACCGCAACATTGAAGTGGAAGTAACCACCCTCGATGAACTGGCGGAGGCACTTGCGGAAAAGGCGGAACGGGTGCTCCTTGATAACATGCCACCGGATCTGGTGCGACAAGCAATAGCCAAGATTAAAGAAAATGCGCATCAGCCCTTCGTCGAAGTCTCCGGAGGGGTCAATTTAGCCAATTTAGAGAGCTATCTAATCCCCGGGGTTAACGCCATCTCAATTGGCGCCATCACTCACTCGGCAAAAAACATCGATTTGTCCCTGGAATTCGAATAAGTCATTAAGTTTAGCCAATCTTCCGACTTGACAATAGTCACAAAAGTGCCACGGGCCCTGGGTTTCAGCCTCCAGGACAGATCGCGTTGTCAGTGGTGCGGTCGTCGTGCCAATCGCTAGCAAAAGCTATACACTTATATAGCTGTTTAGGATTTCTTTACATTTGCAGGCCATTTCATTAAGCGCTTGGTCTGGAGCCGACCAAATCCGATCTGTATCATTATCAACATGTTCATATGTCTGTCCGGCCTATTTCTTCCCCAAAGGTTAGAGTCAAGATGAATCCTCCCAACAAGGTCTTCATAGTCGACAACGACAGACTCTCCCTTGTCACGCTCAGCCTCTGGCTGGAGCAAGTCAAGGATTTTGAAATCGTCGGCACATCGATGGCCACCGCCTCGCTCGAACAAAATCTTATCGACGGTCAGCCTGACATGGTTGTTCTCAGCCTTGCATCAGCCGGACCGGAAGCCGTTTCCAATCTGCGCCGCATTCATCAGACACTGGGCAATGTGCCGGTTGTCATCCTATATGACGGCGACAAGAAAAATCTGGAAGGACCGCTGACACACGAAACGGAAGCTCAGCTCAGTCCCGACATTTCACTCAAAGATTTTGTTGAAGTCCTGCGTAAACTCGGTCTGCGTCAAAAGGTTGTGACCAACCCAGCCGGCAACGCGATGAACTCAATGAATTCACTCATGCCCAAGGCCGGCTAATTCAGCTGCTGTGCCAATCTCCTGGGCCTATTTTTCCGCCATTCTTACGATTGGTTCAATCATCTATTTGCTGCGCGAATCTCTGCTCAATCCCGGCCCCGGGACAGCCAAGCATACAGCGCATAGCGAAGACATATACGATCGCACCGACAAAGGATATGAACGCCAGTTATCGCCGACAGAGGTAGCTTACTTGTCCAAGGAGGGCGATGGCGGCTTTGCCCTGATAGTTTTGCTCTTTGATGTTTTGCACCGCGAAATGAAGGACAAAATAGTCGGCGGCGAAATTACAACCTACGACGAAAATCAACGCCCCTACGAAGTGGCTCTGCGCAAGATAGCCGGCGGCTCTCTCAAAGAATGGTCAAAGAGAAAAATCGAACAGGCATCTGAAATGGTTGCCATCAATTCCGTCCAGGACAGGATCAAACTGGTGCGCCGGTTGCCGATGCTCTACAGGCTCATCCGCCGAGGCGTAGAAGAAACAGTCAAAGATCTTTTTCGCGATCCTCGCAACATCAAAAAATTTGTCAGCTTGTCCGGGCTTTTGCGACTGGCGGCGGAAATGGGGGCAGCAGGCTACAAGTCGACCCTGGCCGAAGAGCTCAAAGAACGCCTCACTGATGAAGGATATCTGGCCACAGAAGAGACACGGATGAAAACTGCCAAAGTGCTGATAGCAGTATTTGGTATCAGTCAGGTTATCCTGCTGGCACTGATACTACTGACGCTACCATCTCAAATACATGCCCTGATTATCTATTTCTGCGCACTAATAGCCGCCATAATACTGGAAGCCTGCGCCCGGGCTCGCGAATTTCTGCCACTATACAGTGAGCTGGCCCAGGCTCTCTCTCAAGTCAAAGAAGCGAACATTCGCATCATCATTATCCGAAGATGCCTCAATTTCGTCACCAATCTTTTAAATGCGCTGTCGGTAATTGCCTTCTTAATGCTCTTTGGCTCCGGCTCCGTGCTCCTGTTCCTCACGCACACAGTACCTACATTTACTGTCTACCTGATGCTGATTGCGCAGATGCTTGTGCAAAGACTGGCCCTCACTTATCTCGTTGAAGCATACAAGCTGACGACAGGAGAAATGCCCACCAAAGCGGCACACCGCAAAATCGGCAGGCTTAAACACAAATACAAGCAGGAAGAAACTTTGCCTGCGCTCAAAGCCATGCTCAGCCAGAGCGATTACAGCCAAGATCTCTCATACCTGATTGCACTTTACGGACTGGAGTCTTTGCTCCTGATTTAAACTCAAAGACCTTTGTCTTTGGATATTGGCTTGAAGAGATTTTTCGGATCCATCTTATGCCAATCAGCATTGTCTTCGCGGCTCAGTTCAATCCTCGCCAGAGGAAACCACTGATGCAGGCGCTTCAGGTCATCCGCCGAATAAGAGCCGCGTGGCGGTAAAAACTCTACAAGTCTTAAGTGCTTGAGAGTGGCCAGGCCTTTCATGGTAACAGCTGTATCGTTCAAGTGGAGTATCGCCAGCTTCTTTAAGGGCACAAGATATTTCATTTCGTCATCGCCAATATCGCCGTTTCTCCCAATTTGCAACACAATCAACTTGGGACAATTGGCGACGTATTTGAGACCCTTAGCCGATAAGCCGGTACGAGTGAGGGCAAGCTGATCGAGTTTAGGCAGAGCCGATAAATACTTGAGATTCTCCTGATCAATGGCATTACTCCCCAGGCGAATCGTCTTTAATTCAGTCAGCGTAGATATCTCCTTAAGCGCCGCGCCCTTAGTCAGACAACTACTTGCTTCAATGAAATGCAGGTTTGTCAAGGACTTGAGATGAGCGAGCCCTTTATCACTGGCGTCAGAACGATCAAGGAAAACAGCCTGTAATCCTTTTAAATGGCCGATATGCGCTAAAGCCTCGTCAAGCAAGCCTTCCTCGGCATCGTCTGTCGAAGAAAGCCGCAACATCAATGCGTCCAAACTATAAGGGTCCAGCGTCTTGAAAGCATCGAGATGTCGAAAGAAATCTGAATTTACCTCAAGACGAGTCACGGCATTGGCTGGAACGGGAATATCACCCTGAGCTCGGTATTGTTTCCCCGGACCAGTAGGAATGCCCGGATGGCCCACATGAATAGTCACGCGACCGATACTTCGATCCGTCGAGAAGTGCAAAACCCGGGCCTTAGCCACCGGCAGAATCTCAGGCCGAGGCAGCTCCGGTCTGCCGGACTGCGCTACAGCGGCCGGCAGCAAGGCATACGCAAAGCCAATCAAAAGACACAGCCAAATATGTATATTTCTCACGTGCTGGCCGCGCCGGTGCATAGAAATTTTCCATTTTGATAGACTAATTCAATTATACGCCTCTGACAGCTCCCTTCCTAATTTTGCTACCGGGTGAAAATTTATGCCACTACCAACCAACGTGAAGGCCATCATTACAGGCGCCTCCACAGGAATTGGGCGGGGTCTGGCACTACATCTGGCCAAACTCTACAAAGCCAAATTGGTCTTAACCGCCCGCTCCGAGCGGGATCTGCAGAGCTGCGCAGAAGAGGTCCGCAAGCTGGGCGGCGAAGCGGAGATTATTGCAGGCGACATAACGAAGGAAGGATTGAGTCAGGAGCTGGCCACGCTCTGCGTCACTAAATATGGTGGCATTGATCTCCTCGTAAATAATGCCGGCATGGGTATGCCTGGACTGGTAGAAAGGCTCAAGGTGGAAGACTGGCGCCGACTTTTTGACGTCAATTTCTTCAGCGCACTGCAGACGACCTACGCCTGCCTGGACGAACTGAAGAAAAGTCCACGCGGCAAAATAGTGAACATTTCGTCGGTGGCAGGAAAAATATCGTTCCCAGGCAGCGTCCCCTACTGCTCCTCGAAGTTTGCCCTGACAGCGCTCTCAAATGGCCTGGCGGCAGAGCTGGCGCCTCACCACGTCGATGTTATAACCATCTGCCCGGGGTTGGTGCGGACCGAATTTTTTGAAAAGAACAGCATGCCGGACACGAGAAACCCGGTGCTGATAGCGGAACAGAAAGATCTGAAGGGCTTTATGATGAAGCATATCCTGAGCATCAGCACCGATGAATGTGTCAGAGAAATCGTACAATCACTTAACCGCGATCAGTCGCAGGAGCTGATCTTAACCATCCCCGGCAAAGTAGCCGAGCGGCTCAATGGTCTGGCGCCACGCATGATGTCGCTGCTTTCACGACAGATGAATTTTGATCAGAAGTGATGGGGAATCAAGGCGTCGAAACCGCTACCTTAAATGTCGCCGTAAATTGGAAATCCGTATGCTAAACTCGGCAGTCTCGAGCTGGAACCCGGTTGCCTAATTGGTTTATGAAGTAGATAGCCGGGTCTTCTTCGATTGCCCACGCAAGCAGCGAGGCGGGAAGCCAAGACCTGTAGTTTAAGAGTCGCTCCTCAGCTGCTGCCGAGCGACCCTATTTCGTACGTCGCATCAAGGGGGAAAGAATGACAGCTTCACTGGAAAAAAGAGAAAACGGCGAAATCGCTCTGCTGATTAAAGGCGATTTGCAGTTTGATAGTAGTGATGAAAATATCTACCATGAGGCGCTCTCTATCCCTGCGCTGGCGCTGGCGGCCAAACGCTCCAGGGCCCAGCTGAAAGTGCTTGTCATCGGCGGCGGCGACGGTCTGGTGGCAAGAGAGCTGTTTAAATCCGCGAGAGTCGACAGCGTCGATCTCGTTGACTACGATCCGGAAATCCTCCATTTAGCTCGTACCGATTTTGCATCATTGAACAATCACAGTCTGACGGACCCACGCATCACCGTTCATGTGGAAGACGCATGGGAATTCGTAGAAAAAGCGCTGCAATCAGGCCGCCAGTTCGACCTCATTATCAGTGACCTGACTGTACCGGAAACTGCTCACGAAGCAAGATTCCACAGCATCGACTGGTACGAAAAATTGAGCGGACTGCTGACAAGAGACGGCATCATCGCCGCCAATGGCGTATCTGCCCAGGCAACACCCCAGGCTTTCTGGTGCGTATTCAATAGCTTACTCAAAGCCGGCTTGCATGTTAGACCATATCACGTGGAGATACCTTCGTTTGCTGCGCGCGGCTACGGCGACGACTGGGCATTTTTCCTGGCATCGCCGATAGCAATTACCGGCGAAGAACTCAATATCGATCTTTCAGTCGCCGAACCAAGAACGGTCCTTACCGAAGTAAAAGCTTTCCAGAGTCTTTTCCTTTTCCCGGAAGCACTCTTCCAATATCAGCCGCAGGCCAAGCCCACACGAGCCGGCAGTGATGTGCTCATCCATTACTTCATCGATGCCACACCAATTTCCGACACCACTGGCGGTGCTCGCAACTTGTTCGTCGAAACCTGCGATGAATTCAGCGCACCTGAAGCTGATACCACCACCCACATTTTGACACCGGAGCTGAGCCAGGCTCTGGCCAGCGCCCTGCAACCGGCAGTAGTGCTCGAAAATGACAAAGCCGACGGCATTCAACGCCTGCTGCGTGACACCATGGCCAGTCTGCCCGAGCTTCAAAAACAACAGACGGAAACAATGATTGCCAACTTTGTGGAAGCGCCGTCGCGGTTCTTGCAAGGCATCGATTTGACCGCATTGACCGACCGGCTTCTGCGTCGGGCTGCGGAGTTGCCGGAATATCTGGTGACCGAGCTCAAACACCTTAAGGCAAAACTGGCCGATTGGAGCGGCGACCGCGAAAATCTGCTCACCCTCGGGCACCGAGTGATGAGCATTCTGGTCCTGGCCATAGTACTGGGCAACCTCCTCTATCCAGACGCCGTCTACGCAAAAGACGGCGGTCACCACGGTAGACGCGGTGCCGACGGCGGATACTGGAACGGCGGCGGTTCGACCTACTACTACAATCAGCCCGGCACAGTGATCAAGAAAGGCCCGATCGGACCAGGCCCCAACGATGCGGCCGTCAAACGGATGCAGAAGCAGGGTGCGCTGCCGGTCAAAAACAACCTGGCCAACGCCCAGCCCATCGACCAGACCAACCTGCCGACAGGCATCGCCATCAATGCCGACGGCAAACAACTGGAGATAAAAGCTGCGGACGGAACTGCTCACTACATACCGACCGCCGGCTGGTATGAATTCCGTAGCACCCTGTCCCAGCAGGACAACACCCCGTCAGCGGTGCGCGCCTCCCTGGTCGCCTATCTCAAGCAAACCGTGCGTGACAACAACGCCACGTCCGGCCTGCTCCAGACCAACCGGGATGAGCTTCGCAGCCAGGCTGATATGCTCGAAACCGAACTCAGCCAGTATCGCTCCGCAGGCGACCAGCTCGTCAGCTTCGGCACCCGCACCATTAAAGGTGACGAGGCCGTCATCCTGACCGAAAAAGCACTCAATGAAACAAGGCAGAATATCCTGGAAATCGAAGCAAGGCTGGCCACGTTGCCTGACCATGCCGACCAGGCTACTCAAGTCTTGAAAATATTAAGTGCTCAGCAGGACGCCTGATAATGTCCGGACTCTCAGTTGAAGACCTGGGCATTCTGTGCCCTTCCTCGGCTGTCGGTGAAAGGTGGCAGGAACTGACCCGCACCAATCCGGCCAGCGGTTTTATGCAAAGCCTTCATTGGGCTGAAGCTAAACGCCGCCAGGGCCTGACCACCTTTCACCTGGGTCTGTTTGAGGATGGCAACTTAATCGGAGGGGCGATTTTTTACTCCTCCGGCGGGCGCAGCGGCGCAGGCATAGTGGTGGCACCGGAGGGTCCGGTGCTACCCTGGCACAACCAGCGCATCGCAAGCCAGGGCCTGGGTCTTTTAATCGAAGCCGTGCGGGAGCGCTCACAGGCATTGGGTGTGATGACCATGCGCATAGAGCCGCGCCTGGCACCACCGGTGCCACCAGTACTACGTGAATTTAGCAGGGCGCCGCTCGATCTCGTACCGCGCGATACGCTCTACGTGGACCTGTGCGACGATGAGTCGGTGCAGCTCGGCAGAATGAAAGAGAAGGGTCGGTACAACATAAAACTGGCCCAGAAGCATGGTGTGGTGATATCAGAGCACAGCAGCCCTGCTAGCCTGAACAAGTTTTACGACATACTGACCGAAGCGGGAGAACGCGACGCATTTGCCGTCGAACCGCAGGAATTTTTTGAGCAAATGCTGCCGGTGCTCATGCAAAACGGTATGGCAAAAATATTGCTTGCCGAACACGGTGACGATACCCTTGGAGCGCTTTTGCTCATAACGCACGGAGCGCGTGCCACCTACCTCTATGGTGGGATCAGCAACGACAAACGTAATCTAATGGGTGGTTACTTGCTACAATGGCGAGCTATGCAATTAGCAAAACAAGCCGGCTGCACCACCTATGATTTTTACGGCTACGCTCCCTTCCGCGCGCCAGAGCTAGCCTACTCGCGCTTTTCTCAATTCAAGAGCCAGTTTGGCGGCAATGCAATTAGATGGATCGGGGCACAGGATTACTTCTTCCTGGACAATGTGGCAGACGCTTTTGTCAAAGTGGTAAACGAGAGCGACGCCGGAATGCGCGCACGTAAGGAGGGCGTTTATGCCTGAACTGCAATTGCAACAGACTCAAGAATCGCCGGTCTACGAGGCGTCGGGCAAGCATCTGCTGCTGACGCTGGGAGAGTGCCGATCTGAACTCCTCAATGACGAGCAGGCGCTCAGGGACCTTGTCCTGGCCGCCGCGGAAGCGACGGGTGCGACAGTCCTTAATGTGTGCTCGCACAAATTTCAACCGCAGGGCATGACCGCGCTGGTGCTCCTGGCCGAGAGCCACGCCAGTCTCCACACCTATCCCGAGAGCAATGTAGTTTTCTGGGATTGCTTCACCTGCGGCACCACCTGCGAGCCGGAGCTCAGCGTAGAGATTTTGGTCCAGGCCCTGGGCGGAAAGATTGTATCGCAGCAGACGGTCAAGCGGCCGTAGGAACTGCGACGGCGGACAATTCTGGTACCCGGGCTCAGGTGCTAGGATAGATATATGGACAGTCACAGACACGACCCTTTGCGAAAAGATAAAGAAGTGAAATGAACACTGCTCCCACAAAGAGAGCTTTTTGGCAGGGTCGTCTAATCACACCTGCAGGCAGACTTGCTTTGTTTTTCGGGTTGCCACTAGGGCTTATCGCACTGGTGCCACATTCAGCTGTCATTGTCTGTATGGTCAGTGTAATTGTCCTCCAAATTTTGGTCATGATACATCCAGAAGCCAAAGTTTAAAAATCGACACGCAAGCTAATGAGTCTTCCAAAAGTACGCTTCTCCATGATGGTCTTTCCGAAATTGACATGATGCTCAAACGCCGTGATAACGCCTGGTCATTTCACACAGATAAGGATCTGACCTATCTCGAATCTGTGAAACTTAATAGTGAGCCATATGCCGGATCATGTTAATCTTGACTCTATAGGCAAGGCTGCGCAAAAACTCTTAGAAGATGCTCTCCCCTCACTTCAAGCAGAGACCCAGACCGAAGAAGGATTTCTAATAGCGAGCAACTTTGGCGGCGGGGTGTTGTTCTGCCTGAGTCCCGAATGTATTAGTACAAGAAGGAATTCGAACCCCAGGCATGATGATGGAGAATTCTTTGATGGCATCAGATGACCAGAATGGCCAGGGCAGCGGCAAGGAATTCAGCCAAAAACGGAGCAAAATTCCATTACTTGTACTTTGCGCGAACATTTTGCTACTACCGTGGCTCTATGACCACGGAATGCTGCCGCAGCTTCCGCGCACCGAAAATTTCTGGATCGGTGAAATGTTTCCCGCAGCCTTACCACTATGTATTGACTACATTGCAAATCCGATATGGCAACTTCACGGTGTACAGGGTTCAGGTCACTGGTTTCGAAGCTTTCAATACTCCTGTGAGTTTAATACCAGCGAAAAAGTGATTCTCAAAAAATCGGAATCATGGACTACTGGGAACGGCGTAAGTTTGCCGCAAAACGCTGACGACTTGCTGCCACCCAATATATTGCAAGGAATCAAAAGGTCACAGTTTGACTATTGGTTTATAGATAGATACCCCTCAGAGACAACCATGCTGCTGCGGAAAAAGGGTAGCGACCAATATTACTTATTCAGCGATGGAGCTGGCTAAAAAGCACGAATCGTCTATCTCATACCAACAGCGCCGCTAGCAGACACATCTGCGGGGGCTCATATCAAGAATCAGAAGAACGTGTGAATGTGTGCGTGGCTTCATCAAGTGATCATACGGTCTCCGCCCAAGACAAAAAAGTCGTCAGTATTTCTGTCAAGTTCCCCGGTCCGCCAACTCCATGGAACCGTGAGTCCGTAACTTCACAGACGATCCAATCATTTTCACTGCGATGCTTCTCAATCTTGCTAAATTCTCGAGGTTGCAATTCAGTATGTAACAAATCGACAGCAAGAGCCCAGCCGGGATTGTCTATGTTATCCAATTTAATGCCGTATTGGTGCTCCCATTCACCATTGCATCGGGACGCATACCACTTTTGAAGTCGCTCTAAAATATCCATGTGCACCTCTTTAGCAACGATTAGTTTCAACTATGTTTCGAAAGCTTGTAATAGGCCCAGATTCTCCAAGCCTCGAGCGAGATCCGACGCTCCTTATCGTAGCCATGACTGGAAACTGAACGTACACCAGACATGGTTTTGTCGGAAAGCAATATTGAGACCGCATCGAAAACTGTCTCCGGACCATAATGTGCAACAGATTCAAAAAATGTTGGAGGGTTGGGCAATTCAACGTGCGAGTTCGCCAACGGCCTCTCATCGTCCATGGTCCTGATTAGGGCCGGAACACTGCTTCGTGGCAGCTTTAGTAGTTTCTTCCAAGCACTTTCCTGGGTTCCAGCATTTGTGAGTTGGTCAAGCAGAAGCCGAACGCCTCTATCTTTATCCTCTTTCAATGCAACTGAACATTCTTGAAAGTGCTTGACGATCTCTTTTTGTTGAGCAACTTCCTTTTTCACGCTCACGAAGTCCCCTCTGTCAAAGGCTCGCAGACCAGAGGCACTGCGGTCGAGGAAGTAGTACCCAGAGCAATCACTCGGCCCTTCGACCTGTGTTAGCAGCAAGGTAATTTCCTTACCATTCAGCCTGGTTAAATCAAGCAAGGTCGGTGAATACGGCGACTCACCTGCAGGGCCAACGAAATACCTTACCTTGAGCTGGTTCTCGCGCCCTATGCCTTTGGCGATCTCAAGAATGGTTACGCGCAAATCGATGTAGTCCCATTTCTTTGACGATCTCATGGCTTTGATTGTTTTGATCGGCGCATTCAACCGGCCCTTTGCTACCAAGTCAGCGTTTGCGATTTGCAGCCAATCATGTCTGATAGGAAGCCTGCGCGGCTGCTCGCTCGCTACACCTGAAGCCGGATAAATAACAAACAGACACAGCAATAAGATCGAGAAACGGGTAGATTTTAGCCGGCTGAGATTCATTGATTCTAAGACCGCATTATTTTCGGAAGGCATGAACGCCCGGAACAAGAGACCAACATAACACCCATTGTAGCCACTCGGTCTTTCGCATGCTTTTCGGCCTTATATAGGCAACCGATGGTAATTCGGCTAAAATTACGCGGCGAGTCTAGCACTTCATGGAAAATATCAGTGCCAGGCAAAAACGAAGCAGCGAAAAAACAGTATAAGTCCGGCGGTTACTTTTGTGTCGGCCTTGGAGTCCTCTTCATTCTGTGGTCGCTAAATTTGCTCTTCAGTATTCCCAGAGAAAGCGAATTAATCGAAGCTTCCGGCGTGCCGAAAGCGCTGGAAGCGATCGAGCGCCGCGGACGTTATGGCGATGAAAGAACGACCCTAACTTTTCAGCTGGATGGACATCCAACAAAATACGCAGATCATTCACCGCATTACGACCTGATCGCAGGTGTTTTGAAGGCCAATAAGCCTGTCAAAGCGTGGCTTTCACCAAGACCAGAATCGATATTTCCGGTAACCGACAAAGTGCCAATATACAAATTTGAGAGCGACGGAACCATGATATTGACTTATCCAGAGGCAGTGGAGGATGAGCAATTTTTGGTGCGTGTCACATCTATTGTAGGAGCGGCGTTCGTACTTGTAGGTGTCTGGTCCTTCAGCCTGGTGCGTTGGCAAGACAATCTCGCCAAGCTGCACGACTCGATCAAACAGTAGCTCAACACTGCTCAGTGCTAAAACCTCTCACGTCCGCCGCAAACAGACTACTTTTCCTGATTTCCGGAACAAGGCAGAGTGAACATACAAATCAGAAATGCACAGAGAAGTACACACCCCGCCCACTGTATTTGCTCGGCCAAAGCGTATCGCCAATGCTCGCCTCCCGTGCACATTGATATGCTCGAAAGATAAGGGACAGCCAGGAAGTAAGCACTCACGATAAGAAAGCATTTTCTTGGCACACCGGGCAAAAAATATACCAGTCCCGCCAATACCAAACATGTCAAATAAAGCTTATAAGAGCCGGCCAGCAGCAACAACCCAAAACCAATGAACAGCCAGGACTCGAAAACAACTTCGTTGCACCCGATCCTGAGCCATTCTCCCAGGCAATAGCCCAAGTAAGCGCCTGCTAGAAGTAGGCTTGTCTTTTCCAAGGAGATCATAATAGTGAGTCACCGAATTCAGCGACTATGCCAGAGGTTGGTATAGATGTCTAACAAACTAAATCTAGCCCACTGAGTGCAATATTCGGCGCGGCTCAAACACTTTCAAAATTGCACATGCGCTGGGGCAACAGCAATGACACCATTCTCTCGTCCACAGACTCTGTCCACCACCACTAATATCCAAAAACGTGCTTCACATCCCGCACCAGCTCGCTGTACCAGGGGGTGGGCGGGGGCGACGGTTCAAGCGCATGCAAGGTACTCTTAAATCGATTCAGCCGAGCCTGCGCTGGTTCATCGGTCGAACCAGTCAACCCAAAACCGGCCAACATCGAATGCTCATGGTGATTCTGAGCAGCATCATCCAAAAACACTTGCTCCAGAGCATTAAAGACACGCTTATGGTCAACTGACTGATCGCGGTTGTGGTACCAATCTTTACGCAGTTCCTGCACTTCATGGAGACACTTCCAGGCTTCCGGGGTGGCAGGATATTCCTTGCCTAAACACTGCACGCGTATATCGCTAAAGTCTGTTGCTGAATCGAGTCGCATAGGGCCTCAATAGAGTTGTTAGTAAAGGGCGAGGGGGATTTGCCATTTACACTATAAAATTCAAAAGTGGCAGCCGGGTACCAACAATGAGATCGGCCGCGCGGGACTATTCTGCAAACTTTGAGCGGATTTGCTGCACGCGACGGTCGAGAGTCAGCGCCTCGGTTGCCCGGTCGGTCTTACGCAGCAGGTCGGCGTAATTTTCCAGCCCGGCGGCAACAAAAACATGCTCGGGGCCAAGGGCACGCTCCCAGATTTCGATGGCACGCTTGTAGAGACTCTCGGCCCGGCCATGATTACCGCGCTGATGGTAGAGCCAGCCAAGATTATTCAGACTCTCAGCCACCTTGGGATGGTCGGGACTGAGGACTTTTTCGCGGATGGAAAGGGCGCGACGGTGCATGGGCTCGGCCGTCTCAAACTGGTCCGGACCGGTAAAGAGAGAGGCCAGATTATTGAGGGCGTTAGCTACGCTCGGGTGCTCCGCCCCGTGCAAACGCTCTTCGATTTTCAAAACCCGGCGGAAGAGCGGCTCGGCCTCGGCATTCTTGCCCTGTTCAAAGTAGATGGTGGCAAGGGTGTTTAATATCTCGACCAGACTGGCATCCTCAGCACCGAGGTAGCGCTCGCGTATCTTCAGGGCCCGGCGCAGGACCTCTTCGGCCTCCGGATAGCGGTCCAGAGTCTTATAAAGATCGCCCAGATTAGTCAGACCGGCGGAAATGCTCACATGTTCGGCGCCGAGAGTCTTCTCCTGCACCATCAAGGCTTTCTTAAACAGCGGCTCGGCCTCGCTGAAGCGCCCCTCGGCCAGATAAACCAGGCCCAGATGGTTGAGGGCCGCGGCGATGTCGGGGTGGTCCACGGCCAGCATGCGCTCTCGCATGGCCAGAGCGCGCAAAAACAGCGCCTCCGCTTCTTCAAAACGACTGTCGTGATAAAGCAGAAGGCCAAGCGATATCAGGTAATCAGCCAGATCCGGATGGTCCGGTCCCAGCGACTCTTCCATCTCCGGCAGCAACCTGAGCAGCGCATCGACGTTTTCGTCAATGGACATCAATTGCACTGTTCTCCCCTAGTACCCTATTTATTTAGTACCAGCCGGAACCATTAACTAACCGCATAGAGGCACCATATTTAAGTATTTTACACCCCGACTTATTTATCGCGCTCCTGGGTCTTGAGCATTGCCTGGGCTGCGGCCAGTCTGGCGACCGGCACACGGAAGGGCGAACAGCTCACATAATCGAGGCCCAGCTGGTTGGCGAAGGCTATCGACTGTGGCTCGCCGCCGTGCTCACCGCAGATGCCGAGCTTTAATTCCGGGCGGGCTTTGCGGCCGAGGTCCACGGCGATTTGCATCAACTTGCCCACCCCTTTTGCGTCCAGGACCTCGAAGGGATTGGTCATCAGCACCTTGTGCTTGGCGCCGTCAAACTCCACGCCGTCCAGATAGCGCTGCAAAAACTTGCCTTCGGCGTCGTCGCGACTGTAGCCAAAGGTCATCTGGGTCAGGTCGTTGGTGCCGAAGCTGAAAAACTGGGCGTACTCGGCAATCTCGTCGGCGGTGACGCAGGCGCGCGGGATTTCGATCATGGTGCCAAATTTGTACGAAATTTCGCACTTGGCCTTGTCCATGACCTCGCGGGCGACGGCCTCAAGCTGCTGGCGAGCGTACTTGAGCTCGTTCACATGGCCGACAAGCGGGATCATGATTTCGGGCAGTACTTCCAGGCCTTTGTTTTTGACCTCGATCGCCGCCTCAAAAATCGCCTGCACCTGCATTTTGTTGATTTGCGGATACATCAGGCCCAGACGGCAGCCGCGCAGGCCCATCATGGGGTTCGATTCTTTCAATTCGGAGACTTTGCCAAGCAAAATTTCCTTCTCGCGCAGGGCGGCGCCGGATTGATTTTTGGCCTTCATTGTGGCCACTTCTTCGATCAGCAGCTCTTCTTTGGGCAGGAATTCATGCAGCGGCGGATCGAGCAGGCGGATGGTCACGGGCAGTCCGGTCATGGCCTCAAAGATGCCGATGAAATCCTGGCGCTGCATGGGCAGGAGTTTGGCCAGGGCTTCGGCGCGCTCGGTTTCGTCGCTGGAGAGGATCATCGCCTGAACGACGGGCAAGCGGTCCTGGGCCATAAACATGTGCTCGGTGCGGCAGAGACCGATGCCCTGAGCGCCAAAATGTCTGGCCAGTTTGGCGTCGTCGGGGGTGTCGGCATTGGTGCGGACGCCCAGTCTGCGCACCTTATCGGCCCAGGCGAGGAGGGTGTCAAACTCAGCGGAAAAAGCCGGTTCACTGGTGGCGATGGCGCCTTCAAATATTTCACCGGTGCTACCGTCGATGGAGATGACGTCACCACGCTTGAAAGTTTTGCCGGCGACGTTGAGAGTTTCTTTTTCCAGGTCAATCCTCAGGGCTTCGCAGCCGGCCACACAGGGCTTGCCCATGCCGCGGGCAACGACGGCGGCGTGACTGGTCATGCCACCACGAGCGGTGATGATACCGCGCGAGGGGACAATACCGTGGATGTCGTCGGGGCAGGTTTCGATTCTGACCAGGATGATTTTTTCACCCTTGCTGGCCAGGTGCTCGGCATCGTCGGGATTGAATGAAATCTTACCGATAGCCGCACCGGGAGAGGCATTCAGTCCAGTGGCCAGGAGGCGTTTCTCGGCCTTAGCCTTGTTTTTTTCTTCCGGCACAAATGAGGGCAGGAGCAACTGATTCAGTTGCATCGGCTCCACACGCTGGAGGCCTTCTTCCTTTGTCACCAGGCCTTCGTTGACCATATCGACGGCCACTTTCACTGCGGCGGCGGCGGTGCGCTTACCGGTGCGGGTCTGCAAAATGTAGAGCTTGCCCTGTTCGATGGTGAATTCTATATCCTGCATGTCGCGATAGTGCTTTTCCAGCATGCCGACGGTGGCGAGCAGCTCTTTGTGCACGGCAGGCATTTCGGTGGCCATATCGGAAATCTTCTTCGGGGTGCGCACGCCGGCGACAACGTCTTCACCCTGGGCGTTGGTGAGATATTCACCGTAGAGCAATTTCTCACCGGTGCTGGGATTTCTCGTGAAGCAAACGCCGGTGGCCGAATCATTATCGAAATTACCAAACACCATAGACTGGATGTTTACGGCGGTACCGAGATTGTGATCAATCTTGTTCAGGTTGCGGTAATAGACGGCGCGGTTGTTGTTCCAAGATTTAAAAACCGCTTCCACCGAGCCGGCCAGTTGTTCCTTTGCTTCCTGGGGGAAGGGCTTACCGGAGCGCTCCTGCACCAGAGCCTTGTAAGACTCCACCAGTTTTTTCAGATCAGTGACACTCAAATCAGCATCGCTGGTGAGTTTGAGCTCGTCTTTCATATCGTCGAGCAGGTCCTCAAAATTGTCCTTGCTTATCTCCAGCACGACATTGCTGTACATCTGGATGAAACGTCTGTAGCTGTCATAGGCAAAACGCTCATTGCCTGTCAGTTTAGCCAGTGACTGCACGGTCTTGTCGTTCAGTCCGAGATTCAAAACAGTGTCCATCATGCCCGGCATGCTAAATTTTGCACCGGAGCGGACCGAGAGCAGAAGCGGCTTTTCCAGATCGCCTAGTTTGCGGTCCAGTGATTTTTCTATCAGGGCCAGATCCTTCATTACTTCGTCCATCAAACCGGGCGGCATCTTCTGACCGAGCTCGGTGTATTCACGACAGCTGGAGGTCATGATTGTCAGGCCGGGAGGCACGTTCACGCCGGACTTTGTCATCTCGGCCAGGCCCGCGCCTTTGCCACCGAGCATTTCACGCATGTGCTCGCGGTCACCGGCAAATGCGTCAAAAGCTTCCTCGAAGCGATAAACGCGTTTAGCAAGTTTCGACCTGCCTTTGCCCTCTTGCGAGGTAGGAGCTTGACTGTCTGTCATACTCACCATTTTCATGCACTCCACTGATTAGGGATAAAGAACGGACACCGGGATGGACGGGGATGAAAATCTATTCGCGCATGCGCAGATAGATCTCGGAGGATGTTTCTTCAATCGCCTTGGTTGAGACGTTGATGACATGGCATTTTAATTCGCGGAAAAGTTTTTTTGCGTAGCGCACTTCCTGATTGATGCGCTCCGGGTCTGCGTAATCATTGTCTCCGGGCATGCCCAGGACCTGCGATCTGTTGGTGCGGATTTCCTGCAGGAGAAAGGGATCTATTTGCAGACCAAAGATGCGTTTGGGAGGGACTTTGAAGAGCGCCAGAGGCGGCTCGACACCATAGACCAGCGGGACGTTGGCGGCTTTGAGACCAAAGTGGTGCGCCAGGTACATGCAGTTTGGCGTCTTGCTGGTGCGCGAGACGCCGATTAAGACAACGTCGGCGGCCAGCATGCCGTCAGGGTTTTTACCGTCGTCGAAGCGCATGGCAAAGTCGACTGCTTCGATGCGCTTGAAGTATGACTCATCGAGCAGATGCAAGCGGCCGGGCTGGGAGAGCGGCGCCGAATCAGTAAGTGTGGCGATGCGCGCCATGAGCGGACCGAGCAGATCGATTGTCGGGATGTGATATTTGCGCGCTTCAGCTTCCAGTGTCTCGCGGTACTCGGGCAAAACCAGCGTGTAAGCGATGATGCCGCGGCCGTGCGAAATCTCTTTCACCATAGCCGGGATTTGCTGTGCGTTGCGCACCTGGGGCAATCTATATATAGATGCATGGCCTGGGCTGAACTGCACCACCGCCGCGCGCGCGACGGCCTCGGCGGTCTCGCCGCTGGAGTCGGACATAGTAAAAACAATCAGCTCGTTGACATTAGCCGGCATTTTGAAGTCGGCACCAGAATGCATCTGGTGACCGGGGTTGTGGGAGTGACTGCCTTTGTCGCTCAAAATGCTCACCCGAGATGTCTTTTATGAGCATCATAAGTAACACATTTCGGGGCCAAACGCTCCGAAGCACATAGAGCTTTAATTACTTGGCTTCCAGAGGCTCAAGTGCTTGCTGCACGGCGAGCATATCGATGCCTTCCGAGGTCATCTTGACTAGATTGCCTTGATTTACCCGGGGGACACTAATGGAGGGGCTAAATTTGAGACAGCCGAGATAGGGTGCACCGGTGCGACTCTTGAGCAGGAGATTGACCTCCGAGCGGGTCAGTTTGGCTTCCAGTGCAAGCCCCTGACCATTGGCGGTCTCGACGGTAACAAGACCGGCGATGGTCAGCCCCTGCACCCTGGCATAAGACCAGGCGAGAATGAGCCTTTCGACCGCTTCTTCATTGTGCCGGGCAACGATAATGACGGGGAAATTCAGCTCCCTGGCAAAATCGGTCGAATCTTTCCAGCTATAAGCCATGCTGCCGTCCTCCGACATCTCAAAGGACATGGCCGAGGAGAGCGAGGCGGGTGTTTCGACCATAGTCAGGTCGGTGGCATTGAGGCAGATGGAGAGGGCCTGGGCCCACTGGGCGTGGGACAGTTGCCTGGCGGAAGGGACAAATGTAGCCGGGTAACTTCTGGGGGTGCCGGTTATGGAGCAGATAAAGGAGAGCTCGGCCTCGCAGCGCTCACGAGGACCGAGCGAAACAGGCTTGACGGCGCGAATGGAATGGCCGTTCTGACGCAAAAGCGCGCTCAGACCGGTCATGACGGCGGTTTTACCACAGCCGGCCTCGGTGCCGAGTATGGTCATGCCACTATTGTGGCCGGTGCGTAAGGAAAGAGAAGAACGATCGCCGCGGGGATCATAAGCTTTTATGCCGGCAACGCTACCGCTCTGAAAATCGGAAACCCGTTTTTTCTGGTCCGTCATCGTGAGGTGCGACCTTCCCAAGAGTTAGACAGTGAGACCACAACGATAAGAAGCTACCATCATACATTGAACGGCTGCGATTTTATTTCAATGTGGTTTACTGGCCAGATGCTCCGGTTCCCCGATCTTTTTGTGCAGGGCTTCAAGGGCAGCCTTGAGTTGCAAGTCTTTACCGTCATCGGGACTGCGTTTTTCACGCGGCGAGCTGGAGCTAGATTCGCTCTTGCCGTCTTCCGAGTCGCGGCGCACGTTCTGGAACCACGCACCTTTGCCTTCCTTGAGATCGTTATCGCTCAACTTGACGAGAATATCAGGCGATATCCCCTTCTTGTTGATGTCGGTGTCGTTGGGAGTGAGGTAACGAGCGATAGTGACGTTGACGCCACTGCCGTCTTCAAGTTTGTTGATGCCCTGTACGAGGCCTTTGCCGAAGGTCTTTTCACCGACCAGCATCGCCCGGTTATTGTCGTGAAGGGCGCCGCTGGTGATTTCTGACGCGGAGGCACTGCCTTTGTTGATCAGCACGACCATCGGTTTGCGGCAGATGGGATGCCCCTCGGAGGGAGCGGGGGTCGTGTAACCATCTCGGTCGACGGTGGAGACGATGTTGCCCTTGTCGAGGAACATGTCGGAAATTTCAATGGCATTGGTGAGCAAACCACCGGGATTGTCGCGCAGATCAAGGATGATGCCCTTGGTGGAATTCATCTTGTTGAGCGCGTCCTTCATTTCCTGGCCTGCTTGCTGGGAGATGAAGCTGGAGAGTCTGATGTAGCCGACATCACCGTCGAGGACTTTAGCCACGGGCACAGCTTTGATTGGGATCTCAGCGCGCACTACTGTGACTTTGAGCTGCTTGCCGCCGCGGGTGAGCAGGAGGTTTACCGGCGTGTTGATGGCGCCGCGAATTTGTTTGGCGGCGTCTTCGACGCTGAAGCCCTTGGTGGAAGTACCGTCTATTTCGGTAATCTCGTCGTCGGACAGAAGTCCGGCACGGGAAGCGGGGGTGTCATCGATAGGGGCGATGATAACAACGTGCTTGGATTTTTCGTCAATGCCTATTTGCACGCCGATGCCATAGAGCTTGGCGTCGATCTGTTGTTTTTCATCGTCAAAAGCGTCGCGGTCGAGGAATCTCGTATAGCGATCGCCCAGGCTGGCAAGCATAGTCTCGACGGCTCTGTGGGCGTCATCGAGATTTTTCAGCTTACCGTCATATTTATGCTCCCATCTCGTCCAGTTCTGGCCGTTATAGGTGATTTCGTAATAATCTTCGTCAACAAGCTTCCAGACACGGTGATAAATTTTTTCCGGGTCAACTGAGTTGTTGAGGGCAATCTGCCGGCCCGTCTGACCACTGTCCCCGGTCGATGCAACAACATCCGGCCAATTGTTGATCGCGTTTGAGCCGCCTAAAGAAAGCGAAATGAAGACTGGCACCGCCAGAAGCTGTTTCCACCACATATCGAACCGTGTCCCGTACTTAATTTGTCACCGAGCAATTTCACCCGACCCAAGCTATATACCCAAGCCACGGACCTTTTAAGCAATATCTGCGTTTTTTTGGGGGACTCGGGCCGATTTTGGCGATTAAGCTCTCATTTGCCCCCAGATGCTAGGATATGAGCCTCGCAAACGCGCATGACATTAGACGAAGACTGGAGTCAAAAGTGGAACAGAAAAAACTGGCTGATATCGGCATCTTTGGCGGATCGGGTTTCTATAAACTCTTCGAGAGCAAATACGAAGAGAAGGTAATCGAAACCCCGTATGGCGCCCCCAGCGCCCCCGTTGTCATTGGCACCATGGCCGGCAAGCAAGTAGCATTTATGCCCCGTCACGGTGAAAAACACCAGTATCCGCCCCATAAAATCAATTACCGCGCCAACCTCTGGGCGATGAAGTCAATTGGCGTCAGCCGCATCATTTCGCCCTGCGCCGCCGGCTCACTGCAAACCCACGTCAAACCGGGCGAGTTTGTAGTCTGCGACCAGTTTGTCGACCGCACCAGCGGCCGCATCGATACTTTCTACGACGGCCCCATCACCACCCACGTCTCCGCCGCCGACACCTATTGCCCCGAGCTGCGCCCGCTGGCGTACGAAGCCGGTCTGAAGGCATCAATCAAAATGCACAGCACCGGCACGGTCGTAGTCATCCAGGGACCGCGCTTCTCCACTAAGGCCGAATCCAAATGGTTCACCGCCGCCGGCTGGGAAGTAATCAATATGAGCCAGTATCCCGAAGCCTTCCTCGCTCGCGAGCTGGAGATGTGCGTCGTCAACGTATCGCTCATTACCGACTATGACAGCGGATTGGCCGGCAACGTCGACCCCGTATCGCACAGCGAAGTAATCAAAGTCTTCGGCGAAAACCTCACAAAATTGCAGGCGTTGCTGATCAATTTGATCGGCTCCATTCCGGAAAAACGCACAAAATGCCAGTGTGCTGAAACGCTCAAACACTCCCGCATCTGAGGTTGGCTGAGTCCATGCTTCGCAATCTAGGAATAAACCACCTCGTAGCGCTTCTGGGATTTATCCTTTCGGTTTGCTCTTACCTGGCGCTCAAGCGCTATGGTGCGCCGGACAAAGTCTGCGTTGGTGCGGCTATTCTCTGCATTCTCGTGGTGTCAATTTTCTGGTCGTGCGTGCTCCTGGGAGCCGACGACGATGAGGACTAATAAAATGACCAAGTTGATGAAAACAGTTGTGGCTGCCGCCTCGCTGGCACTGATACCGGCAGGTTTCATGCCCGCGGCCATGGCGGACGGAGCCGCCGACAAGTCCGCCAATACAAAAGTGGACATCAAAATCCCCAAACCGCTCATCCCCGTGACCAAGGATTTCACCCTGGATAATGGCCTCCGGGTCATACTCTCGGAGGACCATTCGGTGCCGGTGGCGGCGGTGGCGATAGTCTATGACGTGGGAGCCAAGGATGAAGAGAAGGGCCGCTCGGGCTTTGCTCATTTCTTCGAGCATATGATGTTCCAGGGCTCGGACAATGTCGGCAAGGTCGAGCACTTCAAATTTATCGAAGGCGTGGGCGGCATGCTCAACGCCTCGACCCATCCGGACTTTACCAACTACTTTGAAAAAGTCCCCAGCAATCAGCTTGAGGTCTGCCTCTGGTTGGAGTCGGACCGCATGCGCTCGCTAAAAGTGACGCCGGAAAATTTCATCAACCAGCTGGAAACAGTAAAAGAAGAAAAACGCCTGCGCATCGACAACCAGCCCTATGCCCCATCCAATATAAGAATTGAAGAGCTGACCTTCGACAACTGGGCCAATGGACATCCCACCATCGGCTACTTTGAGGATCTGGAAGCGTCAACGGTCAAGGACGTGAAGAAGTTCTTCGACACGTACTACACGCCAAACAACGCCACCATGGCTATTGTCGGCGACTTCAACAGTGAAGACGTGACCAAGATGGTGCACAAATATTTCGGCACCATCCCCCGCGGCGCCACCGCCGCCAGAAGAGACCTGACCGAGCCCAAGCAGACCAAGCCCAAGTACGAAAAAATGGAAGATGCCCAGGCGCAGATGCCGGGCTTCTGGATGTCCTGGAAAGCCCCGGCGCGCAGAGACAATGACTTCTACGCCATGAATCTGCTGCAAACGATACTTTCTACCGGCGAATCTTCCCGACTCTACCAGCGCATGGTCAAAGGCGATCAGGTAGCACTGCGGGTGGAAGCCTCCTACGAAGAGCGCCGCGGCCCCTCTGCCTTTGAAACATTTGTCGTGTACAAGCCGGGCTCGACCGCCGAAAAAGTGCGCGAGATAGTCATGGCCGAGCTCGATAAAGTGAAGACGACCGGCGTCAGCGAAGAAGAATTGCAGAAGGCCAAAAACCAGCTGCTGCGCGGACTCTTCTCCTCATCGAGCTATACATCTTTGCAAAAATCGCTGTCGCGGGCGGAGATGCTGGCCGAGTACACATCGTTCTTTAAAAACCCGGCTCTCATCGACACCGACATCGAAAAATACATGTCCGTCACCACCGACGATATCAAGCAACTGGCCAATAAAATCTTCACCCGGGAAGGCGTGACCGTAGTTGACGTGGTTCCCAAAGAAGCAAAAAAAGGCTAAGCAATTAAGGGTTATTGAAATAATGAATCAGATGAAAAATCCAATCAAGAAATTATCGAGCACTCTTTTGACCTCGCTTTTGCTGGCGCCCACTCTGGCCACAGCAGTAAACATGGCTTCCATCGCCGGACTTGCGACACAACCGGCGCTCGCTGCGACCGCTAAGAAGTCAGCGGCGAAGTCAGGCAAGACTGCAGCTCCGGTCAAAGCCAAAGCTCCAGTCAAAGCCAAAGCTCCGGCCATCCCCGCCCCCGGTGACCTGGCTTCCTCCGGACTGGCCGTACCGGCCCCCAACATGCCGGTTGAACCCTGGCGCAAAAACAAACCGGCGGTGCCGGCTCCCAGACCTTTCCAGCTGCCCAAGGTGTCTACCTACACCATGGACAACGGCCTGGTTGTGGAAACGGTGGAAGACCACCGCTTCCCCTTCGTCACGCTCTATCTGGGCTTCCACAGCGGCACATCGCAGGAGCCGCAGGACATGATCGGGCTTTCGTCCATGACTTCGGACCTTCTCACCGAAGGGACCAAAACAAAAACCAGCAAACAAATTGCTGAGGCGGTTGATTTTATCGGTGGCGCCCTTGGTGCCAGCAGTGACTTCGACTACACCCTGGTCAGCGGCTCCGCTCTCTCCGACTACGGCGACCGGCTTGTATCCTTGATGTCCGATGTGGTGCTCAACCCCAGCTTCCCCCAGGAAGAACTCGACCTCAACAAGACCAATTTGATTCAAGAGCTGACGATGAAACGCTCGGATCCAAACTTCCTGGTGCAGGAGCGCTTCAGCAAAGTTGTCTTCGGCTCGCATCCCTACTCGGTTGTAGCGCCCAACGAAACATCTATTAATCGCATCAGTCAAAAAGATCTGATCGACTATCATGCAAAAACATACATCCCCAACAACGCTTTCATGATCATCGTCGGCGATTTCAACCCCGACAAAATGAAAGACCTGATCAGCAAAAACTTCGGCAGTCAGTGGAAGCAGGGCAAAGTGGAAACAGCCACCATGCCTGCCACCCCCAACCAGGACGGTCGCAAGATTTATCTCGTCGACAGACCGGGTTCGGTACAAACAGCTATTAAGGTAGGCAATATCGGCATCCAGCGCAAGGATCCCAATTATTTCCCCCTGCTGGTTATGAATCAAATCCTCGGTGGTGCCGCCAACGCCCGACTCTTCCTCAATATCAGAGAAGCCAAAGGCTACACCTACGGCGCCTACAGCCGCATGTCGGCACGCAAGGAAAAAGGTTCGTTCTCTGCCGAGGCCAGCGTCCGCACCGATGTAACCGCGCCTTCGCTGCAAGAGTTTCTCTATGAACTGGAGCGCATCCGCAACGTCAAAGTCACCGATGCTGAAATCACAAGCGCCAAAAATTATCTAGCCGGTTCCTTCCAGCTCGGACTCGAAACCCAGGGCGGACTGGCCCAGAGACTGCTTGAAGCCAAGCTCTACAACCTGCCGGACAACTATCTGGAGACATATGCCGACAAAGTCATGGCGGTCAGTGTTGACGATGTCCGCGCTTCGGCCCGCAATCTGATTGATACCAAAAATCTGGTCATCACCGCCGTCGGTGACGCCAAGAAAATCAAACAGGACCTGGAATTGTTTGCACCGGTATCGGTCTACGATACCCAGGGCAAGCTGGCCGGCGAAGAAAAGCCCAAGAGCGTCAACTAGCAGTCGGCCGGAGCCGCAGCTAGAGACAACCCATCCCAGCCATCATTTGCAGCACGCTATCAAAGGGTGCAAGCTCCGGCGTGGTCGGATCGAGGCCGCGGATTTTTTCCAGTCTTTCCTCCAGCAGCTTGGGCCGCCAGGCGACCACATCGATTGATGCCAGCACCAGATGCGAGCCTATCATGTTGGGATTGTAGCGATAGACTTTGAGAGCCAGGTCCTGGGCGCGTTCAATCTCGCCCTGATAAATCAAAGTCTTGGCCAGCATCAGCGCGGCCCATTCAAAATCCGGGTAATTGCGCACCAGAAGCTCAAAAATGCTTTTGGCGTTTTCATACTCTTTCATGACATAGGTCTTGAGACCGGCCCCATACTGCTTGGTGGCTGCGGCTGGGACAGGTTTGAGAGGCAGACGAGTACGCATGCGCACCCGGGCGCGGGTACCGGCGGTGCCCTTAGGATCGGCCTCGATAGCGCGTTCACAGGCCATGCGAGCGGCTTCGGCAAAGCCAAATTGTTCGTAGCGCATAGCCATGGCCAGATAATGCTCGGGACTGTGACCGGGCGGCACAAAATCAACCGGCAGACCAACCGAAGGCAGCACAACATCGGAGACAACCTTGTGCAGCGCGCCATCGGCAAGACTTTTGGCCATGCCGGCCATGAGTAAGACGTTCTTCTTAGCCTGCGCCGTAAATGGATTTTTATCCATAGCATCGCCAACACCGGTGGCGGCAATTTTCACTATTTCGGAAGCGGTGTCCTGCACCATATTGATTGTATCGGTGGCGAAAAATGTCGCTTCCAGAGCCGTCATCAGCATAGCCAGCTGCTTGCTGCGCTCCTCGGTGATGCCCTGACTGGAGGGATCGCTCTGCAATAAAAGCTTGGAACACTTAGCCATCTGCCGCGGCCAGACCAGAAACTGATAGCGTAAAACCAGCTTCTGATACTCGATCGACGGAAGATTGTCGGGCACTTCTCTGGGCGGCAGCATACTCATAAAATAAACCTCTTAGTCTATTTTTACCCTTTGAAAAGGTCTTTTTCTTCCTTCAAAGCACCGGCTAATTTGTATCCTTACAGTGTATCAATCAATAATCGCCCCTGTCCGAGGATTTACAGTGAAATCACGTCCATTAGCCGGTCTCCTGGCCAGTTTAGTGCTCATCAGCAGCGGCCTGCAGGCGCACTGTCAAAGCGCTGAGCCGGCCCCCAAGCAGACCCCCGACCAGCTCGAGCAGATCAAACTCAAGAGCGCCAAGTGGGGAGAGGAGCGGCAAAAGGCCACGGCACTGGAAACGGCAAAGAAATACGCCGAAGCCGAGGCCATATATAAAGGAATTATCGCCGAGCGCCAGAGCCTGGGGCTCGACCTTTGCTCCGAATACGACGCGCTGGGCCTGCTCTACCTGAAAATGGGCAAAAAGGCCGAGGCCGAAGAGACCTTCAAGGCAATGATTGCAGATCGCTCCAAACTCAACGGCGACAAGGATCCCCAGGTGGTCTGGCCCCTGAACGAGTATGCCGCCTGCCTGGACAAGCTGGGCAAAAAGGATGAGGCCAAAAAGGCACGGGCGCAGGCCGCAGCTATCGAGAAAGAATCAAATACCATCCCCAAATTTGGCAAAATGTCGGGCGCCTCGGGCTCTCCCGAGCGCATAGCCGAGGCTACCAGGATGCTCGAGCTGGGCGAAAAGTGCATGAAAGCCGAGTTACAGACCAAAGCCCTGGCTTATTTCGACCGTGCCCTGGCCCTCAATCCCAACGATACGGCCGCTCTCATCGCCCGCGGCGACTGCCTGCAGTGGTTCAACAAGTGGCCAAAAGCCCAGCTGGACCTCAACAAAGCCATCAAACTCAAACCGGACCTGGAAAAAGCTTACGTCAGCCGGGCCTTTTTGCACGAAAATCTCAAGCAATACCCTGCCGCCATCGCCGATTTCAAAAAAGCCGCCTCCCTCGATCCCAAAGACGCCGAGGCAATAGGCTCGCTGGCCAAGCTGCTGGACGAGCAGGGCAAGCACAAAGAAGCGGTCGAATACTACAGCAAAATTATCACCACCAGCCCGGCCCTCTACTGGCCCTACGTGCAGCGCGCCGTGGCCTACACCTCAATGGGCCAGTACAAGCAGGCTATAGCCGACTACAGCACCCTTGTGGAACGCGCGCCGGATGACTCCGACTACTATCAATATAGAGGCGAGGTCTACTTCAAAGCCGGCGACTTGCAAAAAGCCCTGGCCGATTACAATCGCCTGATTGAACTCAATCCCAAATACTCATTGGGCTATCACGAGCGCGCCAGAATCTACGAAAAGCTCGACGGTAAGAAGACTCCGCGGGTAGTCGCCGATTACGCAAAAGCGAAAAAATTGGGCTACTAGTTTTAGCCCATTTATGTTCACTAGTTTTTCACGAGTTGTTTCGTAGATTTACGAAGTCAACGAGGAACGGCTTACTAGTTAAGTTTTGAAAGGCGTACCTGACCTCGACAGACGCACCA
Organism: Cyanobacteria bacterium SZAS LIN-3; assembly: GCA_018266215.1. Classification (GTDB taxonomy): domain Bacteria; phylum Cyanobacteriota; class Vampirovibrionia; order Obscuribacterales; family Obscuribacteraceae; genus REEB67. The sequence goes on along the minus strand of JAFEAV010000004.1, from coordinate 5,854 downwards.
CCGCCACCACGGAGGGCTCGGTTCATGTCGTCCACTTTTTCTTTTAAAAAATTCGTCCGCTTCACCGTCATCACCTCAATCGCTGCTATTGCCACGGCTCCCTACGCCTTGGCCGATGCCAATGGCGGCACATTTGATCTCACACCGTTCGAAGCCCAACAAACCGCTCTGTCCGCGCAAGCACCAGCTGCCGCGGGCTACGACGAGGGCGGTTTTGAGGGCGTCGCGGCCACTACAGGAGACCAGACATCAGCACCAACCGGTAAACTAAATTACACACCAAGTCCTTCGCGCTTCACCGACACGCAGTCAAAAGTGCTCAATCTCGCGTATACGACTCGCACGATTTTGAGCCAGAAGGGCAGCCAGAAATTGCCCAAGACTACGCTTGACAGCTTCGTCTATCAGGCCGGAGGAGCCGCGGAACAGATTTACGGAGATGAAGGACAGGGAGGCCTTCCACCAATGTTCGGGATGGATGAATCGCACACCATCGGCTCCGGCATCAACAGCGGCGGCCTGACCACAGGTCACCAGAGCAACATGCCCAGCGCCTGGTGCAGCTATTACTAAATCAGTAAAACTAAACTGGAGGGCTGTTTAAGAGAAAATCTGCTTACTACTTTGGGTTAAACAAGCTGGGCATTTGTCTACAAATGTCCAGCTTTGTACTTGGGAATGTGCAAAGATAATATTGCTCTATCATGACGGTATCTTTTCAACTTAGAAACAGGATTTTGGCAGCCATTTCATTCCCCACAGGCAAATTTGCAAGGTCGCTCAAAGTCGCACTGGCGATTTTGGCTCTATGCACCACACCTCTGATGAACGCGGGCACAGCCCAGGCCAAAGGCGAGTATGACGTTCTGGAAAATAAATGGGACGCACCGGAGCGAGTGCTGGAATTTCCACCATCTCTTTCGCTCGGTACCATCATTATTCAAAACGACTGGCGCAACCGGGGCCGTACCAGTCCTGCGCAAATAGTGCAGGCCCGCGGTAAAGTTGTGATACCAAAAAATCGCTTCGTAACTTTTCAGGCAAGCAAAGAATTTTTCAAAAATCCCAAGTTGATTGCAAATTTTCCGCCGACAGCCTTTGACTGCGTCATTCTCAAACTGATGTCCATGGACGATTCGGAAGACGATCTTTGTGATCACGCCCTGGCGCAAATGACCCACCTCAAGGGCATTCGCGCAGTCATCCTAGATAAATCGGAAGTCACAGACTCCGGCATGAAAGCTCTTGCTTCACTGCCCAATTTAGAATATATCTCAGCATTCCTCACACCCTTGCGCGGGACATTTTTTAAAGACCTCAAGGGCAATAAAAAACTCACGGCCATGTCGCTTGATTCGGTCGGTTTGAAAGACGAAGAATTCAAAGCACTGGCGGATTATCCCAATCTGCAAATGTTGCAACTCAGCCGCGCCAATGTAACAAATCAGGGCATGCGCTACCTGGCCGCCTGCAAAAACTTGCGCTGGCTGGACGTCGGCAAAAATCCAGGCATCAGCGACGACAGCATGCAATACATAAAGCAGCTAAAAAACCTGCAACACCTGGAAGTGCACAGCACATCGCTCACCGGCACAGCGCTGATGCAACTTAAGGGCACAGGCGTGAAGTTTTTGGCGACCTCCGACGGCACTCTAAACAAACAACAAATCGCCGCACTAAAAGCAGCCATGCCAGACCTGCTGGTGACCACAAAAGGGGGGCCGGCAACGGTAGACGAAGAAACCGGCACGATATTCGGCCAGATGTCGCGTCAACGTCGCTTCTGATATAACTGATTTATGGACAATCCCGCTACAAATAAGGTGATAAACAGGCTGAGTCCGGCCTCGATCGCGACGGTGAGCTTTGTCCTTTATTTAGTCGCCTGTTTCCTGCCCTCCCTGGTATTTGATGATGGACACGGACTGGTCAACTGGCCCGGCTATGAATGCCTGGCCATGGGCATTCTGGCGCCACTGGTAGGACAGTTCGCCGAATTTTCCAATTACCTCTATTACCTGAGCCTGATTTTGCTCTTTCTTGGCAAACGCAGACCGGCTTTCTGGCTCAGCATTTTCGCCCTGATCAATTCATTCAACACCTTCCTCCTTTATTTTCAAAATCTCCCGCAAAATGAAGGCGGTGTCGGGCCTTCTTTGAAGTTTCTTTACCCGCACATTGGATTTTATGTATGGTTTGCCAGTATGGCAACAGTGGCTATTGGAATAGCCTTGATGATACGAAGAGACGCTGAAAAGTCGGTGCCGAAATGAAAATAGCCGTAATGGGCAGTGGTGGAGTTGGTGGCTTATTTGGTGCGCGACTGGCCCTGAGCGGCTGCGAAGTGCACTTCATTGCGCGGGGTGCACACCTTGCCGCAATTAAGGCGCATGGCCTGAAAATCGAGAATGAAAATACCGGCGACGCGCTCATACCGGCGGACAATGTTATGGTCACCGATGATCCGGCAACAATCGGTCCGGTGGACTATGTATTGTTTACGGTCAAACTCTGGGACACCGAAGAGGCTGCGCAAAAAATCAAACCTTTAGTAGGCGAAAACACGGCGGTGATATCGTTGCAAAACGGGGTCAGCCGCGATGATATATTGCGGGCGGCACTGGGCGAAAAGCACATCCTGGGCGGCATCAGCTATGTCGGTGCGACGATAAGGGAGCCAGGGGTAATTGCTCAGAAAGGCCATGTGCAAAAGCTTGTATTTGGTGAATATGGCGACAAGCCGCAGTCACCGCGGGTGATGAAACTGAAGGAAGCCTGCGAAAAAGCGGGCATCGAAGTGGAAATACCAGCCAATATCGAACGCGCACTCTGGGAAAAGTTTGTTGTGCTGGTGGGTATGAGCACAGTGCTGGCCTCGGCCCGCAAGACCATCGGACCGGTGCGCGAAAATCCCGATACACGCAAATTACTGCCGGCGGTTATGGAAGAAGTACGCCAGGTGGCAACAGCTAAAGGTATAAAACTTGCCGATGATATCGTCGACGTTAAGATGAACTATCTGGAAAATCTGGCACCGGATGTGACGGCATCGATGGAACACGACCTGCGCACAGGCAATCGTCTGGAACTGCCCTGGCTGGCCGGAACAGTAGTAAAACTTGGCCAGGAACTGAATGTGCCTACTCCGACATGTTCGACACTTTCGGCGATACTTTCGCCCTATGTGATGGGTTCGAAATGAAATATCAGGGCCTTATAAGTCTGGCGCTAATTATGCTGGCAACAGTAAGCCCGGCTCTGGCTAAGGGTCTTAGCTGCGGAGTGTTTTCAAGTAAAGGCGGGGTGTATTTTTATCTCCAAAGCAGCACGGACAAAACAGTCATCTACCAGGAAAATAACTCCTGGGGCTGGGAATGCCGGTGGTTTGAGTTTAAAGAAAAAGAAACCGGCAAAGTCTATGCCATCAAGAGGGTCGGACGCACCTGGAAAAAGAATGGCCCGGGAGTCGTCACACTGGACGCCCAGCACGGCTTAGATAAGCACATCAATTTTGACGACGGCACCTGGTACGCCTCGCCAAAATTGCCAGACCCGGCGCAAAAAGAGGTTTTAAAAGGCACGTTGACACCGTTTTTTGAAATCACCAGGGAAGAAGCAAGCAGCGGTAAAACGTGGGCCGGTAAAATCAGCGGTAAGCCCATTGAGTACTGGATACAGAGCTCTGATATCAAAGCTCTAAACAGCCATTAATGCTGGTATTATTATCCTGTTTTGCGCAGGAGCTGCCCCTTGGCCAAAATCCTATATGTGGACGATGACGAAGAGATAGCCGACCGAGTCCAGGAATGGCTGTCCACCGAAGGTCATGTGGTTGAGCTGGCCAGCAACGGCGAAGACGGGCTGCAAATGCTCGGGGCTTTCCAGTACGACGTTGTTTTACTGGATTGGAACCTGCCGGACATAACCGGTCTGGAAATCTGCGGACAGTACAGACGCTCCGGTGGCGGCGCCTGGGTAATTTTCCTCACGGGCAACTCCGCCATTAAATACAAAGAAGCCGGACTTGATGCCGGCGCTGATGATTTTGTCACCAAACCATTTGATATCAGAGAACTCTCCGCCCGCGTGCGCAGCGCCTTGAGAAGGGCAAATACCGTCTTCCAGGCGGAATTGAAAATCGGCAATTTAACCCTCAACACTGCCAAACGAACGGCCAGGGTGGACGGCGGCGAGGAACTTCATCTGATGCCGAAAGAAGCAGCCGTGCTGGAGTTTCTCATGCGCCACCCGAACAAAGTCTTTGGCGCTAAAGCGCTGCTCGACGCTGTCTGGCCCTCGGACAGCGAAGTCTCGGAAGGGACGGTGCGCACCTTCATCAAAAATATGCGCCGCAAGCTCGATGCAGCCGGCAAGCCGGACCTGATTAAGACTGAGCCCAGTCTTGGTTATACGATAGAACAGTCCAATTAAGTTTCGCCGGACACACCAGAGCGGCCGAATGATAAAATTGCCCATCTGGAGATAGAAAAGCATGAAATCAAGCACCGTTTATGTTCTGGCCCTGGCCGCTGTATTGTCGGCAAGCGGCATGAGCGGGTTCGCACATGGAACAGCGACCGACCCTGCCGGGCAGTCCACGCAGGGCTTCCACAAGCGCTTTAAAAACGCCGACCACTGGGTCAAAGTCTTTGACGACCCGGCACGCGACATCTGGCAAAAGCCGGACCAGGTGGTCCAGGCTCTCAAATTGCAGGCCAACGACCGAATAGCTGACATCGGCGCGGGGACTGGCTATTTCTCGGTGCGTATGGCAAAGGCTATTCCCGAGGGCAAAGTATTTGCCGTTGACACCGAAGCTGACATGATCAAATACCTGCAAAAGTTGGCCGGCGAGAAGAAGCTTGCAAATCTAATTCCAGTATCAGGCAAGGCAAACAATCCTGAACTTCCCGAAAGCGTCAATCTTGTTTTGATAGTCGACACACTGCATCATATCGATGATCGTGCCGCCTACCTGGCGAGTCTGAAGCCGAAGCTATTGCCGCAAGCCCGGCTTGCCGTCATCGATTTCAACGAGAGTTCAAAAGTAGGACCACCGCTCAAACATAGACTTTCAAAAGAAAGTGTAATCGGTGAATTTAAAAACGCAGGCTATGAATTGGCCGAGACTCTGGATTTTCTTCCCAATCAATATTTCCTGATTTTCAAAACGAGCAATTAAAACTGGTCCGAGGCTTTTTCCATGAGAGCAGCACACAATAAATCCCGCGTCATGCCTGCAATTCTGTTGGCGTCGCTGGTGTTTACCGCGGGCGGCTGCTCCAAAGAAAACCAGAACACAATCGAGGGAGAAGTTCCAGCTCCCGGCGCAGCATATTCGGCTGTACTGTTTCACCGCAAAGCCGACAGTCTGCGCACGGAGACAGAAAACATCTCTATCATTCGCGCCGGGGAAGTGGTCCTGAACGACATCGGCAACATTTACTCCGCCAGTCGCGAAGACACCGGTAAGCCGCAGATGCTTTATATAAACTGGCGAACACCAAACACTCTCCAGGTTTTTCGCAACCCGGCGACCCACGCGTACAAAGAAGAGAAGCATTTCGAATGCTTAACCGGCATCTTTATCCAGACAACGCCGTTTGAGATTGAATACGGCGACTACAAAGACATTTATCCAGCTGAAAGTACACCACCACCCAGTCGCACGAAAAAAGCTGCTGAGACGAAGATTTCGAAAAAGCGTCGACCGAAGTAGCGAAAATTGCAGTAAAGAAAGAGGCAAACCGCAGGGGCCTGCCTCTTTTGTTTAGACCACTAATCGAGTGATTAGCTGCCGGGGGTACCTGGCGTATTGATGTAAGTGGTTCCGGGATTGCCGAGAGGCGATATC
>JAFEAV010000049.1 GCA_018266215.1 Cyanobacteria bacterium SZAS LIN-3 | reverse complement strand
TTCTGCTCCTTCTTCTATGAAGATGTTGTTTGCCTTTCGGCTGCCGGTCGTCGGAGAGGAGTAATCCCTTAGACCAGGCTGTTGTGTGAAATATGTTTGTTGGGGCCGACCTGGACCGGAGTACGTCCTAGCGGAGGTACTGAGGATAGGGGAACATGGAAAGAACGTGCGCTTCTACATCCGGGTGAACGGCTGCATAACCGCGCAGGTTGCGTTTCTTGTTGGCCTTCATCCACTCGTTCAAGTGGCGCTTGCCGCATTGCCGCCGCAAAATCTTACCGGTACCGGTGATTTTGAAACGGCGCGCAGCAGCCTTGTTGGTTTTCATTTTGGGCATGATGGCGTCCAATCGATAGCTGAAACTGACACATCCCGCTGCTTAACTAAACTGGAGTTAAGAAGCAGGTCTGCCCCTCTGCGGGAGAGGAGCGAGAATCATGATAACACTCTTGCCCTCGAGTTTAGCTTCTTTGTCAATCAATCCTAAATCTTTCAACGCATCGGCGAAGCGGCCCATGAGACTGATCGCCATATCGGCGTGCTGCAGTTCGCGGCCGCGAAGCAGCGTCAGGACCTTGATCTTGTCGCCTTCGGTAAGGAATTTTTGCGCCGCACGCAGCTTCACCTGGAAGTCGTGCTCTTCAATTTTGTAACGCATTTTAATTTCCTTCACATCCTGGATGTGTTGGCGTTTTTTGCTCTCCCGAGCTTTCTTTTCGTTTTCAAATTTGAAGCGACCGTAGTCAAGTATCCTGGCCACCGGCGGGTTGGCGTCAGGCTGCACCAGGAGAAGGTCCAGACCTTTCTCTCGGGCGGTTGATAGGGCTTCTCGCGTGGGCACGATTCCTAGCTGGCTGCCGTCCTCCCCAATTAGCCTTACTTCACGATCGCGGATGCGTTCGTTGAGAGGGGGAAGTTCACGTCTAGCGTCCGGACGGCGGGGATCGTTTGTGCTCAAGCGTACCTCGTTGGGTATGGGAAAGATTTGCCGAAGGTGGGACTTGAACCCACAAGAGCTTGCGCTCACTACGCCCTGAACGTAGCGTGTTTGCCATTTCACCACTTCGGCGCGTTAGCAAATAATCTTACAACAGGCGCGATCTAATTTCTATTTGCCCAGTTACAAGCTTATTTGCCGGTTAACGCGGATCAATTAATCCGGCTCAGATTTTCAGGGTTTTAGCCTTCAGCCATGTAAGGCATGAGGGCGATGTCACGGGCCCGTTTAATGGCCACTGTGAGGGATCTCTGGTGCTTTGCACAGTTGCCGCTGATACGTCTCGGCAAAATTTTGCCACGTTCAGTTACAAACTTTTTCAGACGGTTCGGATCTTTGTAATCGATAAAATCGACTTTGTCAGCGCAGAAACCGCAGGTCTTGCGACGGCGCGGAGGTGCTGAATCCTGGGACATTCTAACCATTTAAGTAGCTCCTTAATCTCAATTTAAAAGGGTATTTCGTCTTCGGAAGAAAAGATTGCGTCCAGATCTTCGGGGTCGGCGGCTTTATCGCTTCCCTTGGCTGGGCGGCTGGCAACGGGAGCCAGCTTTTTCTCTACTTCCGCGTCGCCGGCTGAGCTTGATGATCTGCCGGAGGAGACGGTCTGGGAAAGGTTTTCGACACTGGAAGCATCAATTTCCACATCACGCTTCTTCTGGCCTTCGGCGTTTGTGTAGTTATTGATTTGCAGTCGACCGTCAACAGCCACCACATCACCTTTTTTGAGTTCCTGAGCGCAACGCTCGGCCAGATCTCTCCAGGTGATTACCTTCACAAAGTTGGTATCGACGCTGCCATCCTGACGGTTGGGAGAATCAACACCGATTGTAAATTCGGTTACGGCAACGTTGTTGTTTGGTGTAAAACGCTTTTCGGGCGCTTTGACTACCCGGCCGGAAATGACAATTTTGCTTAGACTCATGACGTACCTTCCTCTGTGGGTTAACTGAAAGGAAATGGATGAAGTAAGTCCGATCAGGACTTGCCAACTTCCGAAGGTTCCAGATAGACCACGAGTGAACGCATGATGTCTTCAGACAGAGTCATCATTCTCTTAAAAGGTGCGACTGATTCGGGCTTGGCTCTGTAGTTCATCACTACATAGTAGCCGTCGCGCATCTTGTCTACTTCATAGGCCAGTCTCTTACGGCCCTTTTTGTCGATTGAGTCGATCATGCCGCCCTGAGCTTTTACAAACTCTTCTACGGTGGCAACGGTACGATCAACGGCGTCTTCATCGAGATTTGGTCTGATGATGAATACCGCTTCGTAGTTTTTGTGTTTTTTAGATTCAGCCAATGCTTTATCCCCTCTGGTCTAAACGTCCTGCTGTGCAGGCAAGGGACAAGGAGTTACCTTGCTACTTGCTACCCGAGTACTTCGGGATTGCCGATCTTAACACTCTGGGCGCCCGGCCGTATTTCTCCCACGCATTCTATTTAGAATTATTTGCCTAAATGCTTGTAATCAACTTAGAATGAGCTTAGTTAAACGGTGGCTCAGCAATTGAACAGACTGGCATTATTTACTCTTCTGGCTCCTATAGCGGTAAGCGCCCTCTTTTTGCCGGGCGCCGCGCTGGCCCGAGAACAGTCTCAGATGCAAAACCCGGCCGGCCCTGTGCCAACCGGGCCAATCACTTCGGGCTTTTTGCAGCAGCCGGGAAACAATCCTTTTGCTGGTTTGAACAGTTCCGGCGGCCAGAACGGTGCTCTGCCTGGTATGGGCAAAGTGCCGGGAATGGGTTCGGTGCCGGGTATGGGTTCGGTCCCGGGGATGGGCGCGCCTAATTATCCCGTCGGCGCGGGCGGCAACAGCATCATTCAGCACATCCTCAGCACACGCATCCCCGCCGGTACCGTTTTGACCGGCACTATCAAAGATGACCTCTCCTCGCACAAGTCCGAAGTGGGCGACCTCTTTTCAATTGTGCTTAACGACGGGTTTTTCCTCAATGGTATGGAAGTTATTCCGCGCAATGCGCGCATAGTCGGCACAGTAGTCAATGTCAAACCGGCCTCCAATGCCAACGGCATGGGTATGCCCGGCACAATGTCCATCAGTTTGACCACCCTGGTCTTCCCCGATGGGCGCTCCATGCCCTTTGGCGGTACCATCGACCACAATCCCAACGCCATTCAGAAGCAACCGCCCAAAGTGATGGGCTCGGGATTCGGCATCAAATCATATGGTCAACAGCTGTCGTCGATGTTCGGATCATTTGGATCCGGCATCGGCTATGTTGCCGGCAATCGCAACCGTGGACCGGAGTTTCAGGTAAAGAGCGGAACGCTTGTACCGGTGCGTGTCAATCGCACACTTGATTTGACGAAGCTGGTGGCGCCGACGGTGCCGCCCTCAACCACTGCTTTTGGTCCCAGTGCCCCGGGCCCGGGTCCGACTGCGGCCGCTGTCCCTGGTGCCGCCGGTGGTGGCGTACCCGGTGGAGCCGTGGCCAATCCGACGGCGCTGCAATTTCCGCCCACCCAGGGTGGACAGCCTGTGCTGCTGCGAGAGCTGCCTGAGCCCTTTTAGGCTTCTTCTTGAGCTTGCTGTTGTTGCTTGGCCTGGCTGGGGCTGCCGGATTTGTATTCGGCGAGGTGTCTCCAACCCTGGTGCAGGATCAACTGATAAGCATAGATTTGTTCGAGCCAGCGTCTTTCGCCTTCCGGCAGATCCGGTCTTTCCAGACGTCTCTTGAGCGAACCCGTGATCAATCTTGTTTCTTCTATTGCCTTGCGGTATGAGCGCACCGGCTTCTGCATCTGAGCCCAGGCCGTCGGCTGTTCGTTTTGCGCGGCAGCCTGTCTTTGCATTGCGGCAGTAACAGCAGCATTAGCTGGAACAGCTCTGTCTCTCAGGTCACGCGGCTCTCTTGCCGGGCTTCCTTCGCCGACGGAGAAATTGACCACTTTATCTTCGCGCTCTCTGAATTCACGCGGTTCTCTACCTTCGCGAGGCTCTCTGCCTTCGCGTGGTTCTCTCGCCGTTGATGCGGCACTGGCTTGCTGAGCCTTGTTCACTACTTGCTGGGCAATGGGGTTGGGCACAACATTTTTGTGCTTGTCTCCACCGCGACGTCTTTCTTTGCGCTTCGCTCTGTAGCAATCGAGACAGTCTCTCAAGCGCGGATTCATATGTTCGAAAGTTTTTGTGCAGGTCTGGCAAACCAGTGTGTGCTTGGAGCGTTCGGAACCATCTCCTTCGCCCAGACTGATGCCTTCTTCACCGCCCTCTTCGCCTTCTGAAGCGGACTGTGCTTCTTCACTTTCGGCTTCGTCTTCCTCGGCTTCCTTAACGGCTTCCTTGGCTGCTTTTCCTCGGACGGTTTTAGCGCGCGAATCTTCCTTTACTTTAGCGGCGGCCTTGGGCGGCGGTGCTGCTTCTTCCTCTTCCTCGTCGTCATCAGCTTCTTCGACGGCGGCTTTGGCTTTGGATTTGGCCGTTGTTTTGACTACGCGAGTAGCTTTGCCTTTGGCCTTGGTTTCTTTTTCGGCTTTGGCCGGCTTGGAGCGCATTTCTTCCAGGTGTTCGAGCACCTTGGGATTGGTCATGCCGTCTTCTTTCAAACGACGGATTTCCTGCAGCTCGGACAGCGCTTGTGCCGGCAATACTTTGATGCCGTTCTCGTCTGTTGCTGTTTCGATATCAAACTCTTGGATGTAACGTCTGATTGTGACTGATGTGACGTTGAGGTCCTTGGCGGCCTGGGCAATTTTGGTGCCCTCTACCTTGCTTCGACTCATGTAATAGTTAACCTATATTGTTCTTGGTTGTTTTGGTTGTTTCTAAACCAGATCCCCGACCGTCCGTTGAAGCCTGTGCATGTCATGCCCCTAGGCTTGTCTGTCAACTTCCCGGACGCCGTGAAGATCAGACCTTAAAGTATCTCATGGGACAGCCATTCCTGCAAAAGGTGCAATTAAAGTTTATTCATAAGAATTAACGGGAAAGCCGCGAAAGGTCCAGCCGATCGTACCTGTACAGGTATGTGGGTGTGCCTCCCATGATTTTGAGCATGGCGGCATCAGGCCGTTTGTGCAGGGGCGCAAATGTAAACGGCGCATCCTGCGGCGGGTCCAGCATCAGTCCGGCGATCAAGGGCCAGGCCAGGCGGTGTCCCATGTTGATGGTGACAAAACCGGTATCGTCTATGAGTCTTGAGCGAGTGCCCCAGTTGCGGCTGAGATAGGCGTCTTTAGCCAACCAGTTGGTGACGTCCTGTGTTTGCTCCCCGCTGACTTGACCACCTTTTGTAAACACCGGCCTGCCGCCGGTTGTAAATTGGTCGACCAGGGAGCGAGCCTTCTGTCCAAAAATGGCGACGGCTTTGTCCGACAGCATATTCTCAGCCTGGTTCAGCAGGAGACTGGGATCGCCGAGAAATCCTGTTTTACCCCCGGGTAAACCTGATGGTTGAGCGGCCAGTCCGGAGCTCATGCTGGAGTTATTGCCGGGATCGATGGGTCGTCCCAGTCTTGCTGCCTGGTGCAGTAGCTGCGAAGTGAGCAGTGGACCGTCATTGTCGTTGACAAAGACATAGACCATTTTGGAGGCGCAATTTTGCACGCTTTCTCTGCGCGCTTCGGCTGTGTGGTAGTCGACGTCGGAGCAAGAGAGGAAAATATTTCTGAAAGCAGGTGCCTGCGTGGTGCCGTTTGCTTCCTGGCTGAGCGCATAGTTGAAGGCATAGCGTGAGCCCATTGAGTGTGCAAGCAAATCTACCGGGCTGTCCGCAGCTTTGTTTTGAATTACCTGATTGATAAATTCGCGAAAGGGTTTTTCGCTCCACTCAAGGCTTGCTTCATCGGCACTATAGGCGGTGGTGCTGCCGGGTGATGGCCAGGAGAAAGCAATCGCCAGTAGGGGAGTCGAAGGCGAGCGGGCCTGAAATTCATTGGCCAGCTCCGCCATCTCTTTAATTGCGCTGTCGAAGAGCTCATCGTAGCCGTGTACATAGATGAGAATCTGCCCGTGGAAATTTTTCAGGCGGTTGAAAAAGGTCGCCTGTGATTCTTTGTTCAGTCGCTTGATTTGTGCCGCGTTGAAATAATTGTCGGCGGCGGTCATCTGTTCGCGCACCTCCGCCCATCCCGGTACTCCGCTTATCGTCTGGTAACCGGCGGGTCTGGCCAGTGTGGCTGTGCCGTATTCAATGGAGCCCTGACCATAGTCGAGATTGCGCAGTCCGCCGTATGTAGCTTGTCCCGACGAATTGTCGCTCAGGCGTGTGGTGGCATAACAAACGGACATGTCGTCACGGGAGGCCTGATAAGTAGGGCCGTCCTGCTGTTTGCTGTGCTGCGAAGACCCTTGCAGCAGACCCTGCGCCTGACCGGGTGCTGCCGCGCCCACAGCGCATGAGAGGAGAAGGGCGATGGTTGTAGACGTGGCGATGAACGCGGCCGAAATTCTGTCCCAACTGAGCATTGCTGACTTGCCTCAAAAATAGATCCGGGAGGTCTATTTTATCGGCAAGTCGGGACTAAATTGCAGCGGATCGCCCACGCCAAAGTTAAGCTGCGCGTTTTGATAGGCATTTTTGAGATGGGCGCGGCTGACATGGGTGTAAAGCTGGGTTGTTACAAGGTTGGCATGGCCGAGCAATTCCTGCACCGCTCGAAGGTCCGCACCGTTTTCAAGTAGATGGGTGGCAAAACTGTGCCTGAACGTGTGGGGCGAAATATCCTTTGTAATGCCGGCTTTTTTGGCCAGACGTTTGATTATTTGCCAGACCACAAGACGCGAAAGCCTCTTGCCCTGCTCGTCTTGAAAGAGTGGGGTCATGTCCTGGATGGCTCCGCCGCGTCTGCGAGTGCCCGGTAAATTGAGCGGGGCGTTTGCTGTTTCGCTTGCGGCTGCAACTTTGCGCGGCCGACCGGGACCTTTGCGCTCAAGTTGGGCCTTAACTTTGGCCACAGCCAGGTCGCGCTTTTGTTTTTCCTGGATAGTAAGGTACGCCTCAATCGACTGCTGCGCTTTTGAGCCGATCGGGACAATGCGTTCTTTTGAACCTTTGCCCACGCACTTGAGATAACCCTGCGCCATATTAAGGTCCGAAATATTGAGGCCGATAAGCTCCGAGACTCGCAGGCCGGAGCTGTACATGAGCTCTACCATCGCTGCTTCCCTGGGCTCGATAGCTGTCTCAATGATGGCCAGCACCTCCTGCGGTGTCAGTACCAGAGGCAGCTTTTTTTGTCTGTGCGGATTTTCAAAACCTTCGAGGGGATCGTTGTCTATCAGCTTGAAGTGTTTGAGCCAGGTAAACCAACCTCGCAGGCTGGCCAGGACCCGGGCCAGGGAAGAGCTTTCCTGACCTTGCGACTTGAGATAGCTCAAATACATGGTGACGTCGCGACGCAAAATCTTCAGGGAATTTTCGTCGACAAAGAGACCTCTGGCGGCAAACCAGTTGCAGAAAAATGTCAGGTCGCGGCGATAAGCTTCCTGGGTATGCACCGACAGCGCACGTTCGCCTGTGATGTGTGCGATGTAGGGATTGAGAAATTTGCTCCTGAGCTTCTGTAGCGTCTCCACCTGGTGCAGGTTGGGCAGATTCTCACTGGTTGTTTTCTTCTGGAAAGATTTGACCTGATCGCCCGGGAATAGTTTTTTATCGGTCGCACCGCTGGAGGTGGCGGCATTTTTTATCCCCTTGGCACCGCCGGCAGGGCTCATACCTGCGGCACCTGGCGGCATCGCCGGTGGTGCTGCGCCCGCTGATCCAAGCGGGGAGACGGTTTCGGGGCTGGCAGAGCCAGACCCGAGAGAGCTATTCAATTGCCAATTCATGTCATATATCATACACATATATGCGACGATGGCAAGAAGTTTTTAGGGAGTGGTGGCGTCGATTAACGACCTACCGAAATTTTCAAGGCTGCACCATGCCGTCGGAAAAATCGTCTGATTCGTCTTTGAACTTGACGTTCTGAGCTGCTAGTGCACGAGCATGATTTTTTGAGGCGGCTATTCGGTCTTGGCTGCAATACATGAGCCTGCAGTATTCAGGCTTCACGAGCCATTGGCCGCGTTTATCGATCAAGCCCCAATGTAGACTCGCATTGTTGGCAATCAAGACGCTGAAGAGACCATCAGCCATCTCGACGGGCTGCCAATCATTTTTGTCTGGTGGCGATTTATAGGGGAGAAGCGGTACCGGTTTGTCCGTTGAGATTGGCATTATGCAGCGGAGGGTCGCGCTGTTTCGCGGCCTGAACTCCAGAGATAGATCTTCGAACGGCGGTTCAAACATTCCCTCACGAAAGGCGGGTGTTTCCTTCCCCTGATGGTCTACGTTCCGAAGGAGGCAGCCCTTACTGCATTCCATTTGGCCGTTCTTGAATTTTCCATTGGGTCCTCGAATGCATTCATCCAGAACTGCTATGGTTTTTCCGCGATGATCTATAAGCGTAAGAGGCGGAGGCAGCGCATGTTTTCCACCATGTGGCTGGAAAGGCGACCAGAGCACATCATACATTGACTTTTGCCGCAAGCTCCGTACCAGCCAGAGATCATCTCCAACATCAAAAATTTCGAGGTAGATTGCTTTCGTCACTGGACTGCCGTCAGCATCACAAATTGCGTAGCCGTTGCTTCCAGCGGCTTGAAAAAAGCGTGGGTAGTAAGCAATGCCTGGTGCGACTGGGAAAAATGTCAGGCTGACTGGCTCCAGATTCTCCGGCAAGTGTGAGTTTCGTTCTACTCCATTTCTATCGAGGAGCTTCCAGCGTGCGTTTGTGAAGTACTGCCACGGGGGCCGCTGATACCACGGCTTTATTTCGCTGCGGGGGAGCTTGACCCAGAAAGAATCAATCGATTTCACATAGATGATTTGCTCGTACTTGGGCTCCAGTATCCACTTGCCGCTGAAGTCGGCCACGCCCAGGGTGTCCCGCACCTCAGGCGGCTCTTTCATGGCTGGCCTAAAATACTGCGAACGCTGCCAGGCGGTCACCGAGAAGGTGATTAAAGCCAGTATCAGGAGCAGGCGAAGATATCTTTTCAGCATTGCTTACCTGGGTTTGGAGACGATCAGTCGGTCATTACTACAATAGCCTATGCACTCATATTTCGGCGCCAGCAGCCATTTGCCATTGCTGTCAATGATGCCGCCCAGATAGCGCCCGCCGTTCTGGATATCGGCGATAGCCATGTTTCTGGAAATCTCCTTCGGACGGGCGAATGCAATGTCGGCAACATTGGATTCGGTCGGCTCTTCGAACGTCAGCGGAGCGTGTGCTGATGTCGGTATCTTATATACGCGGTAAAACCTCGTTGATTGCGGGGCCGTCGTCTCTGCTGCCTTGCACGCCGCCACATATTTGTTGTCTGTCTGGGGCACGACTTCGCCGCGGTTATTGATTGCTTTTGTATAACAGGCCTTTGGATTGGCAAATCCGCAGGCCAGCAAGCCATTGGCGAATCTTCCGTAAGGCATGCAGAATTCGTCCGGCAATCGGGCGATTTTTTTCCCCGCGCCATCCATCAAATAGCTGGGATAGAAGTCCGGTTGTCCAGGTGCTTGAGGCTGTAACTTGGCGAGCAATCTGCCGACGGTCGTATCGTCCGGCGATTCTCGAGCGATCCACAGGCCATCCCCAACCTCAAAAACGGCGCCATATTTGCAGGGTATGACAATTTTGCCGCGCTGGTCGCAGGCACCATATCCGCCTGTGCCTCTAAGCGGAATCAGGTCGTGATATGTTGTGATTCTTTGCGCGCGCGGGCTGGTTTGTCCAGTCACAAGATAAGTGTCATGCGGCAAGTCGGAGGCCATCTCATCGCCGTTTTTATCGACCAGCGTCCAGTTTTCATTCTTCCTGAATGACTTGAAAATTGGCGGGATCCAGATCTGTGCCTCAGGACTGTCAGGGTCGTGTTGCAGCCAGTATCCGTCAATCTTCTCGGCATAGATGATGTTGTAATAAGTGGGCGGGATAATCCATTCACCCTTCATATTGATTACGCCAAATGTCCATTCCGGAATAATTGGCGGATAGTGTGTCGTTCTGTGACAGGCTGTTAGAGTAGTTGCAAATAAAACCAGTGTTGCAAGAGCGCCCACTATACGGCGACCCTGTTCACAGATTGCTTGCTTGCAAAAGTATCGTTTCAGCATAGAGCCCCAGTCTATCCTACGCATCAGTCCGCTGCTACCCGGTTTTGCCCACGGTGCGGCAGCTTTGCCGTATTTTGCCATCGGCGACAGGGCGGAGCGATTGCGGGGCATGTATCTTTTACACCGGGGGTGACGCATGGCAAAAAACAGCATCAATAAGTTAAAGCCTGCCAGCGGCTGGATTAAAACCGGCCACCAGGACGGCAAATATGACACTGGTTTTGACGAGACCACCGAGCGTAACGGCAAGAGTTGCGCCTGCATTCGCTCCAAGTCGGATGAGGCTTCTGGATTTGCCACCTTGATGAAAATGGTTGACGCCGGTGCTCACCGCGGCCACAGAGTGCGGATGACTGTCTGGACCAAAACCGACGGCGTGCAAAACTGGGCCGGTGCCTGGATGCGCGTGGACGGCAATTCGGGCAAAAGTAAGCAACCCTTTCTCGCCTTCGATAACATGCAAGACAGACCGATTGTTGGCACAAACGACTGGACAAAGCATGAAGTCGTTCTTGATGTGGGCACTCAAGCAACCAATATTGCCTATGGCGTACTGCTCAATGGGCCCGGCCGCGTCTGGATGGATGACTTTCAATTTGAGATTGTGGACGATTCTGTAGCCCTTACTGGTCAATCAGCGTCTCCGGTCACCGATGGCAACGGCAACGGCAACGGTCCTGCATTACAGTTGCCGAGCGGATGGATCAAGGCCGGCTCCGAGCCCCACCATTATGATATGGGCCTGGATGATTCGCAGCACCATTCCGGCACTAAATGCAGTGTCATACGCTCCAACATCCCTGAAATAAACGGCTTTGGTACCTTGATGCAGACTTTCAATGCTTCCAAGTACAAGGGGCAGCGTCTGAAGTTATCGGCCTGGACCAAGACCAGAGACGTCGAGGGTTGGGCCGGAGTCTGGATGCGCGTTGACGGACCTGACAGCAGTAACAGTGCTTCCTATCTGTCTTTTGATAATATGCAGGACCGGCCAATAACCGGCTCTACTGATTGGACCAGCCATTACGTCGTGCTTGATGTGCCGGAGGAGAGCACCAATATTGCCTTTGGTGTGCTGCTATGCGGAGTGGGCACGGTCTGGATGGATGACTTTGATTTTCAGGTCGTGGATAGTTCGACTCCCATCACAGGCGCGGGCAATCTGCGAAAAGAGCCAGTCAATTTGAGCTTTGAGTCCTGATCAGCCTTTTGCGTGGGGTGTTCTTTCAATCGGCACCGAAAACCAGAATATCGCCCCTCGCCCCGCCTCGCTGGCCACCCCGACGGCCCCACCGTGGGCTTTGACAATGGATTTGCAAATGGTCAGACCCAGGCCTGCCCCACCCGCTGCCTTGCCCTCATCGGTCTGGAAAAATTTCTGAAACAGTTTGTTTTTATCAGCGGCACTGATACCACTGCCCGAATCTCTAACCGAGACCTTGAGCCGGTTGGGCAATACTTCGGTGCTGACTTCAACCGCCGAATTTTCCGGTGAAAATTTTATGGCGTTGGAGAGATAGTTGACTATCACCTGTAAAATGCGATTGCGGTCTATCTCAAGATATTCCTGCGCCGCCAGATTTTTCAGGGTGATTCGCTTGGCCTGCGCCAGACCTGAAACAGAGGAGATGGCCTGGTCAATTACTTCCCTGATGTTCTCGGCTTCCAGTTCCAGAGTCAGCTGATCGTTTTCATATTGTTCGATCAGCAATAAATCGTTCGTCAATGTGATCAGTCGATCGAGATTCTTCTGCATCGCCGCCACTTGTTTCTGTCCTTTCTCGCTGAGATTGGCGTTTTCATTATCGAGAATAATCTCCAGGGCAATCATGCAGGAGAAAAGCGGGGAGCGCAGATCGTGGGCCACCATCTGCATCAGCGATGTGCGCAGCTCCGAGGCTTTTTGCAGATCGATGGAGGCCTGGTGCAGGCTGGTGTCCAGATAGGCCAGTTCGTCGGCGCCTTTGAGCGGAGGGTTGAGTTCCTGCTTCTTCGGAAGTCGCTGGGCGTTCTCCACCAGTACCCGCAGGCGAGTGGAAAGTTCTTTGTTGAGCAGCAGCACGGCAACAACAGTCAATAGCAAATTGCCAATCAGCCCGCTCACTACTATTGTGCCGGCGCGCGAATTGTTCTTTTGCACTTCCCTTCGAGCATCATCCAGGTCCACCCGTTGTTTGGCGATATGGGCGCTGATATCGATGTCGGCACTGGGCACCATACCAATACTGTCTTTGACGCTCTCTATATCTTGCAGCACGCTGGTCGTGCCCTGGGAGTCGGTGTTTTTGATAACATTTTCGATTGGACTCAGCTGCGAGTTTATGGCCTCGCCCAGTTCGTTTGCCAGGTTGCGCTGCTCGGTGGTCAGGGGCAGGCTGGTCAGGGCGGCTACAGCCTTTGTCGTGCGTTCGATCCAGAGGTCTGTGCGGCTGAAATATTTCTTGTTTCTGGTGGCAATGTAGCCCAGGAGGCTTTCTCTAGCCTGGTAGCTGCCGTCCATAACTGTGTTGAGATGTTCGATAAATATGCTTTGCTGGCGCTCCATATCGGCCAGTTTGTGGGTCCTGTCGAGCACGCCGTTGAGTAAAAACAGCCAGGTGCAGTTGAAAAGGAAGGGCACAATTATCAGGAGCAGGCCCTTGTGCACAAGCGTAAGGCCGGAGCTTTGATTATTTGCCATGCCCGCCCGCCGACTTGCTCCTGTCCGAGCTGAAGGCCATGTCGCCCATCATGTTGGTGATTTCATTTTTGAGCTTGCCCGAATAAGTGACATCGACAATCGCCACTCGCCTTTCGTAGTTGCGAGGGGCATCAAATATGGTGCCGTCGTAGGGGATGCGCTTGCATGATTTTGTCGTCATTGTCAGCTGCGGCCCGCTGCGCAGGTCGGGCATAAGCTGCCCGTGCTCAGGGAAAAATGGCGTCACCTTGTTTTTGGCAAACTCGTCGGCATAGCGAGGTCCGCCCGACATGTTTTTACGCACATAGAGCGGGATCTGAGTCATCTCCGGCACACCGTAAAAACGGCACAGGAGTTTGGTTACGGGGGGAGCAACCGCGATATCCTTTGTTAACCAGAAGACTGTGCGCTGCTTCCTGATGGTCAGCGAATATTCGTTGTAGTGCAGGCCCTGGGTGGTGCCGTTGCCGATCAGTTCGACATTGAGTTGACTGTTCAGATCGCAGTAAGGCACGTCGGGCCGACGCACCTTAATGGGTGGACTTTTGCGGGCAAAGGAGCGGTTGAATGGATTGACCAGGCTGGCTGGTTCCAGTTGGTCCATTGAGCCTGTCCAGATGGCCCTGTCGTCGTCGCGATAGTAATTGAGCTTCCAGTCGGGGGCTTTGGCCAGCAGGCAGCAGCCGGTTTTACTGACGACGCCTTTGACCGCGTCATGGGTAATATAAAATTTCACCTCGCCCAGATCGGCGTGGTTTTGAATGAGCAACCATTCGGCGTTTTTGCTGTCCGGCCTGGCGCCGACCGGGGGTGTAAAGGTCAGGTTGGACAGCAGACAGAGCGCCGTCGCAAATGCCAGAGTCGCGAGAGTACGGGCGGTTTTACTTGTTTTCAATGACATAACCCGAACTTACGACCTGCTTTATCAGGTCCGGTTTCCCTGCACCGGCCAATTTCTTCCTCAAATTTAGCACGCATGTGCGCACAGTGCCCTCCGAAACTTCAGCTTCGGAGGGCCATATTGCCGCCAGCAAACGTTGCGCGCTGTAGGGGCGATTGGCGTGACGCATGAGATATTCCAGAAGGGCGCATTCCCTCGGGGTGACGGCCACGGCCACTGCGTCGACATATACCTTGCGTGAGTCGGCATCGAGGACGACGCCCTGGATTTCCAGTTTTTCCGGAATAGTGTCGAGGCTGCGTCGCAGGACGGTTTTGATGCGGGCGTAGAGTTCGCGCATGTCGAATGGCTTGACGATGTAGTCATCGCCGCCCGACAGCAGCCCTTCTTCTTTGTTATCGATGGAGTTTTCGCCGGTGAGGAAAATGATGTGCGTATTGCCACCATTCTGGCGAAATTTCCGACATACCTCAAGCCCGGTCATGTCCGGCAGGCGCCAGTCGAGGAGTATCAGCTCATATTGAAATGAATGCAACATTTGCAGGCCGTCGCCGCCGGTGTTGGCGATTTCGAGCTGGATGGATTTGGCCTCGAGCCAATCTCTGAGCCTGTATCCCAGCTCTATATCGTCATCAATGAGCAAGAACTTCGACATGGTTCCGGGTACAGGGCGGCCTATTAAGTGCATAGAGTTTACCATGCTAGGCGGCCGCTGACCGGGCTTGTGGGGAGCGGTGTGTCGTCCCTCGATTACTGACGGTCTTACTGATGGCGTGGGGCTACCATGTCGACGTGACCTGCTCTGTAGGCGCCGTTGCCGCTGCCGGACTGTGGGGCTGAGCCGTCTGCAACTTTTGCCGAACCGCTGCCGGCCGAGCCGCCTGCTGCCCCGTCTGAGAAGCAACGATTGCCGAAACCGCCGCCGCCGCCGGGACCGCCTGAGCTTCCTACTTTGCCGCTTTCGTGTAGTTCCAGGGCGGGGAGATGCGAGCCGGCCGAGGAGCCCGAAGCCGGAGCGTCGGTGGCTCTGTTGCCTGCGCTGCTGCCCCTTTCTTGCTGTACTTCTGCCTGCATGCGCGACACATGTTCGCTTGCTTCGCTGCCCTGTGCGTGTCTGACTGAATCGTTCTGCTCCAATGCATTAGCCATTTTCAATACCTCTTAAAATTGGGGGAAACCCCCGCGGTTTGGTAACGCACTCACTTTGCAGCGAGTCGCGTCAAAATCGCGTCAAGACGAAAAATGAAGTGCTATTTGATGCCAGGGACAGGGTGGGCAGATGCCGACTGTTTGTTGGGCAGCCATTTGAATGACTTTTCAATGGTGCGTGTAATTTGTTTGGCGTCGGTGGCCGGGGCGTCGACCTTGAAGCTGAAGGTTCTGGGTTTGTCCGAGGCGATGTCGCCTATCAGGGGCAGGGCCGGGAGGTTTTCCAGGCGGCCGAAGGTGATGCGGCTGAGCAGCTTGGAGACGGTAATGCCGCGCGTGATATTACCGAAGCGTCCACCCACCATGGACTGGGTCACACGCGGGATGTTGCCGGCTACGTCGAGATCTATCTGGTCGTTGGGCAGGTTGATCTGGCCGGCGCCCCACAGACGCAGGTCATCGCCGGAGTACCGCAATTCTTTGACGGTGAGGATGCCCTTGGAGATGGAATATTTGCTGCGCACGTCTTTAAATTGACCGGTCCGCACCGGTACCATGCTTTGCAGGAGATTGTTGAAGTTAAATCCGAACAGTCCCTGCTCCAGGAGGTTGGCCTGGGTGATCTTGGTTTGAAGCTGGCCAAAGCGCGCCACGACGCCATTTTTAATTACTGCTGATCCTTTGCCGTCAAGATTTTTCAAAATCTGTTTGAAATTGTCACCGGTTGAGGTCAGGTGCACTTCACCGTCCATGGTGCCGGTCAATTCGCCGGGGGCATTCATCAGACGGTCAAATACTTCATCGGTGTGGATGCCTGTGAGATAGCTGTTGATGCTGCCCGTGTGTTTGCCAGTATTGATTATGCCGTCAAGTTTGACCAGTCCGCCGGCTGTCTTGGCCGTGAAACCTTTTAAAGTCAGAGTAGGCGGTGCCGGTAATTCCGAATCGGGGATTTCTTCACCCGGTGATATTTGCACCCAGCCGCCCACCTCATTGAGAGCAAGTTTGCGCAAGCTGATGCTGTCCAGATCGACACGGGCGACGCTGCCGGCAAATGTCTGAGGCTGGCCGGCGTCGCTTGTGGTGCCGGCGCTCATGGCTATGACTTTGTTGGCGTCGTCGTCGGTTTTGTCATCGGTGGAGATTGTGCCTGAAACATCGGCCAGGTTGTAGTCGGGATTGGTGATGTGATCGAGTTTGACTTTCCCTGTCAGGATGGGGTGGCGCAGCGGGCCGGTGAGCGAGACAAATCCGTCTATCGAACCTTTTATTGATTTGGTGTCGAGGCTGGGATCAACGAGCTCCAGCAGTATCTTGGCCGGTACGGGCTTGCTCGACAAAACGGTGAAGTCAATCGGCTGGTCGTCTTTTTTCCATTCCCACAGGCCTTTGGCCTTGAGGTTGGCGTCGCCGAGGGTGAGACTGGTGGAGTGCAGGGTGAGTGCGTCCTGATCGAGGGTGAGTGAGCCCTCCAGGTTGAGCTCCTGCAGGTGTGGCTGGTTGATGATGCCCACCGGGGTTGATATGCGCAGGTGGTCGTCGGCGTCGGCATTGGCGCTGAAGACGACTTCGTTGTGGGTGTTGTCCCCTTCTACTTTGGAGTGGAAGGACATGGGACCGGATGAATTGATACGCAGTTTGCCGTTACTGAAGGATTGGGTCAGAGCCGGCACCAGGTCGAGAAATTCATTGGGGGCTATATTGGCGCGCAGCTCGGTTTTCCAGCGGGGGTTTGACGACTTGTAGTCCTTGACCCAGCCGTTCATTTCAAATTGGGTGGAGCGGATGTAGCCGCTCAGATCTTGAATCAGCAGTTCATTGCCGGAGGCGGCAAAGGTGCCGGCCATGCGCTCCAGGGGCAGATTGAGTTTGCTCACGGTGGCGCCGACGCTGTAGCAGCCGATGACGCCTTCTAGATCGGCCAGGTCGTTATTGGGCTTGGGTACGACGACCAGGTCACCGTATATTTTGCCGTGCAATTTTTTGATTTTGTAGGAGTTGAGAAGGTCCCGGTAGGATTTGCGCAGGGCTGCGGGCATGACCGAGGATGAGAGGTAATAGTCGATGTCACCAAGCTCGATACCATCACTCTTTACGTGGATGTCGCTCAATCTGGCTTTTGTGCGCAGGTTGTAGATGCTGAGGTTTGTGGTCAGCCGGTTGCCGTGGGAGACGATGCCGACATTGTTGAGGCTGATTTTGTCGTCGTCGTAAATGATATTGCCCGAAACGGCCTTGAGCGATCGGGTCAGGCCGGGGGGCTGGTAACTGACGTCCTGGGGAGCCGCGTTGAAGTAAACCTTTGGATGTTCGTGGCTGCCGGCGATTTTGATGATGAGCGACTTAACCGTACCGGTCAGGTGACCTTCGGTGATGGCGGGGAAGCTCAATTTGAATACGTTCATTACCGAGCCCAGGTGGGCGAAGTTAACGCCGGTACCGGCGAAATCAATCTGACAAAATGGTGTCTTGGTGAGCAGTCCCAGGACCTTGCCGGAGAGGTTGAAATGGCCGCCATGGCCGATTGAACCGGTGAAGTTTTCGATTGAGGCAATGTCGTTTTTGAAGACTACCGTGCCCTTGATGCCTGTCGTATCGAGGGTGTTGTCGTTGTATGAGATTGCGCCGTCATGGACCTTACTGACGATCGAGACCGTGGTCCCTTTCCTGTTCCTGAGTATATTGCCGTCGGCATGAATAAAGCCGGCCACGACTATATTGTGCGGATTGGTGTCGACCAGGGTATCGGCGATTTTCTTGCGGGTTCCTTCGTCTTTGAGGGCGTTTTCCCAGGCTTTTTTGAGGGGGAAATCTTCCAGGCCAAACTTTATATCGATGGAGTCGCGCAGCAGGTCGACTTCGCCGTCCAGCCTGATGGTGGAGTCGGGTATGGTGATTGTGCCGTTTTGAATCGATACCCTGCGACCGCCTGAGCTGTTGAAATGCCCTTTTACTATGGCGTTGCGACTGACCCCTGAGACCACGAGCAGTGGCGCCAGCTCGGGGGCGATGTCTTCGACCAGTTTACTGACGGGCAGACCTTCGGCTTCCAGCTGGGTAATGAGCTTGGCCTGGTCCCTGTCCCCGCTCAGTTTCAGGTCAAAAAATGCCTTGCCCGACAGCGAAATCGTCTTGAATATTTGTATGACTTTGTCTTCTTCCTCGCCGGCGCTTTTAAACTCCAGGGCACTGCTGACGGTGGCGAGGTTGACCGGCTTGGCGCTCATATCAACAGAGTATGTGGAGGCCTGAGTCTGCCAGTTTTTCAGGTCGCCCCTGGTTTTTAGCTCCAGGCCGCCCAGTTTGAAAAGTATGTTGTCCCAGGCGATCAGATCCTTGCTCATATTGATGCCACCGGCCCCGGTGACACTCTTGGTTTTGACCAGACCAATGTCGGGGCCGCGCAATTCCACGTCATTGAGATCGGCCTTGACGTCGGCGGCAAAACCTCTGGTCATGCTGCCTTTGATCTTCGCTTTCAGTTGCAGCGTGCCTTTGAGCGTGCCTAATTTGTCATTGGGCACGAAGCTGCGTTTGATTTTCTCCCCATCCGAAACGATCGTCATCAAGCGCGCCATAGCAGCCGTGGGCATGTCGCTGACGGTGCAGTTAAGGTCATAATCGGTGTCCAGAAGATTGGCGTCTTTAGTGCTTGAGAGGCCGTCAATCTTGACTGTGGCCGGTGGTTTGGGCGACGCCGCCGCTCTGGCGGCAACTGCCGGCGCTACCGGAGACTTAGGCTCAAAGGCTCTGGCCTCGGCCTTTGCGTGTGCCACCTGCACATTTTGTATGGCCCGCACTTTCTCGGGCAGCGACTGACCTTCGCTGGCGGCGACTTTCTTTTCCGGTTCTTTTTGCAGTACGGCTTTGACTGTTTTGTCCAGCTTTAGCTCGACACCTTTTTCGGTGACGGTGCAGGAGGCAAAGAGAGGCAGATGCTTGCCCTTGCGAGGCCAGTTAAACTTGAAATTGACGTCGGTCAAGTCCATGCTTTCTTTTGTCACGGCTTCGCTTGTGGCATCAAGGATGTGCACCACACCGCTGTCGATTTGCATAAAATTGATGGTGGTTTTGGGATCGAGCAGATCCTCAAAATTCCAGCCGCCGGGCTTGAGTTTGACGGCGTAGATTTCGGGATGATCGATCTGCAAATGTTTGACGATGATTTTGCCGGCTAGAAGCGGCATAAAAGCCAGAGCGATATTGCTGCCGCCCGATTTGAGGAAGGGCTCGCCGTCCATTTCGTCAATCTTGAGCGATCTGGTCATGATCATCAGCCCGTTCAGGCCCAGGTGCCAGCGCATCGGCCCCAGCTTGATCTTGCGGTGCAGCGTTTCGCCCAGGGCGGCTTCCACCCGGGGTCTGGTCCAGTTGATGTCGACGGTCAGGCCGATGATTGTGAGCAAGACCAGAGAGCCAATCCAGAGCGCCAGGAAGCGCACGATCAGCCAGAGCGACCTGTTGTTGCCCTGCACGCGTACTTCTTCGGTTTTGTCCTGGACTTGAAACAACTCGATTCGCCTGACTATCTCTGGACACTTAAGTTTGGTCGATCTTGCCTGATAATGATAGGCTCTTATGCCAAATCACACGAGGATACCTTTTATTTTGGTGACTATTCTGAAAAATGACATAAGCGGCCCTGGCCTGGTCTCTCTCGTTCTCACGGCTCTTTTGCTGGCGGCGCCATTGCCGACGGCGGCGGATGCCCCCGGGAATAGCGATGGGGAAGTTAGTCAAGAGGCTGGTTCTGTGGAAGGGTCGGTGGCTAAATCAGAGCAGATTCACCATGAGACTCTTAATGAGTCTGAAGAGTTCCTCTTGAGCAAAACTTTGAAGCAGCTTAAAGCCAACAACCTTAATGATGCCGTAGCTAATCTGGAAAAGCTCAAGGACGCCTTCCCGGATAACGACGATTACCTCTTGCTTTACCGCACGGCTTTGCGTCGGCGCAACAGCAGCGACGCCGACAGTCAGAAATGGTGGGCCTATGAACGCTCACTCAATAAGAAAGAAGACGAAAAAACAGCCCTTCTCACCGAGGCTCAGACCTCTTTGAGCGCACCGCGCCACGGGCGCATCAATCAGCTCAAGCATGCCACCTGGCTGCAATTGACCACCGGCAAGCACAAAAGTCCCAATGGCGGACGGCGGGCCCAGCTGCAGGTTAAT
Source organism: Cyanobacteria bacterium SZAS LIN-3 (assembly GCA_018266215.1). Lineage (GTDB taxonomy): Bacteria > Cyanobacteriota > Vampirovibrionia > Obscuribacterales > Obscuribacteraceae > REEB67. The sequence continues at coordinate 29,026 of JAFEAV010000049.1, read as the reverse complement.
CAGGATCAGGAGAGATGATTTTCGTAGGCATAGCGCACAAGCGCGGCGCGGGTGCCCAGATTTAGTTTCTTGCGCAGTCTGGAGACATGCACTTCGGTGGTGCCTTCGGTGATGTGCAGTTCCTCGGCAATTTCTTTATTGGACAGGCCGAGAGCCACTTTTTTCAGAACTTCAATCTCTCTTGTCGAAAGCTTGATACGTACTTTCTCATGGCTTTCGGTGCGCTCGGTCATTTCCTTTGTGCTTGCCACCACCTGCGTCAGCTGGCTGCAGAGGTCGGTTAGCTTGCTGATGGAAGTGCTTTGCGTTTCCACGATTTGATAGAGCTTCGCCTGCGCCAGTGCGATGGCCAGCTGGTTTGCGATGCGCGAGAGGAGATTGATGTCGCGCGCCGTCCATAGTCTTGCTACCTTGTGCTCGTCCAGATGCAAGAGCCCGAGCAGCTTACCGCGATAAAGCAGGGGCACCATAACCATGGATTGGATGTGGTGCTTGATCAGCTCGGACTTCACGTCCTTGGCAAAAGCATAGGTGTCGTCCTGCAAGACGACCAGCGGGCGACGTTCTCCGACATCGAGGAGGAGGTCGTGATATTTGGAAAAGAGCACACTCTTGTCCGAAAAAGGATTGAGATTATCGCGGTTGACCTGGCTGGCGATGCGCATTGTATTGTCGGGATCACCGATCAAACAAACCAGAGCGCGCGAGGCTTTGAACTCAGCGAGCAAGCTCTGGGTGGCTCTTTCGAGGATGTCCGACTGGTCGAGCGAGCCGTGAATACTCATGATGAAGCGGTTCATCAGGGCTTCGTCCCGGGAGGATTGCTCAAGGCGGTCGTACATTTCCTTGAGATTTTCAATAATGATCGCCCGGTGCAGATTAGTCGTGATCATGCGGGGCAGAAACTTCTGAAACTCGCCGAATTTTGCCAGATAGTCACTGGCTCCGGCCAGAAGCAGCTTCAGGGCCAGACCGGGGGAGTCCACCTCGGTGACCACAATTATCGGGCAATTGGGTACCAGCTTGGCCAGGTTACGCACTAGCTCTTCGCCGCTGGCGCCGGGCAGGTCGTTGTCCACCACGAGCACGTCATAGCTCCGGTCTTTCACCTTGGCCTGGGCCTCGGCGGAGTCCATGGCAAAATCCACGTCGTAAAGTGGACTCTGGGACAAAATCGCGTCCTTCATCAGGAGCATGTCTTTTTCGACCGGCTCAATCAAAAGTACCCGGCGCTCACGGTGAAAGCCCTCAGCGACCGCCACTTCATTAGCTTGATTTACATCCCTGTCCAAATCTCGCCCTTATGAGACCTCAGTTTTCTGTACTTAAAGTACCAACCTAACATAAGAAAGCCAATAGAAACTTATGCCCCTCCCTATAGGATGCCCTCAGTTGGCGACTGCTATAACAGCAATATGGGCACTCGATCAGCCATTGGGCGCCTTGAACAAATACCTGCGGGACAGAAATAGTTGACCCTGACCCTCACCAAGCCCCCCAGCCTCGGAAGAAGAGTACGCTAGGTTCCGCAAGGTAATAACAAGAAGAGCAGCCGGCAAACCCTCCGCCGCTGCTCTTTTGTTTTGCAATCAGGCTCCGCGGCCACTCATCAGGACAGGCTGACGACCGCGCTGCACATAGCAGCTGGTCAGCTTCTTGTGTCCGGCCGTGAGGCTGGAAATATCGCAGGAATAGGGCAGTGTCTGGGGATTGAACTCCAGTTTCATCACCCGTTCGCCATCAATGTCATAAAAATCGCCGTGGATCTCATAATCGCCCTCGGGATAAGACTTGAGGCCAGGGTTGAGAAAATAACCAACGTGTTTGCCGGCGGGGGTATACACGTTTATCTTTACATCAGCCATAGGTCCTCCTGACCGTCTCCATCGGTATAAATACTACAAGACCGAGCAAAGTCATTTCCCCAGCACCGGGCCAATGTTGGTTAATTTATATTTCAAGCCTAGTCCAGGTAATCGTCGTAAACGTCCTTATTAAAGAAGGTTTCGGCCACCCCGGACAGTGCCAGCATGTATGTCTCCAGTTCCAGCCGCAGGGCCTCTATTTCGGCCTCCTTATCACCCTCTTTTTGAGTGTTTTCCAGGCGGCTGACGTCGATTGGCGCCCCGTATATGTAAACCATCAATGAATGCATATACGGGCAGTTGTAGTGGTCCCAGGACTTCATCATCTTATCCATCGTCCTGGGTCTGGCCACGACGGGGATGATGGGCAGGCCGGCCAGCTGGGCGATGCGGATGACCTCGGGCTTGACTACATGGCGCGGCCCCCGGGGACCGTCCACGGGAAACAATATGCTGCGATCGCTGCCGGCGGCGCCGAGAAGCTTGAGGGCGCCTTTAACTCCGCCTTCGGTGCGCGAGCCCCGGGCCACCTGGTAGCCCATGTCTTCGGCGGCCCGGGCGATCATTTCGCCGTCGCGACTATTACTGACAATCAGAGTCAGCCGTTCGCGCGGCGTGAGGCCGAGAAGGACATGCATGTGGCCGTGGAAGTAGGCGTATACCGCTGGTTTCAGACTGTTAAGGGCGCCCGGTTTGGAGCCCCAGGAGCCGGCGGTGGCGACATAGTCCTTGGCAGCTTCGGGGATGACGGCCAGTCGTCGATATGACGTATCGTAAAAGAACAAACCATAGCGAAAGAAGGCGGCAAAGCCATGCACCCGAGCTTTGTCAAGTAGTGGGTATTTCAGCAGCAGGTCGCGGATTCGGAACTTTTTCACTACTTATTTATGGCACTCGCTAAAGACTAAATGAGAAAAATTTGCGGACGATTCGTGGAAATCAAGCGGGCTCAAACCCGCCCGGCCTCAGGTATGGGCTATGGATATGCTATTATCTACCAACGACAAAAAAATCGGATAACACAAGAGACATCTCAAGGAAAAGACGGAAAGAAGTAATGCCACTTTTAGCAGAAAAGAAACAAGAACTTATTTCGAGCCACCAGACACACGGCAAGGACACCGGTTCGCCGGAAGTCCAGGTGGCCATGCTCACTGAACGTATCAATCAGTTGACCGAGCATTTGAAAGAACACTCAAAAGATTTTCACAGCCGCCGCGGTCTGTTGATGATGGTTGGCAAACGTCGCCGCCTTCTGCAATATCTGGCGAAGGAAGAAAACGAACGCTACAGAAAGCTCATCGAGAAGCTTGGTCTGAGGCGCTAGTTACCTGGTTATATCAAAGGCGGGCGCAAGCGCTCGCCTTTTTTGTCTCAAAACCGGTACTGGCGTCGCGCCCTTTTGGCGCCGACCAGAACGTGTTTTGCCATAGAGCTATCACCCGGGACTGAGCTTTTGAGCTTGTCCTGGATTCGCGTATAAGGAAAAAGTATGCAAACCGAAAATATTACTGCCACGATCAAAGAAACAGAAATTGTTGTCGATGGCAAAACAATCACTATCAAAACCGGTCGCACGGCCAAGCAAGCTAACGGTGCCGTCGAAGTTTATTGTGGTGACACCATGGTCCTGGTCACCTGCACCGAAAGCAAAACCCCCCGCGACCTTGGCTATTTCCCCCTGCTCGTAGACTATGAAGAAAAGCTCTACGCAGTCGGCCGTATCCCCGGAAGCTTCGGACGCCGCGAAGGTCGCGCTCCGGACAAAGCCATTCTTACCTGCCGTCTGATCGACAGACCAATCCGCCCTCTCTTTAAAGAGGGATATATGAATGATGTGCAAGTTGTGGCCACCACAATGAGCGCCGATATGGAAAATCCCCCGGATACCCTGGCCATCCTGGGCGCTTCCTTCGCCATCGAACTGGCCGGTCTGCCTTTCTCCGGACCGATTGGCGCCGTGCGCGTCGGTCGTATCGAAGGCCGCATGATCGCTAATCCGACCTACAGCGAAATGGAAAACTCGGACATCGACCTGGTAGTGGCCGGCACCGAAAACTCAATCATGATGGTTGAAGCCGGTTGTGACCTGGTATCTGAAAAAGACATCCTGGCCGCTATTGACTACGCTCACCAGATCATCAAACGCATGGTGCAGTCGCAGAAACAGTTCTGCCGCGAGCTGGGCAAGGAAAAGAAACCTTTTGAAGCCCCCACGCCCAACGCCGAGCTGAAAGACATGCTCAAGCAGCATTGCACCGAAACGCTCAAGGCCTCCATGGACGGCGTCACCGACAAGATGGTGCGCTCCAATTTGATTGAAAAAGCATTCAACGACGTCAAAGCGGCGATTGCCGAATTGGCCGAAGAACATGAAGTGCGCAAGCTCTCCGATAGCTACATCAAGAACGCTCTGGAATACTACGAAGCCGACTTGATGCGTGCTCAGGTGCTGGAAACCGGTCGTCGTGCCGACGGCCGTAAGTGCAACGAAATCAGACCGATAACCGTCGAATGCGGAGTATTGCCCAGAGCTCATGGCACGGGCCTTTTCACCCGCGGCACCACCCAGGTGCTTTCGGTCGCCACCCTTGGTATCGGAGCCGATGCCCAGCGTCTGGACTCGATCGATCCCCAGACCGAAAAGCGCTACATGCACCACTACAATTTCCCCGGTTTCTCAGTCGGTGAAGTCAAGCCGATGCGCGGCCCCGGCCGTCGTGAAATCGGTCACGGTGCCCTGGCCGAGCGCGCACTGATGCCCGTGCTGCCCTCGCAGGATGAATTCCCTTACGTTATCCGCGTCGTTTCCGAAGTTCTGGAATCGAACGGCAGTACATCGATGGCCTCCACCTGCGGTTCTTCGCTCTCCTTGATGGATGCCGGCGTGCCGCTCAAGTGCGCTATCGGCGGTATCGCCATGGGTCTCATTCTGGAAGGCGAGAAGTTCGCCATCCTCTCCGACATCCAGGGCCTGGAAGACTTCCTCGGCGACATGGACTTCAAAGTCACCGGTTCCAAGGAAGGCATCACCGCTCTGCAGATGGACATCAAGATCGAAGGCATCTCGCTGGAAATCATGAAGATCGCCCTTGAACAGGCCAGACAGGGCCGCATCCACATCCTGGAAAAAATGGAAGCTGTGATGCCCGCTCCCCGTCCCGAACTGTCCAAGTGGGCTCCTCGCATCCTCACCATCACCATTAATCAAGAAGATATCGGTACGGTGATTGGACCCGGCGGTAAGATGATCCGCCGCATCATCGAAGAGACCGGCGCCACCATCGACATCGAAGATGACGGCACAGTGCGTATCGGATCTGTGGATTCGGAAGGCGGCGAAGCTGCCAAAACCTGGATTCTCAACCTGGTAAAGCGCGTTGAGCCCGGTGTGGTTTATCTCGGTAAAGTTACCCGCATAATTCCGGTCGGTGCCTTCGTTGAAGTATTGCCCGGTAAAGAAGGCATGGTTCACATCAGCCAGCTGGAAAATCGCCGGGTGGAGAAGGTGGAAGATGTTGTCGCCGTAGGCCAGAAAGTGATTGTCAAGGTTAAAGAAATTGATGATCGCAATCGCGTCAACCTGACAATGAAGGGCGTAAGTCCGGAAGAGCGTGAACCTTTTGAGAAGCTACTCAACTAATTCCAGCTTCAAGTCGCTGACGCTGCGGGCGCTGGCTACTTTGATCTGCGTTAGTTTCCTTTGTGGGGGTGTGGCTCAGGCTCGCCCTCACAAGGCGTCTCACAGCTCTCACTCCGCCTCCGCCCACACCTCCAGAAGTCGTTCTAAGTCTCCGTCCAAAGCCAGTTCCAGAACCCGGTCCAAAACCAGTTCCAGAACCAGTTCCAGAACCCGGAGCAGCCATGCATCGCGCCATGGTCGCTCTGTGCATGTCGCCGTGCCGGCGCCGGCAACCGTTCGCGTGCGGCGGCTGCGTCATGGACGCTGGGTCTGGATAAAAACCGCCGCCCCCGTCGCTGCTCATAAGCCACAGGTCAGGGCTGCCCGGCCCGCAAGCAGGCAGGAGTCCGATGATGCTCAGATTCAGGCCCAGCAGGCCGTCGAAGTGCATCCCAATTCGCGCAATTATTCGCTCCTGAACAGCGCCTACGCCCTCTATGACAGCGGTGTGAACGAGCGCCTCAAGGGCAATTACGGTATTTCCACAGACAAGCTGACCGAAGCGGCCAAGCTTATTGACCAGGCCAGCTCCATTGGCCGGGACGGCCGCCCTTCGACCCTTTCAGCCATGGTGTTTTTTGAACTGGGGCAGTCGGCGGAAGCCGACGGTGAGCTGGGACTGGCCCGGGACAGCTATGTGCATGCGGTCAAGGCCAAGCCCAACTATGTCGAGGCCTATCTGCGTCTGGTCAATGTCCTGGCCGGCGCCGGCAAGCTGAGAGAAGCCATGAACTGGCTCAAGGACGGGCTGAGAGAGTGCCCACATGATCCATCTTTGAACGCCATGCTCGTCCAGCTGGGCGGCTACATGGGCCAGGCCGGGGTTGATGACGTGCCGGACGCCATGGATGAAGGCGCGAAGCCGTAAAAAAAAGGAGAGGTTTGACCCTCTCCTTTGATTTTTTTGCGAATCGCTTGCAAGCGGGTAAGCGGGATGCTTACTTCTTATCAACCGTATCTTTGAACTCTTTGCCAGGTTGAAAAGCAGGTACGCGCTTGGCGGGCACCTTGATTTTCTCACCAGGTTTCTGAGGGTTGTTGGTTTCGCGTGCCTGTCTGTCACGGCGCAAGAATGTACCGAAACCTACGAGAGTGACACGATCACCCTTGGCCACAACTTCTGTTACAACATCGGTGAAAGCGGCCAACATTTCTTCGACGGATTTTTTGGTTGTATTTGTACGAGCAGCGATTTCGGCAGCCAATTCTGCTTTGTTCACAGAGATTCCTCCTATCCGGTCCTAAATCAAAAGTACAACTTGCTGGAAGTGTATCTTTGCGGTCTAATAACCACGTGAAAGCCAAGGATACAGCACCTTTCGAGCCCAGCGCAATAGATATGGCATAAAATGTGGCTCTTGATAAGCATTTCCGATGGTATTCTATATAAGGTTGGCTTGCCAGGCGGTTTTTGAGAGGATCGCAAAAGGGCCTTAAAATTTTGCAGAATGCGTGTGAAAAACTCTCCGGTTTGGGAACAAATATAGTGTCATATCCTTTGTGTGGGGCTCCTTTGACAGCGAGTACTTCCAGTTCATCAACGATAGATTCCAGGACCGCAGCTTTCTTAGCTGCCAATGCCTGCGAAAGCAAAAAAGCAAACTCAACGGTGGTGCTGGATGTTAGTAAGGTAACTTTACTAGCCGACTACTTTGTCATCACCGGCGGGGAATCGGCCGCTCAAATAAGGGCGATAGTGGAGGCGGTAGACGACGCTTTGAGCTCGCAAGGGCTGAAAGCCAAGTCGATAGAAGGCAAGACCGAAGGTAGATGGGTGCTTTTGGACTTTGGAACGGTTATAGTTCATGTTTTGCAAGAAAAAGAGCGCAATTTCTACAAAATCGAGCAATTTTGGAACCATGCCTTGATTGTTGATCGCGAAGAATGGGTAGAAGAATAAGCGGTGGGAGCCATCTGAAAGCAGCACTTTGCAAGGATGAGCGTCCGTGATAACTGAGGGAAATTTGCCATGAGCTTTAGGACCAGATTACAGGGATTTGTCGACAGCAGACAGAAAATACAAATCTGGTATGGGATGGGCTGCCACAACACTGTGACGGGACGCGTCCTGACGGTCGACCATGACCATATCGATGTCGAATCCTATTCTCATGAGAGCGACGGCCAGATTCATATCCGTCGCATTCTGGTGCCTCTGCATTTGATTCTGCACATTGACATTACCTCGGCAGAAATCTCCGAAGAAGAGGACAACTCCTTCGGCACCGAGAAGGACGGCAAGGCCTCCTCTTCTCTGTCGGTCATCGATCTGCCTGACGCTCCTCGCGGCTATGGCGTGCGAGTTCTGTCCCAGCTCAATTCCTCTTATTCCAATCGTTTCTCCCGTATGACAGCCGGTCCGGGTGGTATTTATTTCTCCTGCGACGGCTCAGTGTGGTTTATCGACGGCAATGGTGCCCTCTCCGAGTACGCTCGTATCCGCGGCAACAGCACCATCTCCGGTCTGCGCTTTGACCGCAAAGGCGTTCTTTATGTAGCGACTATCCAGGGCACGGTCTACAAAATCGATCCCAACAAGTCCGGTCGCATCCTCGCCCAGCTCGACGGCAATTTGACCGGCGGCGGCACCTTCCTCTCCGACATCGCCATCGGCGCTCGCGAGGAAGTCTATGTATCCAATTTCCCCTCCAACACCGGCGGCGTCTTCAAAGTAGACAAGACCGGTGATTCTGAAGTCTTCCTGGGTGGCCCCGGCCATGGCACCCAGGGCTTGTTGCTCGACAGTGACGGCTTCCTCTGGTGCCTGGAGCATGCCTCCGGCAGCGTGGTGAAGCGCTCGCTCGACAGTCGCGAAGTTGCCCGCATCCCTGTAGCTGATTCGGAAAGCTTCAACTTCGCCGACGGCTATGACGGCAACCTGGCCATGGACAGTCTTGGTCGTCTCTATGTCACCGCCGGTCGTGCCGGTACCGTGATCAGAGTCAATCGTGAAGGTCGCACGGAAACATTCTTAACCGGTCTGGTCAATCCCACCGGTGTAGCTTTCGGACCCGATGGAGCGCTCTTCGTACTAGAGGCGGGACGTTCCAGGGTACTGAGGGTGGCTGCTCTCGACAAAGCGGATCGCACCGCTTCGGCGACGGCCCTGCCCTAAACTCCTCCGCTCCCCCTTATTAAAAACTCTAGGGAGAAAGCCCTGCCAATTAGAATGGCGGGGCTTTCCGTTTGCTTCAATAGCGGGTTTTACTAGACAGGTACGATTTCGCGTTGCAGATCTTCCTGGGCCGCTCTGGCGCTGGAAGCCGGTCTCAGGCTCGGTTCGTATGTATTGGCGTAGAGAGCTTCGACGATAGGTCTGTAATTCTTAGCCACCACCGAACGCTTGATCTTGAGCGAGGCTGTCAGTTCGCCTGCCTCCACCGAAAATTCGGAAGACATGACGGCGAAGCGGTGTACCTTCTCATAGTCGGCCAGACCTGTTGATCTGGCTTCGATTTCTTTCTTCAAATACTGGTGCAGATTTTGCGAACGGCACAGATCAAAGTAGGAGTCGAATTCCCAGTTATCGTTTCTGGCAAATTCGCAGACCGCTTCTTCATCGAGGGAGAGCAGTGCCACCAGATGCTTCTGCTTGTCACCAAAGACAACGGCCTGGGTGACGAAAGGCACCGTCTTTAGTACCGCCTCCACACGCTGTGGAGCGATATTTTTGCCGGAGGAATTGACGATGATGTCCTTCTTGCGGTCGACAATTTTGAGATAGCCGTCCTTGTCTATGACGCCGATATCGCCGGTCTTGAACCACTCGCCCTCAAATGCTTCGGCTGTGGCCTGGGGATTGTCGTAATAGCCTTTGAAGATGCTCGGTCCTTTGACCATGACTTCGCCGTCTTCGCCCAGCTTTTGCTCAACCGAGTCCATCTTCGGTCCGACTGTGCCGACTTTGACATGCTTGTAGCGATTGACGTTTGTGGGAGCGGAAGTTTCGGTCAGGCCGTAGCCCTCGAGGCAGGCCAGGCCGATAGCGGCAAAGAAGCCCATGGTCTCGACCGAGGCCGGTGCGCCGCCGCTGACGACAAGTCGCAGTCTGGGTCCGATTTTCTGACGCAGTTTTTTGAAGACCAGCTTCTCAGCAATGGCTTGCTTGGCCAGGAGAATAGGACCGATGAACTTGCCTTCGCCCTGCTTGCGCACAACTTCATGACCCACCGCCAGGGCCCAGTCGATGAGCTGACGCTTGCGACCGGTGGTTTCGTCCAGGCCGGCTTTGACTTTACTGTAGATTTTGTCCAGTACCCGCGGCACGCACAGGAGCATCGAAGCTTCCACTTCGGCCAGATTGCGGGCCATTGTTTCAATGCTTTCGGCAAAGGCGCACATACCGCCGTTTGTCAGCCAGTAAAACTCACCGCAGATCCTTTCGAAGATATGGGAGAGCGGCAGATACGAGAGATAGACTTCGTTTTCATCGATGGGCAGCACCGGTTTTATGTCTTCCAGGATGCTCATGATGTTGCCGTGGGTGAGAGGCACACCCTTGGGCACGCCGGTGGTGCCCGACGTGTAAATGATTGTCGCCATGCCGTCTCTGGAAGTCGCTTTCATGCGGTCTTCGAGGATTTTCAGATGGGCGCTGTCCAGGCTGGCGCCGATCTTGCGCAGGCTGTCGAGATCCGTCAGGTAGGAGGCGGGCACGTTGTATTTGGCGGCGAGCTCGTCGGTGTTTGCCACCTTGTCGCCGATATTGAAGAGCACCAGTTTCTGCACATTGGGCAGGGAGTCTTTCACCGCCAGCATGCGCTTGAGCAGGGCTTCGTTCTGCACAAAAATTATGCGTGCCTGCGAATTGTTGACGATAAATTCGATGTCGGAAGCGGAGGACGTGGGGTAAATCGGCACCGAAATCGCGCCATTAGATATGGTGGCAAGGTCGGCGGCTACCCAGGGATAGCAAGTGGCGGAAAAAATGGCGGCCTTTTCATTGGGACGCAGGCCGGTGGACATCAGACCCAGCGAGAGCTGCTGCACCATTTTGCTGAATTCGCGCCAGCTGATGGTGCGATAAGGCTGCTTCTTTTCTTTGTAGGCGACGCAGGGCAAATCGCCAAGGCGCTTGGCGCGACTGTAAAAAACCGCAGCCAGGTTACGATCGGTGATCCGCCCGTGATGCTGCCGCTGTTCAGTAACTTCCTGCATGAAAAGTTCCTCAAATGCTCACCAGCGCAAATTATAGACGGTTTCCATGATGTTGATTGCAGCCTAAAATATTTCTCCCACTTTCTCCTTAACACTCGGCGACAATCGACTGCCAAGCCCTGTTTGGAGTTGGGGGAAAATAAAAGTTGGCTAATGCCCGGGGGCCGTTAGTCCCGGCTGCCTGGTGCTGAATGTATTTCTTGTATATGTAACGCGTATGCGCAAGATGTCTCAGGAGACTTGCAATTTCTCGCGACCAATTTCCAGCATCCAGGCGGCAAGCATGTCGACCAGTTCGTCCAGAACCGGGTCAAACATCAGGTCATGCCAGGCTTCCGGGAAATGATGCTTCTGTTTGCGCGGTGCTACCAGTTTGGCAAAGATTGTCTCGCTGACTTCATTGTTGACAATTTTTTCTTGGCCGGCCGTAAACATAAAGAGTGGTGAAGGTAGCTTCTTGCCGGTATTTTTAGTCTCTTCGGTCAGCTTGAGAAGCTCCAGCATAGTGCGCGCCGGCAGTACCAGACTGCTGTCGGCATCATTGTTTAACCAACCGCGGACCATAGGCTCGCGGGTGATCTGATCCGTCGTATACGGCAGTTTCACCTGAGAATCGGGTTTGATCAGTGCCGTCAAAAGCGTCTTTGCTTTGTACGAAAGCGTGAACGTATCAGGGTGTCCATCAAAGCCCGGTGAGAACATGACCAGGCCCGAGGGATTGGTTGTGCTCATCGAACGCAAGGCTACAAGCGCCCCCATCGAGTTTCCGATGATAAAAATGGGTTTGTCGCCGACGGTCTGGCGCAGGTAATCGTAAGAGTCTTTCAGGTCGTCAAGCCATTGCTGCTTCATCATCAAGACTTCGCCGGATCGTTTGCCGAAGCCGACTTGATCGTATGCAAGCGAGAAAATGCCGCGTACCTTCAGCCTTCTGCCAAGTGCTTCATACCAGCCACTGTGGGCGCCCAGGCCGTGTACAAGCAGGGCGGCGGCGCGACAATCGGAAGCCAGCCCCCAGGTGCGCGCCGGGATGGTCGTGGCCGTTTCGTTGCCACCATTCACGGGATTCGAACGTCGGGGAATGCCGACATACGACGCCGTCGGAGTGAGGTTAATATCTATAGACATAAGACGTTATTATAGCTTCTGATACCACTTAAGATGTCCTCTCGCAACGAGAATTGAATGAACGATTTGGCAAACGAAAATACTTCTGAGTCAACCTCGGAAAACAAGCCAAATAAAAGCCTGCCGATATTGATCGTGATCCTGGTGGTTTTGCTTCTGGGCGTCGGCGCGTACTTTATATTTACCCCTAAAGAGACGCCTTTAGAGAAGGCCATGCGAATGGTCAAAGAAAATAGATCCGCCTCGGCTGTGCCGCTGCTGGAGGAGCTTTCGCGCCAGAGCCCGCCTGAGCTTGATGTGTATCCCTGGCTGGCGCAGGCTTATCTCGATACCGAGCGTTTTGCCGAGGGCCGCACCGCACTGGATACGGCTTTCCGTGTGCATTGCCGTGACAGTTCGCTGCCTCTTGTCGTGGACCACTACAGCGACTACTATCAGGGGCGCAATGATTTTGAACAGGCGGAGCGTCTCTATGCCGCCGCCATGACCGTCGTAAAAGCTGATTTCCTGGCCAATGGCCGCGCCCAGATGTATATGCGCTGGTCGGAGTCGGACCTTGGTAAAGGTGACCTAGACAGCGCAGTCAGGCATTTGACGCAGGCCGGTGAATTTAGCGAAAGTCTTGAAGAGCCCTTGAAATCTCAGGTTTCACACCGTTTGGCCGAGTGCTACCGGCGTCTGGCGGCCAAGGCCGAGACAATCGACAAGAATGACAAGAAGGCAATTGAACTGCTGGAAAAAGCACTGAGCGTTGCCGACGAGCCCGCTACGCGTATTGCGCTTGGCTCGCTCTACGAGCGCCAGGAAAATGTCGACAAGGCAATTGAAAACTTCCAGGCCGTCTGCAACCAGGACAAAAATAATCTGGCCGTGCGCCACCGCTTGATTGATCTGCTGCTGGAGAAAGGCGATTTGCCCGCCGGCCAGGTGGCTCTGACCGAACTAGTCGACAAAGAGAAGACTTTTGAAAACTACCAGCTGCTGGCCGACTTGAATTTGAAGCTTGAAAACTACGCCGGTGCCGTGCGCTGTCTGGAAGAAGCCTCAGCCCTTCAGCCCAGCTCTAAGTTGCTCAAGCAATTACTTGCTACATTGAATACATGGACGACTCTCCTTACCAAGCAAAACAAGACCGCCGAGGCCATGTCGGTTAAGGCTCATGCCGAAAGGGTCTCGGAAGAGCTGGCTGAAATGTTGAAAGACGAGCAGCCTGAGGAAAAAGACGTGCCCAAGCCGGTTGCCTGGAATCCAGGCTCTCCACCGGTGGCCGTGATCGCCTCGCATAACTGGCTGTCAGCCGGTTCGCTCACCCCGGAGGGCGAAATCAAAATAAAAAACATATCCGGCTCCCCGGTGACTGACCTGAGCTTGACCGCCGTATTCTTTGATCACACCAAGCGCGTCTCAAACGGTTCGGTCGGTTTGCCCGTGGCCACAGCCAATTCCAACCCTTTTGCCCCGGGTATGGAAAGGACCCTATATTTTTCATGCCCTAACATAGTAAAAGAAGATCATCAGCTGGGCGTTATGATTCTCTGGAAGGGCAAGTTATTGAGGGAATTCCCGGTAGTAAAGCAACACTGAGATGCCAGAAGAAGAGAAACCACAAGCCGAACAAGAGCCTCAGGCTCAGCCGCAAACCCAGCCCCAGTATCTGCCGGGGCAGGCGCCTGTGCCCGATTATCCGGTGCGCATCCATTCTCGCCGCCGCGCCCAGGCCGAGCAGCCTGCGACCGGGGACATCTATGCCGTTCAGCATCCGGCTGTAATCAGCCAGCCCGTGCAGCCGCAGCCGGCGGCCGCCCCTCCGGCCCGCCAGGAAGATCAGGTTTTTGAGATCCAGCCTTTTGAGGAGACTGCGCAAGAGCGTGAGCAGGCCTACATAAAGGAGCAGGAAGCGAGACTCGCCGGCGAAGTCATGCCCGGCGATGTCGAGACTCCTCCGGCCAAGGTCTGCCGCCACGAATATGTGCGCATTTTTCAGCGTAAACTGAAAGACCTCAATCGCCGCATGGTCTGCACCAAGGCTTATCTGCCCGTGGGCTTCAAAATGGGCGATTTTAGCCACCTGGGGGAAAACAGTTTTTGTTTTTGCGCTACTTGCAGAGTCCGGCTCTATCCCAAGCGCAGTCAGGCGGAAAAGGCCGAGGCGCGCATTCAACTTGCCCAGGGCAAGGCGCTTAAACTGGAAATGCAACAATCTGCCACCGCCGCCGATCTAATAGAGGAGGTAGGGGCGAAAGCTCTGGCTGAATTGCTGATGAGGGTAGAGGACGAAGACGAAGGCGAGCAGGAAGAGGTTGAAGACGAAAATGTCCCGAAAGTGGATATTCACGTGGAAGAACTCGAGCAGGAAGTCGTCGGCGTGGAAGACATAGATGTAGAAAGCTTGAAGGCCAATCAAGAGGAGGAAAGCTGTGAATTGCTGGACCAGGAAGAAATGTAAATCTCGCAAAAAAGGTCTGATGTATCTGATCGACAGGTTTATGCTTCTGTCGGTGCTCGTGCCTCCGGGTTACTTGCTTTATCGCTTTGTGCGCTGGTATGTCAGACAGGACGATGGTCCCGCTGACGTCGACGACGGCGACGGCATCTAAATCCTAGATGGGGCAGTACATACTTAGAGTCTTGAAGGCCATGCTGGTCAGCTCCGTCGGATTCGGAGGGGGCGTTGGTCTTCTGGTGCTTATTTTTGTGCTGACCAATAAAAACGAACCAAACGCATTTCAGTATGGCCTCACCGCTGGTGTCGTCTTTGGACTTATATTTGCTTTTTTTATGGTGGCGGTTTTGTTGCCACTCGACCTCAGTGCTCATGTCTTTCTCTCAAAGGGGCGATACAAGCAGATCTGGGAGCTGGAGCAGGCGCGCGAGTTTGAAATAGACGGGACGGCGAAGGAAATGCTGCACGCCAGTCGCCAGGCACTGCTGGTGGTGCCTTATGTTACGGCGGTCTCCGACGATGTCGAGCACATGCTCACCCGTGCTGTCACCGGCACAAGCTGGAGATCCCCCGGCGGCGAGGAACTTGAAGTCGAGATCAATCCCGTTTCGGCCCATAGATGGAAAATCAAAGCGACAAGTAAGCCTAAAGGTAAGGGTGTCGTTTTTGATTACGGCAAAAATTTTGAAAATTTAGAGACCTGGATGAATCAGTTTTTGGCCATCGCCCAGACTGATGGTCCGAAGAATGTACTGGTGCTGAATCAGGAAGAAGAGCCTGAGGCCAAAGCGAAAATTAAATCGAATAATGGTGATCAGAAATCGTCTTAATGAGGGGTTTCAGTGGCCTCAGCGGTCGGTTTTAGCTATGACTATAAGTTCGCTTCGAGTATATCCACTACCGGGGCTAAGCCTGGCCTGAAGCTTGCCACCTTTGGCGGTGCTGAGCATAATCCCTACTTCTTCGATGGTCTTCTAGAGAATCCCCGCATCATTGCTGAGATATTGCTGGCCCTGTCCGCCGTCAGTCGCACGCGCTTTTTCTCGCCTGGTATGCTGCGGGAGCGAATGCTGGCAGCGGCCGATCCGGTAGTCACCTGCGACGGCAATCAACTCAGATTTGAAGTTTTTTCTGTGTGTTGCGGCGCTTACGCCAGATTTGATCTTGGCGGTCAATGTCTGGATGGGGCGTGGCAATCCCGGGGAACCACTAATGTCGACTTTAATCCCCCCATGCGTGCAGCGCTTTCTTTGCTACAGGCTTCGGACCGCATTGGTCTAAAAGTAGGCACTGATTCGGTGGAGCTGAGTAAAGCTGAGCATACTGTCGTTGAGAGGAAAGTGAAGCTACCCGTTCGCTGGCTGCGGAGCTTTGTGGAGGTGCAGTCGTATCAGGCAATGCTCAAGCCGGCCTTTGAAATTGATCCGTTCCAACTGGATAAACTGCTCATTTCTCTGCCACAGCAGAACATGTTGCAGCCAGGGGCGGTGACGTATATAGCGCCGACCACCGGTGGCTACAGACTGAGCCAGAGGCAGGTGGCAGGGGCCGTCTCCGTGGGTGCCATAAGTCGGTTAAAGATCCTGGAATCACTTTTGCGACATGCTAAATCAGTTAAAGTCTATGGCAGCGATGCCAGTATCAGTGCTTTTGAATTGTCGTTCAGGGAAGGCAAATTCTTCTTTGTTTTGAGTCCTAATGCGGCGAGGGGCTTTTCCGGTGAGGGGCAGTCGCTGTCCGACCTGGCTTCGCGGGTCTCCGACAGTGCCATTGCCAGGGTAAGGGCGAATCTCGCCTGGCAAAGCAATATTGACCCGGAAAAGCTATCCCCCGTTCTTGATCTGAGCGCAGCCGATATCAAAAATGCTCTTCAAGTCCTTGGTACGAGGGGGCTGGTTGGCTTTGATATTGCTCAGGGGTGCTACTTCCATCGCGAACTTCCCTACGATGTAGGACTTGTTGAAGAACTTCATCCCAGGCTGATAAAAGCCAGGAGGTTGATTGAAGAGAAGGGCGTCAAACTTGAGAGTGGCAAAGCTGCCGATGGCACAGTGACCGCTCGAGTCAAAGGCAGCGGTAAGGATGCTTTTGTCCGCAACGGGGCTTCCGAACATCTGGTGCAAATTAAAGACGATAGCTTCCGCTGTACCTGTGAATGGCACGCTAAGTATGACGGCGATCGCGGCCCCTGCAGTCATGTTCTGGCAGTTGAATTGATGGTCCAAGAGTTAGACGCATGATTACCCCTAAGAACCTGAAAAGTTTTTTGCGCGACAATAACTACCAGACGGTTTTGCAAGAGTGCAGAAGTATGTCGGAAGCCGAAAGATTGACGCTTGGGAAGGCAGTCTTACGGGAATTCAACTCGCTCATAAAGGAGGCCTGGGCAACTGATCTTGTTGAGACCGGTCCCTGGATAATGACCGTTCTGGAATCGACAAAAGCGGCACTTTTTTATTGTGGCGAGTTTGCTCAGATCAAAACTGTGACCCCAAAACTTATGCCTCTATCGCAGGACTTCATTGATATTCTGCGCGAACGTAAGCCTGAATGGTTGGATCAGTGGTGCTCTTATTGTCTGAAAAAGTGGCCCTGGGAAACCTGGGAGATCGTCTACCAGCTTGAGAATCTTTGCGTTAACAAGGTTGAGCATAACGTCTCTTACTACCAGGCCCTTGTCTTTGGTCTGGCTGTCAGGGCCGATATGGAGCAATTGATTGAGCAGTCTGCTCGTATGCGAGAGGTCTTCTATGATTTTTTGACTATGCCGCAAGTTGTGCGTTCTATTGGCGCCCCACATGCGGTGCTACAGGAGCTCTGGCGGGCACAATTTATGGGTTCCGGCAATTTTCCCGGTGACGGCCTGGTAACCTACTCGTCTTCTGCTGACACCTTGCATATGCGATGGGCGCAATGCATTTCCGCTCTTGTTGAGAAGGGTATCTTTGAGCGGCAAAGATTGATCGATGGATGCTTTCAAAATTGGATAACTCTGGCGGAATCGCAAAAGAAGCGAGTTACTGAGAATTCTCGTGATGAGTCTCCTGCACCCTTCCTCATTGCTCTGCATGACGCTCTGGTGCCTGATGCGAAGGCCTATTCGTCCAACTATGCCTCCCTGGTTGGGGCGACTCATACTGATGTGGCTACATTTGCTTTGTCCAAATGTTTGCAGTTACCCGTTGATTGCTTAAGTGTTGAAGAAATTCTCTTCAACATACCTATGACTTTTAGAAATCGTGAAAAGGCGCCGGCTCAGCTCGCTCTGCAAGTACTGGATCGATTGGCGTCTATCGACGGGACAATTAAAGATAGAGTCGCCCATGCGGTTATTGAGGCCTTTAATCACAAAAGCAAGGGTATACACGCTGAGGCCATTGAACTACTCGCTTCTCGCAAGTTGTGTGAGGGGGCCGATGCTCAGGCTCGATTGAAGCTCTATCTGGACCGCCTGGAAGGCACAAATCGAAGCAATGCGGCAAAGCTTGTCCAGGGCGGAGGTACCGCTAATGTTCCAAAGGTAAGCCCCTCTCCTGTAGTACTGACGCCTCAGGAAATTCCCGAAGGTCTGGATGAGACTTTCTGCAAACTCGCCGGCATTCCCGGATTGTCGGCGGGACTAAATGGGGCTGCACCGGCAACCCTTGCTGCCCTTGCTCTGGCTCCGGTCGATTGTGCATCAATGCTGGTGCCGCGCTTGTATGAGGATGAGAAGCTCAAGCCCATTGATTCTCTGGACGACCTTGTTTTTCAGGCTTCCGCCGCAGTCAAAGCTCCGGTGTCGATTGAGAAAATGGAGCTTATGCTGGATGGAATCGCCCGTCTTGGCCCTGAACGCTCTGACGATTTCAGGACCAGGACCGCCAATCTCAAGTTGCTCTTGCTGCCATTTAACTGTGATGGGGCGGTGATTCCTGCAGTTCCCCTTGTGATTTACTACTGGCTCTTTGGAAATACTGGCGTCAATTTTGCGATTTATTTTTGCTGTAGTCCGTTCCATGCACGTTGTCTCGGTCTGGCCGCCAGACTTTGCGCCGGGCTCAGTTTGCCAATGCTTGCGGCGCCGACTCATAGCGGAGGCTGGATCGATCCGGTCGTCCTGGTTGAGCGAGTATTGCTCTTTCAGTCAAAAGGTCGGTTACTGCAGCACACCCTGAGGCGGCAGGCCTGGGACAACCTGAGAGAGTTGTCCGCCTGGCTTAAGGATTCTGAGGGCAATGCCTTTTACGCCGATACCCCCGAATTTATCCAGGCCCTTTTGCGATTGGCCCCAGATAATCGCTCCGCTGCCCTATCCGCCGCCGCGTCTGTTGAGGGAGATTATGGTAGAGCCCTTCGCTACGCTCTAGGAGAAGGTGCAATTGAGGATATTGAATCGGCCGAGCTTGCCCTGGCTGCTTTTCGCTGTCGCTATCCGAAAGGCACTTGCCAGCCTCTGGCCAAGTTTATTCATGCATATTTGCCTGATGGAGTAACACCGGCTAAGTACACTTTCAATCGGGCGACGGTCGATGCCTGCTTGAACGATCATTATCGTTCTATATTGCGAGTGCTGCCGGACTTTTTGAGCACCGAATCGGATGGTCATGTCAATTTCCCAGTAGCGGCGGAGCTTGGCAATTCGATATATGCCTCCCACGCTGATCAAGTTAATCGTGAGATACAGGTATTCGGGCTCTACCCAACGATTTCAGTACACAATGGTGTCCGTGCCTACTACGAAGCTGATGATATTTCGATTTTCTGGCTGCAGAATCAGGAACCGATGGTGGCAATTCTGACGCGAATGTTATTGATCGATATCAACGCTGCCGGCGCTGCCAATCAAAACGATTTCTCTGTGTTCCTTCGTCCCGACTTCCAGATGTCCGATAACGGTTCCTGGTGGCTTGTCCTTGCGATGGCGTCTAAAAGCGATGACTTAAGACGGCTTGCTCTTGATATTCTCATCGCAGCTATTGAAGAAAATCGAGTAGACGCCACCAACTTAGCTCAATCTATGGCTGCTCTCCACGGCCTCACTGTCAAAAAATGGGTGATTGCCCTGCGCGAATGTGCCAGGGTGTCACCTCTGCATAGTCTTTTCTGCTGGCAGTTGCTTATGGACTACATTTGTCAGGTCGGCGCTGATCTTCCATTGCCTTTTCTGGAGCTGATCTTGGAGCTTCGAGAGGAGCATGGTTTTGCTCTGGCAGCGGATGCTTTCCCAATTTTGAAGTCTATTCAGGGCGCGGGTAAGGCGGCGAAAATTTCTAAAACTCTCCTGGCTCAGGGCTCCGTGTGGCGTGATTTACAGAAATTGCGTCTGGCAGCTCAACTGAGTCTTAACTCTCGATTTGCACGAGTGCAACGCTGGCAAACGGCGGCTGTCATGAGGCCGACGCGCATTTGACCAGGATCTTGTCCAATGGTCTAATTTGAATGTGTTGATCAAGCGTCTATTCTCAAGCGTTCTCTGCTGGCTCATTTTGTCGCCACCGTGTTTTGCCGCGGGCACGGCACCGAGCCGCTTCTTCAACCAGTCGGAGTCGGCGCAGGCCGCTCAGGTGCTTAATATCCAGGGTAAGGTAGAACGTTATCTGGCCATCCGCGGCAGCGGCGACGAGTCTTCCGAGGAAGCCGTCTTCCTGCGAGCCTTGATTTTGAGGAAGATTCTGCGGGCTGTGCTGGAGGTGCGTCAGGCCTGCAATAAGCTCGACGTGGAGCGTGCCTATGCATACGACATTATGCAAAAGGAAGAGCGACGCGAACGCTTTATAAATCAGCTTTTCAATACTGCGAACTTTGCCCAGCTTTCAACCTTCTATACGCTTGAGCCTTTCATGCGTCTGCACGGACAGTTCGTCACCTCGGCCGTCTTTACCACTACCAGTGGTTCTCTCAATACAACCATTTCAACTCTATCAAGGCTGCATGGTCGGATAGCTAAGGCGAGCAACGTCGCCCCACCCAAGGTGCTGTCCAATCTGGTCGACGGCAGACCGATCGATACAAGCGGCATGCCTCCCCTGGTGACGCGCTATCTGGACGCCGCGCCTCCCGGATCTAACCTTTCGCGCCGGGAGGAGTTATTTGCCGGTTGGCTGAAAAACTATAAAATCGATGCCACCAAACAAGGTGACCTGTGTTCAATAAATGATAAGAAGAAGGCCGCTGTAGGCTTGTTGCGCTCGCGTATTTTATTGCTCTGGTCTCTGCATACGGCCGTGCAGAATTTTGACCGGCAATTACTGTGTCTGCTGGAGCAGGTGGAAAGTCCTTCCGTCGAGCCCACCCTGAGTACTTCGGTGGCGTTTGCCGGTGATCATCCTGGTGCAGTGGAGATGGCTAAGCTACTCAAGCTGCAACCGTGCATCGAGGAAAGCAATCGTCTCAAGCAAATTGGTGACAATGGCGAAAAGACCAGTCGTCTGGAATTGTTGCTGCTCGAACGCTCTCTAAAAAGTGCTCTGGAAGTCCAGGTGGCAAGCGATAAAGTGGATGAGGACCTTTACTACAATTATCATGTTGTTCTCTCCGATCTATTGCAGTCTCGCGCTAAGTGGTTGCAGAAAAATTACGACGCTAACTTCCTCCAGTCAGGTATCCTGGGCATTGTTGCCGGGCGACTCTACCTCAGTCGCAAGTCTTATGACGGCGATCGTATGTTTGTAATTTCAGGCAGCAACGGTACGGCTCTAACTTTGCTGGCTATGCTGCAGATGCACGGATTTCGCCGGAAGTCCGATACGGGACCGAATTCGCTGGCTGAGATTCTCAATCTGCATCCGGGCGATGACTATCGATTTTCACCCTTTGTGTCGACTCTGCTTAACGCACCTCCCCCCGGCTCCACCGATGGTAAATCACGCCGGGAATTGCTCAATGAAGCCTGGAAGCAAGCCAAAGTTACGACAATGAGTCTGGACTCGGGCAAAAATCTGCAAGCTGTTTCGGCGATGCCCGGCCATAAGTACGACACTATCAGCGTCGTTAAAAATCGCATTGTTCTCCTTCATTCTCTGAAGAAAGACCTGGAGTCATTTCAGGGAGAAACACTCGATCTTCTGCTGGCGACGGAGTGAGGGTGACAATGTTTTCAAATTCCCGACTGCCGGCATTCTTCTTAGCGATTTTGATGTCGCTCGCTGCTGTTTTTCCATTCTTTCCTTGCAGCCCCGCCCTGGCTGCTGACGGTGCCGGTGAATTGAGCGTCGAGGCCCTTGAAGCGGCCAAGCTGATGGGTATCGAAGCGCAGGTCAATCGCTTGCTGGAGTTGAAGCATGCCGGTCAACTGGACACTTACAATCTTGAAGCTATTGCGTTGCAGGCGTCGCTAATGCGAAAAATCATGACTACCGGTTTGCAGCTGCGTTCTGTCTCGGCAAAGTTTGACCGCGAAATAATTTTTGAACAACAGGCTCTGGATAAGCTCACTCGCGACCGCGATTTTGCTGTAGCGGTTACCACTAACGCCAACTTCTTACAGCTGAGTATTTTGAGCATTATTATTGACGGTCCACTGGAGCAGTCAAAAAATCCGCACATGGTATTGGCCGGCAATCGCCTCAATATAGTCTCCGGATTGACAGTTGGAGTGCTCGCTCTCGTGGCTCTCTGCGAGCAACGCGGTGGAGTGCGCAAGTCCAGACCGGAGGTTAATCTGCTGGGTCAGACTCTGGGTCTGCAAACACCTGATCAGGAGCGGTTGCCGCCTATCTTGTGGGATTATCTCAATTCACCGGCGCCCAATTCCCTGCGTGGATTGACCAGACGTCAGCAACTGATGGAATACTGGCAGACGGCCAAAGTTCTTCCCATCAATATAAAGAAACCAAACGCGGCGGAGCAGGTGTCCGCTTTTGGACCGCGCCACCGCCAGCGGTGCGAGTCTATAAAACTGATTACGGCTCGGGTAACAATGTTGTTTGATCTGCGAGCAATGAGCGACCTGCTCAATACCGGCCTGGTACAATTGCTACAGGCCCTGGACTGACTTGATTCCAGCTCGCAAAAGTGTCATAAATTTCTGTTTTTGCACATCCCCCAAGTGAGTGATTTAGGAGCGTACCTGATGCGAAAAAGTTCTGTCTCGCTGCGTAAAATTGGTGCCTCATCCTCAGCCGCTGCGTTCACGCTGGCGGCTTTTCTGTCTTATCCGTGTTTTGCTCAGGATGGACAAGCTATTTTGCAGCGCAGTCACAGCGCTCCCTGCAAGTTGCCTGATGGTGAATACTATGTGCCGGCGACTCTGTCGACGATGCGCTGGGGCATTCTGCCAAATCGAGATGCAAAACCTATTTTGACCGTGCCATCCAGCAGTGTGATCACCTTTGATACGCTTTCGTCAGAAGGCATGGTGGAGGATCAGGGGCGTGACCCGGTCAAATTTTTTGGCAAGTTTGGTGTCAAGCGCTCCGAGGTGCTCGATGATGCTGTAGAGATTTGTGCGTCCAACACCGAACATAATATGGTTACCGATGGTCCCCATATCATCATGGGACCGGTGGCGATTGAGGGGGCACAGCCGGGTGATGTGCTCAAGGTTGACGTCATATCGCTTGTGCCGAGGGTGCCCTACGGCATTGTCGGCAACCGCCACGGCAAGGGCGCCCTGCCAGGCGAATACCCGCAAAACGACGGTCCCAAGCCCGGAGCCAGCAAAGAGCATCCCGAGTTATACGGCAATGTATTTACCTTTGTGCCGATAAAAAATTTGGACGGCAAAACTTACGGTATCGTGCACACCGCCGCCGGCAAGGACGTGCATTTTCCGATCCAACCCTTTATGGGGACGATGGGCGTAGCGCCAAACACCGATGAGAAGGTCAACTCCATTCCGCCCTCATCTTTTGGCGGCAATCTGGATCTGAAGGACCTGACGCCCAACTCTTCGCTCTATTTGCCGATCGAACTGGCTGGTGGCATGTTCTTCATTGGTGATCCGCACTTTAACCAGGGTGATGGAGAAGTTGCTCTGACGGCCCTGGAAGCATCACTGCGCACCAAGCTGAGGTTGACGGTTCTGAAGGCCGGCGATCCAGCCATTCCAGGTAAGGGCGCTTTTAAGGAGCCTTTTGCCGAGACCGCTGATTACTGGATACCAATTGGATTGGACGCTGATCTGAGTCAGGCTATGAAAAAGACTGTTCGTGCCGCTATGAAATTTCTCATGGAGAAAATGGGCATGGACAGTGCCAGCGCCATGGCATATCTCAGCGCCGCCACCGATTTTGAAATAACGCAGGTCGTCGATGAAACGAAGGGCTGTCACGCGCACATCAGCAAGAAGGATTTCGAGCCTAGATCATCAGCCAGGCCATGAGGGTGACTGAACTATTCCAGAGGGCATGTGTCAGTATGCACGGTACAAGGCTGCGCGTGCGCTCATAGATAAAGGCCAGGCCCACTCCGACAATGAAGTGGGAAGGGAACATGCCCAGGTCAAAGTGGTAGCCTGCGAAAATTGCTGCACTGATGACGATGCCCCAGAACACTCCCAGGCGCTTGCGAACAACGGTGTAGAGAATGCCTCTGAAGGAAAATTCTTCTGCAATTGGAGCCAGTATGGCGCCGCTGATCCAGAGCATTAAGAAGCCGGGGACACTCGATTGTATGGCTGAATTGACTATCTGATGGTCGACTGCGTTTGCTGATGAAGGCGCGTATTTGAAGGCAATCAGTACGGCTATGAAAAAGATGAAGTTAATTGTTCGGAAAACGAAAAATCCACAAACGCTCCAGGAGAGTGCCGTTTTTAGTGAGCATCGGCTCTGCTGTTTGAGCACGTAGATCAGATCCAGGCCCAGTGGCTTGCACAATATCTGCTGCGCTGTGATCAAGATGGTGACGAGATTGATGACCAAAAATACTAGAGTGGAAAGAGACGCTGCGTCGTTTGAAGTTTTGGCGGATCCGCCCATCATCGCCTGCGCCGCTCCGAAGACCGCGCCGAGTACCAGCTGTATATAAAAGATCAGCAGGGCCTGACCGTAGACTTGTTTGTAAGAGCAATCGCCAAGCGGATTGTCAAAGTCTTTGCTCAATTGTTGCTGTTTCATCATGCGGTACATGGCAAATGCGCAGCCCAGACCCGCCAGCAAGCAGCCGAATGATACAAGACAGCCGGCCAACCACTTGTGCATGCGCCAGAGTAACTGATCTTCGTGCGCTGCTGCCTGCTTCTGTAATTCGTCATTTGCACCGGCCGATTTGTAAAGGGCGGATAGCATCTCGTAGCGGAACCAGCCATCCGGCAACTCCTTGTTGGTCAGGACAATAGCTTCGGCCAGTTTTTCCCCGGCCAGGGGCTCATCGATGTTGGCTATCAGGCTCATGAATTCCCGTTGATCTTCATCGTCGGGTTGGACTTTGAATTTCACGGGCTTGCCTGCAGCACGATCAAAAATGGCTTGGCGCGCGGCGATGGCAAATTTCTCCCGCTCATCTGCGGGCAGCCCGTCAAAAAACTTTTCCATCGCCTTTTGAGATTTCTTCTCTGTCGGCATCTCCAGCAGCTCAGGCACTTTCGCCAGAGCCGGGTAGCGGCGGGCAAAAGCGGCACTGGCCTGCGATTTGACAATGGCGCCTGCTTTGATGTCGGCTCGGCTTTCCGCCGACAATACCGCGGTGGAGGGCGGCAGGTCTGGTATTTCTTTGCGACTGCGTACGATATCCAGCACCGGCAGCGACAGCATACTGAATGCAGCGGAGATGCTGGCCACTATCAGGAGAGTATTGGTGCAGGTTTGAGATTTCCTCGGCTTTGCTTCGCACAGCCAGATAATCGAAACAATTATCGTGAGCAGGAAAAGTAAGAGCAGGCCTAAAAAATATCCGAGCAGGAGTGCTATTGAAAAATTCACTAAATTACCTGCCCTCTATGGGTGATGTCCGTACACATCTTATCAGTCCAAAAAGGGAAACGCCCAAATATTCACTATCCTGGGTTTTACCTCGACTTTACCCCGCCGCCATTATCTTCAATGCACCCCCAAAAACGGAGCGAAGACTATGGACGCAACGATTGAGAAGCAGCAAGGTCAAAGACACATTGTCGATAATGCCCAAAGCCTGCTGTATAAAGATGCAGCTTCCGAGCGCAATATGGGTAGCTTGCACGGTAGTCCGGCAATATCGGCGAACGAAACGCACAGCTTAGTACAGAAGGGGACGCTTCCTTCTATGGATATCGTGGATTCTTCTCCCGTCGGCTCCAGTACCTGTGATCTGTCCTATACCAGAGATGATTGGAGTAAGGAGAGAGCAAAAAACGCCGATACGCTCAAGGAAATTCGTGGAATTCTCGAGCGCAAGGACTTTCCTGCATTCAAAGAAGTGTTTACCGATCCGAACCTGTCGCCCGATGTCAGAGAGGAATTTTTGAAAGGAGGCGAAAGGAGTTCAATAAATGCGGCCTTTGGTGATTCTATGTCTCTAAGCAAAACCAGAGAGCAACGTGATGCTGATGACTATGCGCGTTACGGCCAGCTGTCTCTCCCCAGTAGAATCAGTGACGAAGAGGGCTTCTTTGGCCTGGATCGCCAGGGCGTGGAAAAGGCAATAAAGGGCATGAGTCCGGAGGAGCAGGCGAAATATAGAAGCGGCAAGCTTATGGCTGATGCAAACAACTGGCCCGCGACAGGGGCGCAAAGAGATGCCCTCAATTACTACAACGATGTGCAAGAGTCACTGAAGGATGCTTCAGCCTACAGCATCTGGGGCCGCGGCGCCGTCGACGGCAAACAGGTGCAGACCTGGGAGAGCGAAATCATGAATCTGCCGACAGCCAAAGCCGTACCCCTGGACTCGTGTGCGGCTCAGGCTGCCGAGGTCAGGCAAGAGCTGAAGAAGACCTATGATGATCAGTTTCAGTCTGACATCAATAGGAAAGCCCAGGAGATCGTCGATGCCATTTTGTTGAAGCAGCGCCTTATGGGTAATTAGGTTCGTCCTCTGCAAATCTGGGAACTTGTTGCGCGGTGGTAAATTTCGCTATAGTTCCATTGTGCAATCGAGAATTGCCGGATCGAGGAAGTCCAATTGACAGACAGCAGTATCAATCCGCAGCTTATTCTCCCGGTCGGGACCCAGGTTGTGACGCTTGTGGATGTGCGCGGCTTGCACGGCGGCGTGGACAGACGCAGTGGTGAAGTCGGCAAGATTGTCAAATCGCCGCTGGACAATAATCACTCCTATGTCGTCCAATTTCCGGATGGCGGCCAGGCGACCGTTCGTCGCCAGGACATCGCCATTCGCAAACACTTTCAAAATCTCAATCTGGACCGTCCTGGTGCCGTTCCTGGTGACCGTGACTTGTATAAGTATGTCATCTACCGTTGCGTGGTCGGATCTCGCGCCTACGGCCTTGAGGTCGAGGGATCCGATACGGACAGACGAGGTATCTTTTTGCCGTCGGCGGCTCTGCACTGGTCGCTCTACGGCATGCCCGAGCAAATTGAAGATGCCGCCACCCAGGAATGCTACTGGGAATTGCAGAAGTTTCTGCTGCTTGCACTCAAGGCCAATCCCAATGTACTGGAGTGTCTTTATACTCCGCTGGTCGAGCTTGCCAGTCCCGTCGCAGAGGAATTGCTGGCTAATCGCGAGCGATTTTTGTCAAAGCTTGTTTACCAGACCTACAACGGTTATGTGCTGTCGCAATTTCGCAAGCTGGAGCAAGACCTGCGCACCGGCGGGGAGCTCAAGTGGAAGCATGTGATGCACCTGACACGCTTGCTTTTGTCCGGTATCGGTATTTTGCGCGATCGGCGAGTGCCGGTGCTTACCGAGGAGAGCGATGGTACCCGAGGAAGGCTCCTGGCTATTCGCGGCGGAGAGGTGTCCTGGGAGGATGTGGACGCCTGGCGTCTGGAGTTACACAAGCAGTTTGATGCGGCGCACGAGGCCTCAAAACTGCCAGACCGGCCGGACTATGAATGGGTCAATGACTTCCTGATTCGTTGCCGAGCAGCCATGGTTTGACCTGTACACAATTTTTTCACCCGGGATTGGCTAGAGTAACGACAATCCTGGCGGAGATTGGATGAATGGCTGATGGCAGGCAACCTACTGAAGACAGCAAAAAAATTGAGCCTGTGGTAACGCCGACTGGTGAACAGTCGACGATGCGCGCGTTTCTGGAAGAGGCCTATGCCGAGCTGGGCAAATTAGGTATCGGGCCGCTGTCAACGGTCAGGGAGATGGAGGCGCTGAGGCCCCCGGATACCGAGGCTTTGCCTCCGGTTGATCTCTTTGACAGTGGCAAGTTGCCCATGCCTGATGCTCCTGCTGCGGCTGTGACGGATGGTGCCGGCAAGCTTATTTTGCCGATTAAGTTGGAAATGCCGGCCCTCAAATTTGACGGGGACGGCTACAGTGTTTCCATTGCTCCCACCGGCAATCCGCTCAAGCACAAGGGCGGCATTGAGGTGAAAGGTGCTTTCACTGGTCTCTGAGCCAGGTGCTTGAGCTGAGGCTTTAGTGCAGAAATCCGAGGAGATACAAGACGGCAATGCCGCCGACCGGTACACCAAGAATCCACAAAATAAGTGCTTTTCCCATGACTGACCTTCCTTTTACTGTTCGCCTTTAAAAAATGGAACGCATTTGCGTCCAAGGCTTAGACGGGGAAGTGCCCTGTTGGTGCCCGATTTGCTGTTGCCTATAGACCGCTCACGGCTTCTGCGCGCTCTCAGTCGCCTTTGCCAGAGCCGCTCGCGCCAATATGCGCGTTGAATCGAGAATCGGCAGGGCCGAATCTTCCTGGGCAATGAGCAAGGGGATTTCAGTGCAGCCCAGGACAACTGCGTCGCAGCCGCGATCTTTGAGGGTGACAATCACCTGGCTGAAGTATTCGCGGGCTGCTTGTTCAAATTTTCCGTACACCAGTTCGTCGAAGATGATTTCGTTGATGCGCTGACGTTGTTCGGCGGTTGGAATCTCGTGCTGCATGCCTTTGGTAATCAGAGCGCCTGGATAGACGGGACCCTCCATCAGATAGCGCGTGCCCAGCACACCAATTTTGTGATATTGATTTTTCTCCGCCACCGCTGCCACTTCCTGGGCGATGTGCAGCCATGGAATGACCGAATGTTTGCTCACATAGTCAAATGCCTGATGAATCGTATTGTCCGGACAGATGGCGAATTGTGCGCCGGTCCTGGCGACGTTGGCGGCCGATGCCACCATCAATTTGCCTACGCCTTCCCAGTCGTCCCGATAAATTGGCTCCATGTACTGGCTCAGTGGGTAAGTGTGCATGGTTATTTCCGGGTGGGCATGTGGGCCCAGCAGGGCCGGTCCCTCGGCGCAAATTGTGCGATAGCAGAGTGCGGCACCTTCGGCGCTGCAGGCGACTATTCCGATGTGTTTGGACATTTTTGAATCTCTGGTTGTTGGCGTGGTGGCAGTTAAGGCCAATATATTATCTGACTGTAGATAAGGCTATATGGAAAGTATATGCGATCGCGAATCAACTGCCGCCGTCCGTAGGCCAGGTTGCTTGCAACCTTTTGCGTATCTGTAAACGCTCTCCTGAGCTGCTTTTGCATGTGCAAAAGAAATACAAAGAAGATATTCCGGGGTACTTCCATTGCTCGTGGATCCGGATATACTAATTGCATAACCGGTGAGCAATCGCACAACAAGTTGATTGCTTTGAGCCGAGGGGCTTTGTGGAAACTTCAGGTCGACGTCGACCAGAAACTGTAGCAAGCAGCCCGATTTACGTGACGGACTGACTGAAGCGTAAATAAATACTGAGCCCTCCGC